>DATFWY010000062.1:0-29596 GCA_035258805.1 Blastocatellia bacterium | reverse complement strand
GTTTTGCTTCCTTGCGGATTAAATATCGGAAAGTTGTAGAGACCCATCTTTTGAATTCGGAATTTGAGGGAAGTCTTCAGCACGCCGAGGCCGTAGGCTATGCTCCGTAAGAAACCGATCGAAGATGCTTCCGCGAAGTATCTTGCTGGACATGAAACCTCGCCGATCCTGTAGTTGAAGTACACAGCCTGAGTCAGGACCTCGTTATCGAATACGAAGGCATCCGAGTTCTCCTCAAGCGGAAGCTTTTCCAGCACCGAACGATCAAAAGCACGATATCCGGTATGGTACTCCGAGAGCTTGTAGTTAAGCAGTAGATTTTGAATTGCTGTCAATACTCGATTGCTTACATATTTGTACAACGGCATTCCGCCCTGAAGTGCTCCGACACCCAGGATCCGGGATCCTAAAGCTACATCGAATTCACCATACGCTATCATCCCGGCCAGGGATACGATGAGTTTTGGCGAGTATTGGTAATCCGGATGCAGCATGACCACGATATCCGCGCCATGCTTGAGCGCTTCTCGGTAACAGGTCTTCTGATTTCTTCCGTAGCCCAAATTTCGTTTGTGTTTGAAGACAGTAAGCCCCATCTGGCGTGCAATATCGGCCGTCGAATCCGCGCTATCGTCGTCCACCAGGATGACTTCATCTACGATCTCGAAGGGAAGCTCACTGTAGGTTCGGTGCAGTGTCAACGCGGCGTTGTACGCTGGCATTACGACAACAATTTTTTTCCCGTTCACCACTCGTTTTGAAAATCTGCAATTTGAAATCTGCAATATATCTGCAATTTGAGATTTGAAATATATTTGAAATAATTTGAAATCTGAAATTTTGAGCTTCTGAATCTTAACTCTAATCAAAGAACCCCCGACTCAAAGCTTGCCACGACGACTCATCCATCACAAGCATAATCTCCGGAATGCGCAACGTATTATGCATTTAGACATAGGTCAAGAGGTGAGAAATGATTAGACGAGCGATCTGGGTTATTTTCCTTGCGTATTGGTGCTTAATAGCAACCGGGAATCCGTCCTCAGCAGGGCAGAGCGAAGGTTTCCGTACAGCCCGGAACCGGTCGGCAGGTCTGAGCAATGATTCCTCTCAAAACGGGAACCCTTCTGAGTTGGGTCAAAGCGACGGTTCAACTTCAACCGGAGATATCTACTCTTCCATTGCTCCACCATTTCTCACTCCAGGCAAGAACCTGTTTGTAACCCGCGAAGGCGACCCGTTCGTCGTGACCGTGACCTCTACGTGCTTTCTCGAAGACGAAAGTGAAAGCCAGTTTGAACTGCTATCGCCGGCACCGGATTTCATCCACGTTTCGGAGTCATATCGAAGAGAAATTAAGACGAATGGATACGCTGAGGGGATCGGTATCGTATATGTGACTCCGCAGATCGGAGACGCAGGAAAATATGTCGTTACACTGCAGGTGAAAGCTTGCAACGGCAGAGTCGAGCGTGTGGTCTCATTCAAGGTTCACATCAAGCCAGCAATATAGATCCTACTGCCCACTTGAAGGCGCCTCCCGGAAGTGCTGATCAATCCAATCAATCCACCGTCGTTGCACATCCCGCTGCCGAACCGGATCTCCCGCGTTATGTCCATAAATCGGATACGCGATAAATTTTGTCTCAACTCCGTTGTCTTTCAATGCGTGGAATAGCTTGAACGACTGTGTTGGCGTGACGCGGAAATCCTGTGTGTTGGTCATCACCAAAGTGGGCGTGCGAATCTTGGACGCGTACGTGATCGGCGACTGGTCAATGTAAGACTGCATACGTTTCGCATCCGTCCACGGTGAGCCTCCAAATGCCGCTCCCCGGCGTACATTTGCGTCACCGAGGTTGTATTGATCCAGCCAGTCGGTTACCGCGGCGCCCGCCACTGCAACCCGCCATCCCTGATAGTTGCCTAGCAGCCACGTTGTCATGTAGCCGCCGTAAGACCAGCCGGACACCGCAACTCGACTGGCGTCGATGAATCCGCGTTGCTTCAAGGCGGCAACTCCTGCGATCACATCGCGGCCGGGTCCTGCGCCTGCATCATTAATTATCGCTCGCTGGTATACATTGCCGATCTGATCACTGCCTCGGTAATTCGGTTGGAACACCACCCAGCCCTTCGCTGCCATCAGCTGAGCTTGCGATGAGAATGTCTCGAGAGTGGCCGCCGTCGGACCGCCATGTATCACAAGCACCAACGGGTACTTCTGGCTGGCGACAAAGTCAGGAGGATACGTCACCGTTCCGTTATGCGTAAAACCGTCCGACTGCCAGGAGATAACCTCGGTCTTTCCAAGAGCAAATCCGGCGACCTCGGCATTCAGGTTCGTTAATCGCTTCGGCGCACTTGTGGAAGAAGACATGTAGTAGAGTTCCGCTGGTCTGGATGGTTCGGTCGCGGTGAATGCGATCGCTCCGTTCCTCCCGACCGCCACATCTACCCAGAACGACGAAGAGGGGCTGAGATTGCCCAGGTCAAGCTTTCGGGCGGGACCCTCGATCGGCTGCAGCCACAATGACACGCGAGTTCCATCGTTTGCTCCGACGACCAACGATTTCCCGTCCGGCATCCAGATCGATCTCGCCATGTTGCGGTCCAATGCTCGTGTGATGCTTCTCCCCGTTCCCCCGCTCGAAGGAGCGATATGTATCTCGTTAAGATTTCCGGATTCACCATCACGCGGCTGCCAGTACGCGACCTGAGACCCATCGGGTGAGAATGTCGGTTGACCCTCGAACTCTTTGTGCCCAGTGACGCCACGCATCTTTCCTGTTTCTATATCTATGATTTGTATAGTCGCGTCTCGAGAATCACCGGAGTGCGGGGTTGCAAGCCGAACGAGAACGACAGCTTTGCCGTCAGGTGACCATGCCAGTGGAGACGCGGGCGCACCGGGAGGATGATTAATCGGAAGACTCCACGCTCCGGACGTAAGACGCTTGGCTGCGCCGCCTTCAGAAGGAACAATCCACGCGTGTGTCGGAAACGCCGGCGATTGAATCAGGAAATCATCATTGCCCACTTCGAATGAGTCGTTAAAGCGCTCCGGGCCGGATTTCTTCTCGGGCTCGTCTTCGGTGGCGTAGGCGATTGAGCGACCATCAGGCGACCACGCAAACTGCTGAATCCCTTTTGGGGCGCTTGTTATCCGGCGAGCGTCGCCACCGCCCATCGGCATTACGAAAATTTGAGCTCTCGCAGGAATGTTGTTAGCAATGACGCCATTTGAAAGGAACGCAAGCCGATCGCCAGACGGTGAGAAACGCGGATGGCTCACGCTGCGCCGATCACTTGTCAAAGTCCTCTGAGCGCCGCTAGCGACGTCGACCAGCACAAGATCCGTGTCGTAGCGATTGTCGTCGTAGTTAGCGCGTCCGACTACGATAACGATTGACTTACCATCCGGTGAGATTTGGGGGTCGGAGACGCGAACGAGCCGGCCAAGATCGTCGAGTTGCATTCGCCGCTGCTGTGCACTTGCGGTGACGAGGAGTAAGCTGATGACCAATAGGGTTGAATAGATTGTCTTCGTCTTCATTTGTCACCTCATTGACAACACGGCGTGTCGAATAGCGTTGATGTGAGTTGAGTTGAACCGACGTTTGTGCTCGGATCTTTGGTCGTCTGCTCGGATTTTGAAATCACAAGCGGCCGGTGCAACTATGAGCGAGGGCGATTTTAACACCGGAGAAATATAACGCAAGTTTCATAAGCCAGCTGCGCCGATTAAGCATTTATCGGTCGTAATACAGAGAAACATTTGGGCGTTTAGTTGACGAACTCGATCGGCGGATTGATTATATATCTGTGTTTGAACAGTTTCGACTGTTCACCGGAAAGGTAGAATCTATGAACTGTCTTCGAAGCCTCTTTTTAATTCCGTTTGTTTTATCCCTTGGTTGCAGCGTGGCCGGCGCCAATGTAGCGCTGCCTGATCCCGCGGTTGATACGCCGTTAGCGACTACGAAGGGGGAGCAGGTAGCTGTCCTGGCGGGTGGTTGTTTCTGGGGCATCGAAGCGGTCTTTGAACACGTAAAGGGGGTGATCGATGCAGAATCGGGTTATTGCGGCGGTTCGGCGGAGACAGCCCATTATGAGACTGTTTCCAGCGGCCGTACCGGACATGCCGAGTCGGTCCGAGTGAAGTACGATCCTTCACAGATTACGTTTGGACGGATTCTTAAGATTTTTTTCTCAGTGGCACACGATCCAACTCAGCTGAACCGGCAGGGTCCGGATCGCGGCACACAATATCGCTCCGCGATCTTTTGCGTGAATGAAGAGCAGAAACGAATCGCGCAAGCGTACATCGAACAGCTCAACAAGGCTAAGGTGTTTGAGGATCCGATTGTGACCAAGCTGGGAGTCGGGAGTCAGTTTTATCGGGCGGAGGCCTATCATCAGGACTATGTGGTGCATCACCCAGATGAGCCTTACATCGTTATGAATGATCTTCCCAAGGTTGCGAATCTACAGAAGCAGTTTCCAGAGCTTTATAGATCTCGATAATCAATCCAAAAATTTTAGCTTTGCTGTCGCCTTGCGCGAACCATAACCCAAGTTCTATGGACTCGAAATTATGGTTCGCGCAAAGAGGCAAACGACCGCAAAAGCTCGCAAAAAGGTTTCAACCTAAAAATTGTTAGCGTCGGTGTTCAGACCAATTCCAGGACACCTGGTAAGCATCGGCAAGGGTATCGAGACCCTTGCGCAATGCGGCCCAATCGCTCTCGGCGCGAGGCGAAAGATGATGTCTCTCCATAAAGCTGTCGATGTGAGCGGCCCGGGTCAGCACGTCTTCAACATCAGCGGGAGCGGTGTTTTTGTCACTGTAGTGGTGCTTCAACTTTTCAGTCGCATTCTCAAATCCTTTGACAAAGTCGTTGATGCGATCCTCTTGTTTTGAATGATCGATATCGCTGTGATTCAGGGCACTCTTAAGACTGCCTCGAAACTCTTGCGCTTGTTTGTCGATTCTCGCGAGAAGGTCTTTCATCTCCTTTTCCGAAATTCGATAAACCGACTGTGCGGCGACGGCAATGCTGGCCAATCCAATGAATAGAATCATCGCGATGGTTAATGAACGCTTGATCGAGTTCATGGCTGCTCCTTTCTAAACGAACCGTTTTTGAAAACCGATTCGTGGCGGTACACACGATGTCCGAATTTCGTCCGGCTCTTACACCGGGGCGTACCTTACCCAGGATGAAAGGGCAAGAATTGTACCGCTGGGATGTACCGTAGACTATCCAGTCTGCGGAATTTGCGGCCTGATCGCCCATTGCACGCCGTCCCCTTAAGGCTGAAAAACAAAACTACCCATTGCCGAAGACTTGCGAAAAGGTCAAATCCCACCAACGTTCCGTGGGTGGTATTGGACTCTTCACACAGTCTCGCAGTTGGTGGATTCCGGAAAATCGTGCTCGCATCGCGGCTCGTCGTAGGTGCAATCTAACTAGTCTCTCGCTCGGACTAGCGCACACCAGCTACTCTGCGCAATGATTACGTTCCGTCACACAAATAGGGAGGAAACAAATTGCAACGAATCACAACCATTCTTCTCGCGATACTCTTTCTTCCACCAACAATTGGATCGCCGACGCCGGTTGCCAGCGCTCAAGGCAAGACCCCGTCATTCACCTTCGCCAACGTCAACTACTTCCACCGCTTCACCGACAAGGATCAACACGAATATACCCCTGCAGGTCAGGAAGATCTGAAGGCGTGGACGGAGATGGTGACGCTACTGGTTTATCGAAACGTAAAGGACGGAGAAGGTCTTGCTGCTACAGCGAACAGAGTGCTGGATACTTACAAGGCGAACAAGGCAGTTGTCGTTAAGACAGAGTCCGTGCCGAGGACCCAAAACAAACCGGCCGAGCATTTGATCGTTGTCATCTTCGGTCGCCCTGAATTCATAGAGGTGGCGTTCTCCAGATTCAGAATGTATGAAGGGCTTGGCAGTGCTGTGGTCTTTTCACATCGGATCTACGGGAAAGCGGTGGGAAATTTGATGCAGCAATGGTTGGAAAAGAACGGCCAAACAACAGAAGCGAATTTGATGAAATGGGATTCAATGCCGAAGTTATAAATCGTAATGAGTCTATTTTGAGTAGGTCTATTTTGAAATAGGCAATCTGAAGTCTGAAATCTGCAAACCCCTTTCAAGTTAGCGAGCACGCCAACTATACGTCCTATGTTTTCGCTGCCCTGAAGGACGATCTGTTAAGCAGGTCGTAAACAAACGACATCAGGAGATGATTCTCCACCGGTCGCGTCAGGACTCTGTCAGCTCCTGCGCGAATAGCATTCATAGCCTTTTCAAGGCCGTGTGATGTGAGCGCGAGTATTGGCACCCTTCGCACCTTCGGTAGTTCACGGAGTCGCTTTATCATTCGTATCCCGTCAATTCGAGGCATGCTAAGGTCGCTGATGATCAAGTCCGGCGTTGCTTTTGTTGCCTGTTGAATTCCTTCCGCGCCGTCCTCGGCGAGGGCAACATCAAAACCCTCGGACTCCAGGATGACTTGCAGGAGTTCGCGGGAGTCCGGGGAGTCTTCAACAACTAGAATCTTCTTAGCCATTCCGTCTCTTCAATTGCAAGCAGAGTACCAAATGCTTCGGGCTAAATTCTCATTTTATGACTTCGTTTTTGCTGCAAGAAACCGCTTACAGGCGACCGAGGTATGAAAGTTTTTCACCCACTTTTCACCCATAATGAACGAAAGGCGAACAACAATTGCAGCGTAAACGGATGTAAGACAAGGCACTTGAGCACTGAGGATCTACCTGAAGAAATTCCGTGTAAAATCCAGCAAATCAAGCCTTCGTTCACTTCCGACAGCAAGAACGAACTGAGACGCGATGAGAAACGGAGGTGGTCCTTCTTATTGACTCTGATGGTAATTGGGGTAAGCCGGTAGTTTGGATGAAGGAAGTGGATGTTTTTTCAACGCTTCCATTACCAGTTCGACCGCCTTTTCGAGTTGGACGTCTCGACCCGCTCGCCACGCTTCAGGATCAAACTCGATCTCGACATCAGGCGCGACGCCATGGTTTTCCACGTCCCACTTTCCATCCGGGCTCCAGAAGGCCACTCGCGGAGCGGTCACGCTGCCCCCATCAATCAACTGCGGATAATCATAGATTCCGACGAGTCCGCCCCATGTGCGTTTGCCTACCAACGGCCCGATACCCGCACGTCTGAACAACCACGGAAGCAAGTCCCCACCGCTGCCTGCGTACTCATTGGTGATCATCGCTTTCGGTCCATACACTGATCCGACGGGCGTTGTGAAACCTTCGCCCTCGCGAGTCACCCAATAGTTCATCAACGGACGCCTCATATAATCGATGATGTAGTCGGCCGCTGTGCCACCGCCGTTGAAACGCTCGTCGATCACCGCTCCTTGTTTATCAATCTGTGCGAAGTAATATCGATTAAAGTTCGAATAGCCCCCACCGGCGGTATCCGGCAAATAAACGTATGCGAGCTTCCCACCACTAAGCTTGTCAACTCGTCTGCGATTGTCTTCTATCCATGCAAGGTTTCTGAGTCCGGTCTCGCTTTCAACCGGCACGACCGTTACCTCGCGAGCATTAGAGCCGTTTGGATCCGGCCCAATACGAAGTACCACCGTCTTGTCGGCGGACTGCTCGAAGAAACTATAGACGCTGTCAGTCGAACGCACCTCGCGTCCATTCACGGCAAGCAGGTAATCGCCAGTGCGTACGTTGACTCCCGGTTGAGTCAAAGGGGCACGCAGCTGCGGGTTCCAGTTCTCGCCGTTGTAGATGCGGTCGAACCTGTACCTCCCGTTCTCGATCTTGTAATCGGCTCCAAGAAGCCCGACCTTAATCGGTTTCACCTCCGGCGAATCGCCGCCCGAGACAAACAGATGGCCCACCGAAAGCTCGCCAAGCATTTCCTGAAACAGATAGTTGAGATCAGCGCGATGTGCGACGGAGTCCAAGAACGGCCGGTACTTTGCCTCAGCCGCTTTAAGATCCAAGCCATGATAAGCCGGGTCATAGAAGAAATCGCGTTGCATTCTCCATACTTCGTGATACATCTGGCTCCACTCGGCTCGGGGATCTACGTACACCTCGAGGTCATCCAGCTTCAGCGCCCCCTCCCCGGGTTTCACCGGGGCAGCGGTTGCAGCGATGAACCAGGCGGGGCCGATTCGATAAAGCATCTTTTCGCCGTTGGACGAGAGATCAAAACTGGTTACGCCTTCGAGAACTTTCTCGACTTTCCGTTTGTCGAGATCGAACCGGTGAACGATCAGTTGATCAAAGCCAAGCAGGCCGCCAGTGCCAGGAGGGCTTTCCAAAATGAAAAGTGTTCCGGTTTTTCCTGACAACATCGCCTGATAATTTCTCGCAGGAATCGGGAGAGCCAGGATGCGCTGGCCAATGCCATCGAAGTCGATATTAACCGGTTGCACTTTGTCGGGTGGCTTATCGGCGCCAGCCGGTTTTTGGTCAGCGGTCTTAGCGGCGGCCGTTCCGGCTGCATCCTTTTCTGATTTCTCCTGCGCCACTTTTTCTTCATCGCTTTCAGGCGAGAGAGGGGATGGAAGATCCTTTCGCAACACTACAACGTACACGCTTCGGGTCACGGGATGTTCGAAGCTGGACATGTCAAGCCAGCCAGTTGTTGGGCCGATATCGGTACTCGCGGTGAAGTAGAGATATTTTCCATTTTTGTCGAAGCTGGCAAAGCGTGCGTCGCTGAGACCATCAGTCACTTGAACGCTCTTGTTCGTCTCGAGGGAGTAAACGTACACCACTCCGAGCCGATTTCGAAGCTGTTTTGTATAAGTGATCCATCGACTGTCCGGCGACCAGCTCGGATCCATAACGCGAAACGGATTCTCGTATGTATTAGTGTCTACCTTGCTCGGATTTCCCTTATCGATATCTACAAACCATAGGTTCAGCCGTTTGTCGGTGTACGCAATTTTCTTGCTATCGGGTGACCAGACGGGTGAGTAATAGAATGACGGCGGATTGCCAAGATTGATCTTGCGCACATTTCCCATCCCGCTCTGGTCGCGGAGGTGTAGCTGGTATTCGCCCGAATCATCAGAGAAATACGCGATCCATTTGCCGTCTGGCGACCATGCCGGATCGCGCTCGGCGGCACCCGTAGTATTTGTCAGGTTGCGAGCGTTACCCTTTTCGGCCGGCACTGTCAAAATTTCGCCACGCGCCTCGAAGACCGCTCGCGCGCCGGTTGGTGAAAGACCAGCTGCGATAATTCGTGAAGCAGCTTTCTCGAATCGCGGTCGCACGCCTTGAAGATCTCCAGTGACGGTAATGCTCAAGCTCTTCGATGTTGCAGATTTCAAATCGAACAGGTTGAGAGAACCGAATTGTTCGTAGACGATTGCTCCGGGACCTGCGGATGCGGACTTAATATCCAGCCCATCGTTTCTTATCAACTGGGTGACCTTCTTCGTGGAAGTATCGTACTCAAACAGCGTGGCGGGTCCGTTGCGATCGGACAAGAAGTAAATCTTGCTCTCAATCCACATGGGGTTGAAATCGTTTGAATCTTCTCTCGGCAACTTTTCGATGTGGGAATTTGAAAGCGTAGCGATCCAGATTGGGGTAGCCAGGCCGCCGCGATATCTCTTCCATGCCTGGTAGAACGCAATGCCAGGGAACGGCTCTCGAGAGAGTGGGAGATATGCGAGGCGAGATCCATCCGGTGAGTAGGATGCTTCGCAGCCCATCGGCAAGGGAATCTCCGTCGGGAAGCCTCCGTTTGACGAGATCGTAAACAGCCGCACAAACCTAGGCGAGGAGCTGTTTCGCGTCGACGAAAACAGCACCTGTTTACCGTTTGGTGTCCAGCCCACTGCGGTGTCAGGACCTGGATGGTATGTGAGGCGACGAGGGATGCCGCCTAAAGCGGGAACGACGTAGACATCTATATTGCCGTCATATTCCCCGGTGAAGGCTATTGTTGAACCATCGGGAGAGAATACGGGATCGGTCTCTACGCCTACGTTGGTAGTTAGCCGTCGAGCTTCGCCGCCGTCTCGTCCGACTATCCACAAATCACCTGCGTAAGAGAAAGCGACTTGCGTGCGGCTGAGAGTCGGCTTTTGCATCAGTAGCGGTTTCCCGCTCTGAGCTGATCCGACGGCACTGATTAACAATACCAATGAAAGCGACAGCAATACTGATTTATAAAAGTTCATTTTTGGTTCCCTCGTCTTGGTTCCCTCGTCACTTAGTAACGACTTTAGTCGTTCTTGCTCGCAAAACAAATCTATTACGTTCTTCCCAGGCCTTTGGGGTGCGCAAGTCAGAACGAATAAATTCGTTACTACGTGGACAGATACAATCTGAAGACTGATAACAGGAAGCGTCACAACGTGAAGAGCTAAATCTGAAGGTCTCTTAGTTAGGCCTTTGTTTATTTTTCCCTACGTAGCACGGCGACGTTAGCTACTGTTTTGTAGGTAGTCATAACGACGAAATCCGTTACTACGTGGGGAATATTGATTATCCGCTAGAACTGAATCCTCCCACTGATTTGGATTGCCCGTGGCCTGAAGAACGTTTGGGCCAAAACAGAAGGTTGTTTTGGTAGGCAGTCTGTGAGGCGACGCGGGGCGAATACCTGGGCTATATGCCCCGGCGGCGCCGACCGCCTTATTCTGCAGATAAAGTGAGGCTCGCGGTCAATTGCGGGGAGAGTTGCTTATCCACTTAAGCGCGTGACCGCAAGGTCTTTCAAGCAGCCTTAGCCGCCTGGTCTCGGCATTAGTGAAAAGAAATTAGTGCTATCCCTGACTTGATGGGCAAACCATATACGAAGTGGCATGTGAGTTCAAGGACTATCGACATATTGGGATCACTTTTTTGCCGGGAAGACCAAGATGCGGAGCGACGCGGCGATCGTTCGTAGCCGAAAACCAAACGTCCGCATTCCTCGTTCTCCCGCAGTTAAGATAAATCTAACCGCTGAGGACACAGAGGGCACAGAGGTTCCTCGCCGAATTAGAGCTCGGTTTGAGTGGGACGTCTCTGTGTATATCCTCGAAACTTTTCTATTGGAGTGTAGCGGAGAACTCGTTAGTCCTGTACGGGTGGCACCTCCGCGGCCGCCCCCTCCATGCCGCGATTAGGATTATGTGAGAAGGGCGGCCACGGAGGGCCACCCGTACAGGACTAGCTCCATTAGATCACTTGCGAAATCACGGTTACATCCACTATTTCCCAAAACTCATCGGACCTGTTGCCGCTTCAATTCCGCTGTCCAATTGGTGATGACCATTAGCGGCGCCGTCGGGTCGCTGTCAACAATCGTGCTCAGCAAGAACCTCTGCCCGTCCCTCGTGACTGAATAATAAGGAGTGATCAGATCGCCCCCAGCGCGGAACTCGAAGAGCGCAACTGGTGCGGCAGCCTCAAAGTTCGGCCCACTTTTGACCGCCACCGACATCAGCTTCCCGTCTGTCGCGTGGTAGTACAGCTCTTTACCGTCCCCTCGCCAGCGTGGGCCGATTCCGCCATTCGTCGACACCTGGTGTTTGCCCCCACCCTTGGGAAAGCTCTCAACGTAAACCTCGTAGCTCCCTGATTCGTCCGATGTGTACGCCAACCACTGCCCGTCAGGAGAGAGCACAGCCGCTGCCTCGTTAGCTTCGGTATGAAGAAACGGAAAAGGTTTCAGATCGCCAGACGGTGATCCAACTGGCAGTACCCAAATATCATATTTCGTTTTCGGATCGATTTGTCGATAAAAAATGAAGCGCCCGTCTTTGGACCAGTCTGTGGGAAACTTAAAATAATCTGACTCGAGAATCGGTCTGTCTTGTCCGGAGCCACTTGCGGCCTTTTCGTAGAGTTGGTAAATACCGTCTCGATTTGAAGACCAAACGACTCGGCTCTGATCGGAAGACCAGATAGGGTATATGTCATTTGCAGTGTCGAAGGTGAAGCGCGAGACGTTCTCGCCCCTGACGTCTGATAGCCACAGGTTGTTGTTGCCTAGCGGCATGTCAAGCAGTGATGCAATGAAGCTCTTTTCGTCAGGCGAGAGGCTAACGATATTCACGTTATCGATGCGCTCGAGTGAAGCGAGTTGCTTACCACTGCGATCCACCCAAATCAGTTTCCTGCGTTGGCGGGAGGGGAGGGGATCGTAGACCAATATTCCATTGTCGGATGCGGAGACGTTGCGGCGAGAGATTCCCAACGCTGTGCCATCAAGGACCTTCCCGACTTGTTCCGCAATCGGTACCGGCTCGCCAGTAAGTCTTAAACTGGAAGCATCGAAAGGCTGGCCTAGTAATACTCCATCATTCCCGAACAGTAGCAGTCCCTCACTGGAACTCATTGGCGCATACAGGGCATTGGAGTCGGCGCGGATCAATCGTTGCGTCACCCTTCCATCGAGTGAGCAAACGTAGATTCCACGAGCCTCTTTTTGACCACCGATAACGTTGTATAAGAAATGATGGTCGTCGGGCAGGAAGTATGGATTTGAAAAATCAGTCTCCTGTAGTTTCAGGTCGGGCTTCGCTACCGAGGCCACCTCCCCGCCCGTCGCTGAGACTCTCGAAATCCCCGCGCCGCCGAGTGAGGAAAATAGGATTACGTCGTCGGCATTCCAGGTACCGCCGGTTCCAACCCCGGCATCGCACAACGTCGTGGCAGGGCCTCCAGAGGCATCGATCTTCTTCAGCTTGCTGCCTGCGAAGAACGCGATGAACCTGCTGTCGCGGGACCAGAAAGGATGGGACGCACCATCCGTCCCGGCGAGTGCGTACGCCTCAGTTGAGTCAAGCGAACGCACCCAGAGTTGGACTTTGGCTCCAGTCGCAGCGGTAAAGGCGAGGCGCTGCCCATCCGGCGACACTGCGATGCGACCAAAACCGGTCTTACTCGGGGCCACTAAAGCAAGCTTTGTCACCCGCACATCCGCTGTCACACGGCGTTTGAAATACGCCCACGCGACTCCGAGGACTACAAGCAGCAATGCCGCTGCCGTCAGCCACGCTAACCGAGCGTTGCCGAAGATCGTTGTTTTTTTGATCTTCGTTTGGCTATCTGTCGTACCCGGTAACTCGTGAATAGGGCGTGAGCCTGGGCGAGCGGAGAGCATTTCTAATGCGAAACATAGATCACTCGCCGACTGAAAGCGTGCCTCGGGTCGTTTCTCGAGACAGTGATGGATGAGTCGTTCGAGAGGTGGGTTGTCCTGTGTCTTGGGGTTCTCCGCCGGCTCCTCCTTAAGAATTGCGTGCATCGTCTCTACTGAATTACCGCGCTGAAAAGCTGGCATACCCGAGAACATCTCATAGAGCACGGCGCCAAAAGAGAAGATGTCAGACCGATGATCAACAGGATCACCGCGAATCTGCTCGGGTGACATGTACCGTGCGGTGCCGACTATCACCCCAGCTTCGGTGTGGAAATGACTCGTGGGTGCTTCGGTGGTTACATCGCTGGCGACCCTTAGCGGCTTGAGCTTGGCCAGACCGAAATCAAGAATCTTGACCCGCCCATCCCTGGTAATGAAGATGTTCTCCGGCTTCAGGTCGCGATGGATAATTCCTTTCTCGTGGGTAGCTGCGAGACCGCGGACCACTTGTACGGCGTTGTCAATAAGTTTGCCCGGAGGCATTGCGCCCCGCTGCAATACCTCGCGCAACGTCTCCCCTTCCAGTAATTCAGAAACGATGTAGGGAGAGCCCTCGTGGGTGCCGATGTCATACACGGTAAGAATATTCGGATGATTGAGCTCGGACGCTGCGCGCGCCTCTTGTTTGAAGCGGCATATGCCGGTTTGATCCTCCGCCAATTGTGCGTTTAAGAATTTGATTGCGACCTTCCGGCCCAGCTCCTTGTCGCGCGCCAATACTACTTCGCCCATTCCCCCGCGGCCAATGTCGCTGATTACCTCATAACGACCGATGATCTGGCCTACGAGTCTTCGGGGTTCTGGTTCGTTAGCCTCGTTTTTTTGATTCACGTGGCGAACTTCTTTTATGTTGGCCTGCTCGTGAGACAATTAGCGATTCGACCTCGCTTCTGAGTTCCGCGTCGCTCGCGCACGCCTGGTTTATAAATGTGGTGCGTTACGCAGGCGCACACTCAAGGGCAAGCTGAAGTATTCTCAAAGCTCGTTGATTGCTCCAGAGTCCTAAGGAAGTTCAGTCTCAGGTGTGAGGTCTAAGGACTATTCATCCTCAGAGAGGGACTGACGTACTTCGAAACAAAGATTTAAGGCAGACGCGATCAATGCGTTCGGGTGTTTACACCAGCATTCAATCCAAACGGGAGGGAGGCGCACAAGACCCAATAAAGAACAGTCGTGCGGATCAGGGAAGTCCCGTTAGTCGAACGAACTTCGCAGTTACAATTCAGCCACCGAGAGCATAGCTCAATAAAGCAGTCATTGTGAATAGCCAGCTTGTTGAAATTGCAGTGTTATCAAGAGAACGAGACGAGCACTCTTCAGGTTGAGTACATGTCAAGTGTGAATTCTTACAACGACTGCCTACTGCCTACTGCCTTCCGCCGACTGGTATTAAGAGGCATAACTCAACTCACCGGGAGAGCAGACAGTCGCTTCGGCGATGCGCTGCGCGAACCTGCGCGCGCCGGAAAACGACGCCCACGCCAGAATCCGAATGAAACGTTCTTCGGAGCGGTCTTCATTCAGCACATCCTCGACTAGCCTCTCATCAACCTGATAGTTAGCCTTTGCTAGTACGAGCGCAAACCGCGCAATCGCACGATCCTGTCCGCTCAGTTCTTTGACCTCTGGATCCACCCAACTGCGGCTCAGGGGCATCAGCTCACCGTTCCACTGCTGCAGATTGAACGTCACGAGCTCCCTCACCTCGAGTGAGACGACGGTCGATGACTCACGTTCGACTACTGCGGTCCATCGCGCGAGTGCATCCGCAATGCGTGGATTTGGGCTGGCCCACCGCATATCCCGCGGCAGTGGGGCTGGTGGCAGCAGCGGCAACGCTCGTCCCGGCGTGAGCGGTTTGACGTGCGTCGCTTTCAGTTGGCCACCGAAGAGCCGGAGTGCCGCGGCCTTGAGGCTCCGAAGCCCAAGCGGTGCGCTCACCGGCGAACCATCCATCACTACGTGGCTGAAGCGATTGATATCGCTCATGGCCATCAAGGCGGCAAGGGCTTCAGGCAGCTCCGCAGCGGTGAACGGGACAGGCATGTTTAGTTTTGACCCTGGGGTCGCGATGGACTTGACCCACATAAGTCGATTTCGCAGCTGGGTGTTGGTAATGTGCGCCTCGTTTTCGGAGAAGATGGACAAGGCTTCGTCGTGCTTGCCACCGGCGTGGACGAGGCTGACCAGCATGTCGCCGCAGTAGGGACAGTCGTTGACTTGCGAGAGCACCGCATTCATTGCTTCTTTAGTGGTGCGATCCAGATGATCGTCAACTAGTATACTTTCACGGCCCGCGGTCCAGATGGCGGCCATCAGGTTTGGCACTTTCGAACGACTGATGAGCGAACCATTGATGAAAAAGTCGTCCTCGATCATGTCGTAGACCTCTGCGACCAGTCCGGTGGCCTTGTGTCGCGGAATCGCATTCACGTAACGCATGGTCCTAAGGGACAAAGCTTCAAACAACCAGAAACGAAATTTTTTCGGTAACATGAGACGTTCCTTTCGCATGAGACGTTCCTTTCTCACCGCAAACCGTGTGGCGTTAGTAATGACCACCTTGACCGAGAGCCCCGAACTTTGTGGCGCATTGAGTTCAAACACACCTTTGTTTCAACCACCGCCTCCGCGTTCTTCTGTTTCCTCTGCGGTTAAGATCCTCAGGCTCGGACTGCAATGACCTCCAGATACTCCGCAGGGACCACCGTAAATTCGGCGCCTCCCCGATTGTGCGAGCTCCACAATGCCTCCAGTTCCTGGCGTAGGCTTTTCGCTTTGTTTTCATCCAACGACGCGAACGCGACGTTTGTGGGACCATAGTGCTGGCGAAAGAACTCGACTACTTCAGACGGAGGGAATGGATAAGTGAAGGTATACTGACGGCGGCTCATCGTCAGCTTCAAAGCTCCGTGACCCAATCTCTGGCGCACGACAGCCTCGTCACCCCACAACACGGGAGAAGGCATGCCGGAAGGGGCGATGAACTTCGAGAAGGTCTTGAACATTTGTCCAACGAATCCTTCTGGAGTCCAATTCCCCATGGCAATGATGCCTCCGGGGCTACATACTCGCAGCAGTTCGCGCGCTACGAGTTCGGGCCGCGGCGCAAACATCGCTCCGATCAGGCTGGTTACGACGTCGAAACTGGCATCTTCAAACTGAAGCGCTTCGGCATCGCCTTCGATGAAGCGCGCGGTGAGACCTTCAGCATTGGCACGTGCCTGGGCGCGCTGCACCAGGTTCGGCGCAATATCAACGCCGGTGACCTTTACTCCTTCTCGGGCTGCGCATAGAGCGAGCTGCCCAGATCCACAAGCAACATCCAGCATCTGGCATCCCGCAGGAATATCCAGTCGTTCATAAAAAGCGCGCGCGTCCTGCTCCATGTAGCGCGAAAAGCGGTCGTAATCACCCGCCATCCAGGTTTGTTTCAACCGCGTTTTGAGACTATCGATTTCCGGCGCGATTGTGATTGTGCTCATATTTCCTCCCGTGTCTTCTATTCGTTTGCTGCTGTAGCGGGTCGCTTAGAGCAGTTATGACCACCCTGCAAGCTCCGCTTCGACGAGGCTTACTATGCGCCAGTTTCGCCCCCAATACTTATCCGCGCGTCCGGCTTTCTTGCTCACGGCACATTTTTTCGTATGATGATTTGCTCAGAAGTCCGGAGAGGTTTGCTGAGAGGCTGTATGGATGTGCTTTCCGAAGTGTTGAAGGTGGTGACGCTCCAGGGCGCGATGTTTTACAACGGAGAATTTACCGCTCCATGGAGTCTCCGCTCGCCACCATCGCGGACAATCGCGCCTTATGTAGCGACGGGTGCGGAACACGTAATCGTCTATCACTTGCTCACCGAGGGTCGTGCTTCGGTTCGGCTGGAAGGCGGTGAGAGCCTGACGCTCGGTGCCGGTGAAATCGTCGTCTTCCCGCATGGCGATCCGCACATTGTTGAGAACGGCTCCGCGGCCAGGACGATGGACATATCGCAGGATCTAGCCCGAATTTTCTGCCAGGGATTGGCGCTGGTTCGCTTTGGTGGAGGAGGAGAACTGACCAGATTCGTTTGTGGCTACATGGCTTGTGAGCCGCGACTGAGTCAAGTCTTTCTGAGCGGCTTGCCGCCGATATTCAAAGTCAGAATTCGTGATGATGCGTCTGGCAGATGGTTAGAGAACTCGATCCGCTTTTCCGTGAATCAGGCAGACACGCCTCGCGCTGGTGGAGAAGCATTGTTAGCAAAGCTCTCAGAGGTTTTGTTTGTCGAAACTCTGCGCGGCTACATTGCGAACCTGCCTGCGGAACAAACCGGTTGGCTGGCTGGTGCCCGCGACTCGGAGGTTGGGAAAACGTTGGCGCTAATTCACCGAAACCCTGCGCATCCGTGGACGCTGAGCGTTCTGGCGAAAGAGGTTGGAGTGTCACGTTCGGTGCTCGCCGAGCGTTTTCGCCATTACCTCAACGAACCTCCGATGTCATATCTCACACGATGGCGATTACAGTTGGGAAGGCAAATGCTGACGTCAACCAACTATACAGTGGCACAAATCGCCGCCGAAGTAGGTTATGAATCCGAAGCCGCCTTTAACCGGGCTTTCAAACGCGAGTTCACAATTACTCCCGCGCGCTTCCGCACCCAATCAAGATCTGGCTCAGGCGAAGCAATCCAGGCAAGAACAGTCGCGCCGTGAGCTGCTGTATCCCCCAACCTGTCGGAGGCGGGTATGCCATGCTTCGAAAATCCTTTGCTCATTGGATATGCCTTGTCGATCGCCTTGTGTGTGTTGTCTGCCAGTGCCGCCTTCGTTCAAACAAGTCCCTGTCGAGGGGGGTTCAAGTTAACGAGACCGGACAGCGGCGATTTTTCTTCGAGCGCAGGCAATGGTCCGAAATTCCAGCCGTTGCCTGCGCTCATTTGTA
This sequence comes from Blastocatellia bacterium, assembly GCA_035258805.1. GTDB lineage: Bacteria > Acidobacteriota > Blastocatellia > UBA7656 > UBA7656 > Onstottus_A. Next base: position 11,490 of record DATFWY010000062.1, on the reverse strand, counting down.
TCGGGCTGCGTTTGTTGACCTCGTCTCCCTGCGAGAGGTAAATCCCTCAGCTCACGCTCAGAAGGCGAATCTTACCGTGAACTGAAGCATCCGCGGGAACCCGCCTACGCCGGTGATTTTCCCAAAAGAATACGTCGAATCCCGAGGATCTAGTCCTGCGGGAAGGGGAAGCCAGGACGTATTTGGTCCGAGAAAATTCGGGTTATCAAAGATGTTGATCATCTCCGCGCGAGCCATGATGCTCTTTCCCTCGCCGATCTTCTGAGTCTTCTGAAAGGCAATATCCCAATTCCGCTTCATGGGCGCACGCACACGCGTGTCCACGCGAGGGGCATTGCCGAAAGTAAATGCCGGCGCCGCCGAATAGGCCGCCGGATTGATCCAATTGCTTAGACGATCGGTTTCACTGCCTGATGTTTTAGGATCAACTCCGGCGACAAGGTTCGGCCGCTGCGAGCTTCCGAACAGGCCAGAGTTGTTGTTTGACTGTGAAATCGCCAGCGGGAATCCACTTTGGTATGAACCTATTCCGGTGACTGCCCATCCACCGAGCAAGACGTTGACTAAACCTCCGCGGTCCAGCCAGCGCCGTCCTTCGCCAAACGGCAGGTCGACGGTGCCGGTGATGTTCAATCGATGCGGCGTATCCAGGAGCGACCTGCCATATTCCAGGTCGAGGTCGTAGTTGTCGAGCGCAGCATTTCGACGGTTAGAAAAGAAGTTGGACTCGCCAAACTGATTGTCGTTCGTCCGGCTAAAAGTATAGTTGACGTTCATGCCCCATCCTTTATGGATGCGTCGTTCGGCTTTCACTACGAAGGCGTTGTAGTTGGCACGTGCCCCGCTGACACGATGAGCAAGAACGTTCTGGAATTGTGGGTAGGGCCGGAGCAATTGACCGCGGGCGATAGTACTAGAGGTGCTGAGCGCGCCAAACTCTTTTTTCCCGAAGAATGGATTTGGAACCCTCTCCTGCAATGCCGTGCCAAGCGAAAAGTACTTGGGGTCTAGCTGGTTTATGTTTACAGTGGAATCAACCGTGCCGCCAACCCCGAGATTTGTGGACCGGCTGCCGACATAGCCGACGGTTAACGCAATCTCTCCGCGAAACTGGCGCTGCACGTCAACCGAGTACTGGTGCACATAAGCGGACTTCCCGAATTGATCGATGAAATGCACGTCGCCGCCCGCTCCGGTAAGCAAGCCAAGCGAGCTACCAACCGGCTTTTCAAGTCCATTCGGAAAAGGATCGTCAAGCTTACCCGCCGGTGTCAATCCGTTGTCGGCGCTTGCGAAATAGGTGGTGACTGCGGTGAAGCCGCGAGTGCCCATCGAGTTCTCGCTTGGGAACGGATACTGAGTCGGTGCCCAGAAGATTCCATATCCACCGCGAACCACTGTGTAGCTGTTCATCGACCATGCAAAGCCGACCCGAGGAGCAAACTTCGTCGATGATGGATCTCCCTGGTGCGTAGGGTTGCCATCCACGCCAGCATACAACAATCCTCCGACCAGTTTGCGACCATCAGGAAGCGCAACCTGCACCGGAAACTGTTGATCGCGAGAGAATCCTACAGTGATCAGGTTGTCTCTTTCTTTCAAACCTTGTTCGAATTCGTAGCGCAGGCCGACGTTCACTGTAAGCTTCGGACTAATGCGAAAATCGTCCTGTACGTAACCCGCATAGTAGTTGATGTAAAAATTATTAGGGGTCGCGATAGGAACGTTCCCGCTTGCCGGGAATCCGAGCAGAAGGCTGGCAATGGCATCGCCGGTGTTGGCGGATGCGCTGTTGGGGTCGGGGCCTTGGGTAAAGCCCCTGGTGAACGCGAAGAAACCGCTGGGTTGGCCTCGTGCAAAAAGCTTCATACCGATGACGCGGAAATCGCCTCCGAATTTCAGAGTGTGACGTCCAAAAAGCTTCGACATCGAGGCGTTGACGTTGTGTCCGTAATAAGTTGTATCCTGCGGATCTCGATCGCCAAACATGTTGAAGCGGTTTTGGTCATACCCCTGAACGGAAATTGATGGGAATTTCTTAAAAATAATCGAATTCACAAACGACTGCGAGAAACCGAGCGTCCCCGGATCAAAAGGGTCAGGGATGTCGTTGTCTGCGAATCGAGTGAAGCCGTATCTAAAGCTGAGCACCGTGTTGTTGCTGGGTACAATGATGTTGTTGATCGCAAGGATTTGAGCGTTCCGAAACAACGCCCCATTTCCAGGATCGGCAGGTCCTCCAAAAAACACGGTTTCAGGCTCGCGCGAGTTGTAGTACGCAAATGTGCCAGTCAGCGTGTACTTGTGCGTGACCTTGTGGTCGATCTTGGTTGTAAAAGAGTTAGCACGGTCGACAAGGCTTGCATTGGAAGGCAGATTCCGGCCGGAAGTCGGTGTTGGCAAAAGCTTCATCAAGTTTTGCGCGACAATGTTTATTCTGCCGGGCGGGATGATATTGCCTTGAAAAGGCGTTCGAATGAACTTGCCTGGGTTGGCCGGATCGGGCTTGGTGGACAGCGGATCGAAGATCGTTATACCACTCTGCGAAAAGTCGCCGATTCTCTCACGGGCGGTTGGGAGGATCAACACCTCACTGCGCGAGGTTAATGTTTTGTAACCTTCGGTACTGGCGAAGAAGAAAGTCCGATCTCTGAATATCCGTCCGCCGAATGAGCCTCCGTAAAGGTGAAAATAGGAGTCAGGCTTAACAAAGGGTATTCCCGCTTTCTCTTTTTGCTCCTTGTCCTTTTGAGTGAAGTAGAGCAGGCCCTGGCCCCACGCAGGTCGGTTTTGATAAAGCGCGCTGCCGTGCCAGTTGTTGGAACCGGTCTTGAATGTAGTATTGAAGATGCCTCCGCCGGTTCGGCCAATCTCGGCATCGTAGGTGCTGACCTGCACTTTCACTTCCTCCACGGCCTCGATCGAAGGTATAACCACGGCGCGGTTTCTCATATCCGTAATAGAGACCCCTTCGATCAGATAATTGTTACCGCGGCGAGGACCACCGCCCAAGCTGAGTAGCGATGAGTTGGTTTGATCCTGCTGCCTTACAAATTGCGGGTCGCCGGTCGGTATCACATTTGGCGTAGTGATCGAGAGAAAGAAGGGATTGCGTCCCGCGGTGGGCAAGGTGTCCAGCGTTTTGTTATCCAGCATTGAGCTGACTGAGGCGTTTGAGTTCTCAAGAATCGGTCCTCCGCCCGAAATTGACACCTCCTCGGCGGCAGACCCAACTTCAAGCGTGATATCCAGAGTAATGAAGCTTTGAGTCCCGATTCGAACGTCTTTGTGTTCAGATTTCTTGAACCCGGTCTGCGTCACCGTCAAGGCGTAGGTCCCCGGCAGCACATTGGCAAACGAATACTCGCCATCGCTGTTTGTAAGGCTTCTACGCGCAACGTTAGTCTCTGAGTTCGTTAATGTTAGTTGGGCGCCGGCGATAACCGCCCCAGCTGAGTCTCGTATCGCGCCGCGCAATCCGCCTTGATAGGATTGTCCATAGACGACCACGACCAGTGTGCCGACCAATAGTGCACAACTGAGCAACAGCGAAGCACCTCGTAGTCCGTCAAGACTGATTTGCAGCGGCAGGTTTCCGCCAATCAGATGGTTTCTCGTTCGCATGATCTGCTCCTTTCTCGGGAAAAGAATGGGCTGATGAAAAACCTGAAACCAAGCTCGCTGATTGCGCGTCTATAGAGAGAACGACGGGCCTTCCGAGCGGCTTGATTAGTTTGCTCAAAGGTCTGCTATCGTAAGGGTCAGTGGCGCTAAAGCTTGACAGGCAGGCGCTTCTGGCCCTTGTACTTTTCGGCCGATGGTTCCCCTTGCAGGGGCGTTCCAAAGAGAACCGTTTACTGTTCAGACAGAAAACTCATCAAGGCTATTATTGCTTCCGACGATAGATGAAATGCGTCGGTTGAACTACCTATCGAAGCTATTATCGCTTCGACGATAGATCAACGCGTCGGTCCCACCACTTGAATACTTGGAACACTCGCCGCGCGCAATTTGCAACTGATGTTTTGCCGACTGTGTATCACTCTTCGTCCGCCTTTTCAAGCTTCTTCGAGGAAATCTCGCTAAAAATCTGTTGTTCGGGTGCGAACAGGCAATGTGAACCGCAAAGAAGCGTCTTAATGCGAGCTTGTTTGACAGGCTGAGCTTGACCAGTTCCCGTCCATCAACTATACACACGGTTAATCTCCCGGGTGAACTAAGGACAAGTGCGTCATGAACGCTGAACAAACCCGGCTTAAAGAGGCAAGAGAAGAGAAGGCGCCCTGGAAGAACTGGGGGCCATATTTGAGTGAACGACAATGGGGGACGGTGCGTGAAGACTACAGCGACAACGGAGACGCCTGGAACTACTTCACACACGATCATGCGCGTTCCAGGGCATATCGTTGGGGCGAAGACGGGTTGGCAGGTATCTCTGACGAAAAGCAGCAACTCTGCTTTGCCGTGGCGCTGTGGAACGGAAGGGACCCGATCATAAAAGAGAGGTTGTTCGGGCTTACCAACAGCGAGGGCAACCACGGGGAGGACGCGAAAGAATACTATTTTTATCTCGACAACACGCCCACCCACTCCTACATGAAGTACCTCTACAAGTATCCCCAGGCAGCCTATCCCTACGTGGATCTGATTGAGAATAACAGGCGGCGAACACGCAGCGAGTTCGAATATGAACTGCTCGATACCGGCATTTTCAATGAGGATCGCTACTTTGACGTCTTCATCGAATATGCCAAGGAAACGGCCGAAGACATCCTGGTCAAGATTACCGTATGGAATCGCGGCCCGGAGGAAGCCGACCTGCATGTCTTGCCGACTATGTGGTTCCGGAATACATGGGCTTCATGGGTTGCAAAGCCTACCGAGAAGCCTGTTCTCGAGCGAATCGCTGGGCCAAAGGGCACGAGCTCTATTAAGGCAACGCATCCAATATTGGGTGTCTACCACTTGCAATGCGACGGAGATGTTCCGTTGCTCTTTACTGAAAACGAAACTAACAACGCTCGACTCTTTCCACAATTCCCGAACCCAAGCCAATTTGTTAAAGACGGTATCAACGACTATCTGGTCCACAGTCAACAAGGTGCGGTGAATCCGGATCAGATAGGAACGAAAGTGTCGGCCCACTATAAGTTGAAAATCGAGCCGCGATCATCTGCAACCGTCCGAGTGCGCCTGACCGATCAGGCGCCAGCAGCCATGGAAACCACAAAAAGAGCTGATCCCTTCGGTGCGTTTGATAAGATCGTGACGGCACGTCAAGAGGAGGCGGATGCCTTCTACACCTCGATAACACCTCCGGCCGCAACTGAAGACGAAGCGCGTGTCATACGCCAGGCGCTGTCGGGCATGCTGTGGAGCAAACAATATTATTACTTCGATCTGGACGAGTGGCTCAGTGAGCATCATGCGAATTTTCTTCGCGGCGGCAGGAAAATGATTCGAAATCGCGGATGGTTCCACATGGTTAACGACAGCATTCTTTCGATGCCGGACAAGTGGGAGTATCCGTGGTATGCAGCTTGGGACCTTGCTTTTCACACCATAGCCCTGAATATGGTCGACCATGACTTTGCTCGCGAACAGCTCGATCTCATGCTAAGCGAGCTCTATCTCCATCCCAGTGGTCAGATCCCTGCTTATGAATGGAACTTTAGCGATGTAAACCCGCCGGTCCATGCCTACGCTACCCTCTTCAACTATGTGCAGGAGGAACAACTGGGAAGCGAGGATGCGGAAGGCCTGAAGGAGATGTTCAGAAAGCTGTTGTTGAACTTCACCTGGTGGGTAAACCGGAAAGACATGGAAGGCAACAACCTGTTCGAAGGCGGCTTCCTGGGACTCGACAACATTGGCGTCTTCGATCGAAGTGCGCCGTTGCCTACCGGGGGCAGCCTGGAGCAAGCCGATGGCACATCGTGGATGTGCTTCTTCTGCCTGAACATGTTGGAGATCTCGCTGGAGCTTGCACGGGATGATCCCGGATACCAGGACATAGCCGCGAAGTTTGCGGAGCATTTTCTTTGGATTGCTTCAGCTATGGACAGGGTAGGCGTTAACGAGGATGAGTTATGGGACGAGGAGGATGGTTTCTTCTACGACCTGCTTCGCCTTCCCGATGGCTCAGCACAGCGCATCAAGACTCGCTCTCTCGTTGGCTTGTTGCCGCTGTGTGCGACTGCGGTTATCCCGCCTGACTTGATTTCAAAGTGCCCTAAGTTCACCAAGCGGTTACAAGATTTCGTTGAACGTCACCGCTTCATTTTAACCAACCTCCATCTCCCGACCGCGCCGGGCGAAGAAGGCCGCTATCTGCTTAGCATCTGCGACGAGACCAAACTGCGCCGCATTCTCACGCGGATGCTGGACGAGGAACGGTTTCTCTCTCCATTCGGCATTCGATCCCTGTCCAAGGCTCACGAGAAGGATCCATATAAATTTGAGTTTGGTGGTCAGCACCACGAGGTCAAGTACCTCCCTGCGGAGTCGGACACTGGAATGTTCGGAGGCAACTCCAATTGGCGTGGGCCAATCTGGATGCCACTCAACATGTTGATCCTGCGTGGGCTCCTGCAGTTCTATCTCTATTATGGCGACAGCTTCAAGATCGAATGTCCGACGGGTTCGGGTCGATTGATGAACCTCTTCGATGTAACGATGGAAATTACTCGTCGTATCACAAGCATCTTCGTGAGAGATGAAAATGGGAGACGTCCGGTGTACGGCGGGAGCGAGAAGTTTCAGACTGATCCACTCTGGCGCAATCATATTCTGTTCTATGAGTATTTCCACGGCGACAATGGCTCGGGGCTCGGGGCGAGTCACCAGACGGGCTGGACGGGTCTGGTTGCGAAGTTGATCCAGATGTTGGATGTGCTCGATGCAAAGACGGTGCTTAAGGGAGGCTCCCGGCCGACCATGAAAATCTACCGCCGTCCATCGTGACAGAGTGTTTGTTGGAGTCAGTTCTGTGAGGTTGGCTCGCGGAGGCAGGTTGAGCCGACGTCACGGATAGCCGCCGAGCGAACTCCGGGGCTACTGAGGGAGCCAGAACCGCTCGTCCTGCAAAGAGGCTTGGCCGACTTTGCGGTGACTTATGAACTAACGCTTACTGCGCGACCCGTCAGAGAATGTTGCAGCTTTATAGCGCAATGCCTCAAAACATTCTGGATGTATTTAACGAGCACGGGGTGCGGATTATGACCCCGCCCAACGAACACGATCCCGAAACGCCGAAAGTCCCCAGGGAATCAATGGTCTATGGCCGATGCGCGAACCAAGGATGGACATAGATGATTGGTGAGTCCGCAGAGCTGGGTTGACTTGCGAGACTTTACTACAGCAAAGGCAAGACCCAACCGAATCATCTGTAGATCAGACCGCTGCTGGCTGGTTAAACGGATTTGGACTTGGTTCAAGGGCCCATCCGATTCCTACTCTCTGTTATGTATCACCAAGACCCTCGTCTATTATCCTTACTACGCCAGTTACTCCAAAACCTAGATGTTTGACGGCGGGGAAAAGGGTTGACATCGCTCTCGATGTGGAATCCCGAGTGTTCGAATCTGACGTGCATTGTTTCGCATTTCGACAATGTTCTAGGTATAGTGCCAGGCCATAACAAACGATTGGCAAAACGTGCCGTCGTTAACTAAACCAACCCATGGGTGATTCAGTACGAGGGTATTCAGTATGATGAAACCAACGCCAATGTGGCACTCGCGACTGAATCTATTTGCAGCCTGACATACAATCGCCCCCGGAATCTCGATTCTGCGGTATCCTTCGTGGTCCTACCGTTAATGCTGGAACATTCCCAAGGTTAGGTCTCTTATCAGGTTGTTTTTTGCCCCAAGAAATCAATCAGAAGGAAGATCAAGTAAAGGAGGAAAAGGGGCGCTACACTGGCTCCAGGAAGGCTTTTTGAGATATGCGAAAATTGATTGTAGCGGTGCTGTTGGCTTTCACTCTGATCGGTGCTCCAGCCGTAACAAATGCGCTTATCGCAGTCCCACCGCCGGCGGTTCAGAGGGGTGGGAAGCCCGACGTGAAGGTGTGGGTAAACACTGGCTCTGGTGTATATCACTGCCCCGGCACAAGATGGTATGGCAATACAAAACAAGGCGAGTATATGAGTCAAAGGCAGGCTCAGGATAAAGGGTATCGCCCAGCCAGCGGCAAAGTTTGTGACTAGGCTTGCCGTCGCAATGCTCGTCTTCGCTCCTCTCATTGGATCGGGAGAAGTTAGGCCAGCTCAATGTGGTTTTGATCGCTGGGCTGTCAAAACTCTAACTGACCTAGACGCAAAGCGGGTGAAGTTCGCTCCAGTTAACACCACTGTTGGAAAACTCGCGGCGATTCCGATTCACGAGATTCGCTATCCTGAAGACTCTCGGATTGAGCCCGAGGAGCTGAATGTGTATCGGCTCCAGGCGAGACTGACTGAGGTGCGGCGAGAGAAAGACAGGGACCTTCACCTAATCCTGGCCGATGTTGAGCAGCCTGAAGTGAGGATCATTGCTGAAATCCCGGCTCCTGAATGTGCAAATGGCAGTGGACACCAGGACGAGTTCCGACAAGCGAGAGAGACTATACGGTTTATAAGCCGCAACTCGGTCGTTGAAGTGGTGGGTGTTGGTTTCTTCGATTATCTGCATGACGCCAAGGGTGGGGCTAAGAATGGAATCGAGTTGCATCCGGTCCTGCGCGTTCGAGAGCTCACTGAATAAGAGAGTGAAACCCGAGTTTGGCTGCGGAGGTGGAATTATGAAGCTAATCAGAACATGTCTGAAAAAAACTATTTTTGCACTATTTATCCTGACCGCGTTTCCGAACTTTGCTTTCGCCCAAGGGGATAAGGCGAAGCTCCGACTAACAGTGGTCCTCACTGACAAAGAGCTAAATCAAAAGCCCGTACCTAAACAAATATTTACACTCCGACGCGTGGGTGCAAACTCTATCATCGAGCCAATCGAGGTAAAAACCGGATTCGATGGTCTCGCGGAAGTTGATTTGATGCCCGGGCGGTACAAACTAGCTACGCCACAGCCGGTTGAGTTTCAGGGAAAACGGTATTCCTGGGAAATGGAAATAAATTTAACTCAGAGCCCGACTCGTTTGGAGTTGAGTAATGATAACGCCACTCTAGCAGAGGGTCCGGTGCCTGACGGACGTTTAACCGATAACCTGACTAAACATTTCAAACAGCTACAGGCGAGTGTCGTCACAGTTTGGAGCGAGATAGGGCACGGGACTGGATTCTTTGTGGATGGTAGCGGACTAATACTAACAAACCAACACGTAATTGGGCCTTCCGAATACCTAGCTGTTCAATATGATGATAAGAGCAAATTGCCAGCAGTGTTGCTTGCTTCAGACGCTGAAAAGGACATCGCTGTAATTTGGGCTGATATTAGTAAGCTGTCGGCGGCTATAGTGGCACCAATTGCGAAGTCTGCAAAGAACGAAAACAACCTCGTCGAGGGCGAGAGGGTATTCACAATCGGGAGTCCATTAAGTCAGAGAAAGATAATGACGACCGGAATCGCAAGTAAGGTCGAAGCGAGAGCGATACTCTCCGACATAAACATCAATCCAGGAAATTCGGGGGGCCCTCTGTTTAATTCACTCGGACAAGTTGTAGGAATAACAACTTTTGCTGAGCGAGATCGGGGCGGTCCGGGCATTTCTGGCATCATTAGAATTGAAGAAGCCATGCCGATTCTCAGACAAGCGCGAGAGAAGATGCAAGACAAACAGAAACCAAATTCGGATCTTCTTCCGGTTGACCCGACCGATACGTTTCCCCTCGACGCATTGAAGGAGGCAATCGACGTCGAGCGTTTCAAGACGGATGCCTATATTTTTGATTCCGGCGACTTTGACGTGGCTGTGATAACACCCATCCTCCAATATCGTCTTCAGGAGTCGGAGAAAGTGCGAGCTGGAAAAGAAAAAGCAAAGAGGACGAAGAATCAAAAGGATGCGATCAAGGGAACATTTAAGCCAGTAGAGGATTTAAAGAGCTGGGCCGAATACGCGGGAGCCTACAAACCCGTAATTTTCATCAAGGCTACGCCGAAATTAAGAGAAACCCTTGGGTCGGTATTTACTCGCGCGATGGTGGGAGTGTATGCGGCACCTGCAAAAATGCGGTTTAAAACAGATTTCTACAAGATGAGACTCCTATGTGGTGGTAAGGAGATACAACCGATCCACCCAGGAAAAATCGCCCACGTGATTGATGTACGCAATCCATTTATTAACGCGACTGATGCGACATATGAAGGGTTCTATTCTTACCCATTCGACGCCATCACTGGGTCTTGCGGACAAGTAAGACTCGAACTCTTCTCCGAGAAGAATCCTGAAAAGGCCATCAGCAAGGATTTAAGTAGCAAGACAATTGAACAAGTCATTTCGGATTTCCAACCGTACCGTTCAAGACAAAAAGCTCTCTAAAGGGAAACGCGCGGTTGTCGAGACTTGGAGGCAGGTTTGAGTTAAAGCTGCAGTAAATTGACTTGTAGGTAACTGTCTTACTAGAAAAGCTTGTTAGACAAATTTCGATACAGGACTAGTACTGCTACTTAATGTGAAGAGGCACTAATGGACTTATCCTCCGTAGTCGTAGTGGGGGCAATCTTCTGGCTCATTTGCGCGCTCATTGGCGCGCTCTTGGCGTCCGAGAAGGGTCGGACATGGGCAGGATTCTGGTTAGGCGCGGGCTTCGGGCCAATCGGGATAGTTATCGCGTTACTCTTGCCTACTTGTAATCCGGCCAATGCAGACATCAGCACCGCGGCGGTGGCCGATTTCACTGCATTCGTCAAAGATCAGGGCAAGGTCGGGGTGAGCATTAACACTCAAGACGGTCGTACAATTGGATCGGTATCGGCCGGCTCGCCAGCAGCGGAGGCCGGCGTCCTTCCAGGCGATCGACTGATTGCCATAGGAGGCGAGCTGTGTGAAGGGGACTATCGGTCGGTCGTGATGCGTCTTGTTGGGTCGCGCGGGACCATAGTGAGCATCACAGTTCGACGCGGAGAAGATCGTGTCGATTTCAATCTCACTCGACGGTAGCTGCATTTATCGCTGTATCTGCCTCCCACAAATCCTTCAGGCGTTCCTGTTTCGCCAGAGACGTGTTGGAGATTCAAGAACTAGGTTTCGCAAGAGAGAAACTTTCGCGATGTCCATAACCCTCTCCGCCGATTGAACTCGAGCGTTCGTCTCCACATTCTTAATCTATATACAAACCCACAAGAAATGGCGACTGCAGCTAAGCCGCCGCCTCGAGAATTGGCCGAATCTCTGGCTTGCTGACGTTGTTGTCTTTAGAATCCCGTTCGTGACCACAAACGCCGTAACAACACCAGCGGTATCGATTCAGGGTCTCACCAAGCGCTACGGAAAGCTTACAGCCGTCAACAAACTTAATCTCGAAGCCGATTCAGGACAGATTCTTGGATT
>DATFWY010000061.1:0-18738 GCA_035258805.1 Blastocatellia bacterium | reverse complement strand
ATGAGCGATGACTCAATCGAGAAAGACAATCTCAAAAATCCTTCGCCTTCAGAGCCGAACGCCAAACCTGGCACCGTAATCACGCCCTGATCCAGTAAGGCCATAGCCGTTTCCATCGACGGACCATATCGGGATACATCGAGCATAATGTAGTACGCGCCTTCACCTTGAACGTACGGCAGTTGCAGCTCCCGATCAATCGCCCGCGCCATCACTTCGCCTCGCCGGTTAAGCTCGTCTCGCATTGCGGCCGTCTCTCGCCTTCCCTCATCTGTAAAAGCAACCACCGCCGCTTTCTGGGTCACCGCCGATGAACAAGTAGACATGTATTGCCGCATCACCGTAGCAGGCCCGATAACTTCTTCCGGGCCGAGTGCCCAGCCGAGCCGCCATCCCGTCATACTCATCATCTTTGATAATCCGGAAACGACGACCGTCCTATCATAAAATTCGGAGATCGTTGCGGGCTGCTGGTCTAAATAAAGATCACGGTAAATCTCGTCCGCAAGAATATACGCGTTGGTCTTCGATAACCTCTCAGCAATGAACCGCAAGTCGTCACGCGAGATAACGCGGCTTGTAGGGTTTGATGGCGAGTTAATAACGACCAGTTTTGTTCTGTCGGTTACCGCTTTTTCAAAATCGTCGCGATCGAAAGCGAATCGTTGAGCCGCCGGCGTCCGGTAGTACCGCAAATTTGCATTCGCGATCTTTGCGATCGCCGGATAAGCAATGTAGCCCGGATCCGGCAACAAGGCATCATCGCCCGGTCCTAGGACTGTCATCATTACCGCAAAAACGGCTTCTTCGGCGCCACTTGTAATGCAGACAGATCCGGCGTCATACGATCGCGAACCCTGGCTATGATAATGCGCGATTTTCTCCCGTAACGGGTGTATTCCCTCGTTGGCGGTGTACCCGATACGTTCTTCCTGGATGACCCGTATCGCTTCACGGCAGATTACCTCGGGAGTCTGGAAGTCAGGCTCGCCCAGTCCAAGATTGATCGAACCGGGTGGCGCACTGTCATAGAGCACCCGAGTAGCGCTCTTGTGAATATTCTGAAGCCTCTGCGCGGGGGTGAAAGTCACGCACTATCTCCGTCTTTTGCACGACGTCGTTAGATGCAAATTTACGACGCACAATCAGCTCTTTAAACGCAAAGGCGCCAAGCCGCCAAGACGCAAAGCTATCGCAAAAAGTCCTCCAGCCGGACTGATGCATCCGTCTTCTCATCGCGGTACTTCACGATGATCGGCATATAAATCGACAAGCCGAGTTCCGGACCCCGCCCTTTCGTTATTGCACGAGAGCCAGCTACCACTACTGCTCCTACCGGGATCTCGAGCGGGCCGTTAGCCGTCTTTCGATGGAACTTGTCATTCACCAAATCGTAAACCGGAGTTCCCCCGGTCAGGATCGTTCCGGACGCAAGCACCGCTCGCTCGCGAACTATTGTTCCCTCGTACACGCCGCAGTTTCCCCCGATAAGCACGTCATCTTCAATAATCACCGGAAGCTCACCGATCGGTTCGAGCACGCCCCCAATCTGCGCCGCAGCCGAGAGGTGAACGCGCTTCCCGATTTGCGCGCAGGAACCAACCAGGGCGTGAGAATCTATCATCGTTCCGTCATCAACGTAGGCGCAGACATTGACGAACATCGGCGGCATGCAGGTAACGCCACGTCCAATGTAACAGCCATCACGAATCGATGAACCGCCTGGCACAACTCGCACCCCATCATCGGGACCGAACTTGCGTAGAGGATAGGTGTCCTTGTCATAGAATCTGAATTGTTCGTCTATCGAGAAGTCCTTGATGCTACCCATTCGAAAGCCAAGCAGTATGCCACGCTTAACCCAGGCATTCACCTTCCATTTGCCGTCGATCTTTTCGGCGGCCCGTACTTCACCTGAGTTCAGCTTTTCCTTGAACTCGTCAAAAAGTGCGCGATGTTCTTTAGTAAACTCAGCAGGCGAGTTGTCGAAGAGTTCTTGAATTTTTTCGGCTAGCATCAGCGGAAGCCCCCAAATGAGAACACAGAATGGTATGTTGCGTCGTTGAACCTGGAATCTGTGCCAGTTGATTGACCTAGATTAACTTAAGCTCACGTAGAGCCGCGCGAAGCTTCTCTTTCGTTTCCTGCTTCACCGGTACGATTGGTAAACGGGATACCTCTTTGATCTTACCCATCATCGCCAGCGCCGCTTTTACTGGAGCAGGGCTCGTCTCGATAAAATTGAGCTTCATAAGCGGAAACAATTCACGATTCAAACGTCGAGCGTCATCCCAGCGGTTCTCCAGACACGCCGATGTAAGCCCGGCAAGTCTCGCCGGCGATTCATTCGACGCCACCGAAATCAATCCAACTCCGCCGACGGCAATCAACGGAAGGGTCATCGAGTCGTCACCAGACAAAACTCTGAAGCTGGCTGGAACGCGGTTAATGATTTCCGCAATCTGCGAAATATCGCCTGATGCTTCTTTGACGCCGATGATATTCGGAATTTCCGCGAGCCTTGCAACGGTGTCGGGTAGAAGGTTTACGTTGGTTCGAGGCGGCACGTTGTAAAGGATTATTGGAAGGGTCGTCGCTTCAGCGATGGCTTTGAAATGTTGATAGAGTCCTTCTTGTGTCGGCTTGTTGTAGTAGGGAGTAACCGAGAGCAGCCCGTCAGCGCCGAAACGTTCGCATTCGCGTGCAAGCTTGATGACGTGAGCGGTATTGTTCCCGCCAGCTCCAGCGATTACTGGCACGCGGCGGTTTGTGACTTCTACAACTATCTCAACAACTCGCCGCTGCTCTGCGTCGCTCAACGTTGGACTCTCACCGGTCGTGCCGCAGGGGACCAGAAAGTCAATGCCTTCCGCGATCTGAAACTCGACCAACTTCCGAAGCGACGCCTCATCAATTGAAAAATCATCATTGAAAGGCGTGACCAGCGCCGTACCACAGCCACTCAGTTTTGAGATATCCGACATTGCGTCACCTGAACCGGCAGATTGAACACTCAAGATAGTGTGAGTCTGAAACGTTATGGCCTGTTTCGCAAGCGCTCCTCAATAATCTCTGAGAACTCAAAGACACCCTTTTTTCCAATGATCCACGCTGCGGCCATCAGGGCGCCCTCAACGAAGCCCGCCCGGCTGCGAGCATTGTGCGTGATCGTTAAAGTGTCAGCCTCGGAGTCAAACCCCACAACGTGTCTCCCGGGAATGTGGCCCGCCCGAGTGCTGGCAGTTGGCACGCCGCGCTTGTATTCCGCTTCGAGTATTCGTTTGAGAAAAACGGCGGTTCCGGAAGGCGCGTCCTTTTTGAACTTATGATGGGCCTCTTCGATAAAGGGATCGTGTGAAGGAAAGCGGCTGAACAATTCGGCGGCAACTTGCGTGAGCTTGAACATGAGATTAACGCCGACGCTGAAGTTTGATCCATAAACGAGCCCGATGCCGCTGGCCGTCACAATTTCTCGAGCGGCGTCCAATTGGTCGTACCACCCTGTGGTTCCAATTACCATTGCGATGCGCGCTGCGGCAGCGGCTTTGATGTTTTCGATCACCGCGCCAGGTTCAGTAAAGTCGATGCAGACCTCGGCGTCGCTTATCGAGCCTCTAGACCCTGAGGCTGGATCGACGATCGCCACGACGTCGTTTCCGTCGCGCTCGGCGGCCTGCTCAACCAGCTGTCCCATTTTGCCGTAACCAAGTAGCGCTATTTTCATGATCGATAGGTCTTGTCGGTCCTGTTGGTCCCAGGTCCAATCCTAAAACACACAATCCGTATTCACTGCCAAACTCTTAACTTCCACCCGGGAGGGCTGATAAATAATTGTTTCGACCCGATCGCTGTCGCGTAGAATCCTATAAGCAACTCCTGCGTCGCTGACAAAATAGTAGAAAACCCGGTCTCGTTCCTCGACGCATCTTTTGAAGCCCGTCGACAGAGTGAGATCTCCGCGCGACATCGGGTCAGAGGGCTTGAAGTAGATCGTAAAAACCTTTCCGACCATTGACCGCGGCGCCCGATAAATCTTTGCGAGGCTCGCTGTCAGATACGAGAATGTCACCTCACCGCCTTCGACCTTGTGCGGTCCACTTAACATTGCTTCCGTGGTTTCAACTTCGACGCCAATGGTTTTTGCAACGTCCTCGGCTGAAGAATGGAGCGGAGTAATCCCACGCCACGAGTTCCTGGCAACCGACCCAGTGCTATCACCCCGTGAAGGGGCCAATAGAAGGAACAATCCGGCAACCACCAGTCCGCCGGATCGGATGATCTGTTCACGCATTGAGATTTTCAAATTAATCCTTTCAATTCATTATAGGAATAGGACCTATCAGACCTATTATTGAAAAACCTGAGGATCCAATCGCTGAAAGAAAACGTCGTGCAATTTCGCAATAACGTTTTCAACATCTGAGTCAGACACTACAAAGCTCATCGTAAGCGGCGACGAACCATGCAGGATCAGTCCAATTTCTGTGTCGTCAATCGCATTGAAGACCCGGCCAACCAATGACCGCTCGCTTCGAACGCCGTCACCAACCACCGAGACAATCGCGCAGCCATCTTGTGCTGTAGCCCTTCCAAAATCGGAGATTGATTCGATCAAATCGCGGCCTCCGTGACGCAGGTCGCGAGAATCGAGAGCCACCACTACGCTTGAAGCCGATACCGAGGTGATAAGCGGTTGAATCCGCCTCTGTGCTAAAACATCAACGAAGGCGCGCAACAAATCATCCGCTGAAGACTTGCCCGAGCTTGATGCCGCGCTGGCATTAATGATGGTGATCGGCCGTTTGTAGGCAATCGACTTAATCAGATTCGCGCACCTTGGCGCGTCAGCGGCGATCGTGGTGCTCGGGGCATCAGGGCGCTTGGAATTGTAAATACGAACCGGAATATTCTTCCGAGCCGCCGGATGAATCGCCTTGGGATGAAGCACCTTTGCACCAAAGAAAGTCAGATCGGCCGCTTCCTCAAACGTGCAGAGCTTCACTGTCCTTGCTCCCGCAAAAATCTCGGGGTCCGCGGTCATCAATCCCGAAACGTCTTTCCAAATCTGAATTTCAGCGGCATCAAGGGCCGCGCCAATTATCGTGGCGGTATAGTCAGAGCCCTCAAAGCCAAGGGTGGTGGTCGCACCGTCCCGTGAAGAACCAATGAAGCCCTGAACGACCGGAACGATGCCATCCGCAAGAAGGGGCGAAACTGTGTCGCGAGTTTTCTTATTTGTAATCTCAAATAGAGGAGAAGCCGAACCGTAACGATCATCGGTCGTGATCAACTCCCGCGCATCAACCAGGCGTGCGGAAATCTCGCGCTCAGATAACGCATCGGCAAGAACCGCCGACGAAAGGAGTTCGCCATAAGAAAGGATCTTATCCAGCCCCCGAGGGGGGACCTCTCCGAGTATCGCCAGTCCTTCCAACAGCTTCTTCAATTCATCGAAGTGTTTGTCGATCAGAGAGAAAACCTCACATCCGTCTGATTTTTTTACTAGCCGTCTTGCCTCGCTGGTATGACGAATCTTCAGATCGGCGACGATGCCGAGCGTCGTTCGGCTATCGCCCGCGGCCGAAGCTTCCGCAGCCTGCAGCAGCTTTCGTGTCGTCTTTCCCATCGCCGATACGACGATTAATGGTTTGAGAGCTAGTCTGGCCCGAATAATCTCAGCGACTCGCTCGATTGAAGGCGCATCCTCGACGGATGTGCCTCCAAATTTCATAACGATCATTGGCGTACTCTTAGGTTAAACGCTCCGCGTTTAACGTTCGGCGTTCAGCGTTCAGGCGCTTAACGCTCAGCGGCTAACGTTTAGCGTTCGGCGTTTAACGTGCAGTGTTCTTTTTCTTATCTGCGTAATCTGCGTCATCTGCGGATGAATTAATACTGTCCCAATTTTCAAAAACGTCTCATCCGCAGATTACGCAGATTACGCAGAACCAGATACATCGAACCCGTTAACGCTGAACGATAAACGCTGATCGTTTAACGCTGAACGTGAGTTCAGCGTTTAAACCATCTCTTTCGCTTTCATCAATTCTGCATTCAGGATCGCGGCGCCCGCGGCACCCCTGATCGTATTATGTGATAGTACAACAAAGCGGATATCGAAAACCGGGCACTCGCGAATGCGGCCAACCACCGCGCTCATTCCGTTTCCCGTGTCACGATCAAACCTCGGCTGCGGACGGTCGCGCTGATCCGTCACAATCACCGGCCGCGCCGGCGCTGAAGGGAGCCTTAGTTCCTGAGGAAGCGAACTGAAATTTGCCAATACGTGCGCTACTTCATCGGGCGTAGCCTTCTTTCCGAGCTCAACCGATACGCACTCCATATGACCATCTTCGACCGAGACGCGATTGGTGTGCGCACTGATCAGGCAGTCAGCAAATCGGACAGCATTACCATCCATCGATCCCATGATCTTTAAGGGCTCGGTCTCCATTTTTTCCTCTTCGCCGCCGCCGATAAATGGAATCACATTGCCGACCATGTCAATCGCCGAGTGTCCCGGGTAACCGGCGCCTGACAACGCCTGCATGGTTACGACGACCACTCGTTTGACGCCAAACTTTTGGTGAAGAGGAGCCAGCGCTAACACCAAACCGATCGTCGAGCAATTGGGGTTTGTGACAATGGCTCCAGACCAGCCGCGTTTTGCCTGTTGAGATTTGATCAGCGCTAAATGGTCGGGATTGACCTCGGGAACCAGCAGCGGAACGTCCTCGTCCATTCGATGATTTCTTGAATTGCTTACGACGATGTAGCCTGCTTGCGCAAAGCCTTTTTCAATCTCGCCGGCAACCGATGAATCCAGCCCGGAGAAAACGATACGACAATCAAGCCCTGGTTCACACGGTTTGATAGCCTGATTCTTTAGCTGCTCCGGAATTGGTTTATATTGTCGCCAGGCCGTCGCGTCCTTGTAGGTCTTGCCCGCGGATCGGTCCGAAGCGGCGAGTTCCGTGAGCTCGAACCAGGGATGATCCTCGAGCAGCGTTACGAATTTCTGTCCAACAGCACCCGTTGCACCCAGCACACCGACTTTTATCTTCGTAGACATAGACCCTATGTTACCGTATTGAGCACCTTTGCGTCTTTGCGACTCTGCGTCTTTGCGTTTATAAAGCCCTCACAAACCCGCCAACCCTCACAAAACGCGCCTAGCGTGAAATTCGTCCCTTCAAATCAACCACCATCTTCGCATAAGCCGTCACCGCGGCTAACAATTCCTGCTTCGAAATTTTTTCTCCCGCTGTATGCGCATCGAGTATGGATCCAGGCCCAAACAAAAGAGGCTTTCCCCAATTGGTCAGCGCCGGGATATCCGTAGTGAAAGCAACAACAGTCGTTTCGAACCCCTCTATCTTTTCAGTGAACACCGGGTCGCAACCAAACGAGTACTCGACTTCGGCGCGGGCGCCAATGATGCGTTCGATGAGCTTTCTTAGCGATTCGTTGCTGGTCACGACGCGCAGCATTAACTCCGCTTCAGCTTCGGGCGGGATGACATTAGCGGCAACGCCTCCATTGATCATTCCAATATTCATCGTCGTCGCGCCTAAGGTCTCGTCAACCGGGAACTCGGCGCGGCGCAAGTCGCTTAAAACATCGAGCAGTTTTTCGATAGCTGATTCGCCCATCTCCGGATATGCTGAATGCGCCGCACGTCCTTTCGCTTTGATAATTGCTCTGAGAGCACCTTTTGAGCCCAGCGCCAGTTTTGACTCAGTTGGCTCACCGTTTATCAGGTAACGTGAGCGATTTGGTATCGAGTTTGCGACCCGTGCGCCTACGCTTCCGGCTTCTTCACCAACTACAAACAGAAGCCCGAAGTCTTTGACGTTCGAGTCGATCAATGATTCGCTCGCTTTGATCATCGCTGCGATTATGCCCTTGGTATCGCACGCTCCTCGACCATATATGAATTCATCATCTTCACGATACTCAACGTAAGGGGGGACCGTATCCGTGTGAGACGACAGCACAACATCCGGCTCACCGAGTCGAGCATAGACGTTTGGCCGGTCATCGAGAGCCAGTTGAAATTCGAGTTCAAACCCGACTGAACTCAGATATTCAGCCAAAAACTCGGCAACCCCTTTTTCATCGCCGCTGATAGACGGGATCGAGATGAGCTTTTTCGTCAATTCGAAAGCAGTTAAACGATGTCCAGTCATTGAAATGAACCTGGTTTATGGTTTCCGGCTTGTAGCTTTTAGTTATTCTAAAAACGTGATCTGCGCACTAATCTTGATTTAATGAGGCTTCAACGCATTGCGCTGGGAGTTATCCGCAGATGATGCAGATAACGCAGAAGGAAGCTCGATCTGAAACCAGAAACCTAAGAATCAAAGATTATTTATCAGCTTATTTCTCGGTTATCAGCGGTTTCGGCCGTTTCGAGTACAGGTTCGGCGCTGAAGCTGTCACTCGCCCGATAAGGCTCGTAGCATACTCTACATCGCGCTTCGTACGTTCCGTCACCTATTTCGATCTGTGAGTTTCCACCCGCGACGCGCTGAGTATAGTGCGCGAGTCCTCCGCAACGGACGCACACCGCGTGCATTTTCGAAACATCCTCGGCCACGGCCAATAACGCGGGCATCGGTCCAAATGGACGACGCAAGTAATCCTGATCGAGTCCAGCCACGATGACTCGCACACCTCCGTCTGCCAGCTCCATGCATACCGGCACAATGCCTTCATCGAAGAACTGCACCTCGTCGATTCCGACGACTTTTACGCCAAACATTATGTTGGCTCGCAGATCAGATGAGCTGTTGACTGCAAGGGCATCCAGCCCTCGATTGTCCCGCGAGATCACTCGTTTGAGCTCAAAGCGGTCATCGATTGAGGGCTTGAAAATCTGAGTGCGTTGGCGCGCGATTTCGGCTCGCCTGATTCGACGAATTAGCTCTTCACTCTTGCCGCTGAACATTCCACCGGTGATGACTTCGATCCATCCGCCTCTGGAACTAAAACCATCCATTTTTATTCAGCTCACTTTCTGCCTGTTCAGCTATTAAGCGCCCTGCTGTCGATTAGGGTCAGAATGCAGACTGCAGATTCAGATTCAGAATGCAGATTCAGATTCAGACTGCAGATTCAGATTCAGATTCAGATTGCAGAATTGCAAATTTCAAATTGCATATTTCGGATTTTTATCGGCAATCTGAATCTGAAATCTGCAATTTTGAAATTTGCAATCTGCATCTGAATCTGAAATCTGCAATTTGAAATTTGCAATTTGAACCTGTAATCAGGCATTAGCACTCACGCATCCAGTCTCGTATCATACGGCACAACCTCGCCGAGCTCGACATAGCGCTTCAACAGCCTGAGATACATCGACCAGCAATAGCACGAAACTCGATAGTGTTCGTTCGATTCGGGCCAGCCGGTGTGATGAAACTGCACCTGCGTTACACCATCGCGTTCATCGAGCAAAAACCCAAGCCGCGTCCCTTGCCAGTCCGCGTCTGCCTTAATCAACACAAATTCAAACTCCGTGTTGGGAACACATTTCGATACTTTAGCCCGCCAATCGAAGCCGGGGCCGAAGCCAAAATTGTATTCCGCCCCAAGCTCGGGCTCACCGGAGCAGCTCTCAGTCCACCATGAATCTAAGCCGACCGGTGTAGACAACGCTTCAAAGACCTGGCGCGCGCCTGCTTTGATCGGAAAATGTTGATGAATGTCAGCCATAATTAGTCCCGTCCCTTGAAACTTGCGACTTACCTGAAACGCGCGACGTCCGCTTCGATCCGAATAATGTTATGCACGTCAGCATCGGTTAATTAAGCTTCCCCTGCAACTTGCGAAATGCCTGAAACGCCAGCACGTATTTCGGATTCAAATCCAGCGCAGCTTTGTACTCGCGAAGCGCATCGTATGCTCGGCCCAACGATTCGTAGACTCGCCCAAGATTGAAATGCGGATAAAAGTAACACTCGTACCTCGTTGCCAGCATTGCACGCTGGAGCCACGGGATCGCTCCATAAAGATTGCCCTGTTCGATAAGATAAGCGCCGATGTCGTTATACGGGTTGCCAAACTCTGGGTCAACTTCAGTCGCCAGATGGCATTCCTGAATAGCTTCGTCAGAAAGTCCCATAAAGCTGTAGGTCCAGCCAAGGAAGGTATGGGCTTCAGCAGTCGGGTAGGCTCCGATCGATTCTTTATATAAACCCGAGGCCTCGTCGAGATCCCCACGCATCTGCGCTTCGTAAGCTGCCAGGAACAATCGAAGGGCCTCCTCCTTCGCTGTTGCCTGCTCCCTGGTAAGAAGCTCTTCCCTACCAAAGGGCATTTCCCCTATTCCTGTGGAAAGCGCCACGTGAATCAGAAGCTCGGTTTCGTTTGCGTCGGTCTTCTCAGTCATGCCAACTCATGTTTGTATGCAAGGTGAGCAGAAATAGCAAGAGGAGCTGGATGAAAGGGAATGGGTTGGGACGCTTACTTGGAGGATTCAGTATTCAGGTTTAGTGTTCAGCCGTTTAACGTTCAGCGTTTGCCGTTCAGAGTTTAGCGTCCAGGGTTCAGCGTTCCGGGTTTTATTTAATTTGTACTTATTAGTTTCCCGTGTTTCTTAAATCGAACTCTGAACGATGAACGCTAAAACGCTAAACTCTGATCGCTAAACTATGAACCTAAAACTTATATCTATGAGATAAGCGAAATACGATCCGCGGCTTTTATTATTCTTAGGGCTGAAATCCTGGAGGTCGTCACGCGCTCGATACGGTGACCGGGACATGAGAGATAGAACAACGCTCGGGCTCCTCTCTTCAAACCACGATAGTCCTTCAGAGAACCGCTCTCGGTTTTGCCGAGTGATTCCACAAGAAAGGCTTCACGTGGCTCGTCGCCAAGCGAGCCGCCGCTCAACATACCCCTGTGATTCTGCGGATCGATAACTGAAAATCGGTATTCGCTGTTCTGCGTCCGAATAACGACCTTGTCATCACGATTTATTTCGTCGAATGTGATCGCGGAATCAAGATCCAAGCGCGGGGAACGATGAGAGTCGCTATCGGATGACATGTCGCAGTGCATTTCAAGCTCCTTGCGATGTGTAATCGCCCGTTAATAGCGGGAGCGGGCCTGTTCGGCCCGCTCCCGGTTTGGCGCCCCTCTCGGCTCCCACCTTGCTCGTTATTCCGGGGCGCTTTCGCGTCAGCGTTCGCTAGACGCGATGTAAACAACACCCACTAAATCGCCTCTTTATTCGAGGCCCGCCTCGTCCAACCAAAGGCATTAGACCATTTTTGACATTCCCGGCGCATCGGACTCCGCTCCCAAAATTTATGGTAGCGGTATACAGTTCTTAACAGTGCTCAATAGCCATTCTTAACCATCAAAACCGGCACATTTGTGCCCCCCGGTATGCAGAAACGAAAGGATCTTCGTAGCGTCTTTGCTTAATTTATCGGTCTTGCGTCCTGGCAATTCGAATGACCATCTCGGTACCTGCGTCCAAGATCAGATCCTTGTTGCCATCAACGTAAACCGTACCGACACCCGCGGCGCCGCCAACGAGAACCCCGATCAACGCGCCTTTTCCTCCACCGACGATGCCTCCAAGGATGGCTCCAGCGGCAGCTCCGATGCCACCCCTCACTTGACTGTCGCGAGTGCGGCTCCCAGTCTCTATCCGGCCTTCCTCATCAACCTTCTTTACGCTTTCGGATTCATAAACCTTGACCAATTGACCGTCGATGCGCGCCGATCTCCCGTCAGGGAATGTCACGCTGTCGAATGAAAGGCCGACCTCGGTCGTCCCACTAATTTTTCCAGATTTGTTCAGACTGGCAATATGGCCTTCTACGATTGCAGTTTCATAGGTTGATGGAGAAACGACCGTAGCCGTGAACTTGTCGCCAACCCGTCCGGTTTTGGTGCTGACTGCGCTCCCGAGCCTGATGCGAAGCTCAGTTCCAGCGGGGATGCTCAACGGGGCGGGCGTTGGTGGATTCTGATCCTGCTGACCGCTTCCGATCTCCGGCCGATCAAAGCGATCATTGTTCTGATTCTTACGGTCCTGATTTGCTCGCCCAGCGCGTTCCTGATCCGCAAGGGCCGCGGCCTTTGCAATCACCTCACCGTTTCTCGGAACTTCGGCGTCTCGGAGTCGACCATAGTAGCCGTCCGAATAGGCCAGCTCGAACCCAAGATCATAGCCAATTCGATAATCATCCGAGGAACCGCTGTCGCGTTGTTGCCACTTATCAGACCGACGAAAGTCCGGCCTGGCATTGCTCCTCCAGTCAGCTTCGCCCTGAGCAAAACCGTCGCTGTAACCCTTTTGATATCCCAGTCCGTACGGCGTCGTCGGCTGCTTCGTAACCGCCGTTTTTGCCGGTATCTTCTTTGCCGGAGCCTTTTTCTGAGCGTACGCTTCGAAAACTGGCGCAAGGCAAATAATCAACAAAGCAGCCACAAGTCCTTTAGGCACATAACTTTCCACCCTCGATGCAAGTATCATTGCTAACCTCCGATTCTTTTGTGACGCCCACTCTAGAGTAAAAACCGTCATCCTTAGATTTTAAACCAGACGAATTCAAAAACTCACTAGACAGTCGCTGGCTTTAGATCAGATGTACAGTGGGCGCATCGGGTGGCATTGAGTGGGATGGCCGAGAGACAGAATGGACACTCTCGGCTATCGGGCGCGGGCTCTTCGCGCTGGCGTCTCATCCTGTTAATTTGCCTGATAACGAGAAAGATCACGAAAGCGACGATCAGAAAATCGATTATTGTTCCCAAAAAAACGCCGTAGTTAATCGTCGGCGCACCGGCGTCCTTAGCCGCTTTAAGAGTGTCATATTTCGTACCCGATAAGTTTATAAACAGATTTGTGAAGTCTACTTTTCCGAGCAACAGCCCGATGGGCGGCATCATGATATCGCTGACGAATGAAGTAATGATCTTGCCAAAAGCGGCACCGATGATAATTCCGATCGCCAGGTCCATAACGTTGCCGCGCATGATGAATTCTTTAAATTCTTTGAACATTCGTCTCCTCCTATTCAAAACGTGGGTTCGTAGTTCGGCTTTCAGGCTCCCGTTTGTATCTTGAGTTTTCGAGAATTACGAACTTCCGACTGAAGGCGAACTACTAACATTCTTCAGTTGTCGCCCCCTATCGAGGCGGGCTCGCCAGACCGTGACGATACGCATAAATCAAAAGTTCGACTCGATCGGCGACAGCAAGCTTGTCGAAGATTGACGTCAGATGATGACGGACCGTGGTTTCGCTAATGAACAAACGACTCGCTATTTCCTTGTTCTTGATCCCTTCGCCAACAAGCGCAATGACCTCGCGTTCACGATTGGTTAAAGTATGTATTTTTTCCCGCTCCGGATCGTCTTTGCGAGCCTTGCTCGAACCGGTCATTTCGTTGAGAACGCCGGCAACCAGCGAAGGATCAAGCCATGCATCGCCCGCGCAAACCCGTTCTATAGCAGATATAAGCACCTCTGCAGCCTTTTCTTTTTTTACTATTCCCATCGCTCCGGCCAACACTGCCTGGCGGTGCGTCTCAGTATCGCGCATGCCGGTGAGAATAATTATTCTCGACTCGGCAGCGGCCGCTTTCAGATCGGCAATGAGAGCCATGCCGCTATCGCCGCCCAGATCAAGATCGAGAAGAATGATGTCGGGAGACTCCGACGCAGCGAGCTTGAGCGCATTATCGCGATTACCGGCTTCTCCGACGATGGTCATGCCGGGTCGGCTTTGGATGATGAGACGCAATCCTGCTCGAACGACGGCGTGATCATCGACCAGGAGTATCCGAATGGGTTTTTCGGCTGGAGTCACCATTTACATTCCAGCGGGAACGGAGTTGTAAGGAAGTCCGTAGTCTGTAGCCCGTGGTCAGTAGTCAGTGTCCGCGGTTGCAAAAATAGCCAGATTCATATCTACGGACCAGGGGCTGCTGACTGCTAACCTAACGACGCTGGCAATTCTACTTTACGGTTGTTCTAAACAGCAATTGGTGTCGGCGCTGTCAAACTATCGAGAGGACACCGCTACGCGGTGATCCTTGCTTTGTGGAGTTTGGACGAATGAAACAAGGCTGATCGGTAGCAACACCCAGATAGGGCACTTCCCTTTTCTTGACACCTCAAAATTGCGCCTCGTAGCATGCTCTTATGCCCCAATCCGACAAGAAGCGACTATTCCTTGTGGACGGAATGTCGCAGATATATCGCGCCTACTACGCTCTTCCCAGTCTATCGAACTCACGCGGCATTCCAACGAACGCTATCTACGGCTTCACAATGATGCTTCGCAAGCTGATCACCGCCGAGAAACCGGATTATCTCGGCGTTGCATTCGATGGACCCGAACGCACTTTTCGACACGAACAGTACGAAGGCTACAAAGCCACTCGCACGGCAATGCCCGACGACCTCGGCCTGCAGATTCCGTACATCGGCCGCCTGTGCCAGGCGCTGCGTGTGCCGGTGATCCGGGAGCCCGGCTACGAAGCCGATGACATCATCGGTACGCTGGCCACACAAGCGGAAAAAAATGGTCTCGAAGTCGTCATCGTCACCAATGACAAGGACATGAATCAGCTTGTCAACGATCACGTGAAGATACTTCGAACAGAGCGTACAGGCGAGATGAAGGTGCTAGACGCCAAAGCCGTCGAAGAAAAGATGGGTGTTCCACCGGAACGCGTTGTCGAGCTACTCGGGCTCTGGGGCGATACCATCGACAACATCCCTGGCGCGCCGGGAATAGGCGAGAAAGGCGCCAAACAACTGATTCAGCAGTACGGCACGGTAGAGAATGCCATTGCCCATGCTGACGAGATCTCTCGAAAGAATTATCGCGAAAGCCTGAAGAACAATGTCGAGATAATCCGCCAATCCCGCGAGCTCGTAAAGATTGCGTGTGATCTCAAGATCACCATTGATCTTAAAACCTTGATCTACGAAGCGGCCGATCGGCGGGCAGCCTATGAGTTATTCCGCGAGCTCGAGTTCGCCGCCCTCGTAAAGGAGTATTCAGACGCAGCCGAGGCCGGGGACGCGGGTCCAACTGTGGCGTTGCGTGAGTCAAGAAAAGCAAACTACTCGACGATCACTAATCGTAACGACCTCGAACGTCTCCTTGGAATGGTGTCCAACAAAGACCGAATCGGACTGTCGATCGCAGAACACAAAACTGGGATGTATGGACTTGCGATCGCTGCTGAAGCAAGCAGAGCATCGCTGGTCGATTTCGAACGATTCGAACCAAAACAGGATCCTGTGACGAAGTTGAAGGAGGTTTTGGAGAATGACAGTCTTCACAAAGCCGTCCACGACTGGAAGAGCACTTTGACTGCGCTAGACCGCTACGTATGCCAGCGCGAGGATAACAGTGCGCCGTTGATGGCGTTTGCCAAGGAATGTAACGGAGAGATACAGGATTTCACTCCCGCGGTTCGGATCCATGGTGTCGAGGACGATACGCTTATAGCCGCATATCTGCTCGATCCGAATCGGGCCAATTACCGGCCAAACGAACTGGCTCGCGAATACCTTGGCCTGGAGATGGCAGAAATAGTCGACGGTTTCGATGAGGACTCCGGGCGCACGCTTCAAACCGCTGATCTCACTTTGCAAATTGCAAAGGTTTTGAGCGAACGAATCACCGCGAAGGGTCTGGACCACGTATATCGAGAGATTGAGTTGCCACTGGTAGAAATCCTCTTCGATATGGAGCGAATCGGAGTGCGGATCGATCTGGCTGCGCTGGCTAAAGCCGGCGTCGAGATGGAAAAAGAATTAACGCGGCTGACAAATGAGATTTACACGCTCGCCGGGGAGGAGTTCAACATCAACTCACCAGGTCAGCTCGGCGACATTTTCGAGAAACTCAATTTTGAGGTTGCGCGGAAGACGAAGACAGGAAAGATTTCGACCTCCGTCGATGTGCTTGAAGAACTCGCCACGAAGTACGAGCTGCCACAAAAGATCATCGAATACCGCGAGATAGCCAAGCTAAAAAATACCTATGTCGATGCTCTTCCGAAGCTGATCGATCCACGCACAGGGCGCGTGCACACCACTTTGAACCAGGCTGTGTCGGCTACCGGCAGGCTGTCATCGACAAACCCGAATCTTCAAAACATCCCGATCAGGTCCGAGCTTGGGCGGCGAATACGAGCGGCGTTTGTATCTTCACCCGGATATCAACTGATGTCGGCCGACTATTCGCAGATCGAACTGCGAGTGTTTGCTCATATCACCAGCGACCCGAAGATGACCGAGGCTTTCAAGCGCGGCGAAGACATTCACGCGCGCACCGCACGCGAAGTTTTCGGTGCAACAACAAAGCAGGAGGAATCCGAGGCGAGGCGTTTAGCCAAGATCGTCAACTTTGCGATCCCTTACGTGATCGGTCCATTCGGTCTCGCGCAACGTACCGGTCTATCTCGAGCTCAGGCGAAGAAGGTCATATCAGATTATTACGAGACCTATACCGGCGTTAGGAGGTACATGGAGGAAACACCACAGCAGGTCCGTGAGAACGGAGTGGTGCGAACGATGTTTGGCCGCATTCGACCGATACCGGATATCAACAATAGAAGCCATGCTTTGCGCGCGAGGGCGGAGCGTGAAGCTATTAACGCGCCGATTCAGGGAACGGCAGCGGATCTAGTCAAAATGGCAATGATCCGGGTTCACGAAAGGCTCCGGCGGGAGGAGCTTCGAGCACGAATGATTCTTCAGGTTCACGACGAATTGTTGTTGGAAGTTCCTGAGGAGGAAATAGCGCGGACTATCGATGTAGTTAAGCAGGAGATGGAATGCGTTTGTGAGTTGGCGGTACCGCTGGTGGTTGATGTTGGGGTTGGAAAGAACTGGATGGAAGCCAAACCCTAAGAGCTTTGCTCAAAGCTTTTCTTACTTTCATAGCAAGCCCAACGACGACGCGAACCTGACCGCGTAGCGGCACCTATCGGTAGCAGCAGACTAGTGACAAACGTCGGGGCCGCGTTCACCTATCGGTAGCGGCAGGCTAATGACAAACGTCCGGGCCGCGTTACGTAGCGGTCACCTATCGATCGAGCGGATGCTCAATCGGCCGCACTTTACTGTCGCCAAGCCTCTGTCACATAGCTCCGCTTTATTTGATCTAATGCCGTCACTCCCGCCTGTCTTAGAACCAGCGTAAACTCCGTGTGAAGAATATCCAGAACTTTCTCCACTCCTGCCTGGCCGAACGCCGATAGACCCCAAATGTAGGGTCTGCCAATCCCCACCGCTTTCGCACCTAATGCCAATGCCTTGAAGATGTCCGTGCCGCGCCGAAAGCCGCCATCGATCAGCACTGGAATCTTTCCTCCAACTGCATCGACCACTTCGGGCAGAGATTCCATCGTGCTTCTGCCGCTCTCTTCGGCGCGACCACCGTGGTTAGAAACGATTATTCCATCAATACCTTTTTCAACGCACAGCGTGGCATCTTCACGAGTGACGATGCCTTTAAGTACGATTTTCATCTTTGTCAGATCTCTCATCCGATGGATTGAGTCCCAGGTGAGATTTGGTGCGTAGTAGTCGGTGAGCCCAGTCGGATCCAGACCATCGAACATCGGACGTCGCTTGAATCGACCGAGCGGACCCACCTGATGACAATCGGTGCAAGTGCGGGAATCGACTCTTCGGTAACGATTGAGCGTCTCGACGTTTCGGCCAGCCGGCAGATCAACCGTAACTACCAGCACCGGGCAACCGGCAGCCTCGGCGCGCTTTATCAAAGCTTGTGTGATATCCCATTTCGGCGTCGCATAGAGTTGATACCAGACCGGACCACCCCGCGCGGCAGTCACATCTTCAACGGACGTGCTTGCCACTGTCGAAAGAATCTGAAGATGCCCTCGACTGGCGGCAGCTTTTGCGGTCGCAACCTCTCCGTCTTTGTGAAAAGCGCGTTGGGTTCCCACCGGCGCTATCAGGATCGGACTCTTCCACTTCACGCCAAAAATTTCAGTAGAAGTGTCGAATTTCGTGACGTCGATCAGGCGGCGGGGCCGAATTTGAAGTTTGGAAAAAGCATTACGATTTGCTCGAAGGGTGACATCGTCATCGACTCCAGTCGCCATGTAGCCCCAGTGAGCCGGAGGGAGGTTTTGTTTCGCAACCGCTTCCAGATCGAAGACGTTGAGTGCCTGATCCGCTGAGGTGATGAGTTTGTGAAGCGCCGGCTCGTCGATAGTCGCTGCGCTCGGAGTCTGAAACGCGGAAACTATCCGCTCTTCGAGAGAGCCGCTCCCGAGCCAATAAGCAGCCAGCGGGCTCGCGGCAAGGAACTTCAAGAACCTGCGACGCGATTCCGTGCGATCAACATTGTTCATCACTTTCCTCCTTGCTCTAAATGGTTACTCATTCGTCAAAAACGTCGAGAGACTCGCCGCTTCCTGGTCGATCCTCGACCGCAAGCTCTTAGAGACTTTCTCAAACAGTTCAACCTCAATTGACGATGACTTGCCCTTCTTGCCAATCAACCAGATACCAATGACTCTTCCATCTAACAGCACCACTGGTGAAATCCAACCCTGGTTGCGATAAACGCGCTTGTAAACGGATTCGTCAACCAGATGGTCTTTCTCAACGTGAGCCAACAAATATGGATCGAATCCTGGCAACAGACAGAGCACCGTATCGCGAAGTTTCGCACTCAAGAGTGATTCATAGTCCTCGCGGAGCACCGAGACCTTT
>DATFWY010000060.1:0-15372 GCA_035258805.1 Blastocatellia bacterium | reverse complement strand
CCACCCGAGTCCTCAAAGAGATGGAAGATGAGATTACCAGTTAGCCCGTCACGAGTCGTATAGACGGCCTCAGGACGAGCGTACTCAAGCTGTTCGATGCTCCTGACATTCTTAAATCGGTGAAGTCCGTTCGTGGTGAGCATCCACCATCCGCCGGCGCGATCAAGGAAGCCAACAGGAGAAGCCCATCGAGAGGTGGCATCGTCCGGCAGATGCGCCTGAATCGCGGCGAAACCATTGCCATCGAAGCGATTGACAAACCAATTGCCGCTTATAGCATAGACATCGCCGGTCGTATCTTCGTAGATGGAATGCACTGGAGTAGCTCCCAGGCCGTCGGCCGTACCATAGCTCGCGAACCCTTTAACGGTCAGTTTCATCGCTCCATTCTGAGAACCCATCCAAAGATTACCGTCCAGGTCCTCGGCCAGAGTCCTGATCTGGTTTCCGCTCAACCCCTGGGCCGACGTGTAGCTTCGCAACCGATTGCCGTCGAACTCCTCAAGACCCCCATGTGTACCGATCCAGACATGTCCGTCAGCAGTCTGGTGCAAAGCGAGTACTCGATTCGATAACAAGTCAGCCATGGCGTGGTGGCGTGCCGATGGTGGAATGGGGAATTCGGAGTGTTTGTCTGACATTCTTTCTTCGTTCGGCCGTGCGAAATCGGGGATAGGCACGTCAATTAGTCCTGCACCGGCATGGCCGATCCACAATCTACCCTCCCCGTCTGCCAGTAGTGCCATCACCTGGCTCCGGCCCAGCGACGATGTAAGGGTGTAGTGGGTCATCCGGCCATCGGGCGAGCGACGAGTCACGCCCTCGATGGTTCCTATCCACAGAGTGCCCTGTCGATCTTCAATCAGCGCTGAGACTACTGCCAGATGATCTGGATGCGACGGCAATCCAATCTCGACCCGGCGAAATACTTTCGTACCACCTTCCTCCTCCATTCGGAACAGACCCCCGTCAGTCCCGGCCCAGACCTGCCCAAACTGATCTTCATACAGGATGTTGACGTTGTTTGTTCTCGCGTCACTTCCGACCGGATAGGTAGTGAACAGGTTTTTTTGCCCATCGCTCGTATCGCGTCTGTGAGAAGACTCGTCCGCCGTTGTGGCACTGGGATCGCGGCCTCTCGGATGGAATCGACAAGCGCCGCCACCGTTGGTCGCGATCCAGTAGCCACCATCGCGAGTCTCCAGCAGATTATTAATTGTCGGAGTTGGCAGCCCGTGCTCCATTGTGTAGGTGACGAATCGGTGACCATCGAATCGGCTCAGGCCGTCCCTGGTGCAAAACCAAAGGAAGCCTTTAGTGTCTCGTACAATCCTAATGATGAAAGTGCTTCCAAGACCGTCGGCGGTGCTATAAGTCCTTATTGGCAACTGCTCAGCCCGCATAAACGCAGAAACACAATGCAGCAACGCTAGAGTCGCCGCGATGCGAAGGCCGATCAGTATGTGTTTAGATAGGGCACCGAGCATTCTCATGCCCCTGCTGTCTGAGGATCGCAAGCGGACGTGACTCGATATTTCCAGTTCGATATCGACGGCTTATCGGGTCATCTTGTCCGCCATCGGGTACTGGTCTATCGTTGAAGCTCGCCAGTCAACCAGCTGGCTTGGCTTGTTAGAAATCAGGAATTATTCCATTCGCCTTATACACCAGTTGATTTAATGAAGACAACTCTGCGAACCGACTAATCAAGGCGAGTCCCTGCCTCACTCGCATTCTGTCACAATCGTGGTCCGAGACTCGGAAGAACTTAGTTTATTCCTTCGTCGTCTGAGCGCAGTAGCACGGTCGAGTACAGAACTCTCTAAACAACGCGACCGGAACCCTATCAACGGGTTGCATTGAAGGCGAAGTAGATAAGCTGAAACGCGAGGGCGGACTCAGTCTCCATCCCGAAGCTTTCATGTTGTTCGGCGAGAACGGTTCGGGCGGCGTGCGAATCGGAATTGACGCGGCAACTCATAAAAGTTATGAATCGTCCGTGTGGAGGTGATATGCAGCGCTGGACCATAACAAGGCTAATCGCCATCTCTTTTGCCCTGACCGCGGTCACGGCATCCATTGGGGGACAAGTGGCGCGGGATCAAAAAGCCTGGTCGGCAGTGATCCCCAGGACGTGGGATGATCAGGCAATGGAATCTCTCGAGCTTCCATTGGCTCACGCCGCTGCCTCTCCACGACACATCTCGTCCGAATACTATTACCGGATACCTGTACGACCAATTTACAAGAGCTATCCGGTCTATCGTCCTGATAGGGAACCCGCAGGGTACGCTGACTTTCTCAAGGCCCAGCAGCCCGAGATCGTTTTTGATTCATCGATTTCAAAAACGCAGGAGGACTGGATCAAAGCAGGTGAACTGGTCTTTGATGCGCCAATAGAGTTTGAATCGTCAGGGACGTTGTTCTCAGAAATCAAACGCACCGGTTGGTTCGACAAGAACCGCGTCCTTACCACCAAAGACGGCATCCTTCCTAACATGAAATACGTGATAAGGGAGAAGGGTAAGGTTGAGCTCGGTATTTTGTCTTGCGCTATGTGCCACAGCCGAGTGATGCCGGACGGTAGCGTGATCAAAGGTGCGCAAGGCAACTTTCCCGACGATCGCGCATTCGGATACGAAACCAAAATAGAATTCGCAAACGCAAAGGACGATAAGGTCAAAGATAAGTTGCTCAAGGACCTGCGCAGCTTTATGCGGCGGAGCTATGCGGCACCATGGCTTCAGAATGATCCTAACTCACAGCCAGACCGAATGACGATTGAGGAAATAGCGTCGGTGATGGAGGCGATCCCTGTCGGCGTTTGCGCGAGACAAGGAAGCAGCGGTTTCTATCCGGCTCGCATTCCAGATTTGATCGGAGTAAAGGACAGACGTTATCTCGATTTATCAGGTCTTGTTCGTCATCGGACTGTCGGAGACTTGATGCGCTACGCCGCGCTCAACCAGGGTGCGGACTTTTTGTCGAGTTACGGTGATTTCAGGCCGCGCGGCGAATTGCGCGATCCGTCGAAAGAGAGCCGGTACAGTGACGAGCAGCTTTATGCCCTCGCCTTATTTTTGTATTCCCTAAAGCCTCCTCCAAATCCAAACAAATTCGATGCGCTCGCCTCGAGAGGCAAGCAGGTATTCGAGGAGCAGGGCTGCGCATTGTGCCACACGCCACCGCTATACACCAATAACAAGTTGACTCCCGCTGATGGATTCCAGGTAACCGATGAACGGCTCAAGCAGGACGACGTTATGTCGATCTCCGTGCACACCGACTCAACGTCAACGCTCAAGACGCGGCGAGGGACCGGCTATTACAAAGTACCTTCGTTAAAAGGGGTCTGGTATCGAGGACCGTTCGAACATAACGGATCGGTGGCAACTCTCGAAGATTGGTTCGATCCGCTCCGGTTGAGAGACGATTACACTCCGACCGGGTTTCTTGGATACAGAGTGAAGACGAGAGCGGTCCCAGGCCACAAGTTCGGCCTCGATCTTTCATTGGAGGATCGAAAGTCACTTGTCGCGTTCCTTAAGACCCTTTGAGTCCTGGCTAATTATTCCTTGTCGTTCAGCAGCATTGACTGTCGAGGCCATTAGTACACCGCGGACGCTTCAAACAATTTGTGCGATTGTTGGTTCTAATCGAGACTTAGACCAGATGATTGATAGTGGTAAGACAGGCTTCCTGCTGGAATCCTATTCCGATAAAGGATGGTGGTACTAACTCCCTGTCGCTTTCGCGGTAAAGACTCCGCTACCGGTCATCCTGTTGACTGGTTGCAGCCTGCTCTATTCCTCGCGCCGTCGGACCTGGCGAAAGGGTTTGTTACTCCTGTTACCCGTGATCATCTTCTCCGGGGCAGGTCTCTTGAGTCCCTTTAATATCGGTTATCGTCATCTGCTTCCGATCTTGCCCTTCCTTTTTATTTTCGCGGGACGACTGGCAGCTATTCAGTGGAAGCCCAAACAGATACTACCCTGGGCAGTAAGCCTGGCCGTACTCTGGCTGGTCATTGGTTCGACGATCATCTATCCGCACTACCTTGCTTATTTCAATCAACTTGTGGGTGGGCCTGGCGGCGGACATAGGCTCCTGGGCGACTCTAACTTAGATTGGGGACAGGATCTCATCGGGCTGCGAGAATTTATGAACCGCGAGAACATTGCTTCAGTGAAATTGGGCTATATGGGAACCGCCGACCCCAGGGCATATGGCCTCTCTTACGAACAGCTTCCTGGTTTCCCTTATGGTCGCGACAAAAGCGAGAGCATTTCCGAAGTATCAAGGAACCCACCCAGTGGAGTTTATGCAATCAGCGTCAGCTGTTTACAAGGGTATTGTTTTAAGAACCACGACCTCTATGTCAGCTTTCGTGGACGCAGCCTGATGCAATTATCGGGCATTCCATTTTCATTTATCGAATCCAGACTTGATTGGCATTTACGGTCCGCGAAATAGAATGTCGGTAGCTGTAATGCTATCGGTTTTGGCGATAGGGGCGCGCCTGTTGCATTATCAAGCAACCGAGCGCGCCCGAATTTTCAATATTTAATTGAACCGTTCGCGACGGCGTCGTACTCACCATTCGCAACATCGACTGACCAGGTGGTAGTGCCAGTCGCATTCTCAAACCGCCCCTTGCTGCCGCCAGTCCACTCGTAAATCAAATCGGCGTGACCGGTGGACAAGTCAACAGTGCCTGTGATCGTAGATCGGAGCTGCTCCCCGTTGGCCGATGTCAGCGTGGCCTCTCCTCTCACATCAAATACCGGCCCACCTGAGCCTGATGTAAGCACCGCCTCGCGATGCAAGGTAAAAAGGCCAAGATGTGTTGCGGCTCCTATTCCATCAGCGACCAGGTCAAGAACGGTTCCAGTTGCGTCCCGTGGAGTTACTGTCACTTTGCCGTGCTCTACGAGATGGAAGGGTCGTTCAACCGCGAGCACTGTTAACGCACTGAATGCCACTAATCCGAGTATCAGACTAACGCTTATGATAGACGAATAACGTTTCATTAAGATTCTCCCTTTTTATTTTTATTCAGAATTCACCAGTACATACTTTCGTCAGGCGAGGAGCATACTCCTGAGCCCTCAAGAAAGTCATAAAGTTGTGGTAACGGTAGGGTAATCTTTCGGTAATGTCCGAAGAGGAAGGTTTCTCAGCAAATTTGGGGCGCGCCTATCCTACATAAACTCGCATTTCGCCCGTCTCGCAATCAACTTCTTTTAGCTCGCTTGCCTGGCAGGTGTGAAAGGAGACAACTACCATATTTTCCTTTTCTGGAAAGAACTCGTGAGGGACCCCTTTATCTATCACAAGCCACTTGTCTTCAGTTGAATCGTTTGATGGTCCGAACTGGACCATACGGCTGTACTCGCCTGCTATTCTCGAAATCCCCTGACCCTTGATTGTAGCCATATGTTGGATACTGTTGGGATGATAGTGACACCCGGACGAAATATCTTTCTTTAAGACGAAAATCCAACTTGACCGGATATCTTCAGGCAGGTCGGTCGATATTGAACTTAGGTCTATTACAGACCAGACGAAAGCTTCTTCCGAATTATTGATCTCCTCGCTCAATTGCTGAATTGTCTCAAGGAACTGTTTTTGAGTGAGGAGGAATTCGACCGCGCTACTTAATTTTTCGAGATCGACACTCATTTATGATTAGTTCGAGAGATATAGCCTTGCCGCAATCTGTTCGTTCTGTTTATCACAGCTCACGTAGTAATGGCGTCGGTTCGCAGTCAAACCAGTTGATCAGTGCAGTGAAACCGCCTAAGAGTGCGGCCAGTTCAGTAATTCGAACGTCGCTGAATCAGGACCTCAAGCCGATACGACGAAATACTTCCCGAAACCGCGGCTCCGACCGCAATGAGTCAAACAACGGGTCCACATTTGCAAACGGCAGCATGAACTCGCGGTTCTCCCAGGACTTTTCCAGCGCGTCGAGCGCCTTTTCTTTCTCGCCCAGCCGGGTATAAGACTTGACCAATGCGTAATAAGAAAACCCGTCGGCAGTTCTATTGAGCAGCCGTTCGAGGTTTGTCTTCCAATATCCTTCATAATTTGACTGCCGGTAAACTTCCCTTGCGGACTCGATCGCTTCATCGATTTTGTCTTCTGCACCCCTGGAGGTTGCGGAATGAATTCTGGCAGCGTTCATTTCCTCATCGAAGGCCCGGTCTTTATCGCCGGCCTTCAGAAGAGTGTCTGAAAGGTATATATGCGCATTAAGGAAGTCCGGATACACTTCCAGAGCCTTCCGGCAATAGCTTTCCGCTTCATCATACTGGCGCGCGAAATAATACATTTGTCCCATGTCTGCGATGAAGTTGTGAGACATCGGATCGATCTCGAGGGCCCTCGTCATCTCTGCCTTCGCCTCCTCGAGCCGCCCCCGGATTGCCAGCAAAGTGGCATACCACTGATGCGCCGTTCCATAACCCGGATTGAGTTCTATTGAACGCCTGAAGTCAGCGTCCGCTTCGTCCCATAGCCACCCTTTAAACATTTTCCAAAAGCCACGTGAGGCATAGGCTTCGCCGAGCCTATCATCCAGCTCCAGCGCTTTTTCTATCGCTACCCATGACTCCTGATAGACGCTGCCCATTATCAAAGTGTCGGCCAACCCGAGGTATGCAAGCGCGAAACCCGGGTCTTTGTCGATAGCCTGCCGGAATAAGGTTTCCGCTTTCGCCCCCGCATCTTTGCTCCTCTTGTTCCAGTGGTAGCGACCTGTAAGGTAAAGATGATACGCGTCGGCGTTTTCGGTGTATCGCTTCGCTAATGCGTCCTTCTCTGCGCTGCTCAAATTCAATGTGAGGGAGCTTACGATCTGATGTGCAAGGGCGTTCTGAATCGAGAGGAAATCATCCGCTTTTTCATCGAACTGTCCAGCCCAGATCGCCGATTGGTCTTTCACGCGCAACAGCCGGGTCATGATGCGCATGCGATCATCTGTTCGATAAATGCTTCCCTCGAGAACCGCATCGACGCCCAGCGTCTGTCCAGCAAGGATTGAATCCTCTTCCTTGTTTGAGAACTTCATCACGACACTTGTCGGACGAATGCTCAACCCTTTGATGCTGCTCATTCGAGTGATCAGTGCGTCGGCCAGTCCAACACTCAAGAGCTCATCGTCGCTGCGTGATGCGAGACTTTTGAATGGCAAAACGGCGATCGATTTTACTGTCGCCGGCTCGGGCTTGCTCGCGGTCCACCAGAAGCCGACGGTTGCGATCACGACGACGACTGCCGCCGCTGACACGGTTAACGTTCGACGACGCGACAGCTTCCTGATTTGCGGGACTGACGCTTCGGCGGCAGTCTTGAATTGAACATCATCGAAAGAAGAGCCTGAATCGTTTACTTCCTCTTCTTGCGTGATTCGGAGACTGGCGCGTCGTTGGACTAAAAGCTCAGAAGCCGAGCGCTCAGCCGTGTAACCAGGAATCTCTTCCCAGTTTTGTTTCACGTCGGCAGTGAATCGATAGCCGCGCTTGGGCAGAGTCTCTATGTATCGGCCTTCTTCGCCGAGGGCTTTCCTGAGCAGAGAGATATTTCGCTTCAGTCCTCCTTCTTCAACGGCCGCGTCTGGCCACACCGCATCCAGAATCGTCTCCTTGTCAACGATGGCATGAGGGTTCTTGACGAGGACTAAAAGAGTTTCGATCACGCGCGGCTGCACGGATAGCTGCACGCCATTCTTGTAGAGAAGTCGGTTGGTCTCATCCAGCCTGACTGAGCCAAATTCGTAGAAGTGGTTGATTTGCTTTGCCATAACCCTGTGAACCTTTTGAGAACCTTTTGCGAACCTTTTGAGAACGACAGCTCGATGTCCAATTCTGTATGGTCAGCTCCGGTGCGCGGCTTTGAGGGTTTTTGGACTAAATGACCGCCTTCAAGGCTGCGCTATTCTACTGTGGAGCAAGCGGG
The DNA here is from genome assembly GCA_035258805.1 of Blastocatellia bacterium. Classification (GTDB taxonomy): domain Bacteria; phylum Acidobacteriota; class Blastocatellia; order UBA7656; family UBA7656; genus Onstottus_A. The sequence continues at coordinate 7,413 of DATFWY010000060.1, read as the reverse complement.
AAGTCTAGACCGAGGCGGTTTGTGGGGACGAAAAGAAAGACGGAAATTAGTCTGGAGATCGAAGAAGCTGTCGCCTTACGTACGCACACTGCCCTCCTTGTCCATTGCCCGGTGTGTCGCAAGCAAATGCGTATGGTCGCCGCAAATGACGCGGCGATTATGGCACGACTGAGCGCCCGGGAGATTTATCAGCTTGTCGAAGCCGGCCAGCTTCACTTCATTGAAGACCAAAACGGCCTGCTCTATGTCTGCAGCGACTCGCTCGAGCAACAGCGCAAATGAAGGATCCTTAGGAGCTTCAAAGGCGGCCAAAATTCTCTAAACGCCGGGACAATATTAGAAGAACAATATTGTTACTCTTAAGCTCGGTCATCGTTTTGACTCTGTCGAGTCAATCAGTCCTGCGGAGCTCCATTGGAAAGGTGACAAGGGCGTAGAGAAAGCTGAAAAGGGGGAGCCGATGCTCCCCCTGGGCACACTGAAGTTAGAAGATGAACTTGCCCGCGATCTGAACGTTACGGCGCCCGTCGAAGAAAGCCGGAACGTAGCCGGTGTTTACCTCCGCCTCGCCACCCGTAATAAACAAGTTGGCGTGGTTTAATGTGTTGTAGGTTTCAAAGCGAATCTGAATTCGCTTACCTTCAGTGATCTGGAAGTTCTTGAACACAGCAGCATCTATGTTCCAGAAACCCGCCCCGCGGAACTGGTTCCGTTTGGACATGTTCGACGGGAAGGGAGGGAATTCCGCCTGTCCGGTGACGTCGACGAATTCACCCGGAGTGAGGCTGCTCAAATCAATGTACTTGTAGCGATTCGGCGTATCCGCAACACCGATTGCATCATGATTGACGTTGCCAGTGAGATTGACAGCGTTACTCAGTATCGCCCGGCTGCAGACGTTCACTGAGAATGTACAGTCGAAAACGCTGAATGGCGCTCCACTCCTGGCGACGAATATCCCGTTCAGCTCCCACCCGCCGACAAGGTGTTGCATCCATCCCGTGGCTGTCTTCGGCGCCGGGATGTCCCAGGTGAAATTCGCCACGAACCGGTGACGAATGTCGTTGTTTGACCAGCCGTAGTCAAGATTCGGGTTGAACGGATCGAGGTATCCGAGGTTAAAGTTGCCGTTCTGATCCTCGCTGAACGTCGTGCTGAGGTTGTCCTTGTTAAAGGCATAGGTGTAGCGCGCTCCAATCCGCAGACCCCAATCGCGCACCCTCGAGTTGTCATACGCAAGGATCAGCGCGTGGTAATTTGAGCGGCCGTCACTGCCTCTGAAGTTTATGGCTGCAGCGCCGTTGTTGTTTAGTCTACCGAGCCCGATATCGCGACCGAAGTCAAACGGATCTCCTACAGGCCCCTTCCCAAGGTAGACATTTTCAGAACCTGAACGATTAATGTTAGCAATAGAGTACAGGTTTCGGCCCGCTGATCCCGTGTACTCAATGGAAGCAATCGAGGTTGCGCTGAGCTGTCGCTCGAAAGCGGCGCTCCAGAAGTGCGCATAGGCGTTAACAACATTGGGATCAACCGCGCGCAAGCTCACGCGGGTGAATGGCTTTTGTACCCCGCTGCCGGCCAAAGGACCCAGGTTGTCAAGCGTGATTGGGATGCTGGGAACGTCGGTGCCGGCATTGAACTGAATCGTTGCATTGTTAGGCGGATTCTGAATGACGTTGAACGTGACGTTTCCGAAGTTTCGCTCGTAAGCCATCCCGTAGCCGCCCCGCAGACTCGTCTTCCCGTCGCCGAATACGTCCCAGGCGATACCAAGACGGGGAGCGAAGTTGTTCGGATCTACCTTCCACAGTTTCCCGATTGGACTATCCTTCGCCAGCAGGATCTGACCATTCGCAATCTGCTCGAACCGATTGGCGCCGTCGCCAGGATAGAAATTAGAGTCGAGCTCCTGCTTCGCGTTATGCTGAACGCCGTAATATTCGTAACGTACTCCGAGGTTGAGCGTGAGCCTTGGCTTTATCTTCCACGAGTCGTTGAAGTACGTCGCCCACTCGTGGTAGCGATTGCTCCGGCTGAAATTTGGTTCAGTCAGCGGCGTGGTCAGCGTGCAATCCGGGGTAACGATAGTTGCGCCAGTGTTCACGTCGTTGTGGCAGGGGAATTTTCCTTGCGGGAATGCCGCCACTGTGAACCGTCGAAGCAAGCCGTTTACCAGATTGTTCAACGCCGACGGCGCGTTCAATCCGAGCACCGCCGAAGCGTACGCATAAGCGCCGAACGTGCGGTTGTCTCGAATGTGAACATACTGTCCGCCAAACCGCAGAGTGTGGTTACCGCGCGTCCAGTTCATATCCTCATAAGCCTGCAGGAAGTTCTGTGGTCCACCGAAGGGAATGCCACTACCCGGCGTGGTCGGCAGATAGCCGGGGAAACGGAAGAACTTACCGAACGCCGACAGCACTCCCTGATCGGTAAAGTACAACGTCGGCAAAAGAGGTTGCTGGCCGAGCGGGTTATCGCCATTTCTCAAGCGATTGAACACCACCTTTGTTTGTGAAACCAGATTAGAGGAAAAGGCGTGCGTTACGTTACCGAGGTAGTTTTGATCCGAAGTCTTGTTCCCGGTGTTGAACCCCTCGTATGGGCTGAAGCTGACTGTCCCATCCGGGTTCACTCCTTCTTCGTTCACACTTCGAATATAAATCTGTGTCTTGTCGCTCCAGTTGTAGTCGAGCCGGTTCACGGTCTGCCAGTCATTCACCGGAGCGCCTGCTCCGAAGTCGGCCGCCCGCGTTGCCCGAACCTCACCGAATGCCGGCAGGTTCCCAGGAAGACCCCCGAACGCACCAGTTGCAGGTAAGCCGAAGTTTGCAAGAGTTTCAGCCACCGTGTGAACGGGTCCGTTAATAGGAGCTACTAGCTTGAACGCGTTGAAGTAGTTCTGTGTGTTTACGTTCGATCTAGCAAGCAGCTCCGGTGTCGGAACCAGACTGATTACTTCTCCCGCACTGCGTATGCGAGTCCATTCGGTGCTGCTGAAGAAGAACAGTTTGTCTTTGATTATTCGACCGCCGACTGAGTAGCCGAACTGATTACGCGTGAAAACGCTCTTTTCAAGCCCGTTCGCGTTGCGGTCAAAACTGTTGGACGCGAGTGCCGAGACGCGATTGAACTCGTAAAGCGAGCCATGGAAGCTGTTGGATCCTGCCTTGGTAGCGACGTTGACGATGCCGCCGGTTGCACGTCCGTACTCAGCGGAAAAGTTGCTGGTAATGACGCGAAATTCCTGAACAGCGTCGAGCGGCACGCTCTGTCCAACCACTGCAGTGAACAAGTCCACATTCTCGCCGCCGTCGAGCAGGATGTTGGTACTTGCAGATCGCTGCCCGTTGATCGAAAAACCCGTTCCGCGCATGGCCATGTTCGCAGAATCACCTTCGGATACGTTGCCCGAAAGCCCAACAAGGTCGTACGGATTACGCGTGAGCGTCGGGAGCTCGGTGATTTGTTTTTGTGATACGACATCGGAGAGTTCCTGGGTTTTCGTGTTGACTTCAATGCCGCCCTCACCGGCGACCACAGTAATGCTCTCGCCCCTTGCGGTGGCTGAAAGCAATGCTTCAACATTGAGCCTCCCGCCAACCGTCACCTGGGCTTGCTGCTTGTACGGCGCGAAGCCACTGCCGGTGACCGTTATCTCGTAGACGCCAGGCTGCAGGTTGGTGATGGTCGCAATGCCGTCCTCGCGTGTCGTGGCGGTCCTCTCAGCGTTTGTCGTTTCTGACTTGATCTTAACTGTAGCACCAGCCACGACCGCTCCCTGCGGATCGGTGGCTCTTATGGTGATCTGGCCGGTCTCAGTTTGCGCGAGCGTCGCGCTCGCACCAAATGACAAGATCAGGTGCCCTATCAGAAGGCTGATTAGGCACACCAGTCTCTTCTTTTTGAATCTCATCAGGTTCCTCCTGTACGTGTGAGCGGAACTGGAAGAGAGCACGGTCTCACCCCAGTTTACGGACTACTTCAGAGTGGATTATGGTGTCGGCAAAGCAGAGTGTCGCTCACGTTCAGACGTGGAAAAGCAGATTCAGACCGTAGATGAGAAAGTCATTGAGCACGAGGAGACGAGAGCAAGCACGTTTGGACGACCGGCGATCCGAATCCGCTAACGAGCTTCAATTCAACCAAGATGTATGATTGGTGAGTGCGCGCCGACAGGAGTGGGCGCACGAACGATTACAAGAGGAAATTAGCCGCCAAAATGCATTTCTTGAACTCTCAACTAATTGGTTTGAGAAGTCCCTGAACATTGAGCCATTCACCGAATCGCTCAATCCATTGATCTGAAGGCAGGTTCTGTTTCCGCATACCGAAGCCGTGTCCTCCTTTTGAATAGATGTGGATTTCCGCCGGCTTACCTGCCGCAAGCCACTTGCTGTAAAGGCTGACGCTGTCAGGTGCGAGTCCATCGTTAGTGGCCGCAGCTACGAATATTGGCGGAGCGTCCTTCGGCACATCCGCCGCTTTCACTGCACCCATGTATGTATAGATAGATCCGACGAAAGCCGGACGGTTTTCTGCCGAATACCGAAACGCTACCGAAGTCGAGACCGTCCCGCCTGCCGAGAAGCCGATGATTCCAACACGCTCCGGCGACACGCCAAACTCGATGGCGTGATTGCGCACGTAACTCACGGCCGCCAAGCCATCGGCGACAGCAAGGGGAACAACTGGAGCAATCACTTCATCGAACTTCTTTTGGTCTGTAATTTTAGCCACCATCTCTTTGGTCCCGTCTTCTCCGGTCTGGACAAGGCGATACTTCAGAACGAACGCTGCAACTCCACGAGCCGCGAGCCATCTGGCTACGTCAGCACCTTCGCTGTTGATTGAGAGGGCAAAGAACCCGCCGCCCGGGCAGACGACGACCGCTGTACCATTGGCGCTGCCCTTTGACGGGAGATAAGCAGTCAGCGTCGGTTGCGTGACGTTCGTGACGACCTGGGTGTTAAAGACAGTTGAGAAATATTCTCTCTCCTTTTGCGTCCACTTTTCAGACCCGGGCGCAGCTCCGGCATACAACGGAATCACTTGCTGAGCTTTGCTGACGCCGGCCAGCACGAAAAGCAAAAGGACGGTAGAAATCATTCTCAGTACCTGTATATTCCGATTTGTCGCAGTTCCATGGTCGCTTGTCATGAGGTTCTCCTACTCGGTTTCAGGTTTACATGAAATACCTTGATCGATACTAAGATCTACTTGCAGTGGTTATTACCTCGTTATGTTGCTGTCCTCGGGAAGCCCTATTGTAACAAGGGCAAATGTGGCCCGATAGTATGGTCAGGTGGGAGTATGATCGTGGTGGTTGTGGTGGTGGCGAAGTTCGGTTAGAGAGGTCAACAGAAGAGCCGTACGTTGACGCGATCCGCCAACGTACGGTTGGTTAGATTTGTTATCAACCCCGACGGTCCGAAAGAACGCAAGTTCGATAGAAAGCTGGCCGGCCCTCATCGGTTATCGTGGCTTCTGCTTCACGGTAAAGGTCTTCCCAGCTATCAACATAGTTCCTACGCGCGCGGCGCCGCTATTGTTGGCCGACACTGAATACGTTGTAACGCCATTGCCAGTCGTGCTGACGCCAGAAGTGATGCTTATCCAGCTTGTGTTACTGATTGCGGACCAACTGCACCCCGTTCCAGTCGTGACATTGACGCTATCTGCACCTCCGCCCCTGGAGAAAGTCTTGGTTGTCGGAGAAATCGTAAAGGTACAGGTTGCACTGGCACCGGATTGATTCACTGTAAACGTTTGTCCGGCAATCGCAAGACTGCCAGTGCGTGTGCTGCCATAGTTTTCTCTTACGACATAGAACACCGTGCCGTTCCCGGTGCTCTCTGGGGCCGTAACGATGTCTATCCAACTTGAATTGCTTGTTGCCGTCCAACTGCAGCCGCCTGGTGCCGTCACGTTCAAACTGCCTTCTCCTCCGCTGGCGGTGAAAGAGCTGTTCAGCGGATTGATGGTGTATGAGCAAGTTGCCGCCTGCGCCGTCTGAATAGCATAAAGATAGCAGTGCAGATTATCTGCGGGCTCACCTGAAACGGTTGTGCCCATATAAACGGTCGTTCCATCGGTGCTAAATCGGCCTCGCTCGAACGGGAATTCGAACATTCCAGGATAAGGTTCGCCGGGTAGGTCTATCTGCCAGAGTAGCTGCCCGCTCGTGCTGAAAGCTTTGAAATAACCCGGTAAACCATAATTGTCTCGACCGCCAGTTACGATTACGTCATTAAGGGGACTTACTACTGGTCCTTCCTCAAAACTAACGCCAGGCACTCGCCACGAGACAGCTCCGGTTTGGCCGTTTAAAGCGGCCAGTGTGCTCTGATATTGCGCAATGACGTAAACCCTGCCGTCCGGGCCTACATCGGGAGGAAGGTCGCTGCCACTGCTTAGTTGAGAATAAGCGCTCCAAAGTACCGAACCGTTTGAAGCGGCATAAGCCGCCACGCCCAGGCTGATATTTCCGTTGGGTGCGACTGCTATTTGAGGAGGATTACTGATGCCACCGAGCGAAGCCGTCCACCTCTGACTACCGTCCAAGCTGAATGCATATAGATGTCCATAGACGTCGGTCGTAAAGTTGTCGCAAGTGAAATAGAACTGGTCGGGCTGTGTGCCTGGGAAACGGGAGCCAAAGACGAGCTCAAGCCCGCTCTGACCATATTCAGCCAAGCGCGGATTACCCGGGTTGCTCCATACGAGATGACCATCAAGAGGAGAGAGTGCGATCGCTCCCAGGCCTAACAAGTCCATAATTGCATAGATCTTGCCGTCGGGCCCGACGGCAGGGCCGCCAATTACTCCCTGACTATTCGGATCTGTAAACCGCCATAGCGGCGCGCCGGCGGCGCTGATTGCCTGGATGGTGTTATCGCTCGCGATGTAAACGGAATTATCCGCTCCGACAGCAACCGGACCCGCAGGATATCCGCCCTGAAAAATCCACCTAACGGTACCATCCGCTCGAAGCGCGTATAAATGTCCACTATCATCCTGGAAATAGATGGTACCGTCGGGGCCGATCGCTGGCCGAAAAGGCATATAGTCGCCGTCGACTTCGAACCGCCACTTGATGGTTCCATTCGCCTGTGAAGCCGCCAGATCAACCTGCCGTTCGCTACCTTTGATATCGAGCAGTAGTTTATTGCTAGAGCCGGAGCTTGTGACTACCTGCACGGGAACCGCACCGGCTTGCGCAAACTCTGGAACATATGCGACGACCAAAGTATCAGACCACCGGCTTACGGGCGCAGCGACTCCATTAATCAGTATCTCGCTGTTGGCTTTGATTGCCCCAAAGTTTGCTCCGAAGATTCGCAGCCGACCAGCTCGAGGGAGTGTTGTGTCGGAGATGCCGTCGATTCGGGGACCAGATATTTGCGCCGC
>DATFWY010000059.1:0-49891 GCA_035258805.1 Blastocatellia bacterium | reverse complement strand
CAGCGTTACATTGATGTTGATGCCTTCTGCAATGAGAGTCTTAATCGCAGGAATTCCGGCCGGAGTGGCGGGGATCTTTATCATAACGTTGGGACGATTAAGAGCGGTCCATAAGCGTCGGGCCTGAGCAATGCTGTTTTCTGTGTCGTGCGCAAGCAGGGGGGATACTTCCAGGCTCACGTAGCCGTCGATACGCTTGGTGCGATCATATACCGGTCTGAGCAAATCCGCGACCCGCTGAATATCTTCAATAACCAGGGCTTCATATATCTCATCAACGCTCTTTCCGGCGCTTATCAACTCTTTCATCGCCTGGTCGTAATCCGTGCTGCCGACTATTGCCTTTTCGAAAATCGCAGGGTTTGATGTAACACCGCGCAAGTCGTCGTCTTTTATCTTAGCCGCCAGGTCGCCGTTGTCGATCAGCGCACGACGAACATTGTCATACCAAATGCTTTGACCCGTCTTTTGAAGCTCTACCAAATTGTTATCGCTCATTACGCATCCTTTCTTATAGAAACGACTATTAAAAGTTACCGTGAAGGTGACATTAGTCGCTGATCTGGTGCCTCGCCGATCATTTCTTTGTTGCTGCCAAACTATCTCGCGCGGCTTCAACAACTTTTTCGACGGTGAAACCAAACTGCTTGAGTAGTTCTTTGAGCGGCGCCGACGCGCCAAAGTCGCGGCGCGCGATTATGCGACCATCGATGCCCGTGTACCGTCGCCAACCGATACTGGTCCCAGCCTCGACTGCCACTCGCGCCCGGACAGACGGCAGCAACACTGAATCGCGATACTCCTGGTTCTGTCGCTCGAACAACTCCCAACACGGCATGCTCACAACTCGAGACTTCACGCCCTCGGTTTTTAATTGTTCGTGAGCCGCAACGCACAGCTGCAGCTCTGAGCCGGTCCCCATCAGTATCACTTCGGGGGTGCCTTCCGAGTCAGCCAGTACGTAGCCGCCCTGGCGTAGACCCGACGCTGCAGCATACTTTGCGCGATCGACGGTTGGTAGCGGTTGACGGCTCAATATCAGCGCTACAGGATGATGCTTCGACGTCATCATTACCCGCCAGGCTTCGGCGACTTCGTTCGCATCCGCCGGCCGAATGACCAGCAGCTGTGGAATTGCCCGTAAGGATATCACCTGCTCGATTGGTTGATGGGTAGGTCCGTCCTCGCCTACGCCTATCGAATCATGTGTGAAGATGTACATCACCGGGATTTCCATCAACGACGAGAGGCGAATTGGCGCCCGCATGTAATCCGAGAAAATTAAGAAACCCGATCCATAGGCGCGCACTTTCGAAAGGGCCATTCCATTGAGGATCGCACCCATCGCGTGCTCTCGGATTCCAAAGTGAAAATTGCGGCCCTGATATGAACCGGCTTCGAAATCCCCGCCCTCTGTCATTCTGGTTTTTGTTGACGGCGCCAGGTCGGCGGAACCTCCAATTAACCAGGGCACACTGGAAGCGATTGCGTTTAGTACTTTGTTACTCGCATCGCGTCCAGCGACACCTTTTTCGTCCGCTGGAAATGTGGGAATGTTCTTATCCCAATTCTCGGTTAGCTCTCCTCGATTCATTCGCTCCCATTCATCAGCGAGTTGAGGATGTGCAGTTTTGTAGGCGGCAAAGCTGGCGTTCCATTCCTCTTCGACTTGACGGCCTCGTTCAATCGAGCGATCGGTGTAAGCTTTTGTTTCTTCGGGCACAAGGAATTTGGCGTCCGGTGGCCAGCCATAACGCTTCTTAGTCAAGCGGATCTCTTCATCACCGAGCGGTTCTCCGTGAGCCGCCGAGGTGTCCTGTTTGTTTGGAGCGCCCCAGGCGATATGGCTGTCCACAATTATCAGCGAAGGCCGTTCATCTTCCTTCAAGGCAGTCTGCAGCGCGCGGTTTAATAGATCGGTATCGTTCGCATCGCCGACGCGAAGCACGTTCCAGTGATAGGAAGCGAATCGCGCAGCAACATCATCGCTGAACGCAAGCGCGGTGTTCCCTTCGATGGTGATGTGATTGTTGTCGTAAATCCACACCAAATTGCTCAATCGAAGGTGTCCCGCCAATGAAGCCGCTTCCTGCGATACGCCTTCCATCATGCACCCGTCTCCGGCTATCCCATAGACGCGATGATTAACGATTTCGTGACCTGGTCGATTAAAGTGAGCCGCGAGCCAGCGTTCAGCTATCGCCATTCCGACGGAATTTGCCACGCCCTGCCCAAGGGGACCGGTGGTTGTCTCGACGCCCGGCGTCAATCCGTATTCGGGATGGCCGGGAGTCTTGGATCCCCATTGTCGAAATCGCTTCAGCTCTTCGAGCGGAAGGTCATAACCCGAAAGATGCAACATCGAATAGATGAGCATCGAAGCGTGTCCAGCAGAGAGCACGAAACGATCGCGGTTCGGCCATTGTGGATTGCGCGGGTTGTGATGAAGGAAGCGATCCCACAGAACATAGGCCACTGGTGCAAGAGCCATGGGTGTACCCGGATGACCGGAGTTCGCTTGCTGGACGCCGTCCATTGCCAGCGTTCTGATGGTGTTTATGCATAGTTGATCGAGCTTGTCGGAATCATCGGTCTTCATTGCCTGGCTCATGGGCTAATCTCCTGAACCCCTTAAGGTTCTTCGACAAACCTGCGCTTGTCGGAAATATATCTCGTGGTGTTCCAGCGAGTCTGATCTATTTAGTAAAGTGACTAAAGTTCGTCCGGACATAACCGCATTCGAGCAAGTAATCTTTCGTTTCACTCATACTCGAAAGAGGGGAGTTGGCTAAAGGTCCACGTAGGAACGGCTTTAGAACCTCAAACTAACTCTGTACCGGATTATCAACTAGAGTCGTTACTACGTGGGCCCACAAAAACAGCCACAAATCAAGAATACCTTCGGATTGGCCAGTTATTCCGCCGTGTTTAATTAACGGTCTTCAGTGAGTTCGCGCTCAGCCTGGAGCCAATCATCCGTCGGACATCCTTCAGCATCACCACGCTCAAGGTAGATGTGGTATGCCCGCACAGCAATCTCCTCCTCAGTGGGTCGGAGCGTTGGCGACTCGGTCGGTTCGTTAGCGTCCTCAATCGTAGGCGGCTTTGCCGCGCCTCTCGCTGTCTTTGCCATTTCATTTCCTCCCGAAAGTCCTGCTCTTCCGAGGGTCTTGAAGTCCCGGAATTCAGACTCTCACGCTAGCCATCGGATTCTGGTCACTAGTCCAGAGGTGTGTACAGCGACTCCTATCGATGCTGACGTCAAATGATGATAGGGATTTGAACATTACACAGCCTCGATACCGCGAGACCCTTGGTTGTTGGCGAGACGTTCGACGGTGTAAGTCAAGCGAAAACAGGGCTCACAGGGTCGGGCTGCATTATACACCAAGGCTGGCTGAGGGCAAACGATGGTGGGACAGAATCTGCCGAATATGGCTATTAAATTGAAAACGTATGAGAAGCCCCAATTGGGGAGGCTCTCCAAGGCTACAGTCGGTGAAGAATGAAGATGGATCTTTGGTCGAAACCATCGGGCTTTAAGCCCGATGGTTTCTCGGCACGCGCTGGCTGCTGAGCGTTATCAAATAAGAATTCTTTAAATCTACGATCAGACTCATTTGTGAACCGCGCTATCGCTAAGCGGGCCGGATTCTCGGAGGAGACTTGCCGTCTGGCGAATTCGATGTTTGTCCAACAGGTGCCGAAGGCTTCGCACCGACATTTTTAGAATCTCAGCAGCTCGAGTCTGATTACCGTTTGTCCTATGAAGAGCTCGTATTATGTAATCTTTTTCAAGCTGTGCCAGATAAGCTTCGAGATCGATTCCGTCCTCCGGTAAATCAAGATCGGTTACAGTTCGCGGCTTATACTTCAAGATTCGTTCGGGTAGCCATTCAGATTTTATGCGACGGTCGGGCTGCCCTGGTGGCGGCCCGTTGTCCTCGCGACGGCGATCCAGTCCCGCAACTCTTCCGTGTTCGAGCGCAACCGCACGTTCAATTGTGTTTTCCAGTTCGCGCACATTGCCCGGCCAGTCATACGATTCCAGATAGCGCATCGCCTCCTCGGAGATTTCCAAAGTTGGACGATTCGCCGCCACGCTGTACTTCTCCAGAAAGTGGCGCACCAGATCCGGAATGTCGGTTCGCCGCGCTCTCAGCGGCGGCATCTCGATCGGAATAACACTTATCCTATAGTAGAGATCATTACGGAATGTTCCGTCGTCAACCATTTGTGAAAGGTCGCGATTTGTTGCAGCGACTACGCGCACATCGACGGCGATCTCCTCCAAGCCTCCAACGCGACGAATACTTCGTTCCTGTAACACTCGCAATAACTTTACCTGCATTGCTGGCGTGGTCTCGCCGATTTCATCGAGAAAAATCGTTCCGCCCTCAGCCGCCTCAAACAAACCCTTTCGGTTGGAGTTGGCTCCGGTGAATGAACCCTTCATATAGCCGAAGAGCTCGGATTCAAGCAGCGTTTCCGTAAATGCGCCGCAGTTTATGGAAACAAACGGGGCAGCGGCCCTATCCGACATGCTGTGAATGGCTCTTGCAACAAGTTCTTTACCGGTTCCAGACTCGCCGGTTATCAGCACTGTCGAGGTGGTTACCGCCACGGTCTCGATCATTTGATATATCGCCTGCATCTGAGGCGAGCGGCCTATGATGTTCTCGAGTGAATTGCGCTGTCGCAGTTCGCGCTTGAGCAGGACGTTTTCCTGGCGAAGGTGTTTTTTCTCGAGCACCTTTCCAACTGATACTTTTAGCTCTTCAACGTCGAATCCGGCATCTTTGATCACCAGATCCTCGGCGCCAAGCTTGAAGGCCCGTCGCGCAGTGTCGACGGTGGCGAACGCAGTGATCATGATCACCATCGTTTCGGGTGAAATCTCTCGAACACGGGCGAGCAAGTCGATGCCATTAATGTCAGGCATTTTGACGTCTGAGATGATCAGGTCATAGACGTTCTGTCTGATGAGCTCGAGGGCGCGAGTACCGTTCTCGGCGGTGTGCACTCCGTAGCCTTCACGTTTCAATACAAGCTCGAGCAGCTCACGCATGCTTCGCTCGTCGTCGACAACCAGCAGCTTTTCCATTACGCCCTCTTTCCCTCTGCTTTACTCAGATATTCGCCATGACCGACGGTGGGGCTGAATCTGCACGAGAAGCATCATTAGCACCAGTGGGCTGAAACGCGATGCGCCCGCTCGCAGGCAACCGTATCGCTATGCGAGTACCCTTCCCGGCCTCGCTTTCGACAATTATTTTGCCGTTGTGATCTCGAACAAGTTGATAAACGATGGCCATTCCGAGCCCAGTGCCGCCACTCGATGAATTAAACGGCTCGAACAATCGCTCCTTTTGTTCGCGGCTCATTCCCTGACCTGTATCGGTAAACGCGATAGTTACGTCTCGATTGGGCCGCGCTTCGAGAGACACATTGAGATTGCCGCCCTGAGGCATCGCTTGAATTGCATTGCGAGCCAGATTCCAAAAAATCTGCCGCATCTGGTTCGGGTCGCCCTGATATATCAAAGGCTCGGTTGGGTATTCTTCTTTTATCAGATGGTCGGGTCGCAGCTCTGGACTATTGCGCAAAAGAGCTATGGTTTCTGATAACAAGCTTGATATCTCAATTACAGTTCGTTCTATTTTGGGCGGCCGCGCATACGTTAGAAAGTCGGAGACAATCCTGTTGAGGCGATCCGATTCTCGAAGAACTATTTGCATCAACTGCGACTGATCGGGAGAAAAGCTCAACTCGCTTGCAAGGACCTGCACGGAGCCTCGCATTGAAGCTAGCGGGTTGCGTATCTCGTGAGCCAAGCCTGCCGCCATCTTACCCAATGCAGCGAGTCGTTCCTGCCGGCGTACCTCGCGCTCGAGTTCCATCACCTCGGTTAGATCCTGAAACGTCAGAACGTATCCGCGCGAGTTGTCCGACTCGTCTACCAGTGGTGCGACTGAGAACCCCAGATGTATCTCGCTTCCATCTGCGGTCCTGCAGCCGATATCGAAACGCGGAAGGCGCGTGCGGCTGCGAATCGATTCCAAACCTGCTTCAATCTGTTTTTCTATGTCCCCGAAGATCGTAAAGATCTTCTTTCCTCGAACGTCTGATGCGCGATGGCCGGTGATTTCTTCCGCGGCGCGGTTAAAGGTAATAATGTGGCCGAGCAGATCTGTAGTTACTAAGCCGCTTCGCATGCTTTCGATGATTCGGTCGTTAAAAAGACGGTAATCTGCGAGGTCCCTTGTTGCGCTGGCGAGTTGAATTTCGCTGCGACGAATTCGTTCGGCAAGTTGACTTGATAGAATTGCTACTGCAAAGATCGCCACCAGATTGAGCGAGAACATGAACTGGGTCCAGGACAGAGATGCACCTTCATAAGGCGCCCAGGTTTCCGCGCGCCCCAGGACACCGCTCATCGTAAGCACTCCTACCAAAACGTAGAGGGTTCCTGCGAGCGCACCAACAAGAGAGACCCCAGTTCTTCCCATCAGAGCGCACGCGGCAAAAATGATAACAAGGTAGAGCGCAAGAAAGGGAGATTCGACATCGCCGGTCTTATAAACCATCCAGGTGACGATGAAGATGTCCAAAGAAAACTGAATGTAGCCTTGTGCCTTGAGCGGCAAACGAGTTCGCAATCCGACGAGGTAAAGAGCCGACAACACAACCGTGGCAGCGGCGACCGCAGCAAGCACTGGAATGAAAGAACGAGGGGTACTCTCTCTCTCGGTCAGACCGACTATCGCAAGCAGAGCGGCGGCCATTACGAGGCGGGAGATCAACAGCCAATGAAGCTTTCTACGCATGTGTTGATCCGCAAGTGCCGCTTCAAGCGGGCTTATAGATCTTAGGATTCTCAGCTTGCTTATCAAATGATGACCATTTTCAATCCGGTTGGGTTTCGTACCGGATGGATGTAGCGCTTATGGGGATGGCGCTTCGAAATTCAAGGATTCGCTTGCACTAAAAACGGTATAGAGGCTCTCGGAGGCGTGACCGAATATACCACGCGTAAAGTGTTCACTCAAGAGTATCTTTGCGCGAGCGCCAGCGTCCCGAGAGCGGTAAATTTTAAGATAACAGCAATCGATTGGCTGGGATAGCGGAAGGCCCTTTTGTCGTTGTCTGTCTCTTTGCATGTGACATCACCCGTCTTTAAACCGCAACCCAAGGGGGAGATCGCGCAAGGAGAAGGTGCGCAAGGATCGCGCAAGAGAAGGTCGTTGCGAAAAATACGTTCCGATTGTATGATGTTCGTCGAAGGATTTGGCTCGACCCAGATAACACAAACGACCGACCTCACGGATCTCGCCCATACAATCTAAGTAGAAAAGAGGACTCGCGTATTATGAGGACGGTCCTTGTTGTAGAAGACGATTTTGACACGCTACATCCCCTTGCTGAGTTACTTCGACTCAAGGGTTATACTGTAAACACTGCAACGGAGGCAGAACAAGGCCTTGCAGTTGCACGTCTGCAGCCGCCTGATCTCATCATTACCGATATCGCTTTGCCTGGACGAAGCGGACTTCACTTCATCGGAACCGTTCGCAAAGACGACCAGCTCAAATCTACACCCATTATTGTGATCAGTGGATGTGGACCAATGATTATGGTCGAGGCCGAAGCCGCAGGGGCGGATTGCTGTCTTGAGAAACCGATCAGCATCGATCTCTTTTGGAGTGCGATCGATCGAGTATTCAGTGGTAAGTCCGAGAGAGAGAGTGCAAAACCTACTGAATGGAACGAGGACCCAGCGCGCACGCTGGCAGGCGAAATCGATGGTCTGGTGGAGACCCTAAGACATTGCACGACAAAGACCGAACGGGAAGAGATTCTCAAACGGTTGAAGGAACGGATTCTCCAGCTGCAGGCACGAAACGCGACTTGCGCTTAATAGAGGTGATCCAGGTGTGTTATCGCTGAAAGAATTGCGGTCGCGCCGTATCAAACCTTACTGCGATCCCAGCGTTCTTATCGTTTAGCTCCAGCCGAACAACCTCTGCGTTATAGGACATCCAGTTATCGTTTCTGAATGGTATTCTTATTTCGAGTCTTATTTTTTCACCGAGAACTCGGGGATTTGGAAGGAAAAGGAATGCTCCGAAGGAACTGAGGTTCTCAAGAGTCCCATCTTCATAAGTATCATTGCCGGTCGGGTCTATGGTCTTTATTGCAGCGTTCCATTTGACACCAAACCTGGTTGCACTGCGTCGTTCCTTATCTAAAAAGCTCTTATCCATCATTTTTTTGCAATTTTCCGCTCTGCCGAACTAAAAATTGCCAATAAAGACGAGGTTCCTTGATGCTTGAATAAAGTCGATCTACGCTGTCTGGCGATTCGCTGAACGAAGAATACTCGGATTCAGAAGCAAAGGGAATCCAATCTGAAAGGCTCGCTTCTCAAATCCCTAAATGCATACAGCCTCGCGAGAGGCGAACTTAAGCGACCAGGTCGCTGGTATGCGAGCCCATATCCATCATAGGATCAACAGAGCCTCCACCTAGATCGGAAAGCTGCAAGAGTAGATTCTGGCGGTTGGTGGCGTACGCCAGACCTTCGTTCATCGTTATTATCCCAGTGCGAATCATGCGCTCCAACTCATTATCGAATACCTGCATGCCATCCAGGTTACCGTCGCGAATCGCATCGTAAAGCGATTTGCCCTCGCGCTCCCCTTTTTCTATGTAGTCACGGGTTCGGGCAGTCGATTTGAGTATTTCTACCGCGGCAACGCGCCCCCGGCCATCTGCTCGCGGAATTAGTCGCTGTGAAACTATAAATCTAAACGCACCGGAAAGCCTCGTTCGTATGAAGTGTTCCTGGCTCTTCGGAAACATACCGATCAGACGTTCGACGGTCTTGACCGCGTCCGTCGTATGTAGCGTGGACAAAACGAGGTGGCCCGTTTCCGACGCTTCAAGAGCAACCTCACAGGTTTCCAGGTCTCGAATCTCTCCTACCAGGATTACTTTTGGCGCTTGTCTTAACGCGGCCCTTAATGCATAAGCAAAGCTGGAAGTATCCGAATGCAACTCGCGTTGATGAACCGTGCAGTTCTTATGTCTATGGAGAAACTCCACCGGATCTTCGATAGTAACTATGTGATATTGTTTTGTCTCATTAATCAGGTCGATGATTGCGGCGAGCGTTGATGACTTTCCCGACCCGGTTGGACCCGTTAGCAGTACGATGCCGTTCTTCATGTCGGCTACTTCTTGCAAAACCGGCGGAATTCCAAGCTGTTCGAGCGTTGGAATTTCATTTGGCACCACGCGCATGACGATCGCATATGTTCCACGCTGCTTGAAAATGTTGACTCTGAACCTGGATAACCCCGTCAAGCTAAACGACAGGTCAGCAGACCCATACTTTTCGAGAGATTCGTCCGCAGTTTTGTTGCCGCCTATCAGCGCCTTTGCAACTCCAGCGGTGTGCGCCGGGGTCAGGAGTTCCATTCCGGGAACGTGAACGGGAGTCAGTTTTCCAATCAGCTCTACTTGCGGTGGGCGACCGGGTGAGAAAATAAGATCCGATATTTTGTCCGAGACCGCCAACATTGATTGGACTACTTGGGAAAAGTTGATCGTCGACATCGAGAGGAGTCCTTTGTGATTAGTGCTTTAAGAATATGATCTAATTTTGGTTAAGGGCAATTTAGAAGTTTTCAGGGCCGTTGATGAGAAGGCTCAATGCAAGAGGGCAGAGCTGCTGCGAGAGACTGGTACATCACGCCGATATTAGCCGGAATTCTCGCTAAGTCAACAGTTCTGTTCTTAAGTTGTAGATGAAAATAGACTCTTGAAGGGTGTGCAAATACTCGCGTCATTTGACGCTTAATCGTTCGAAAATGTAAAAGAGCCCTCCTCGATGAACGCTTCCCATGTATCGCCACTTTTCTGCGATGATATCGCCACGCTTGAGGCCTTTTACCGCTTTTGTTCCATCCTCAATCAACTGATCGAGCTGCGGCGCGGCAACGACATGTATCTCAGGAACGTAATCCTTTCCCGTCTCCTTTACGAGATCGAGAACCGTCTGACGATGGATTGTAATTTGTGTCTTTGATCTGACGTAATCGCGCCGCGAGATTTCATTGTGCTTGATTTGGAATTCAAGCTCATCATCTTCGTGGCGCATCAACTCGAGAAACGACTTCACCTCGGGACCGTAAGCGGTTGATTGAGGTTGCCTGGAAGCGCTCGGCACCGCAAGTGCCCCTCGAACCAGCATCAGACAAAGAAATGTCGCAATCTTCGGCGCCATATCTTACCTTCGTGAATTGAACCCGGCAAAGGCCTGCGATTTACTGATCGTACGCAGCATCGAGCAGCTCAACAGTGTGGACAACATCAACAGAGAGTCCCTTTATAAGAGCGCCAGCTCCTATCTGCATGATACAACCCGGATTCGAGGATGCAACGGTATCGGCTTTTGTCTCGTCTATATTTTCCATTTTCTCATTAAGGATATCAGTGCTCAGATCCGGATGCTGAAGATTATAGATACCTGCTCCGCCGCAGCAGCTTTCGGAGCCCCGGAGTGGGACAAGGGTCAGCCCGGGGATAGCGTTCAATAACTCGACCGGGGCCTGGCTGATTCGTTGAGCGTGGATCAGGTGGCAGGGCGCATCGTAAGTCACCTTTCGCTCAATCCGTTTTGTGGGCGGTTCAACGCCACGTTCAGTAAGAAACTCTGAAATATCTCTTACTTTCGCACTGAATTCACGCGCACGATCAGCGAAAAAAGGGTCATCAGCCAGCAGGCTTGCATATTCCTTCATTGCCGCCCCGCACCCGGCGGCATTTACAATGATGCGTTCCGGGTCGTTTCTTAGAAATGCTTCGATATTTCGGCGTGCAAGCAGCCTTGCCGTATCAACCTGTCCAGCGTGCGAATGAAGAGCGCCGCAGCAACCTTGTCCTGACACTTCGACAACACTACAACCGTTCTGAATCAGGACTCGTTCGGTCGCATGGTTGGTCTCACGAAACAACCCATCCATAATGCAACCCTTGAGCAATGCCACTTTTATTGCCTCGCCAATGCGGTTTGTGGCAGCGGTCTTTTTCGATCTTGCGATGCGAGGACGGCTTGCGAGCAGGAGCGCTAACGGGAACCGTAACCGGAAACTAAGAAAATCCAGACGGAATAAGAACGTTGCGAGAGCGCTATCCCTGAAGAATCTGACAAAACTCAACAACGAACGTAACAGCTTCGGTCTTGTAAAGATCTTGTTGAGAATGAATCGTTGTAGCCTTTCCGACATACTGCCGCTTGCTAATTTGTGTTTCGAGACTTCAGCGCGGGCTGCTTCAAGCAGGTGGCCATATGGCACGCCGGAAGGACAAACGGTCTCACAGCCGCGGCAACCAAGGCAGAGATCTATGTGGGTGGTAAATGACTTTCCGACCCCGACTTTCGCTTCGACGACTCCTCTCATCAAGTAGATACGACCGCGCGGGGAGTCATTTTCATTACCGAGTTGCCGATACGTCGGACAAGCGGGCAGGCACAGGCCGCAGTGTACACAGGTGAGAAGCCTGTCGGTATTCGCTTCGAGAAGCGAGGCTAACTCGCCGCGAGATTCGGTTTCCGCTGATTTAATAACGACGTTGGCCATTACAAACCCAAAACGAATTTACCCGGGTTCAGGAGTGATTGCGGGTCGAATGCAGCCTTAATCGACTTCATAAGAGTCGCGGTGGATCCGACATCTCCCCAGGAATCAATCGCTCTTCTAACCCGCAACGAGGCCTTCTCGATTACAACTGATCCATTGACCGCAGCCGCACTGGCTCGACTGCGGTTTATAGAATTGACGACAGACTCATCGTCAACATCGAAGGCTAAGCGAATTATACCAGTGCCCATATCGGCGGCAGCAATGCAGTCCGGTAGCATGGTTATAGTTTGGTTGAGTTGTTCGTTTACCGCCGATATCGGGACGCTGATCTTGATTCGAGTCTCGCGATGCTCGAGATCGGAAACTGCCCTCCACAGAGATTCCGCCTCCATCTGACTCAACGTGGTAACCTTCAGCTGGCGATCTTTGTCGGTGATACTGGTAACGCGGTTTACCTGGGCCTGAACTGCTGTTTCGTTGTCGATGAATCTAATCAGCAGTGCGTCGTCGTTGGCGCAAAGGCCTACCGACTCAGGCAGCCGCCGCGTAAGAACGACAGACGAAGGCTGGAGCTCCGAATTAAATAACTTACTCGCCAGCTGGAAAAGGCTTTCGGGATTCCTCGACGTTATCAATAACGTTGAGCTGCAATCCGGCAAGGGCCGTAGCTTGAATGTAATCCGAGTCATAATAGCCAGCGTACCGAAGCTTCCGACGTAGAGCTTGTTCATGTCGTAGCCGGCCACATTTTTCGCTACCCTGCCTCCCGACTTGCTTGAAGCACCATCCGCATGCACCAGATCGATACCAATTACATAATCGCGCGGCACGCCAAATCCTAATCGAAGAGGGCCGCTTGAATTACAAGAAGCGATCGCACCGACTGATGACGATCGACCGGGCGGATCAAGAGGCAGCCACTGCCGTTCCGCAAACGTAATTTCATTAAGCTCCGTAAGCTTCAAACCGGATTCGACGGTCGCAGTAAGATCGGGTGGGCTGTAATCGACAATTCGTCGCATTCTCTCCAGACTCAATACCAGCTCTACGCGTCGCATAGGATTGCCGGCTTCGAGCCACGTCATTTGTCCGGCCGGCACGACCGCAGCTCCGTGTTCCGCGCAAACCTTCAGGCATGCCCGAACTTCTTCTTCTGAACCAGGTCGAACCAGAAGGGAAGGGCGAAGCCCGTCGATCTCTATATTCGGAGGGGATGTGACGTGATTGCTTCCGACGATCGAGAGAATGGTGCGGGCAAGCGCTTTTTCGTCACGCATTCGACGTCACAGGCTCCAGTCAGTGGTCTCGCGCGACAGAAGCCGAATCTGTGGGCGGGGACGGTCAGAGGGAAACGTTAAGTCAATGTCTTTTTCGATTAGATCGCCAAAGAAGCCTTTGAACTGGTTCGAGAACTCAATCAGGTCGAGCGACATCAGAGCTGCGGGAAGTTTCGCCAGCTTATCGACTACATTCGCATACATTCCTCGAGCGCCACGTGAGTTGCCGCGCTCATAATGGTGCAAGGCTACGGCGGCCTGGATGAGCATCTGATAAAACACCTTGGTGTCACCAGTAGATCGCAGCCAGATCTCTTCCCAAACTTCATGAGCATCAAAATATCGTCCCATGTTGAAGTGCTCGATTCCTCGCAGGTAAGGGATCGGGTAGAGGCCGGATTGAGTAATTTCAGACGAGGGCTCAGCTTCCCAAGTCACTTCTGAATCCTTTTTGGGATCAGAACCGGCGCCTGGGGATGTTTGTTGCACGTCCGATGCTTCAAAAACCAGTGTGAACGGTCCAGCCTGGATCTTATCGCCGTCATTCAATTCAACCCAGGAGACGCGCTCGCCATTTGCGTGAGTGCCGTTTTCGCTACCGCGGTCCACCAAAAAAATCTTGCCATTATTCCGCTCGACTACGAAGTGCTCCCTCGACACAGTTGGATGGGAGATTATGCAGTCCGCACTTTTTGCTCGCCCGAAGATCACCCTGTCCTTGTCGAGCGGCACTCGTTCGCCGGTTCGTGGCCCAGAATCGAATCTAATAAAAGCCATTACAAACTCCCTGAACCCGAACTCATACCATGCGGTGTGAGCAGCTTGTGTTTGAAGTCTTCCATTCCAAACCCGCAGAACCTGCACGTCTTGTAGCTGGGGATGACCTTACCGGGATTACACAACCCCTTAGGATTAAAAACATCTCGCAAAGAAAGCATACGGTCCATATCGCTTTCAGAAAAGATGAGTCGCATCGACTCGATCTTGTCCATGCCCACGCCGTGTTCTCCGGTTATGGATCCGCCAACGCCGACACACAACTCCATTATCTCTTTTGAAGCCGCAGTAACGCGACTGACCTGGTCTGGGTCGCGCCCGTCGAAGCTAATATTCGGATGAAGATTGCCGTCGCCAGCGTGAAACACATTGGCAACCGTTAGATGATGGCGGGCGGCGATTTTATAGATTTCATCAAGGACCTCCGGCAAGCGAGAACGAGGAATGACTGCGTCCTGCACCATGAGATCGGCTTTGATTCTGCCCATCGCTCCAAATGCTCGCTTGCGAGCGGCCCAAAGGCGATCGCGTTCGGCCGCGTCCTTCGCAACCCTGACCGCTCTTGCGTGGTTCCTCTGACAGATCTCCACGACTAGCGCTGCTGTTTCTTCCAGGCCTGCCGCTAGTCCATCTGCTTCGATTATCAGTAGTGCGGCAACGTCTGTAGGAAAGCCGCCGGCGAAGATCGAATTCTCGATAGCCTGAATCGTAGCTTGATCTATCATCTCGAGTGCGGCGGGAAGAATACCGGCAGCGATGATCTCGGATACGGAGCGACTGGCATCTGTTACCGTCACGAATTCAGCCAGCAAAGTCTTCACCATCTGCGGAAGTCGGGTGAGCTTCAATACAGCTTTTGTCGCGATTCCAAAAGTTCCTTCGGATCCTATAAAGGCGCCGAGCAAGTCGTACCCGGGCAGATCGACTCCGCCGCCGCCAAGAGTAACAATGTCACCCGAAGGTAATACGACTTCCACAGCCAGTACGTGATTGACGGTCATTCCGTACTTCAAGCAGTGAGGGCCCCCTGAGTTTTCAGCGATGTTCCCACCGATGGTACATGCCATTTGACTCGAGGGATCAGGCGCGTAATGAAATCCAGATGACGAGGTTGCCTGCGAAAGATGGAGATTTATTACGCCAGTTTCCACCACCGCCAGGCGGTTCTCGTAATCGATTTTCAGAATTCGATTGAGCCTGGCTAGTTCAAAGATCACCGCCCCCTGAAGCGAGATTGAACCGCCGGATAGGCCCGTACCGGCACCTCTGGGTGTGAAGGGAATATCAGCCTCCGAGAGAATGCGGACAGCTTTCGCAACCTCTTCGGCGGAGCGCGGGATCACTACGGCGGATGGGAGGTGTTTGTGAATCGTTAGCGCATCGACTTCATAGACTAATAGCTCATCGTGCTCGGTGAGCACGTTGCGGTCCCCAACCGCCTCTTTTAGCTTTGCGACGATTGCCTTTGGGAGAGGGAGGTTTTGTTCTCTTACGTTCAACCGGGCCTAAGAGTTAAAAGGGATTCACCCCCGGCGCAGCGCGGGTGAATCCCTGAATAATCCAGCTTGAGAAGTTGCGAGGCGGCCCTCGTTTTTCTTTTGAGCAACATTGCGGTTAATACTTCGGAACTGTCGGATCCACGTCATCTGACCAGCGCAAGATTCCGCCAACCAGATTCTTAACCTTGCGATATCCCGCCTGTTTCATTAAGTCAACCACAGCACCGCTGCGAACGCCGCTGCGGCAATGAACTATGATCTCGTCTGCGGTCGAAAGATCGTGCAGCCGCTCGGGTACAGTAGCTTTCGGAATGAGCGTCGATCCTGGTATCCGACATATCGCGTATTCTTCCGGTTCTCGAACGTCGACAAGCACGAACTGATCACCGCGATCCATCTTTGCCTTCAGCTCGACGGGCGTAATCTCGAAATCAGCGCCGACGTCGACCTGTGGTTGATGTGTGACGCCGCAAAACTCCTGGTAGTCAATCAACTCGTGAATCGTCGGATTGACGCCGCACATTGGACAATCCGGATTCTTCCGAAGTTTTAGCTCGCGGAACTTCATCTTTAAGGCGTCGAACAGCAGTAGTCGACCAATCAACGAATCCCCCTTGCCGAGGATCAATTTGACGGTCTCAATGGATTGAATAACGCCGATTATTCCAGGCAGCACTCCAAGAACTCCGCCTTCTGCGCAACTTGGCACGAGTCCCGGTGGAGGCGGCTCCGGATACAGGCATCGATAACAGGGACCTTCTTTCGCGTAAAAGACCGTCGCCTGGCCTTCGAACCTGAAGATTGACCCGTAGACGTTTGGCTTGCCCAGTAAGACGCATGCATCGTTGACCAGATAACGAGTGGGAAAGTTGTCGGTTCCGTCCACGATGATGTCGTAATCGGCGAAAAGACTTAACGCGTTCTCTGAGCTAAGCGCGACCTCGTGTGTATCGACTCGCACGTACGGATTGATCTCCGCTATTCGCTCCTTTGCCGACTCCAGCTTCGGACGGCCAACGTTAGCTGTTGAGTGGATAATCTGTCGTTGCAGATTGGTGAAGTCAACCACGTCGAAATCGACAATTCCCATCCGGCCAACGCCGGCGGCCGCAAGATAAAGCGCCAGAGGAGATCCGAGACCTCCAGCACCGATGCACAGGACTTTCGCTGCCTTTATCTTTCTCTGACCCTCCAGAGCAACTTCAGGCATTATCAGATGCCGGCTATATCGCAGTATCTCGTCTCGATCCAAATCGACTGCTTTTTCCGGGGCCTCCTCGGCTGCTGCTCCTCCGGCTATTGACGGAACTATGCTAAGCGAGTCGCCATCCTTGACCTGTGTGGCGCCTTTTTCTGCGTAACGAATATCTTCGTCGTTCACGTAGATGTTTACAAAATGTCTCAGCTGTCCTTCGTCGTTGTATAGATGCTTTTTCAATTCAGGATACTTGCCGGTCAGCGCATTAAGCGCCGCCTCGACAGTACCGCCCTCGACCGCCACCGAGTCGCTGTTTCCAGCGTAATTTCGAAGTGCGGTCGGGATCAGAATATTCACGGCCATTGGGGTCTCCTTCCGAACTCGTACCTATCTCTCCGTAAATTTGATTGTAAAGTCGAGAGCGGGAAAAGCAAGGCGTTGGAGCGTGTGAGGGTAATACCTGGACGGGCGGGACCTCCGTGGCCGCCCCTCGATGGAGATGCTGCTATTTCGTGATGAGGGGCGGCCACGGAGGTTCCTCCCGTACAGGGTAATCAATCACTAACCATTCTCTATCAATATTTCTTCCTGTTCAAAGTGTGTGTAATCCGGTTTTGTGAAGGAGTTAAGCTCCGCCGATCTGCCGTGCTCGATCGCCACTATGATGTAAGACTCGCCAGGCCAGCACGAATGATCCAAATCATAACCGGAAGGTGCTGCGGGGTGATCCGGGTGAGAATGATAATAGCCGATTATTCCGAGTCCGCGGCTGCGAGCGTAATCATCCGCGCGTTTGTATTGCTCAGGTGTAATCAGATAGCGAGTCTCTCGAGAATCCGTACGTTCGTTCTGAGCGGCTTGCACCTCGCCTAGAATGTTGGTCTCATTTTCACGCACTCCCAGAAGAAATCCGCAGCATTCGTCCGGATAAGTAGTTTCGCCGTGCTTTCTGATCTGCTCCAGTTGCTGTCTGTTTACTTTAATTGCCATTTCTTTGTCCGTCAGTTCACAATGCGACCTCATCAGTGGATTTCACCTTTATAGCGTTGTCACCTGCATCAAAGCCGTCTAGCAACGTATTGTGATGGGCGATGATTTGCGCGGCTGTCAAGCAGCTGTTGTCGATCGTTGTGTGAGCGTCGCTGACCAATGTTACGTCATAACCGTTGCTGACCGCGCGACGTACGGTAGTATCAACACAATACTCCGTTTGACAACCTGTCACGACCAGGTGACCGATGTTTAGCTTACTCAATTCATCCTGCAGGGACGTTTGAAAGAAAGAGTCAGATGCTTTTTTGCGGATGATAATTTCTCCCGTTTCGGGTTTGATCTCGGGATGAATTTGCCACCCAGCTGAACCCGTTTCGAGTGGGCCACCGCTTTCTCCGTCGTGTTGGATATAAATAACGGGAGTATTTGATGCGCGTGCTCTTTTAGTCAGGCTGTTGATTCGATCGAGCACTTCGTTTCCGCGGTATGCCTTGAAACCGTCGATGATGCCGACCTGAACATCAATAATGAGTAATGCGGACCCTTTCATAACTATCTTTCCTTATTATGTTGCGGTTCCTCCCAGAAGCGCTCGCTTAGATACTTGTCGCCTGCATCTGGAAATACAGTGACCAGGACTCCCGACTCGAGCGTTCGTGCAACCTGGAGTGCGCAAGCGAGCGCTGCGCCCGACGATACGCCTACAAGCAATCCCTCGCGCTTGCCCAGACGACGCGTGTATTCGTGAGCCTCTTCAGTATTTATTTCACGGTTTTCGTCGGCAATATTTGGATCGTAAATGCCCGGAACGATTGCCGTGGGCATATGCTTTAGGCCCTCCAATCCGTGAAATGGGGAATCCGGCTGAAACGAGATTGCCTTGATGTTGGGGTTAAGCTCCTTGAGACGGCGAGCCGTGCCCACAAAAGTCCCGCTTGTTCCTAACCCCGCCACGAAATGAGTGATGCGACCAGATGTCTGCTCCCAGATCTCGAGCGCGGTTGAATCGTAGTGCGCTTTCCAATTCGCAGGGTTGTTGTACTGATCGGCATAGAAATAGAGATCGGGGTTTTCGGTGTACAGCCGTCTGGCTTCGCGAATAGCTCCGTCGGAGCCTTCCAACGGGCTTGTCAAAACGAGCTCGGCGCCGTAACTACTCAAAATTCGCTTTCGCTCTTCGCTCGCGTTTTGTGGCAGAGCAAGCTTTACTCTGTATCCGCGAGCCGCGCCGATCCAGGCATAGGCGATCCCGGTGTTGCCGGAGGTTGCATCCAGAATTATTTTGCCTGGGCTTAATTTGCCGGACCGCTCGCCGTCGAGAATCATGCTCAGCGCGGGTCGGTCTTTGACTGAGCCACCCGGATTAAACCATTCAGCTTTCGCGTAAATTTGGACGTCGTTTGATGGCGTAGGAGTGTTTCGAAGACGTAACAGCGGAGTGTTACCTACGAGTTCCCACGCTTCCATCGGCGCGCGAGAGCGTTGAATCAGTCCGTCATTTGTTTGAGCGGTAGTTTTCGCGTCCATTGTTGTATTCAGATTATAGGACATATAGGACATATAGGACACATACGACCTATATTGCTTCAAGTGACTTGTTGCGACGCGCGATGATAAACTCTCAACGCTCGAAATCACCGAAATTTTATTGAGGAATTATGGATTATTCAGAGAATATCCTCGGCCTGATTGGGCGGACGCCGCTGGTCAAACTTAACAAGCTCACAAAAGGCATACCCGCCACAGTACTCGCAAAGATGGAGTCGCTAAATCCGGGCGGGTCTGTGAAAGATCGCATTGGTGTTTCAATGATCGACGCGGCTGAGCGGGATGGGCGTCTCAAGCCCGGCGGCACCGTCGTCGAGGCAACCAGCGGCAACACCGGCATTGGCGTCGCTCTGGTTTGTGCAGTTCGAGGATACAAAGCGGTATTCGTGATGACCGACAAATGTGCGGTGGAAAAAGTTCGCTACCTGAAAGCATTGGGCGCAGATGTTGTGGTAGTACCCGTTGCTGCCAAGCCTGACTCGCCCGATCACTACGTCAACACCGCTCGCCGGATCGCCCATGAAACTCCAAACTCGCTGTTCGTTTTTCAATATGGGAATCCCGCAAACCCCGAAGCACATTACCGAACGACGGGGCCGGAACTTTGGGAACAGACTCAGGGAAACATCACTCACTTTGTTGCCGGTGTAGGTACAGGCGGCACGATAAGCGGAACGGGACGTTATTTGAAGGAGAAGAATCCGAAGATTCGGGTGATCGGCGCTGATCCATACGGCTCGGTTTTCAAGACTTTCAAAGAGACCGGCAAACTCATGCAAGCCACTCCTTACCTGGTCGAAGGTATCGGGCAGGAGATCATTCCCGAAAACGTTCACTTCAAATACATCGATGAGATTATCAATGTTACTGACAGGGATTCATTCCAGATGGCGCGGCGACTTGGGCGGGAAGAAGGGATTTTCTGTGGAGGCTCGACTGGTACGAACGTGGTGGCAGCGTTACAGGTTGCGCGAGATCTCGGCGAGGACGCAGTTGTTGTCTTTGTCGTCGCTGATACCGGCGAACGTTATTTATCAAAGTTCCATTCCGACGAGTGGATGAAAGAGAAGCGGATGTTGGGCGTCGAGAAGATGACCGTAGGGCTCATCAACCAGCTCAAGTCAGACGATGCGACTCCGCATCTGGTATCGGTTGGCCCCGCGCACAGGGTTTCGGACGCGCTGCAAATGATGAAGACTTACAGTATTTCCCAGCTACCCGTGCTTGAGGACGGTAAATCGGTTGGGAGCTTGCGCGAGGGACGAATTATGGCGAAGCTCCTGGACAATCGGGAGCTTATGGAGGCGCCGGTGTCTGAGGTGATGGACCGGGCGTTGCCGGTAGTTAACGAGGACATAAGCGTACGAGCCGCAGTAAAGTATTTGAAGAGCTCACCGGCATTGCTGGTGGAGGAGTATGGTCGGATTGTTGGGATAGTCACGCGTCAGGATGTTGTGGATGTTCAGGGATGAAGGCGCGGTGATACAAAGTTGGTTAGCCCTCAGGTAGCGAAAGTCACACTAACTAAGGATTGAAATTCAGAATAAAGCGCTATCCAAATGCACGTCGAGAATGGCTCTGGGTTGGGCTTCAGCTTGTAGTCTTCGGATCTCTTTTTCTTGCTGCAAGTTTCTATGTTACAAGTATGCCTGGCAGATCCTACTCAGAGGTTCTCCCAATCCTAACTGATGCCGAGTTGGAACTACGTGGCACCCTGCAAAATCACGTCTCAGCGCTAGCTGGCCGAATCGGCGAGAGAAATCTCAACCACTACGAGGCACTAACGGCTTCCGCCGATTTCATCGAGACCGAACTGCGAAATGCAGGTCTTCAGATACAGCAACAAGAATATACGATCTCCGGAAAGTCGGTGAAGAATATAGAAACAGAGATTCGTGGAACCATACGATCGGATGAGATAGTCGTCGTCGGCGCTCACTATGACTCTGTCAGCGGCAGCCCTGGTGCGAATGATAATGCCAGTGGAGTAGCGGCACTCCTTGAGCTTGCAAAAGAGTTCAAAAATAAAGATGTGAATCGGACCCTACGATTTGTAGCGTTCGTAAATGAAGAGCCGCCCTATTTCCAGACGGAGGAAATGGGAAGTCGGGTGTACGCGCGCCGATCGCGAGCGAGAGCGGAGAATATTGTCGCAATGTTCTCACTGGAAACGATTGGGTATTATTCGGACGCCGAAAACAGCCAGGTTTATCCGTTTCCATTTAGTTTGTTCTATCCGAATGTCGGGAACTTCATTGGTTTTGTTGGTAATATCTCCTCCAGACCGTTGGTGCGAAGAGCAATAAAGACCTTTCGTCAGGACGGGTCGTTTCCGAGTCAGGGGGTGGCTGCCCCCGGTTGGCTAACTGGTATTGGATGGTCTGATCAATGGTCTTTTTGGAAGGAAGATTACCCAGGGATCATGATTACTGATACCGCCGTATTTCGATATCCCTATTATCACCGACGCTCTGATACCGCCGAGAAGATAGATTATGATCGAATGGTTCGCGTGGTATCGGGACTAAGTCGTGTGATCCTCGATTGTACCCAAAAAAATTGACGGCTATCCGAATTCTCAGGGCCTCTATCCGCACTTCCTTTGTTGAGATTACCTTCGCCAAAATCAGCAGGAGCGATAAATCAGTAATGCGAACAGTAGAGCCAGCACAAGAAAGGCTCCAATCTGTTGGCTTCGAGTAAAACTCAACGTGGGCGCTCGTTTTGGTTCTCGTTATCTCTTTCTGCGTAAATCTGCGTCATCTGATTAAATCAAGTCGCTTCGTAAAATTTCAGACTGATCCGCAGATGACGCAGATTCCGCGGATGAAATAGCAGAAATCGCAACCCGCCTTTCACGCCTTTGCGGCGTGATGACACACATAGTTAATCAACGTGCGGATTGCAACTCCGGTTGGCCCTTTCGCGGCGTAAGGCTTCCGATCGTTCTCCCATGCTGTGCCGGCAATATCCAGGTGCACCCAGGGCGTATCTTCGGCGAATTCACGGAGGAAGTAAGCTGCAGTGATCGTTCCGGCGTTACGCCCGCCCGAATTCTTAATGTCGGCGATGTCGCTTTTGATCATGTCGCGATATTCGTCGTCCATCGGCAGCTCCCAAAAACGTTCCCCTACTTCTTTAGCCGCCGCGCGGATCTGATTCGTGAATGCCTGGTTGTTTCCAAGAATTGCTACGTTCACAGTGCCAAGCGCAATTGAGACGGCGCCAGTCAACGTGGCCAGGTCAATGATCCTTGTCGCACCAAGCTTGCGTGCATAGCTGATCGCATCGGCAAGTATCAACCGGCCTTCGGCATCGGTGTTTATTACCTCAATAGTCTTACCGCTCATCGCACGCAACACATCGCCAGGTTTGTACGCTCGGCCTGAAGGCATATTCTCGGTTGTTGGCATCAACCCAATAACATTCACTTTAGGCTTGAGTTGAGCGATAGCTCGCATTGCCGCAAGCGTCGCGGCTGCGCCCGACATGTCGTACTTCATTTTTTCCATGCCTTCAGCGGGTTTTATCGAAATTCCTCCCGAGTCGAAGGTAATACCCTTTCCAACGATCGCAATAACGTCTTGATCGGCCTCATTGCCGGTGTAACGCAGCACAACCAGCTTCGCAGGTTCATCTGATCCACGGGCAACGCCGAGCAGTGCGCCCATTCCAAGGTCTTTCATCCGGGCTTCGTCCAGAGTGTCGATATCGAGTCCAAATTTGCTGGCAGTCTCCTTCGCTCGTTCCGCAAGCTCCGAAGGGGTCAGCGTCGAACTGGGCTCGTTAGACAGTTCACGCGCAAGATTAACCGCTTCTCCAATTATTCTTCCTCTTTCGACGCCATTCGCGAGCTCATTCTCTGATCCAGCCGCTGCAGACACCAAAACAAGCTCGTCGATTCGACGTTCTTCCTTGTTCTCGGTCTTGTACATATCAGGTTCGAAGAGACCAACCAGGACTCCCTCTACTGCGGCCTGAGCGCTTTTTCCGAGATCGAGCTGAGAACGTCGCAACGCGGCCATGGATCGTGCACCTTTGCCGCGAAGAAAGCGTGCTGCCGAGGCGGTAACTTTTCGAATCGTATCAAGCGAGAATTCCTCCCGTTTTCCAGCGCCTACCAGGAGCAGTCTCGCGGCCCGGAGATTACCCGGGCGGTGTATGTAAACCATGTCACCTTGTTTGCCTCGCATTTCATCGCTACCGAGCATTTCGCTGACAATCCCGCCGGTCCGTTCATCTAATTCCCGAAGAGCGCCTTCATTTGCTTTTTCGCCCTCGTAGATGGTGACCACCAACGCGTCAGCCTCGACATCGTAAAATTTTCCGAACTCAGCTCTTACTTCCATTCTCTCGATTGGATTTAGATTTTGGATTCTTGCGCTGGCGCTCTCTACGCCACTAACTCATCCAAGATCTTCACCTGCTCCTTTCTTTCATCATTTTGCGAGCTTCGCGGTCCGCTTCTCGGCGACGCTCCGTCTCGCGCTTATCATAGAGCTTTTTGCCCCTGGCCACAGCCAGCTCGACCTTAATGCGGCCCTTTTTCAAATACATCTTCGTTGGCACGAGGGTAAGACCCTTTTCTTGGACTTTACCCGCCAATTTGTCAATTTCCGATCTGTGCAGGAGCAGCTTTCGGGCACGCGTTGGCTCATGATTTTCTCTATTGCCGTGGCTGTATGGACTGATATGCACGTTCATCAGCCAGGCTTCCTGCA
Source organism: Blastocatellia bacterium (assembly GCA_035258805.1). GTDB lineage: Bacteria > Acidobacteriota > Blastocatellia > UBA7656 > UBA7656 > Onstottus_A. The sequence continues at coordinate 26,230 of DATFWY010000059.1, read as the reverse complement.
GGCGTATTTGAGCAAACCCGTCCTTCAGGTTGCAACGCCCTTCACGTGCCGATTTAACTTCCGTGCCGGTCAGTGCAACGCCACATTCGTGAGTCTCGAGTATATGGAAATTGTGGTAGGCCTCTCGATTGGTTGCCACCACTTTGTCTGTACTCATAAGAAGGACGAGAGTGAGACAAAGAACTATGAAAGCTGCTCTCGAATCGGAAAAGACTATATAACGAGGGCCCGACGGCGCGCAACGCCAGGAACTTGAGCTTTCTTGTCGATTGTTTGCGTGCTCTGTGGCTTCGCGGCTTTGCGAGAACCAGCCCTCAAGGAAGCGCTTCGCAAAGTGCGCTAAATCTCTCAGTGATCGAACTAATAGAGTGCGGCGAGCATGCGGACGTGCGTTGACAAAACGTATCCCACAGAATAGAAAGAACGCGTTCAGCGCTGCACAATCCTGGCTGCCGGAGCAAATGAAATGATTCGATTACTTAAAGGATTCAAGCACGGCATGTGTGCGATTGCCGTCAGTCTTTTGCTGTGCGGATCTTTATCTGCTCAGGAAAAAAAGGTAAAGCTGGAAGACGTAATTGCTCAACATCTGGATTCTATTGGGAATGCACAGGCGCGCGCCGCCGCGAAGAACCGAGTAGTTAGCGGCTCGGTAAAGCTGATCAGTCGTGTGGGAACCGCCAGCAATATCGACGGGCAAGCTGCCGTGGCGTCCTCCGGCCAAAAGATAAGATATAGCATGCGGTTTGCGTCGCCTCAGTACACGGGCGAACAGCTTGGATATGACGGCACGAAAGTACTGACAGGTCACCTTCCCAGCGGCCGGAGATCACCGCTAAGCCTTTATCTCGAGCAACAGAATCTGCCGCTAAAGGACGGGTTGCTCGGCGGCACTTTATCGACCGCCTGGGCACTGCTAAGAATCGACCAGCTGAAACCAAAGCTGGACTATAAAGGTTTGAAGAAGATCGACAACCGCCAGGTGCACGAGGTTACTTATCGGCCAGACAAAGGATCAACTGATCTCAAGATATCCCTATTCTTCGACGCGGCGACTTTCCAGCACGTGCGCACAGATTACGAATTCAAGGTTCCCGCGCGACTAGGTTCGGGGCCAAATGATTCAACAAGATTACAGGAAGACTACTATAAGCTGGTTGAAGACTTTGATGACTTTCAGGCAGTCGATGCGTTGATGATTCCGCGCAAGTACAGGTTACAGCTTCAAGTTCAAACCTCGAGCGGATCGAATCTCTTTGATTGGAATATCGCGATCGATCAAGTCTTGCACAACCAGGCTCTTGATGAACAAATCTTCAGCAAGTAGCCAGCTGTTGGCGCAATCCGCAACACAGATTCTGAACACCGAGGTTCACAACGATTGTCTTTGCGTGCCATCGTGTCTTAGAGTCTTTCTGTCGATAAGTTTCCCGAGTCAATGCGCATAATGAACGACGGCAGATACTCCAGACAGATTCTTTTCGAAGGGATCGGCGACGAAGGTCAGCGACTTCTGGGCGACGCAAAAGTCGTAATAATCGGTTGTGGGGCGCTTGGGGGGATTCAAGCTGAGACGCTCGCGCGTGCTGGTGTGGGCCATCTCGTTCTGGTTGATCGAGATTTCGTTGAAGAATCAAACCTGCAACGCCAGATAATGTTCGATGAAACCGACGCGCTCGCTCGCCTTCCCAAACCCGTCGCAGCAGCCGCGCGAATTGCTCGCGTCAATTCTGACATTACCGTCGAGCCGATAGTCACGGATGTAAACTTCGAAAACATCGAAGAAATAATCTCCGGCGCCAGCGCGGTACTTGATGGCACCGACAACTTCGAAACGCGTTTTCTGATAAACGACGCCTGCGTAAAATCGAAGATCAGCTGGGTGTATGGAGCAGCAGTAGGTTCGTATGGGTTGACGATGACGGTTCGGCCGGGCGAATCACCGTGTATGCGTTGCGTGCTTGATGCTATGCCGGAACCCGGCTCCGGGCCTACTTGCGATACCGCCGGGGTAATAATGCCGATCGTGACAACAATCGCATCAATACAAGCGGCGGAGGCGCTCAAACTGTTGACCGGACGCACTGAAAAGCTCCATCAATCGCTGATCCAATTTGATTTGTGGGAGTTTAAATTTAGTAAGGTCGACCTCGCTCAGTCTTCCCCGAGAGAGGACTGCCCGGCGTGCGGCGAGGGCAATTTCGAGTTCCTGCGCGGCTTTGGTCGTCAAGTGGCCACAACGCTATGTGGCCGAAATTCGGTACAGATCGCACTGAGGAGGCGCGGAGAAATAGACTTTGGAGCGCTTGCAGAGCGGTTGCGGCCGGCGGGAGAAGTGACTTTCAATGATTTCTTACTTCGGTTTAAGATAGACGATTACGATATAACAGTTTTTCGCGACGCAAGGAGTATCATCCGGGGAACGACAGATCCAGCGGTTGCGAGGGGACTTTATGCGAAGTACATAGGCGCCTGACTGCACTATTTCACAAGGCAGTCATCATTATTGCGCCTGGCAGAACCGTCCGATTCAGTGTCTTGTGCGAATCAATTCTTAGTGGGGACCATTAAACATATCGACTGGTAATTATGCAGGCAGGGCTCGCTAGTTTAATTGCAGCCGCGGGAGAGGTCTTCGAGCGCGATTTCATGGGCGCCGGCGAGGTGATCGTGGAGCGCGTCGGTCAGAGCCACGTCCGACACGTATTCACCGTGAATGGCCGCGCAATCGCGCGTCTTCGATGGCATGGCTTGCGTCGGGCGGTATACGAAGTTGACGGTAAGAAGTGGGATATAAAAGTTGGCGTGCTCGGAAAACGTATCTCGATAATTTCAGAGGAAGGTGGCGAGTCATTCCTGGTTGAACGCTCGCGGGCGAACCCGAACAAAGAAGGACTCCGCATTGAGATGGCGGAAGGTGACAACTTTTGTTTAAAGCGTTCCTGGGACAGCAGACTCCGAGCCGACGCGTCACTGGTAATCAATAAGGAGTTCTACTGTTCCAAATTGTTGGTCTTTCATTTTAATATGCGGCATCGCACTCAGACCACCGCGAGAGTTCTGGTCAATCCAGTGATGAAGTGGGAAGCGCGTTTCATCCATCGGTTGCTTGCGCTAACCGTATGTCGGATAATCCTTGAGCGACGCAACTCGGGATGCAAGCCGTTGAGAACGAAAGAGATGCAGGATAAGCGTTTTGAGAGCAGCGCTCGCGTCCGGGAGCGCAAGCGCATCTGAGGGCTGCAACTGCGTCGCGTTTCGTGGTAAGCTACGCGAAATCAAATGGCAGGGAGTTGAGCGAGGGACTATGTCACAAACCAAAGCTAACACGAAGCGAGGAAAGAGAACTCCACTTTTGATCGGCTTGGTGCTGATTATCGCGGTCGTGGTGGTAGGTGGTGCAATGATGTCGAGCGGCGGTCGCAATACCAAGGCCATCGCGATCTCGCCGGTACCGACTGTCACTGAGGACGTTCAACAAAGCCTTGCCGCTTTTCGCGGAAAGGTTGTGATACTCGACTTCTGGGCGACCTGGTGCGGTCCCTGCCGAATGGAGATACCAAGCTTTATCGCGCTACAAAACAAATATCGGGATCAGGGGCTGGAAGTCATCGGCGTTTCAATTGATCCGATAGCGCCGAGAGGCAACCCCGGGGGTGCCCCAGCTGTCGCTCCATTTATGCAGAGCAACAGCATTAATTACACGATCTGGATGGTTAACAATCCGACGGCTCTCCGAGGCTATGATGTCAGCCGGGGAATTCCAACGACTTATGTATTGGATCGCAGCGGTCAGATTGTAAGGACCTACCTCGGCGTCCAACCGCAATCAGTGTTTGAGAGCGATATCAACTCGCTCCTGTGAATTGGCTGGACCGCGCTCACGGCGCGGCGGGATCGCTATCATCGCTCAGCTTGACGGTGGCAAGCGATACAGCAATGCCATTAGTTCTGCCAATCGCGATGCAAAAACTCTTAAGTCATGCCCCAGGTTCATCTCACCCAGACACTACCTGATTTGCGTTGCCGACTCAATCCACAATGAAGCCGGTTACCGAAGAGATTAATCCAAGTACCAAAGACATCGACCGGCGTTCGACTATCGAAATCGTCAGACTGATCAATAACGAAGATGCCACTGTCGCCGAGGCAGTTTCTAAGGTGCTTGATCAGATTGCGGCCGGCGTTGACTTGATTTTTTCGCGGCTCAAATCTGGCGGGCGACTAATCTACATTGGCACCGGTACGAGCGGGCGTTTAGGCGTACTCGACGCATCAGAATGTCCCCCGACATTTGGGGTCTCGCCTGATCTGGTTCGAGGAATTATTGCCGGCGGGTTTGATGCATTGCATCGATCGGTGGAGGCCGCAGAGGATGACCCTCAGGCGGCCGCCGATGACCTGCAAGCGATCTCTCTCTCTCAGACTGATGCGTTGGTCGGGATATCCGCCAGCGGCAACACGCCGTATACGCTCGGAGGTATCGAGTACGCGCGTAGAATCGGCTCCGCGACGATCGCCGTTATTTGTAATCCGAATTCCAAAATGGCCGCCGCGGCTGATATCACTATTGCACCGGTCGTAGGAGCCGAAGCGATAGCCGGATCCTCGCGTATGAAAGCGGGCACCGCTCAAAAGATGATTCTGAATATGCTATCCACTGGGACGATGATTAAGTTGGGACTGGTCTACAGCAACTTGATGTCAAACCTGAAAGCGACCAATGAGAAGCTACGGCGGCGCGCCTGCGCGATTCTCGCCGAGGAAGCCGCTATCAGTGCTGAAGAGGCAACTCGATACTTCGAATTGGCCGGCGATGATCTTCGCATTGCGCTTTTGATGGCGCGCATTGGGGCATCTCGGCTCGAGTCAGAACAGTTGCTTGAAGCGCACGGAAATTCAGTGCGACGTGCACTCGATAGTGTGGGTAAGTAGCTAATAAATGTCTCAATTACTTCTTTACAATTCGCGGGTGGTACTCAAAGACGCAGTCAAGCCGGGAGGGGTTTTAATTCGCGACCGGCGCATAGAATTGGTCTTTACTCGGGATCAAACGCCGGTTGGCCTAAGCTCGAGTGACTCGATTGATCTTAGTGGCGCATATCTGGCTCCTGGATTTATTGACATTCACATTCACGGCTCGGCCGGAATCGATGTGCAGGATACCGACGCAGCAGGATTAAAGAAGCTCTCTGATTTTTTGCTAGCGGAAGGAGTGACGGGTTATTTCCCAACTTTCGTGCCGGCGAATGAAAAGGTCTACAGTGAGGCTACGACAACGATTGAGCTTTTCATGCGTCAGCAACGCAAGGATGAACTGGGCAAAAGGCCGTTGACCGCTCGTGTCTTAGGCATACATTTTGAAGGTCCGTTTGTGAGTAAGAATCGCTGCGGGGCTTTGCAGAGCAAACATTTTCGGATTTACGAAGACGATCCCAAGTCCCTTAATCTTTTTTTTGGTAGATCGCCAATGGATCGCCGGCTGATGACGTTGGCGCCGGAGATAACCGGGGCCACCGAGCTTGTCAATCAGCTAGCCCGCAACAGCGTTCGGCCGTTCATTGGACATTCTCAAGCGGATCACGAGTCTCTCGATCGCGCCTTTGCTTTCGGGGCTCGTCACATCACACATTTTCCAAACGCTTTAGATCCGCTTCACCACCGCAAACCTGGAGCGGTAGCCTGGGGACTTCTGCGGGACGACGTGACCTTGGACTGCATTGCCGATTTTCATCATCTACATCCGGACATGTTACGGTTGCTGTATAAGTCGAAGACTCCGCAGCGGATGGCGCTGATCAGCGATGCTATAAAGCCCACAGGAATGGGCGACGGAGAGTTCCTGGTTTGGGGCGAACCGATTTTAGTTAAGAACGGCCGCACTGGTTTGGCCCGGAACCCCGACGAAGCTACGATTGCAGGTTCGGTCATCACAATGCGGCAGGCCGTCAGGAACATGGTAGAAATTGGTGTTCCCGTCCACCACGCCGTCTATATGGCGACTGCGGTTCCTGCTCGTGTCGCTGGTCTTGAAGGATTTGGATCAATCGAAGAAGGAGCGTTCGGTGATTTGATTTCATTTGACGATGATTTTGAAATCAGATTATCGATTGTCGGAGGTGCTCCAGCTTACAGAAAGGTTTTAGAAACTAACACTTGAGCGGCTATGGTATAGTCCCGCCCGTCTCCTCCTGCCTCCACATCAACTGCTTAAAAAGATAAACCGCCTATGAATCTTGATTGAAAGGTCTCGCAGCCTCGTGTCGATCGGTTCCTGCGTAAGAACAAGGATTATTCCTTCAATCTGCCGAATCAGGATAACAGGAATCTCGATTACCTTGCGCCTGCTGCGAGAGCGCGGCAACAGCAACTGATTCGCGAGTACACTGCAGCGGTGAACGAGCTATTTAAGCTTCAGGAGAAACCACAAACTGCGGGCGCCTTCGATATGGGCAGACAGGGTCGATCAACCAACGAGTAGCTGACTCTTCAGAGCCCTCCCCATTTCAGTCATAGCATGCCTCTCAACAATCAGCATCGATAATTCGGTACTAATAACAAACTTGAATGGCACGGACATTGCTCTCGCGCAGGTCGATTACTTGGCTTTAGAAGGATGAAATGGAAGCAATGAACACATCGAGGGAAATCAGGATGAGAAGAGAAGAAGGCTTTTCACTAGTTGAACTCTTAATCGTTATTGCGATCATTGGAGTGATCGCGGCGCTGGCTATTCCCGGACTCCAGAAGGCAAGGCGATACGCGCAAGCAGGCTCGGCGGTTCAGTCATTAAGAACGATTACAACCGCGGAGAACCTGTATGAACGCCGGCACAAGGTTTATGCCACGTTATCAGATCTCGCGCCCGAAGGAACCATTGATGCGAGCCTGATGGTAGGCAGTAAGAGCGGATATACGTTCACGCTCAACATTGTACTTAATGCTACTGATATCGCTCAGGGGAAGATCATAACTTTTAAGGCAAACGCCGACCCTCAAGTTGATCCCTCAACAGGTACCTATTTCTACGTAGATGAAACTGCAGTCATTCGCTACGAAGAAGGCGCATCGGCAACTGCCGCCAGTTCGCCGATTCCTCGGTAGGGGCCATTCCTCGGTAGGGGGCCTTTGCTCTGACAAAAAGTGGCAACGGAACTCTATCCTTTTTTGTTAAAAAACGCGGGAAAACGAGCCAATGATTCTAAACGCAACCTACAGCCCCTTTCGTACCAAGCATTTCGCACAGAGCGTCCGTTTTTTGGCGGTTGGCACGAACTTTGATCTACACCACGTTGCAATCTGTCGTAGATTGGCCGCTAGGAAAACTGACCTACGGCAAAACTTAAAAGGAGCGTACAGCTATATGAAGAATCAGAAAGGATTTTCACTGATCGAGTTGCTGATAGTTGTGGCGATCATCGGTATCATCGCAGCGATCGCAATACCGAACCTGCTGAAGTCCCGTCAAGCGGCCAATGAGGCATCAGCCATTGGTTCCACTCGGACTTTGGGAACGGCGCAGGCGACGTATCAGTCTACGCGCGGCAAGGGTAAGGATTTCGCGACTGGTCTTGTGGCGCTTATGGCCGACAACGCCATTGACACCGCTTTGGGTAGTGGATTGAAGAGCGGCTTCAACTTTACCTGCGTTGGCGTACCGGCGGGTGCCGGCGGTGTACCGTCATACTTCGACACCACCGCATATCCACAGTCCACGGGTAATTTCGGTACGGGCAACAGATCGTTTTATTCGAACGAGACTTTCGTTGTGTATCAACAGGATGGTTCGGTAACTGGTGCGTGGGGAACCGCAGCACCTCCGGGATCGAGACTTCCTGCTGCGCCGGCCGTTCCAATCGAATAAGGCTTGCGAACATAATGAAGCATCAAAAACGGGTGAGTCCTTTCAGGCCTCACCCGTTTGTGTTATATTCCCACCGATAAATATAAAATGAACCTGGCGGCGATCGCCGCGTTCGATTTCGCAAGACATACGCGAAGCCCAATCCCCCGTATGGGGAGGGCAATATTTAGAGGTAGGGGAAAGCCATGAAGAGAAAGAAGGAAAGCGGGTTCTCGCTTATTGAGTTGCTGATCGTGGTTGCAATCATCGGAATCATTGCTGCAATAGCGATCCCCAACTTGATAAAGTCCCAACAGGCAGCACACGAGACCGCAGCTCTTGCCGAAGTGCAAACAATCGGCAAACAACAGGTTCTTTATTCAATCACCAAGGGACACGGTAAGTTTGCTGACCTGGCAACCCTCGGTTCAATGGGGTACGTGGATTCGAATATGGCAGCCGGCAACAAAGGCGGGTACGTGTTTACCACCGCCGGCATTAGCGCGGAGGGTATGCCTCCGATGTTCGATACAACCGCCCACCCGAGCGCGGTCGGCAATTTCGGCACAGGCAATCGCTCGTACTACTCTAATGAAACGATGGTTGTATACGAGACCGATGGCATCACTCCTCCGACGGCTACGCCGCAGGACCGCGTGCCTAAGGACGGTACCCCGATCCAATAGTTGATTCATAAGCGTGGCCGGTCGCGACTTCTCGAGACCGGCCCACGCGACAAATAGCAGCTGTCCTCCGAACCTAAACGCCCCCGTTTTTTACACTCCAGCGTTGCTGTAAGTCCCCAATCTTAGTTGTACCGAAGCAAACTTGGCCCTCAATTCAATTAGTCGATCACATTCTCTTGAGCAGAAAACTGCTCTGGTAGACATGGATACAGGTGGCTACAACTAAGCGTAAAAAGATCGGCAGTGTTGGCGTTGATTCACGCCAGCCCGCGCCAAACGGCAAAACAAAGGTCGGAATACTGACATCTATTCAGAGCCTTGCTGCTGCTCGGCTACTGCTGTTGATTTGCCTTTGTTCCTTCCTGGCGTACGCCAATTCACTGGGCGGCGAGTTTGTTTTCGATGACACCGATCAGATCGTCGAGAATCAAAATATTCGTTCGTGGGACAACCTGCAGAAGGCGTTCACAACGGACGTGTGGGCATTTCGTGATCAATCAACCTCCCTGGACACACCGCCGCCTCTTCCGTACTATCGCCCGCTCTTTACGGTGATGCTGACGGTTGAGTATCACCTGTTCGGTCTCTGGCCGCAGGGCTGGCATCTGGTTAGTCTTCTTCTTCATATTTTGTGTTCCGTTGGTGTGTTTTATGTAGTTCGTCAATTATCTTCGAATTCTCTGGTTGCACTGATCGCTTCGGTTCTTTTTTCGGTTCATCCGGTGCATGTCGAGTCCGTTAGTTGGATAAGCGGCATGACCGATCCGCTTTTTGGCGTTTTCTTCCTGACGTCTTTCTACTTTTATCTGAAAGCTCGATCGGCTGGAGACGGAGATCACTCCCGCGGTCGTGCAAGCATAATATCACTTGGCGCTTTCGTGTTAGCGGCCTTTGCAAAGGAAACGGCTTTAAGCCTGTTGGTGCTCGTATTTTGTTACGAACTGATCATGGCATCGGGTCAAGCGTCTTCGCGATTGAAGGCAGCGCTCGGGCGAACACTGCCTTACGTGGCAGTAGCGATGATTTATCTTTTGCCGCGCTATCTCGTGTTGGGCGAATTGATGTGGAAGAACCCACAGGCGCCGAATCGACCGCTAGCGTACACGTTGATGACCTTGCCGTTTGTGATTTGTAGTTATGTATTTCATCTGTTGTGGCCGATCGGGCTTAGTGTTACCTATCAAACTTCATTCGTTACAACTGTGGCATCTTCCGCGTTCCTGGTACCGGCTGCTTTGATCGCAATAAGCTTGTCAGTGCTTGTGTTTTATCGAAAGAAGATTAGTAGCGAAGTATGGCTTGGGTTGTTACTGATCTTTGCGCCGCTGCTCCCGGTACTGAATCTTGGCCAAGTCTCAAGGGAAGAGTATCTGGTCTTTGATCACTATCTCTATCTTTCGGTAGCCGGTCTAACGTACTTGATAGGTCTCGGATTCAAACGAATAGCCATCATTGAGCCAAACACTGCTGGGCAGAGCTCTGGGCTTAACAAACCTGCAATCGTGACCGCAGGGATCCTCGTGCTGACGCTTGCGATGACGGTTAGTGCGGCGCTTGAGAATAGACATTGGGCCGATTCGTACTCACTTTGGTCAAATGTTGCGCGCGTGCGGCCGGGCTACTGGGCCGGTCACTATAATGCCGGGCTTGCGCTGCTGGACGCCAAACGGCTGGACGAGGCTCAACCAATGTTGGAAAGGGCAGCTTCCTTGAACAAAAATGAACCAAACATTCTTGCCGCTTTGGGAAGGAGTTACGACTTGCAGGGACGGGCCGCGCAGGCGGTGACCAGTTTCAAGCGCGCTCTGGAGATCGATCCGGAGATGTTTCAGTCTTACAATGATCTTGGCGCAGTCTACTTCAAGAATAAGGATTACCGTCTCGCAGAGATGAACTTTGAAGCAGCCTTGCGATTAAGACCTGACACGCCAATCTCTCGATTCAACCTCGGTTTGTGTTACGCGCGCGAGGAGAGGTACAGCGATGCAGCTCGCGAACTGGAACGAGCGATCCAATTGATGCCGCGTGATGCCTACGCTCTATACGAACTAGGGCTTGCTTATGAAAAATTAGGACGGCTGGAAGAAGCAAGACGGGTAATGGAGAGGGGACGGGGGCTTGCAAATTCCGAGGAACTGGCGAACAAGATTGCGGAAAGCTTAAATAAGTATAGATCAGTGACACCCTGATCCGGTGGCAGTGACGTAACAATCCGGTAGGTCTCCACCGACCCCTGCGTCGGTGGAGGCACGACTGAAAGGCTATGGCAACGAGCGAGATAGAAGTCAGATTAGCGGCGGTCGCAACGCCGGTACGATATAGTTCCAGCAGCCCTCGTCGCATTCGGGCGATCGCGCTCAACACCTTCCGCGAGTCGATCCGTGATCGAGTCCTCTACAATCTCATTCTCTTCGTTCTGATCCTCGTTGCTGCTTCTGCGTTCGTGAGCGACTTGTCTCTGGACATGGAGAGTCAATTCACTGCGACGCTCGGGTTGAGCGCGATGCTGGTGTTCGGAGCGCTAATCGCGATCTTTATCGGCGTTGGACTGGTCTATAAGGAAATTGATAAGCGCACGATTTACAGTCTGTTATCGAAGCCCGTACAACGACACGAGTTTATCATTGGGAAGTACGTCGGTCTTTGCCTGACGCTGCTCGTTAATACGGCAGTAATGGTGCTCGCGACCGAACTGGCGCTGTTGTATGTGAATGGAACATTCGTTCGGCTTCACACAGCGGTCCTTGGTGCGTCGTTTCTGGTCTATTTAGAGCTGGCGGTGATTGTTGCCGTCGCCCTGATGTTCTCGAGCTTTAGCACGCCGATGTTGGCTGCCTTGTTTTCCTTCGCGGTTTATGTCATCGGGAACTTCAGCAAAGATCTTCTGCAGATGGCTGCTCTTGCAAACTCTTCGGTGAGCAAGGCGGTGCTTACCGTTCTGTATTACCTGCTTCCGAACTTTTCCAACTTTGGATTTATCACTGAAGCTTCACACGGTAAAGTCGTGCCGATGGGAATGGCGATCTCGGCAACGGTGTATGCGTTTGTTTACATAGCGATTTTACAATCCGCTGCGATTCTGATCTTTCAGAAGAGGAATTTTAAGTGACTCCGCTTGGACGGCTGTTTACGATCTCGATTCTTGTTGTGGGCTTGGGATCGCTGTATCCGCTCCAGCAGTGGATCGATGACGCTGCGCCTCGGCAGACCATCAGCGAAGAGAAATTGTTCCTGTCTTCCGGCAACGCGATAAAGAGAATGAGTCTTGGTTTGACTGCGTTGACGGCGGATCTCTACTGGATACGTACAGTGCAGTACTTTGGTCGCAAGGTGATAGACAGTGGCGTACCGCTCTCCGCTGCGGCGACGAAGGACCTTCGAATGGACCTGCTTGCTCCGCTGTTGGATATTGTGGTCACGCTTGATCCGCAACACATTCCCGCTTACCGCTTCGGTGCGATTTTTCTTCCCGAGCGAGATATGCCGGCCGCGACTGCGCTTGTGGAGAAGGGAATCGAGCAAAATCCGAACGAGTGGCGGCTGTATCAGGACCTGGGGTACATCTACTGGCAAGCTGGGAACGCCGCAGCTCCGGAGGAGCAAAACGCATACTACTCCAAATCGGCCTTATGGTTTGAAAAGGGGGGTACTGTTTCAGGCGCGCCGTGGTGGATGCGAGATCTCGGCGGGCTGATGAGAATCAAAGGCGGGAGCCGCGACGCCGCCCGGGCGGTATATTCGACTTATCTCGCGAGTGATGACCCAAATATTAAGGCGCAAGCTGTTGAGCGAATGAAACAGCTGCGCTCTCTCGATGAAGTCGATGCAATAAATTCTTTGATTGCTCGATACAAGGAGCAAAAGGGTGAATGCCCACCGAATCTCAGACTGTTTGCGGCAGTACTGCAATCGATCAATATGAATATCGATGAGAGAGGGCTTCCGGTGGATCCGGATGGGTTTGAGTATGCGTACGACCCGCAGAAGTGCAAAGTGGAGCTTTCGCTTGAATCGACTGTTTCGAGGTAGTTTCACCCTCCACGTGGTAACGAATTTATTCGTTCGTCCTTCCTTCCAACTCCACTAAATAGAGGTTAACGTGTGCCTTAATCTTACAAGGATTCAGTTCATAACGAATAAATTCGCTACTACGTGATGTCTCATCGATCCTGGGACGGTAGAACACGCTTCAATTCCACAGTGACCGTAGCTCCTGACGTCTTGATCTTTGCGCGTAGAGGTATTCGCGCCGGATCATCAGTAACCCAAACCAGCATCTCCCCACTTCGCTTTATGTACCGACCGTCGAATACCTTCGCATTCAAAAGAATGGCATTGACCTTTCCTGTCGCGGTTTTAATCTCCTCGCGCTTACCAGAAACGATCTCTATGTTGTAGACCTCGCCGGCATCGCTTATCGGTACCGGAATCACGTCGCCTTCCTTCAACGCCTGCGTTCGCACGTAATAAATCGTCGACAATAAGTCTTGAATCCAGGAGGGGGACGGCTTCTCTTTCACTTTGGGAGCGTTCTTTTTGTTCGCCAGATCAAGATCGCTATATGTGACCGTTCCCGATTCTCGATTGATTATCGAAGTTTGTTCTCGGCGCGACTTGCCTTCCTCTAAAAGCTTTTTTGAGGTGTGTATGCCGAAATCAGATTGGTTTACAAGAGAGACGAATTTGTCTTTGACCTTGATTCCGAACAGTGCCGGGAAGAAGCCTTTAGATACGGCGTCCGCCTTCAACTCGAGTAACTCCGGTGTTGTGGGCGCTTCCGGTTTCGATACCGTTAGTTTTAGTTCACCGATGACTCCCGAGAAAATAAGTTTGGAGAAGCTGACGTCATAGACGAGCGTTTCACCGACCTTGAATGGAAGGGGATCAACGATCTTCGGCTTCGCAAGCGCCGCTCTCTCGGCGGTCAGCTGAGCGTTCGCATTTCCGAGACCTAATAAAAGCGCCGCCAGTACTACTAAGGGCTTTCTGAACATCCTGGGTATTATACGAATGACCAATCCGCGCCTGCCAGAGGCTATGGAGGGAACTGCTGTCTTCTTAGTTAAGCATTAAAGGATTACAAGCTTTGCCGCAAGTAGAGCATACGCGGCGACGAAGCCGACCACCGCACGATATTCGCGATGCCGCATGTAGAGCGCCAGGTCGAACTGCCGCTCTTCGCTTCGAGTATGATTGTGACCGATTTGCGAAGAAGCTCGGTAGGGTGTGAACCGCGGAACAAACAACGGAACCGCTCGCCGGTAAGCTTCATACTCTTCCGAGAAAAGCGCCTGCATAGTCTCTGCTTCCGTCAACATCACCGGAACATAGATCATCAGGTAGAACGCAGCAAAAACTCCTACGAACCAAAGAGTCCCACCACCGGCCGCAACCCCAATCCCCAAAAGGAACGTGCCCAGGTAGAGAGGATTGCGTGTGTGCGCATATGGTCCCGAAGTTGTTAGCTCTTGATTCTTTTTTACGTGGCCCGATGCCCACCCCCGAATTGCAAGACCGATGATCGCAATAAACGCGCCTGCTGCGAGAGAACCCTGGGTCGGGCGCGCCGAAATAAACAAAAGAGGCGCGAGCACGAAGCCCGCAGGCACTCGGATTCGCTGTGCTAGTTGTTTAAAGTTCAATCGGCTTTCTCTGTATGTCTTTTCTGATCCGCCAAGCGTCGTAACACCGCTTGCTTGACGTCGTTCACGGAAATATCCATACACTCCCAGTGCCAGCAGCTGCGGCGATGACAATCAGACCTGCACCACAAATCTCGGCCGACTGATATATCGCGTGGGTCAAATGGTCCGTTGCGATCGGGTGAAGTTGGACCGAATAGACTGACGATTGGAGTACCTGAGGCGGCTGCGAGGTGCAGTGGTCCGGTGTCTCCACCAACGAACAATGCAGCGCGCCGCGCAAGCGCTACGAATTGCTTCAGGGTTGATGCCTGCGAACGCACCTTTCCGCTTCGAGCTTGGGACGCGATCGCTAATGCAAGCGGCTCCTCTCCGGGACCGAATGTGACTAACGTTGCCAACCTGCAATCATTCCACAACCAGTCGGCAAGCTCGGCGTACCGTTCCGTAGGCCAGAGCTTGGTCGGCCATCCCCCGCCCGGATTGATGATTGCGAATGGGTTCGAGGTTCGAACCGCTGCATCGACGAACTTTTCATCATCATCTGAAATTCTTATCGGAAATTCATACCGATCAACCGGTGGGATGTCGTTTTGTGGCTGAACTGTCGAGTCGATCGCAGCTTGAGCGAGGGCCAGATTCTTTTCAATAACGTGGGTCCTTTGCGTGGTATCAACCTGCTCGGTCAGGAACATCTGACTAGCTCGCTCTCTAAGATCCTTCGCGCAAAAACCTATTCGCCGGCTCGCTCCTGAGGAAAAGGCGACCAGACCCGACTTGATCAAACCCTGGAAATCTATTGCTATATCCGACCGGGCGAAACCGTTGCTGGTTGTGCCGTTACGGAGCTTTTGCAGCTGAGCTTTTAATTCGCTGTTTGGTGATCCGTTCAGCAAACCCTTTCGCAGCGTTCGAGTGTTGAGCTGAATCACCTCATCAATGACGGGCGAGTTTTCGAGCAGCGCACTGGCGCGCGGATCTACTACCCAGCTGATCCGAGCGTCAGAAAAGTGTTTTCTGAGCAGCGACGCGGCCGGCAAAGTATGCACCACGTCACCAATCGAGCTGAGCTTTACGATGAGAATGCGCATTTAGATTGTTGAAGGCGTCCAAATTATAGCATTTAGCCATTGAATCATTGAAGAATTGAATCATTGAGTCATTGAATCATTGAAGAATTGAATCATTGAGTCATTGAGTCATTGAATCATTGAAGAATTGGGTCATTGAAGAATTGGGTCATTGAAGAATTGGGTCATTGATTCATTGGGCCATTGATTCATTGGGCCATTGAGCAGTTGAAACATAGAACCGAATCAAAGCCAATCAATGGTTCAATGATCCAATGATTCGATGACCCAATTCTTCGATGACTCAATGATTCAATGGCTCAATGATCCAATTCTTCAATGACTCAATGATTCAATGACTCAATGACTCAATTCTTCAATGACTCAATTCTTCAATGACTCAATTCTTCAATGACTCAATTCTTTGATACCCCAACAGGCGCGTGCTAGAATGCGCCCGACGTATCATAAACCCTGCCGGTCTGAGCATCTCGAGCGGTAACAAAACTCACCGGACTATGGTAGGTGATACCTCACGGAGCGTATGAAAACTGTCAGCATACTCGGCTCAACCGGTTCAATAGGATTGAGCACGCTCTCCGTTATTGATTCACTCCCAGATAAGTTCGTTGTCGTCGGTCTCGCCGCCGGCCGTGACATCGAAGGGCTCGCCCGACAGGTTTCAAAGTACCGTCCTCGCCTAGTCTCACTCAGTGATGAATCCAGAATACCCGAATTGCGAGAACGCCTGCGAGCAGCGGGAGTGGAAAAGCTGCCGGAGATTGCCTGTGGCGACGCGGGCCTCGTGGAGGTCGCATGTTTGGACGGAGTCGATATTGTGATATCGGCTACGGTAGGCGCGGTGGGTTTCATGCCTACATACAAGGCGCTGGCTATGGGCCGTCGCGTGTGTCTGGCTAACAAAGAGACACTTGTGATGGCTGGAGAGCTGATGACTCGCGCAGCCACGCAATCAGGCGCGGAACTGCTTCCTGTGGACAGCGAGCACAATGCGCTTCATCAGTGCATGAGAGGGGAACGTGTTGAGGAGGTTAAGCGGCTGATATTGACTGCTTCGGGCGGTCCGTTTCGTCAGACTTCGCTTGATACAATGCGCGAAGCGACTGTGGAAGAAGCGCTCGCCCATCCGACGTGGCAGATGGGTTCGAAAATCACGATCGACTCCGCGACGTTGATGAACAAAGGATTAGAAGTTATTGAAGCAGGCTGGCTATTCGGCTTCACCGCGGATCGAATTTCGGTAACGGTGCATCCGCAATCAATAGTTCACTCTATGATTGAGATGGTCGATGGTTCGATTATTGCCCAGTTAGGAGTGACGGATATGCGGCTGATGATTCAGTACGCGTTGACCTATCCCGACAGGCTGCCGACCGAGCTGCCTCCGCTGGGTTGGGACAAACTTTCACGCCTGGAGTTTTTTGAACCGGATTTGGTTCGATTTCCATGTTTGCGGCTTGCCTATGAAGCGATGCGTGAAGGAGGGACGATGCCCGCGGCGTTAAGCGCAGCCAATGAGATTGCTGTTGCAGCGTTTCTCAATCGCGAAATCAAGTTTATGGATATTCCGCGGATCATCGAGCGGACCATGGAAGCGCACACTACCCAGCCTTGTGAGAGCATCGAAGCGGTGCTCGAAGCCGACCGCTGGGCCCGGTCACGTGCGGAGCAGGGAATTCTGGGTTGCGGATCAGGGGTTGGGGGTTAGGGCTTGGGGATTAGGGGTTGAGCATTCGCAATCAGACCTCAAGTTTCAGAACTCCACATGCACTCTTAACCTGATCGCGTTCCTATTTCCGGTCTCGAATTCCAGATCCCCAACCCTAACGCCCAAACCAAGATCTCCAAACCCAACCCCAACCCCCATTCTGTAGACACTCCGCGATCGCTACGTTAGACTGAATAGGTTGGTCCGGTGTCCGGATCACGGATCAGATCATTGCCGAGCAAGGCATAGGTGGGAGGAGTGAGTTGTGACATATTATTTGTATACGATTGGCGTGTTCGTACTTGTACTTGGCGCAATGATCGTTATCCATGAGTTCGGCCACTTCATCGTCGCAAAGTCATTCGGAATTCGCGTTGACGTATTCAGCGTAGGGTTTGGCAAGCGGTTGTTTGGTTTTCGCAAGGGCGACACCGATTATCGCCTCAGCCTGATACCATTGGGCGGTTATGTAAAAATGGCGGGCGAGAACCTCGATGAACAGCGTACCGGTGCAGACTATGAGTTCATGTCAAAACCTAAGTGGCAGCGGTTATGCGTGGCGGTAGCCGGGCCAACCATGAACATTCTCACCGCACTCGCCATCCCGGCGGTGATGGCAATGATTCACCATGAGGTACCGGCCTATCTTGATAAACCAGCGGTGGTACGGGCCGTCGAGCCGAACTCTCCAGCTGAACGGGCCGGCATTGAACCAGGAGACCATATCGTCAGAGTAGATGGTATTACTAACCCGAATTGGCGTGACCTTGAGGACATCATCGTAGTCAACCCGGATCAAGATTTGCCTGCTACAGTCAGGCGCGGTGACGCAGCGAAAGAAATCACGCTGCACGTTTCTTCCCATGCGTTCGATCAGGAAAAAATCGGATACGCCGGCCTCAAAGCGAACGACGAACGATTAGTCGTGAAAGATGTGGTTCCCGGACAACCGGCGGATCTGGCCGGGCTAAAGCCTGGGGATAACCTCATCGCTGTCAACGGAAATCGCGTTGAGCAGAGCGAATTCGGTCAGTTGGAGATCATCAACACGATTCGCAAGAGCGCCGATAAGCCAGTAACTCTTACGGTAAGACGCGGCGACAGCACGGTGGATATCCAGGGGACACCGTCGGTGAGTGGAGGTGAGTTGCGACTCGGTTTTACGCCGACAATCACCGGCCGCGAAGTGGTAAATGCGCGATTACCTTTGCTCGCCGCCATTCGTTATTCGCTTGACGAGAACGTTCGCATCATCCAATTGACAAAAACCGCGCTTGCACAGGTTTTCGTAGGCAAGCGTTCGGCGCGAGATACATTGACCGGGCCGGTGGGAATCGCTCAAATCGTCGGGCAGGCTGCACAGGAAGGTTCGGTGCAAGTCATTCGATTGACCGCACTGCTTTCGTTGAACCTGGGCGTTTTTAATTTGTTACCCATACCTGTTCTCGACGGCGGGTTGATTTTCATGCTTTTGCTCGAATCATTCCTCGGGCTCTTTGGTTTGCCGTTAAGCCTTCGAGTCAAGGAGCGGATGATGCAGGTCGGTCTGGTAATGCTTATGTTGCTGATGGGATTCGTGATCTTTAACGACATTTCCAAGCGCTGGATCCGCAGCTCTCCCGCAGAGATTGCACAGCCCAGAGAATAAGAACGAAACGTTCAGCGTTCAACACTTCGCGTTCAGGGTTCAGCGTTCAGGGTTCAACGCTTCGCGTTCAAAGTTCAGCGTTCACAGTTAAGCATTCATAGGTACGGTTTCAGTCTGAAAGCTACAACGCTGAACGCTAAACACTGGACACTAAACGTTGAACGCTGAACGCTACACTCTACGCTGAACGTTTTTACCTTCAGCCTTTCCTTCCCGGCACAATTGTTGCCGTTCTTGTCTTCGCGTCTATTTCACTGTGAATGCCGGATGATTTCGATACGCTCACTCAGCGTATTGGGATCTATTCGAGCACACCTGGCGCCATCTTTAATAAGGCAGTGACCGGAGCCTGCCAAATCATCCGACCAGGAGGATGTAATGAGCGAGTATCGGGAGACAAGGATTGAAGAGGAGCCAATTAGGCGAGCTCGGCCCGTAGTGGAAACTCACCGGGAGTCGTTAGTTCGTGAGTCGCGAGGAATGTCGGGCGGCGCCATAGCGGCACTCATACTAGCTTCGATTGCTGTAGGAGTGCTGATTGCAATGTTGATAGTTAATACCCAGCAGCGAAATCGCGATGAGGAACTCGCCCAGGAAAGAGAACGAATGGCGGCGGCTCAGCAGGCACAGCCATCGCCGCAGCCATTACAACAACCGACTCAACAACCGCCGGTCGTAGTAACCCCACAAGCGCCAGCAACTCCGGCGCCTGTTCCTTCGCAGCCCGGCCCGGCGGCGAGCGCGCAACCCTTGAGCACACAACTCGAGGCAGAGATGACTTCGAAATTCCTGGACGATCAAGACCTTCGAACTTACCCTCTCGATGTGAGGGTGACAGGCGGGACTGCAGTGATCAGTGGGCAGCTTCCTACAGATGAACTAAAGGATCGGGCGGAAAAGATCGCTCGATCGGTCAAAGGAATACGCAGCGTCATAAATAACATTGTTGTCAAACCTGAGTAGTGAAGAGTGACAAGTGATGAGTGACCGCTTATCACCCGTCACTCTTCACTATTTCGGATTCTCCGCCGAGATGTAGTGCGTCATCACCAGGTCAGAGTAGGTTTGATATCGACCCTCATCGTTGTCTCTCAAAAATACCGACAATTGTTGCAGCAAAGTCGTCGTTCGATGGCCGGGTAATTGAGCCGGATGAGTAAAGCGAGTGTTAGGCACCGCGCGAATAAAAACACTCTTTTCAGAAATGGGAAGCTTTCGCACGTTATCTACGAATCCCCCAAAGACCCCGTTCTGAAATAGGTACTGCTCGACATTTGACGTATAGAAGGCGGAAACAGTGAAACCGCGCTTGCGCAGATAATCTCCTATCGCGGCGAGCGCTTTCTTGCCGGCGAAATCCCCGACAACTGGAATAATGAGATTCTTTTTTTGCAGGTCGCGTACAAATTCATAGTCTTCTTTGGTCGCAAGAAAGTTTCCCAGTTTACCGTACTGGTCGGGCTGGACAATTAGCTCTTTCAAAGTTGGAAACCAGCCTCCCCGTGTGCCCTCCATCCGATACGCAATGTCGAGTCCGTCGTCTCTGAAATTCTTGTAAACGTAATCAAGGCTTGACTGATCGGCATCCGTCAGCTGGACCTGAAAGTCATCTTTGAAAGTCTTTCGCAAACTTGCCAGATTCGCGGCATAGGTCTTTTCATCGCTCTGGGCCTGGCTGAAAAAAGTGAGCATTTCACCTACCGGCGTATCGGGAGATGCCGCTTTGTCCTTAGGCAGTGGCCTACTCAGGAGTAATGAAAGGTACTGCATTCTTGTTGGCGCAAGCTGGAAAATAGCTTTGAACATCAAATGCTGAATGATTGCCTGCCGTCGGATGTCTATGATGAATGCGATTCGAGGGCGCACCTTTGCAATGTAGGTAAAGTTTTGTTCAGGACCGACACCGATATAGGCTCCACCAGTGGCGCCTTGCTCGCGCAGCTTTCCGATAATATGAAGGTATGAGGTCTCGTTTGATGTGAAATTATCCGATCGGAAGTATCCGCCATCTTCGGAAATGTCACGGACGAGCTTTGCAAACTCCGCAGCAGGCAGGCTATCAACAGGTTGTACGGACGCGGTCCGAACCGAGATCGACGATGCACCCGTGGTGAGCGCGGCCAGCATCAGCGTTACAGCCAAAAAAATGGCGGTCCAACTGGATCGACGACTGCTAAATCGACTGGCAAGCTGTAGTCGTGTCGACAAAACGATAATGTCGCTCTGAGTCTTTACTTTCCTCAAACTTGTTGCTCCTCGAGTCTTTAATTTACCAGACGAAGTATTTGCATGGATGGTATTTAGCGATGTCAGTGATTCAGGCCAGAGTCCGCGTCATCTCCTGCAGAGGTGTGTTCTCGCTGCGTAGTCTCAACAAGGCCGCCGCTACATACCGCCAACTGCGCAATCACTGACGCTTCTTCCCCAGGAAGCTGCCGAGCTAGCGCGAGGGCGCCGTCGAAGTCCGCCCTCGCGAGAACCGCCAGCGTACTCTCGAAGCTTGCCGCATACAGTGCGTCAAGGGCGACCGATTGAGCAGCCCTGGTTCGTGCTCCCAATAAATTCGGTTCGTCCTTAGAGTCCTCTGGTTTCGTAATGTCTTCTATTGCCTTAATCGCTGATTGGAAGAACTCAAAACTTCGTGTCGTGTCAAAGGCTGAAAAGCTGCTGGCGATCATGACAAGCGAGCGAGCTCGATCAAGGGACGGCTTTGCTTTTAAAGAACACGCGCCGGCCTCGTTAAGTAGCTCAGCTGCCCGCGAGTTTCCCATTGACACCCGGGCAGCGCTGCTCAGCATCACGAGTAGCTCGACTCTCGCTGTTTCATCCGAAATACGACGAGACAGAGCAATCGCGTCTTCCAGGTGTTTTTCAGATGACTGACGGCGCACAACCTGAACGAGCACACGATCTCGTGTCGCGACATCTGTAATTTTGAGCGCACAGGCCTGGGCCTCTTTCAAATCGCCTTGAGAAAGCCATGAAAGAGAAGCCCGCGCATAAAGCGAATCTCGCTCAGTCGGGTCGGACGACTCGACGGCGGTGCGAGCAATATCGCTCGCGCTGACAATCTTCATCAAAGAAGGATCTATTCCGTCCTCATAGTTCCCTGCATCCATCTGATCGCCCACATATCGCTGCAACTGATCAAGACGATACGGCAAGTAGCGAGCGAAAAGATCTGTAAGCTGGCGCCCAACAAAGTAAAGTGCAGGAGAATCCTCTTTTCTTGAGACTCGCGAAATTGCCTGATCGCGTCCCGCATACTGATCGAAGGCGAAGTTCAGGAACCGCAGCACGAGCGGCTTGCTAAGAGGCTGTTTCGTGCCTGAGTTAACCACCGAAACAACATACGAACCCAAAGTGTGAACTTCTTTCAGGTCTACCTGGGAAGACCTCTCGAGACGCGCCATAGCGTTTGAGAACAGGAGATCGGCGCGCTCCGAATCGAGGCCTCTCATAATCGTAAGCAGCCGTGACAGGTTCGACGACACCCCTAGGGCGACACTCATCTGTGCGAAAGCCATCGCCTGCTGTGGGTCCCGATCAACCACCTGGAGTGCTGCGCTCATCAACAATTCGCAGCGGTCTTGATCTTCGTGAATCGGAGCCGCTTGCGTTGGAGCCGGAGTTCGTGTCGGGTTGCTGCTGGTTGAGCACTCGCTGGACATCCCATCGACGCAACTGTTTTTTGTCCCATCGCCAGCATCTGCAAGACTGCGTGCCAACTCCTCGGCAAGCTCGGGGTCACGACCGGCGATATGGTTAAGCAATTCGCTACGAAGTTGCAGCTTCTCGGCAGTGGATGAAGAGCGGAGCGACGAGGACTTGTTGGCGGCGTCTGTGCCTTCACGCGTTTTCGATGAGGCGCCGGGCACAAGCGACTGAAATGCTCTCTGGTAGATCGCGCGAGCGCGCGCCGGATCCTGTGACCAGAGCAATTTAGCCGCTTGAGACTGCGCTCGCACGGCGAAGGTCAGGTTCTCTGATGCAAGCGCCTGATCGGCAAGCTGTTCCAGCAATGAAACTATTCGAGCATTCCGTTGGGCGGCTATGACTTGAGCGGTTCGAGTTGGCGGTTTGTCGCCTTGAGCAAGCGCAACGCTACCTGCGAGGGCCAGGGCGATGGATACTGCGCAGCTTCTAACAACAATCCACGCCATAAAGCGAATTTAACACGGAGACCGAATCGCGCAAAAGCCGGATTTGGGGGAGGCCCATCACTAAAAAGTGATTAAAACAAAAGGCCCCTGGAATCCCGCGATCCCAGGAGCCTGAAAATGTTGCTATTTTGCAAGTGGTCTAGAGTCTTTCCTTCTTTCGCATTTCGAGGACTTTCTCTTCTTTTAGGGTGAAATCCGATGGTGCCTCGAAGAGCGATCGAGCCGGTTCGCCGCGGCTTAGGTTGGTGAGCCGGTAAATCATTTCGCCGGTCCTCGGGTCGCTTCGTTTGCCCATCAAAAGGATCTGCAGCTCAGGCGAATACCAACGCTCAGATACGATGTCGAAAGGCTGATCATTCCCTTCCATCCCGGCTGGAATTGTGATGGTAAAACGAGTGACTTCAGCCTGGACGCCTTCGAAGGTTTGAACGCCGAGAGACTCGACTTTGCGTTGCGGTTCAATTTCGCGGCCACCGCCCTTGATTGCAATCGCTTTCTCTTTTTCCATATGCTCGCGTTCCTGGTGTTCTTGCTGGCGGTGCCGCTCTTCTATCTCGCGGTTGACGTTTTGAGTGTCAAGACTGACCTTGACGGCCGTATGACGGAGGACATTCAGGTGATATAGAACGCCGGCGGCGCTGTCCCTGATCAGCACGAGCTCAGGGCCTCCGGCTCGCGGGAGCTCCTGTCTTGTGCGACCCTCGCTGTCTCGATAGAGCGCTCCGCTGAGTTTTTGGGCGACGTGCACTCCGTTTGCGAGCGTTTGATTATTCTCGACTACGACTTGCGCCGAGAAGGCGGCTCCTTTGACGGGGCTCTCACCGAACGGGTGCTCGACTTCGGAACCGAATTCGAATCTTTCTTTGTCATTTGCTACAACGGCTGGCTTCACCACGAAAGCGGCTGCCCCGAGGGCTAACAAGGCTATGAGGCAGGCTGTCATCGAGGTTGAACGAGTACGTGTTTTCATCTTGGCTCCCTCCAGTTAAGTAGATCGCGCCATGCGATCAATGACCGGAGCATACCTGACATTCAGAATCGAGTGGTTCAATGGAAGTAAACTGTTTGTAAAGTATGTAAAAAGACGATTCAGAGAACCTTTTTGCTGCTAAGCTTTAGTTCACGAGATCCCCGTCGTGGGTCACAAGTGGGTCACAATTTCCTAGAATTCTCTCGCGTCAAAATCTCTGACACCTCAGTCACAACACGCTCGCCGGGATGTACATACACCGACGACGTTATTGAAATATCAGAGTGCCCGAGCAGTTCCTGAACCATCCTCATATCTCGTGAAATCAGGTAAAGCAATGTTCCTTTGCGCTATGTCTTAGACAATGGAATCCAGATTGTCGGGGCACTCGTCTTAACCCGGCTCGGTCCATCGACTGGTACAGATGGGCGCGCAAAGCCGATGGTTCTTCAGGATGCCCATGCTTCCGACAGAAAATGAAGTCGTCGGGAGCCGTGAACTGAGATGTGGTCAAATGCGAATCGATCAACGTGGCTATAGAGGCCGCTAACTTAATTCGGCGCTTGCTTGTTTTCGTTTTTGGTTGTTCCAAACGTCCACGATACAACGTGTGATTTATACAGAGGTCACGAGAGCCTGAATGGAAGTCCATTCGCCGAAGTACCAGAACCTCACCCATTCGCATCCCCGTGACAGCGCTTCAGTCTCAACGGTGATACGACTACGTCACCGGCTCGGTGTCCCCCGGAAACGCCGGCGCAACGGGAACCAGAGCGCGCGACCGCTTGGTTAGGGACGATTTCCGCAACTGGCTCGTCCGTGCAGCGTCACTGCTCTGAAGCGACGCAACCTCCTGGTTACCGCCTCCTGATAAACAGGAGAAAAACAGGAGAAAAACAGGAGAGGCTTTCACGGTAATTAAAGTTACAGGGGACGAGACCAGGATTCTAGACATGGATGAACTCGTGACACTCCTAATAACCTACAGTGGTGGGAAATATTCAAAACGTATTCCAACTTGTTGTAATTTATAATCTGAAAGATTATTGTTTCTGAAGATATCTTAGAACATAGGGGATATCTGGGTGTTAGGGACGATTTCCGCAACTGGCTCGTCCGTGCAGCGTCACTGTTCTGAAGCGACGCCTCCAGCACGTGATTGTGGGAGGTGTCCGATTGACGATCTTCGAACGCGAAGGACGCAGGTCGTCCACGAATCGGTGTGTATGGGCGTAGGTGCTCGGCGCCACCGCTCCGCTCTTATAATCCACGCAAATTGGCCCTGACTCCAGGTACTCGCCTCGGCCCGTATGAAGTGACGGCCCAAATCGGTGTGGGCGGTATGGGGGAGGTGTACCGGGCGATCGACACCAACCTCAAACGAAGCGTCGCTATCAAAGTGCTGCCGGCATCGGTCGCCGCGGATGCCGAGCGGCTGGCCCGCTTCCAGCGTGAGGCTGAAGTCCTCGCCGCGCTCAATCATCCAAACATCGCGGCGATCTATGGCCTGGAGCGAACGGGTGCCACGACGGCGTTGGTCATGGAGCTGATCGACGGGCCGACGCTCGCCGATTGCATCGCACAGGGCGCTCTCCCGGTCGATGAATCGCTGCCGATAGCCAAGCAGATCGCTGAAGCTCTCGAAGCGGCGCACGAGCGGGGGATCATCCATCGCGATCTGAAGCCGGCGAACATCAAGGTGCGCGCCGATGGAGTGGCGAAGGTCCTCGACTTCGGGCTCGCGAAAGCGATGGAGCCCACGAGCGCGATATCGGCGGGCACCTCGATGTCCCCCACGATCACGACGCCGGCGATGACGCAAGCGGGCACGATCCTCGGCACCGCGGCCTACATGAGCCCGGAGCAAGCGCGCGGGAAGACGGTGGATAAGCGCGCGGATGTCTGGGCATTCGGCGCAGTGCTCTTTGAGATGCTCACTGGCAAGCCGGCATTTCCCGGCGAGGACATCACCGACACGATCGTCTCGGTTGTCAGCAAGGAGCCGGATTGGCGCACGCTGCCGGCCGCGACGCCCGCAGATCTTCGCCGATTGCTCGCCCGCTCTTTGAAGAAGGACCCCAGGGCACGGTTGCAGGCTATCGGTGACGCGCGCGCGCAAATCGAAGAACTGCTTAGTGGCGCACCCGACGAGACGCTTGCTGCGCCGGGCGTTCCCGCCGCAGTAGCCGCGGCTTGGCGCCGCTCAGCGTGGTCCAGCGCGCTGCTTTGGATATTGGCCGCGTCGACGCTCGCGTTCGCGGTCGCCTCGGTGCTGCTGTGGGCGCCATGGCGCGCCGCGACCCCGCGCCCCACCGCGCTCCGATTTACGCCATTTGCTTTCGAGCAAGGCGGGCAGAGCAACCCGGTGTGGGCCCCAGACGGGAAAGCCGTGGCCTTCGCGGCGCGGCAGAAGGACACGGACCCGTTTCAGGTCTATGTGCGGTATCTGGATTCACCGCTCGCCACCCCGATCACCCAC
>DATFWY010000058.1:0-11617 GCA_035258805.1 Blastocatellia bacterium | reverse complement strand
AACGCGGGCAATACATACATCGCGGGGTTCACTGATTCGCTCAACTTTCCGATGGCTAGTGCCACGCAACCCGTTTTTGGCGGAGGCCGGCAAGATGCATTCGTGGTCAAGCTTGACCCAACAGGAACGCGCGTCATCTACTCAACTTATCTGGGCGGCGACCAACAGGACAACGCTACTGGCATTGCAGTCGACGTGACAGGGAACGTCTGGCTCACCGGTTTCACCGCATCGACCAATTTCCCTGTGATGAACGCCTTCCAGCCCAATCGGGCCGGTCTGCTCGATGCATTTGTATCGAGGCTTGATGCTGGAGGTTCTCTCGTCTACTCCACACACCTGGGCGGTAGCGGCAGCGATTACGGTAGCAGTGTTGTAATGGACGCCTCAGGGAATGTCTACGTTTCCGGTATGTCGACTTCGGTGAACTTCCCTCTTGCGAGCGCCATGCAGTCGTCCTTTGGCGGTGTCGTCGATATGTACGTCGCCAAATTCAACGCCTCGGGCCGTCAGCTTGTCTACTCGACCTTTTTGGGCGGTGCGGGTATTGATGGTGCCTCATCAATTGCGGTTGACTCGGCAGGCAGTATCTATGTTACTGGGCTAACCTCGTCGCCCAACTTGCGCATCGTTAACGCCTTGCAGCCGCGGTTTGGCGGGGGTTTGTTCGACGCCTTTGTGGCGAAGCTAAACGCGTCTGGTAGTCAGCTCATCTATTCCACCTACCTCGGCGGCAGCCGCGAAGATAGGGGATTGCGCGTCGCAATAGACGACGAAGGCAACGCCTATGTCACTGGAGACACCGATTCGTTCAACTTCACTACTACTACGGGGGCATTGCAAGCTAATACGGGCGGCGGCGCAGATGCATTTGTCGCAAAGCTGAATTCATCGGGCAATCAGTTGATCTACTCTAGCTATCTCGGTGGGAGCGGGATTGAGGCTGGCACTGCCATTGCAGTGGACGCCAGGGGCAGCGCTATTGTGACTGGCTTTACTGGTTCGACAAATTTCCCGACCTCGAGGGCGTTGCAACAAACATTCGGCGGCGGATCTTTCGATGGGTTCGTAGCGAAGATTGGCGCAACGGGCACTGCTCTCGATTACTCGAGCTATCTTGGCGGAACCGACGTTGACTCCGGATTTGGCGTGGCGATGGATGCTGCAGGCAGCCTCTTCATAATGGGACTAACCAGGTCAATCGATTTTCCAACTGCTGGCGCTCTTCAGAGAAATAACGCCGGAGGTGCATCCGACCTGTTTGTCGCTAAGATTAAGCCGGGTCCTGTCATTTCGGATGTGAGCATCAGAGGAAAGAATCTGTTCGTCGCTGGCGGAATTTTTGATCAGGACGCCGTGATATTGCTCGACGGCGAACAGCAGAAAACTGTTTTCCAGTCTTCCACAGAGCTCAAAGGCAAGAAAGTTGCGCGAAAGATCTTTCCCGGTCAAGCCGTGCGGTTGCAGGTGAGAAACGCGGATGGGTTGACGTCGTCCGAATTCAACTACACGCGACCTTGATTAAGCGAAGTCACGGACAAAACAATGTAAGACGGCCAGCTTAGTCACTCCATCAAAGCTCCTGGCGAGAATCCGCCATAAGATAACCGAATACTCAGCTCAGGATGCAGCTCTGAGCTGAGTATTCTTTGATCGTTAGATTAGCTTATCGGCGCCAGGGCACATCGTGGTGTTGCTGGTGACATCCTTGTCGGCCCAAAGCCTCAACAACCTATTGCTTGCGCTAACCTGGCGGCTTATCTCGACACGGTTAGACGCACGAAACCGCCGCAATATACTATTCGATCGCAGATTTTTAGAAATGCTCAAGAGAGACAAAAAGCCTATTCGTTCTTTGAGTCTCTCAACAAAGCAGATAAGTTTGCAATCGCTTGGAGACTTGCAACAGCAAAGAAACCCGAAACCCGCGAGAGGAGAATGAGCGTGCTTTTTGAAATGCTTTCGCAAGGCAAAAAACTACACTGACTCCAATGGCTAACACTACTCTTTTGGAAATGAGAGGCGGATTCCGCCGCCGTCGTCTGTTGGAGATCTGCTTTGTCGATTGTTGCGGAACGTCACTATCTTTATCGCGGATTGGACGAGCCAAGCGTAGATTTGAGCCGCTCATACTCCTGCCGGGATGCGACCATCATCGGAATATTTGGATCAGCTTCTGACCAGTCACTCAGAACGTGTTCATACGCTTGCAGGCTTGCCTCATGGTTTCCGACCAGAGCGTGCGTAAGCCCCAAACCAATGAAAGCAACAGGGTAAAATGGTGAAAAGGGGTCTGATCCGCGATGATCGATGATTCGCTCGTACTCGTTTATGGCCTCGGCAAGGGACCCTAGCATTACGAATGCTTGCGCGCGCAAATGTAGAGGCGCCAGGACAGCACAGAACCCGAATTCGTGTGGAGCGACGACGCGCAACTCTTCAATCGCTTGCGAGGGACTGCGATCCGCCAGCGCGATGCCTGCGCGTACAATTGGAACCAAAACCGAATTAATGATCGTGTGTTGTGGATTAGCCTTTGCCAATTCGCTGGCTATCAGCTCGGCTTCCTCTACAGATCCAGTCATCGCCAGGTTCAACGCGGCGCGAAGCCGAGGGTCGTAGCCGGGATTGCGGGCAAGCACGCGTCTCGCCCAAACTTGCGCTTGCTCCAGGTTACCAAACGCAAGATCCATCCAGGCGGCGCAGGCGAGATAACTGCTACCAACCTCCGCAAGCTTTCGCGCGTCGGCCATGACAGCCGTCTGTTCGTAGAGGTGCCTCGCTTCCTGGAGCTTGCCCGACCATGCAGCTATCTGAGCGCGGGCGGCGACGATCTCGAACTCTTGTGGCTTATCTCGGCACCATTCGAGATGTTTCTTGGCCTCATTCTCATTGTCCTTCAGAATTGCCAGCTGATAAAGGAGGCGTCTGGTCGGCAGCGTCGCAATATTCTTCTCAACGGCTCTCTCCGCTGTGGCTCGAGCCGCGTCAAAATCTCCCAGTCCGCGATAAGCGTGGGCCAGGTTCGAGTAGGGGAACCCGTGCGATGGATTTCGTCTAGCCGCTTCCTTTCCCTCTTCAATCGCGCGTTTAAAATCACCTAACAGATTGTGGATATAAGCAAGACAATTCGCCGGCTGGAATTCATCGTTAAACGATCGCTTCCAGGTCTCAAGCGTTTCGGTGGCCCGCTTCTGGTCGCCGGTTACTTCATAGTGATATTGATACGCTATCGACAAACGCTCGCGCTCGCTCGCCCGGTCGCGCAACTCATATGCTCGCTTCGCATAATGCTTGGCCCGTTCGACCTCACCAAGATTGCTGTATATCCGTGAGAGGCTGACATATGCCGAAGCAAAATTTGGATCCAGCTCGATTGCTCTTAGAAAAAAAGGAATCGCTTCCGCGGAATGCGCCAGATGCATGAGCGCGTTTGCCTGAGCAGTGAGCAGGCCAGCCTCGGCCGCGCGCGTGGCCATCGCGTGATAGGTCGCGGCCGAATGTTCCATGTCGCCTAGCGCATAATACGAATCGCCAAGTTTCTCGAGAATCCGAACTTCGAATTCCGGCCGGCGATCGACTGCGATTTTAGGCAGAAGCTCCCTACAGTGTTCGAGCGCTAGTATGGATTCGCGATGAGCGTAACGACGCGTTGCATTATCAGCAGCGACCATTAAGTAATGAATAGCTCGTTCATATTCGCGACCTTCCTCAAAATGCAGCGCGATCTCCGCTGCCGCTTCCCGCGCTGGTTCCGAGCGAAGACCCCCGAGCCCCTCCGCGAGCAGGCGATGAAAGTTCACGCGCTGAGCAGTGGTGAGCCGCCGATAGAGTACCTCACGGTACGACGAGTGGCGGAACTGATATTCCAATGTCAACTCTCCGTTGGGCAATTCGTACGGCCCCAAAGCCTTCAAGAACAACTGCCTATCCGCACAAGCGGCGCACTTCTCTTCTACGTCTGCTGCGTGCCCGGGCATCATCGTAGCGACCGACCAATCGGTGAAGAACTCGCCGGCCACGCTTGCGCATTTGAGGAGCTGTTCTTCATCGGCGTCCGCATGCCGCAATTGGACTTCCAACATCTGCCTGAGTGTTTCGGGTACGCCGGGATCGACCTGTTCCAAAGGGATGGTCAGTCGCCAGCGTCCATCGTCTTCCGATAACACCCCTTGTTGGACCAGGTGATCGAGCATCGCGGTCATGAAGAGAGGGTTGCCATCGCAATGACGATGAATGACCTTTGCTAATTGGTCAGGGAATTCGGCGTCGACGAAATGCTGTTCAAGATAATTTGCGACATCGGATTCACCCAGGCGCTCGATTGGAATTTCAAAAGCCAGATGGTGCAACAGCAAGTCCTGTTTCAGCTCCTTGAGCGGGCTGTGAGTGAGGATCAGATCAGCAGGTCGCAGAGTGCCAAGAATGAGAAGCTTTGCGTGCTGTCGGCGGCGTGCCATCGCGGAGAGCAGATCGAGCGTCGAGTAATCGGCCCAATGCAGATCTTCAAGAATTATTACCAGCACATCGTTCGCAGAAATAACTTCAGATGCTTCGCACAATTCCCGCACCATGCGATCGCGTGTCGCTCCCATTGACTGTTGTTTGATCGAAGCGTATTGGTCCGGTCGAACGAGTGACGGGAATTGGATTATCCAGGTGGGCGCATGCCTGGCCAGTTTGGCAACGATGTCCTCTCCGGAGCCCGCGCGCGAAAGCTCAGCAAGAGCTTCGAAGATTGGGTAATAAGCTTCCTTCCCACCGAACCCCTCTATGCATTGACCACGAACTATTCGTACGGCTGGAATCATCGCTGCCGCCAACCGGAATTCATCTGCTAAAGCCGTCTTTCCAATGCCGGTCTCACCGGAAACAAACACCACTTGGCGGCGTCCGTCCTGGGATTTCTTTAAATACTGGCCAAGCGCGGCTAAAGCTGATTTGCGGCCGACGAGTTTTGATCGTGTGAGAATTGAGCTATCCGTGTCCAGATGTTCGGTTACTGCAGCGATGAAGCGGTAGCCACGCTTTGGGACAGTTTCCAGGAAACGCGGCTCTCCGGCATCATCTCCAAGCGCGCGCCGGATCTCCATGATGTGGCGACGCAGTACTTCCCGCTGCACATAGGTGTCCGGCCAGATTGCTGCGAGGAGCTCCTCCTGCGTGACCAATTTCCCCGCGTGCTCCACCAGGTAACAAAGCACTGCGAAGGGCTTCGGCATCAACGTCACCCGCGTATCCCCGCACCAGAGGCACTGATTGGCCTCATCCAGCCGAAATGACGAGAATGATTTCATGGCGTCCCTTCAGGGGATCGGGGCTTCGCCGCGTGGGAAACCCGGATTAACCCCCTTTCGATTGAGACCGTTTGTTGGATCATGGTCAATTCAAACACGAATTTCACAAGAATTGAACGGGACTTTCACAACTTCGGCCTTGACATCGCGTTAGCATAAACAGCATATGAGACAAGCTTACGTCTTGAAACTTGGATCGGAGACGAATCCCGCAGAACGCCATTTTGTGGGGTCCATTGAAGAAGTGGATACCGGTCGTGAACTGCGTTTCAAGTGTACGGACGAGTTGCTTACATTTCTGGCTGAGTGTTTTGAAAAGTCAACGCAACAAGGACAGGAGCCCGACTAACCCTCTGGAAGCAGTAAGGGAATTGGTCCATGTTGAATGTAGTAATCGAAAATGTTGGAGAGCTAAGAGTGCTGCATCTTCGAGGACGCATCGTGAGCGGCGTCCCTATCGAGACGCTGCGCAAGGTCGTGTTTGCGCAAGAAAGCGCGAGTGCCGTTATTCTTGATTTAGCATGGGTGGATCTGATTGATGCTGGCGGCTTGGGCGCGTTACTGGAGATACGGATGCGGGCGCAGTCAAGGGGCATTGAGTTCAAGCTGATGAATGTGACGCGACGGGTCAAGGATGTTCTTGAGATCACACGCCTGGATTCTGTGTTTGAGTTCGCGTCTCGAGAAGAAATACAAGCCATTGAGGGTCGGGATCAAGAATCAGAGATGATGGTTGCGAATTGATGCAGTGAGGCTTAAATCCTCTGAACAGACATAGATGCCAGGATATGATTTTACTTGATTCGACCTGGCTGAATTCATCGGCGTGCTGCTGATGCTGGTGCTCATAGGCTCGCAGCGCCTCCTCGCGCTCCGCAGGAATCGAAGAGCGGCGATTGGTCTGCACACTGAGCCTCGACAATGGCCATCCAGTCAGCGTGACCGCGAGTACTCGAAGCAACCGACTCAGTTGGTAGCCGAGGATCATAGTGCTCTCAGAACCGTGTAGCCGCAGTATCACGCAGAATTCTGGCGACAGATTCTTTTCGTCTCCCCAGTTCCGCTCACCGCCTTTCCAGAAACCGCTGAGCATCCGGAAGCTTTGCGATTTCTTTTCTGTTTGCCAATCACCAGAGGCGCTCAACGGGCCTACCATAAGCAGCGCAGCACTTAGGGGGAAGAAGCTGATTGTGGAGCCCAGAACACATTGATGGATGAAAAGGATCCTGGTCGATTGATAAGCAAAGCCGCAAAGAAGATCGCGCGAGACCAGTCAGTAATGATTCAAGTTCGAAACTCCGACGGCTCGCTATCAAATGAGTACAACTACTCGCGCCCAGTTGAGTGAAATCGTCGCGAGCGCTAATTCGTATGGGGGACCCTACTGGTATGGTCTTCCTTTTTTTGAAGCAACGCAGATTTCAATCGTCAGCTACATCTCTCCGATGGGTTGACAGAATGTTGCGGCCACATAGTCAACCGCCCAGTTAATTTCCTTCTAACAAATTCCAGACGTACAATACGAGAGCAAGAGCTCCAATTAAGATTGTGATTTTTGCAATCGCATACCTGAGGTTAGGAGGCCGCTCACAAAAATGGGCGCATCAATCAATGCATATTGATTGCGTTCTAGTCTCAAGGGTGATCTGCATATGAGAAAACAGCCAGGTAAGTTTCTTACAATAACGCTCTTGTTTCTGTGCATGGGTTGGCATGGTGTAGCGGCCCAGCGTCAGTCTTCGTCGAAGCATCCGTATGCTTCAGACACTCCGGTAAGCGAGCCGACAATCTTCGCCCAGGGCGTTGTTTCCACTGGAGATTTTGATTCTCACCCTGCCTTCACACCTGACGGAAAGACGCTCTACTTCGTACGTAGTACTCCAACTTTTAATTTCTGGACGATTCTTGTTTCGCGCTTTGAAAACGGTCAATGGCAGCAACCTGAAATCGCTCCGTTCTCCGGTCAGTATTCAGATGCTGACCCATTCATAACAAGCGATGGTTCGCACTTCTACTTCATCTCGAATCGTCCCGTCGCGGGTAAAGCTACCCAGGATCTCGATATCTGGGTGATGGAAAACAATGGGGATGGGTGGGGCGAGCCGAAGAACCTCGGGGAACCAGTAAACAGTCCCGGCAATGAATGGTACCCGACGATTGCAAGCAACGGCTCAATATATTTCGGCTCAGATCGTCAGGGTGGGAAAGGAAGAACAGATATCTACCGCTGCCGGGTTGCCGCGGGTGAGTATAGCCAGGCTGAAAACCTGGGAGATTTGATCAATACATCTGCCAATGAATTCGAAGCACTCATCTCACCTGAAGAGAAATTCCTTATCTTAATGGCTGGTGGGCGGGCGGACGGCCTGGGCGGCTTTGATCTTTACATCAGCTACAATCGTGATGGCAGTTGGACGAAACCGGTTAATCTCGGCAGCAAAATAAATTCAGCCGGAAATGAATATTCGCCCACTATCTCGCCAGATAAAAAATATTTCTTCTGGACAAGCGCACGTGGATTTGCTGACACGCCACTAAAGAAACGTCTGAACTCGCAAGAGTTAATGATAAAATTGCGCAGTCCAGGCAATGGCTTGGGAGACATCTACTATATTGATATTGCTGCATTAGCAATCGGGAATAAAGACAAGTGATGCAAGGTGATTCGCATATCGGTTCGCCTGACTACAGTCTCGCTACTTTTTCTAAAAAACCAACGTAAAGTCAGCAGCAGTTCTCTATTTTTTGTATTAATTCTAAAACGATTCTCCTACGAGTTCTTCACTCTTCTTCCAGAGCGCATCAGCGCTCTTTGGATCGAGCGCATACCCTCGCACCCCTTCGTTTACCGGATTAATGGCCACGTGATCCAGGACAATATTGCCGACGTGACAGTTCTCGCAATATCGGCCCCCAATCTCATCCGCCGGAGCAACGACTGCGGCCCACACCGAGGTTGCGGCTCCCTGAGGAATGGTTTTCAACTGGAAGGGCGGCTTACCCTCTGCCGCAAGCTGCTGATTCATCTGCTCGATCATTTCCTGGAATTGGCTCAAGTCAACGTGACGACCCAGCTCTGTATGTATGGCTCCGGGATGCACAGCTGCGGCGCGCACGCCACGCTCCCGATGCCGTTTGTCGAAGGCAACTGCGAACAGGATGTTCGCCGTCTTCGAGCGACCATACGCGACCCAGGGATCGTAGGGCGTTCGCTCAAAATTGGGGTCCTCGACATCGACATTGGCGAAGCGGTGACCCGCAGAAGACAGGTTGATCAGACGCCCTCCAGTGCGGATAAGAGAGGCAAGCCGGTTGACGAATACAAAGTGGCCCAGGTGATTAGTGCCGAACTGCGTCTCAAAGCCATCCGCCGTATGACCGAACGGTGTGGCCATCACTCCCGCATTGGCTATGATTACGTCGAAGGGATCACCTTTTGCCAGCAGTCCATCGGCGCAGGCACGGACGCTTTTAAGATTGGCAAGATCGAGCTCAACCAGCTCGAAACTTCCACCGTTGGCCGCAGCGTCCTCTCGTACCTGCTCGGTCGCCGCTTTAGCCTTTGCTAAGTCGCGTGCCGCACCCACGACCTGTGCGCCGTGGGCCACAAGAGAACGCGCAGTTTCCACGCCTAGCCCGGCCGAAACCCCGGTGACGAGAATTCGTTTGCCATCCAGGTTCACGCCGGACAGAACTTCGTCTGTTGTTGAGATCGACCCAAAAGCATTCACCATTTGTTTTCCTCCAATCCTTGCGATTCAACTGTTGGTTACTACAATCATCTATAATATCAAACGCGTTAATGTGCGCGCTGTTTTGACTGACGCCGAATATACGAAAGGGCACTGGAAGAAAGACTGTGGAGCATGAGGAGGTAGAAATGAAAACGGCGGCAACGAGTCGAATTAGCACACGCCGGCGACTTAATCCACGTCGATATGGTCGCTTGCTAACCGAACGGCTGCCAACGGTGATCCAAACGGGGAAAGAGAACGAGAAGATGTTGGCGGCTATTTGGGAGATGATGAAGCAAGGCGAGGAAAATCGGTCAGCTGAAGAATTGGCCCTACTCGAACTGATGTCGGTCCTGGTCGAGCGCTATGAAGAGGAGCGCTATCCGATACCTGATTCGCCGCCACACCGAGTTCTTCAACACCTGATGGCAAGCCGCAATATCAAGCAGGCTGATTTGGTGCCGATCCTGGGCGGGCGCGGCCGTGTTTCAGAGGTGGTGAACGGTAAACGCGCCATCAGTAAAGCGCAGGCTAAGGCGATGGCAGAGTGTTTCCACGTCTCGGCAGATTTGTTCCTCTGAGCGTTTCGTGCATTCCCCCAATCGGCATTAAAGATCGATGGTATCAAAGCAGGTCCGTGACACTGTCAAGCCGCGTGCTTCTCAACAGGCGAGACTTTAATCCGGCTGGACCGTTTTCGCATCTGCCAAAGGTCATAAGCGTTTTGCAGCCGGAGCCAGTGCGCCGCACCAGGATTGCCAAAAGTCATTTCGAGTCGCAGTGCCAGCTCAACAGTGACCGCGCTTCGTGTATTAAGGACTCGCGAAAGAGATTGGCGGCTCACTCCAAGACGAGCGGCCGTCTCCGTGACAGTCAACCCCAAAGGCTCAATCACAAGCTCCTTAATAATCTCGCCCGGGTGAGCAGGGTTATGCATACTCATTGTGACACCTCTTTAGTGATAATCTTCGTAATTCACTCGTTCTGCTTCTCCGCCTGAAAACTGGAACGTGACCCTCCAATTACCACTGACCTTTACGGCCCAAGTCCCCTTCCGCCTCCCCTTCAATTCGTGCAGCGCTAGCCCAGGTAAGTCCATGTCCTCCGGACCATCGGCTTGATCGAGGTTGGTGAAATCAACCGAATTAGTTCAGCATGCTTCGCTTGAATTCCAGACTTGCCTCCCGTTTGATAGAAGCGCGCCAGCCCTTTGTGGGCGAAGCTCTGAATCACAGTCGCGAGTGTAGCGTCTAGACTAATCGATTCGCAATCTGTGCTGCTCGCGCGCTTATTTACGAACTCGAGTCAGTAGAATTCAGATACTCGTGTATGAACTGAATCGCAGTCGCTAATTCGCGACTCCATCCGCCAGGCGGTATCGCTCAGCAAACTATTTGCTCATCTTAATTCTCGACGTCCATACATCTATTTGAAAACGATTTGGCTTGTAGTAGAATCTGCGCGGAAATACCGACTTGATGACGAGGCATCAAGCGGAACTAAACTAGTTAATCGTCGCAACCATCTCTGATCTCCCTCCCCCCCCAGGAGCCAGGTTGTTCCCTCTACGTCCTCACAAGGCTGTCGTTCGCACCGGAATCGTCCGATTGAGCCGATTCACGGAGGGCCGCCATGTCCCACATCCCAGGTTTCGCAACTCGCAGTTCTATTGCATTTATAGCGATCGTCGTATTCCTTATAGCATTAGCGACATCGCGACTATCCGATGCGTCGAGCTCAGCGAGCGTCGTGGAATCTGTATTACAAAATCAAAACAAGTCTCAGAAGCGTAATCCTCAAGTTAAGCCTGCATTAACGACTGCCAATTCGGGCCCTGCTCTTCCTGCAGTCCCGACGATCACCGCTACGTTGACTGATAATATCGCGACGGGCACGAAAGTACTGCCCGGTTCGACGATCAACTATACGGCCACCATCGCTAACAGCGGCACAGACGCAACCGGTGTCAACTTCAGCGACACAGTTGACCTCAACACTACGCTCGTAGCCGGCTCTACCGTTGCGTCTGCCGTTGCGGTCAATGACACTTATCCTCAGACGGTCATCGGCAATGTTTCGATCAATTCAGCGAACATTCCTTATAGCGTTGTCTCCAACGACTATTTAGGCGCCAATCCCACTGCGACCATCACGGCGTTTAGCGCGGCGAGCGCGCAAGGAGGTGCGGTCAGCATGACGACCTCGGGCGCGGGCATCGGGCAATTCACTTACAACCCGCCCGCTGGCTTTGAAGGCACGGACACGTTCACCTACACGCTGAGCGACCAGGCCGCCAACCCGAGCCCGGTGGCAAACCGCACGGCTACAGTGTCGCTGACAGTCAGCGGGATGGTGTGGTTCATAAATAACGCGAGCGGAGCGGGCGATGGCCGACTGTCGTCGCCGTTCAACACGCTGGCCGCGTTCCAGGCGGTTAACGATGGTGTCGGCAATCACCCGGCCGCCAACGACAACATCTTCATCTTTGAGAGCGGCACGGCCTACACGGGCGCGGTCACTTTGCTGAGCGGTCAGAAATTGATCGGCCAGGATGCTACCGTCTCGCTCTCGACTATTACGGGATTG
>DATFWY010000057.1:0-3993 GCA_035258805.1 Blastocatellia bacterium | reverse complement strand
TCGCTTGGAAGTTTTCTTCTTGTTTGAGCTTCGCTTGGAAGTTTTCGTCTTGTATGAGCTTCGCTTGGAAGTTTTCTTCTTGTATGAGCTTCGCTTGGAAGTTTTCGTCTTGTATGAGCTTCGCTTGGAAGTTTTCGTCTTGGCTTCCTTTGCGGCTAGCGCGTACTAAAATTGAAGCTTCAGTGCGAACTGGATCGAGCGCGGCCCGCCAATCTGATACAGAGGGTTGAGACCGCCGCTGGGGCCACCGGAGCCCAGGCTGTTCGCCAGTGTCTGCGTCGAGCGGCCGAAGAGGGGACTGGTCAGAACATTGACAGGGTTTCCGAAGTTCGGATGGTTGAAGATGTTGAAGAACTCAGCTCGGAAGCGAAGCCCTATTTTTTCCGTGAGGTGAAATTGTCGCTGCGACGCTAAGTCTAATTGCGAAGCTCCAAAACCCCGTAGCGCGTTGCGCCCGAGGTTACCCTGCTGCCCGGCGGGCACCGCGGTAAAAGCCAGGCGATTTAGAATCTTGCCGCCGGGATACTGATCGCCGTGGATCTCAAGAGGTACGCCTGGATTTACATTAGGACGAGACGCAAGAAGGGTACCCGCAGCAAAGAAGGTTGCGCCAACAACGTCAACCGATGGGGCCGATCTGGCAAAAACAAAACTGTCCAGAGACCAGTCGCGCAGCACCGCGGCGACAAGTTTATGCAATCCCGGAGATGGCAGATCATAGGTCAAGCCAGCCGTGAAAGAATGCCGAATGTCAAAGCTGGAATCTCCGCGGTCGAGATCGGGACTTGAAATCGTGCTCGGAGTGTTGATGTTCCCAACGCTTGAATCGGTCGAGGCAATATCAATCGAATGGGAGAATGAATACGATGCCAACGCCTGCAGCCCGCGCGACAAACGCCGCTCGAACTTGAGTTGAAGGGCGTGATAGTCCGATGTCGCCGAATTATCGGTTAAATTTATAGCCTGAAAATTTGGATTCGGATTGAATAAACTAGTTACGCGAAGCAGATCGCGTCCAATCGCGCCGACGTAGGTTAATGACAGAGTCTGGACGCCTCCGATCGACTGCTCCAGCGCAACATTCCATTGATAGCTTCGTGGAAGTTTCAAATGCGGGTCAGCTACGAGAATAGTGTTGAGGGGTGGCTCGGTGGTTAGGACCGGGGCCGCAGCGTCCTGGGGGCTAAGAGGAAACGTGACTAGTGAAAGACTCCTGGTGGCACTATACGGAAAAAAGCTGGAGACGCCTCCCAGGGAGCCGGAGCCAAGATCGTAGAACAATCCAAAACCTGCGCGCAGGACTGTGCCCCAATTTTGTCTCTCTGTGAGCTGATACGACAGCCCGATCCTGGGCGCCACATTGCCGTAGGTTGTCTCGTAAAGCG
This sequence comes from Blastocatellia bacterium, assembly GCA_035258805.1. GTDB lineage: Bacteria > Acidobacteriota > Blastocatellia > UBA7656 > UBA7656 > Onstottus_A. The sequence goes on along the minus strand of DATFWY010000057.1, from coordinate 2,608 downwards.
GAGTCCCGCGAGGCGCGAGTTTTACTGTCGCTGGATTGTCGAGGCCCACCACGGTGAATGGATCGTTTCCAGAGCCCTTGCCCTTCACTGCGGGATTGATGTCCCACCTCAAGCCATAAGTCAATGTCAATCGAGGCGTAATCTTCCACGCGTCCTGACCGTACAACGAGAAGTTCTGTGACAGTAGCGAATTAGTTTCAAACGTGGCTGGTTGGGCAAACGCCGCCTTCCCGGAAAGCGCCCCTCCAGGCGAAGCAGTTACTCCCGTAAACTGCACAAAAGTCCGGTAAGAGAACGGGCTGCTGAAAGGAGCGAGCCAGCGATAATCCACGCCAAACTTTAATTGATGCCCGCCGGTTGTCAGCGACAGATTGTCGATGAGATTCACCTGTCGTTGTTCGCCCGTTCCTCCTTTTCCTTGAGCGTATTCTCCCACGCCACTGATGAGGAACAAGAGGGCATCCTTCGCGGACGAGTGTCCTGAGGGAAACAGGACGGAATCGGGAATTGGCTCCGCTCCGCCGAAACTATCCACAGCGAATATAGTGGCGACCCGTTGGTTGCTGTAGTTAATGCGCGCTTCGTTGCTGATGGACGGCATGATCAGTTGGGTGAGGCCAACTGTGAACGTGTGTACGGTTGAGTCAATGAAGTCGTTTGTGCTGAGTGACGACAGCGTAAAGGGAGCAGCCCGTTGGTTCAGACTAGAGGGGGAGTAATTGTACCGCGCAAACAGATTGATCTTCGAGGTCACGACTTGATCGATACGAATGCTGGTAGCGTCAAGCGACGAAGGATTCGAATAGCTGGCATTAAACTGTGCCAAGTTGGGTCCCGCTGCAGGACCGTTTGCGGCAGGATACGCGTTCAAAAACGGTCCCGTGCCGGGCGGAGCCTGCTGTCGCGATAAAGCATCCGGGACAACCGATTGCTGGGTGAATGGTTGTCGCAACCGCAGACCTTCGTATGAGAAGAAGAAGAATGTTTTGTCTTTAAAAATCGGTCCGCTGAAGACACCACCGAAATCATTCTGCTGCTCTTTGGGCTTCGCCAGATTATTGAAGTTTACAAACCAGTCTCTGGCGTCCAGCACGCCATTCCTGAAGTACTCGAACAATGTGCCATGAAAAGCATTCGAGCCGGAGCGTGTCACGACTGAGATTTGTCCGCCTGGAGTGCGTCCGAACTCCGGAGCAAACGAGGACGATTGGACGCGAAACTCCTGCATTGCATCCACTGACACCAGGCTGTTGGTCCCGCCTGAGGCGCTTAGCGCAGGTAGGGCCCCGGTAGCCGTCTGCGAGAGCGCGAGAAACCCGGTGACGCCGAAATTGGCGCTGACCCCGTCAACGGAAAAATAATTCGCGTCCGTGCGTTGCCCATTGACGCTGAATTGACCCTGGTCGGTTAGAGAAGCGGGAGTCATCACCACACCGGGGGTGAGCATGATTAAGGTCTGGAAACTCCTGCCGTTGAGAGGAAGGTTCTCGACGAACGTCCGGTCGACGACCGTGCTGACCGTCGCCGACTCTGTATTCACCAGGGGCGCGCCAGCTTCAATCGTGAGGCTATCGGACAACGAGCCAATGGCCATTTCGAGATTGATTTCCAGAGCATCCTGGACGTGAAGAACAACATCAGGCTTGATCAATCTTTTGAATCCGGTCTTTTCGATCTCGATGCGATAGGTGCCGGGAGGGAGATTTGCCAGGAAATATTGGCCCGAGCTGTTGGTCCTGTTTTCGTAACGCACGTCTGTGCCGGAGGTGATAGCAACGACCCTGGCATCGACGATGACAGCGTTGGAGGGATCGGTTATGCGACCAGTGACAGAGGCGTTCGTGGATTGGGCATAAACAACACACGCAGAAAACGCAACGACTATTAGAGCGCATGCGAGTCGGTGCATGGAATGCAGCCCCTTACCTTAGGTCGAGGCTACCGCTCGTCGCTCGATTGGTCAATACCCGATGGAGTTATAAGCGAATAGCTTAAAGGGGTGGGATGCCCATAAGATTATGATGATATAAGATGTCACGATCATGGAGAATGCGGAGAGACAAGTAGGATACTCCTGTACGGGCGGTCCTCCGTGGCCGCCCCTCACTACAAGAGAGCAGGGTTTCGAACGAGGGTACAGGATGGTCCTACGTCTCATCGCAAGAGAACAGCGTTTCGAAAGAGGGGCGGTCACGGAGGACCGCCCGTACAGGAGTATCTTACTCGCAGCAAGCTTCGTCCTGGCCTGGATGCTACTGACCTTTTGTCCTTCCGCCTTGGCATTGAACCCGTCGCTGGATATCAGCCAGTATGCGCACACGTCGTGGAAGATTCGCGACGGCTTTAGCAAAGGACGGATTGGCTCAATTGCTCAGACACTCGATGGCTATCTCTGGCTCGGAACCGATTTCGGCCTCGTTCGCTTCGACGGTGTAAAGAATGTCCCTTTTCAGCCCCCAGCCGATCAGCATCTTCCTTCGAACACAATTTTTAGTCTGCTCGCCGCGCGCGACGGGACGCTCTGGATCGGTACCGATAAGGGTCTGGCAAGTTGGAACGGGAGCATACTAACGCAGTACCCTGAGTTTGCTGGACAATTTGTCTTTGC
>DATFWY010000056.1:0-11288 GCA_035258805.1 Blastocatellia bacterium | reverse complement strand
GATGCCTTGCTACAGTTTACTTTGAGTAAAGGTAACCTTAACTATTACTCGAAGCATGGCGGAGAAAACAACAATAAAAGGCGGTGAGTGGCCCACAATCGGCGTCAGCGTGGTCATCTTTACGCTGCGCCCGCGCGGCGACTCGCATGAACTTGCCGTCCTGCTTGTCAGGAGGGACTCGCCCCCATTTGATGGGCTCTGGGCCCTTCCCGGCGGCTGGGTCCACACCGGCGAGGCGCTCGAGGATTCAGCAAGACGTCATCTTCAAACCAAGACAGGATTACGGGCCTCATATCTCGAACAACTTTATACATTCGGACGACCCGACCGCGATCCTCGAGAGCACCGAATTGCGGTGGCCTATTATGCGCTTGTCCCGGGCGGGCCAGTGGACGTTACCAGCGGTCAACGAGAAGCCCGCTGGTTTTCGATCCTCTCGGTTCCCAAGAAACTCGCATTCGATAACAATGAGATTTTAAGGTACGCGCTGTGGCGATTACGAAACAAAGTCAGTTACGCCGATGTCGCGTTCCAGTTGTTGCCAAGAAACTTTACGCTGTCCGAACTTCGCCAGGTTTATGAAGTTATTCTTGATCGCAAGCTTGATCCTACTAACTTCCGGCGAAAGGTTGAGGCCAGCGGGACGATTATTCCGACCAGCAGCCGGGTCGAAGGTGGCGCTCACCGGCCTCCCCGCCTTTATCGCGCCCACCGTCGAAGCCCGTCGGACCCAGTGGTAATCAACTGAGGGAGCCAAAGCTCATGTCCAACGCTAACGCATCTTTCTGCATCATGGTTAAGGTCATCGGCACCTTAACTGGAAGGAGACTGCGATGACGATTATGAATTCTACGAGCGAACCGGTGAAGCTGTGCAATCCAAAGCTGAAAGAAGCACCGTGGAATTTCGATGCTCCCCTCCCAGCGCACTACGGACCGGGATCAAGCCAGGATGACGTAATTCCAGCCAAAGCGCCGGTGCAGCACGCACTGCCATCTTTTTATCGCGCACTTACCGATGTGGAGCTAGTGGATCGAATCGTCCGGGCAAAACAAACCCTGGGCGATAAGCTGGTGATCCTCGGACATCACTATCAGAGGAATGAAATCATAGTTCACGCTGATTTGCGTGGTGATTCGTTCAAACTTTCCCAGCAGGCTGCTGCGCGAACGAACGCCGATTACATCGTCTTCTGCGGCGTCCACTTCATGGCTGAAAGCGCGGATGTGCTCGCCCAACCACACCAGACCGTAATCCTTCCAAACATGGCAGCAGGTTGCTCGATGGCCGACATGGCGGACACTGATGATGTGCTCGATGCCTGGGACGATCTTACCGCACTTTTTGAAGCAAGCGTCGAGAGAGCGCCGGTACTGCCGGTGACTTACATGAACTCAGCCGCCGCCCTCAAAGCATTCTGCGGCAAGAACGGCGGCATTGTGTGCACGTCATCAAACGCAGAGCGGGTCCTTCAGTGGGCATTCGAGCGCGGTGAACGGGTGTTGTTCTTCCCGGATCAACATCTCGGCAGAAACACCGGTTACAAGATGGGGGTTCCGCTGGATCAGATGACAGTGTGGGATCCGAATCAGTCTCTAGGCGGCAACACCGAGGAACAACTCCTGAACTCACGAATCATTCTCTGGAAAGGCCATTGCTCGGTTCATAAGAGATTCACCGTTGCTCAAATCGAGAAGGCGCGCCGCGAGTTTCCAGGTATCAATGTAATCGTCCACCCGGAGTGCGAGCTTGAGGTTGTGCAAGCCGCCGATTACTCCGGCTCAACCGAGTTAATCCTTGATCGCATAGCAAAAGCACCATCCGGTACGCAATGGGCAGTCGGAACCGAAATCAGCATGGTGCATCGTCTCGCATCAGAGAATCCCGACAAGTTGATCTTTTGTCTGGATCCGATCGTGTGCCCGTGCTCCACGATGTACCGTATTCATCCTGCATATCTCGCCTGGGTACTCGACAACCTTGTTGAAGGTCAAGTGGTAAACCGAATCCAGGTCGAGCGAGAAGTTAAGAAGTGGGCTAAGGTGGCGCTCGAACGTATGCTCGCGCTGCCTTAAGAGAGTAAGCCAATGTACGACTACATTATCATTGGAAGCGGAATCGCCGGATTGTTCACGGCCTTATTAGCCTCGAAACACGGTTCAGTTCTGTTGCTCACCAAGGCGGCCCTCGAGGAGAGCAATACGCGTTATGCTCAGGGCGGGATCGCTGCTGCTATTTCCTCGTCAGACAGCCCGCATATTCATTTCGAAGACACAATTGCTGCCGGAGCCGGGTTGTGCGATGAACGTGCCGTCGAAGTATTGACCAGTGAAGCTCCCGGCCGAATACGCGACTTGCTTAGTCTCAATGTTCCATTTGACCGAAAGGATGGGGAACTTGCTTTGGGTCTCGAAGGCGCACACCGGGTACGACGCGTGCTGCACGCTGGAGGTGACGCCACTGGCTTTCATATCGAAAGAACATTGTGTCGCGCGCTCGCAGAAGCAGGAGTTGAAATTGTTGAAGGTTGTTTTGTAACCAGAATCCTGGTCGAGCACGGGCGCGCAGTCGGAGTGGCAACAATACAAGGCCAGAGTCCCGAGGCTCCTGAGTCACGAACCACAAGTTATCGTGGCTATCGGATCGTTCTCGCAAGCGGAGGCGCCGGGCAGTTATTCTCTCACACGACAAATCCGGCTGTAGCCACAGGCGATGGATTAGCGCTGGCGTACCGCGCGGGAGCGGAGCTCACCGATATCGAGTTCTATCAATTTCATCCGACTGCGCTTGCTATTCCGGGTCAGCCAGCCTTTTTGCTCTCTGAAGCACTTCGTGGAGAGGGCGCGTATTTGCGAAACAGCGAAGGCGTCCGCTTCATGCGGCAGATTCATCCTCAAGCCGAGCTTGCGCCAAGAGATGTGGTCTCCAGAGCCATCTCGGCCGAAATGACCAGGAGCGGAGCGACGCACGTTTTTCTTGACCTCACCCATCTTTCTTCCGAAATGATCAAAAGCCGGTTCCCCACGATCTATTCATACTGTAAGAACGCCGGGCTCGATATGACTGTTGATGCCTTACCGGTCGCTCCGGCGGCGCATTACCTGATGGGCGGGGTACGTACAAATCTTTGGGGGGAGACAAACGTTCCGGGCCTCTATGCATGCGGTGAGGCTGCCTGTACGGGAGTGCACGGTGCGAACAGGCTAGCGAGCAATTCACTATTGGAGGGGCTCGTCTTTGGAGCTCGCATTGTGGAGCGAACAACGAGCGCTACATCTCCGTATTCTTCATTTAATCCTAACTCGATAAAGATTCATGATACGGAGGAATTCCCTTCCTTTGAAGTGGCGACTCAGAGGCCATCGTTGGAAGACCTTCAAGCTTTGATGTGGAATCAAGTCGGTCTTGTACGCGACGAGCGCGGTTTGGGCGCAGCGCGGAATACGCTTTCCGCCTGGCAAGCTTCATTACAAAAACCTCGCACTCCTGCTGAGTTCGAACTGAGCAACATGATACTGATAGGCAGACTGATGGCGATCGCCGCTCGCAAGCGCTGTGAAAGCCGTGGCGGGCACTTTCGAAGCGACTTCCCCGTTCCCGATCCGAATTGGCAGTGCCATATCGTGCTTTCCGGGGCAGCGGCTGCGCGTTCGGCCACGGAGGTCAGGTGATCGAAACCCAAGTTAGACTGCTTGATTTTATTACTGAAGCCGGGTTGCGACGGCTCGTGGAGCGAGCACTCGAAGAGGACGTTGGCCGCGGCGATGTCACCAGTGACTCCCTGATCCCTCTGAGCACCCAAAGCAAAGCGGTCTTTCGGAGTCGTGTACCCGGCGTTATCGCGGGGCTCGATGTGGCGAAGATGGTTTTCGACGTCACCGATTCACGCGTTCGATTCGAAAACTTAATAGAGGATGGTGTGGTTGTTGTTCCGCATCAGGAGCTCGCGGTGGTATCGGGCCCAGCGCGATCGGTGCTGCGCGGCGAACGCGTTGCGCTCAATTTCCTTCAAAGGTTGAGCGGAGTGGCGACCTTAACTTCAAAGTATGTTGAGGCCGTTCGAGGAACTCGCGCCCGAATCGTAGACACACGAAAGACCACGCCAGGTCTGCGATCGCTGGAGAAATACGCGGTGAGAGCTGGTGGAGGATTCAACCATCGTCGCGACCTGGGAGATGCGGTTCTAATAAAAGATAATCATCTCGCTGTGATCAGAGCGCTAGGGCTATCCGCCGCCGAAGCAATTGAAAAGATGCGTTTGTCGCTACCGCATACTGTGAAGATCGAGATTGAGGTTGATCGAATCGATCAATTAGGAGAGGTCCTTAAGGCGCGGCCGGAAATAATCCTTCTCGACAATATGTCGACTGCTGATTTAACCAAAGCGGCGGGATTAATTAACGGGCGAGCGACCACAGAGGCTTCAGGCGGAGTGAGTCTCGAAAAAGTGGGGGATATCGCTGCGTCGGGAGTCGATCTGATTTCAGTCGGTGCAATAACACATTCTGCGCCGGCTTTGGATATATCTTTGGATTTTGAACAGATCTGATTTCGGATATGGTTATTAGTCGCCGCCGCCCTTCGTTATAAGTATCTGTGTTCCTTCATCAGAACCAGTAATCACAACAGCTATTTCGCCGGCCTTAAATATTGTCGGACCGATTCCCAATATCGAAACCTTCTTGGCGTCTTTTAATCGCGACGAATACCAATCAGCGACGGTCTTGGCTGCATCGTTCGTCACCAACTGAAGAACGCTCTTACCTCCGGGTTTGACGATCGACATAGTCTGACTCGATCCAGGATAGATTAATGAGGGATCTATGCCTGGGTCGGCAGGTGTCGCTGTAAGTGGCGGAGGGGGCGGTTGAATCGGGGGCAGAGGTGGGGGTGCCGGCGGGCCCCCAGGAATCTCGCCCACTGGCGGCGGAAACCTCGGAGCGTTTACGCCGAAATTCAGAAAAATCAGCAATCCAGCGAGTGCCAATATCATCACCCCGAACATACAAACAATGATGATAAGGTTTCGATTCCGAGCTTTTTGCCTCAGGTCATTTGTTGAAGCGCCGGGCCCTGGCGGGTTGAACTCCGTCGGCGACATGTACGCCGGACCGGTGAAAGGGGGTCCTACTGATCGGGTAGGGTTCTGAAATTCAGTTTGTTCGTCGAATTTTTTTGTTGTGGCTTCAGATAGAGCGGGCGTTGGTTTTCCACAAGCTCGGCAAAACTTTGCGTTGTCCAGGATACGTGTGCCGCAGTTGTCACAAAAAACAGTTGCCATACACTAGTAGCTTAATAGCCGCGACTAAGCATGAGCAAGTGCTGGTTTTCTTTGCGAGCTTTGCGGTTTTTGCGTCTTTGCGCGAAATCTTACTTTGAAGTCGACACAATCGAAAGACCGGATCGCGCAAAGACACAAAACGCAAAGATCGCAAAAGAACAACCTACTTACCGGAATCAGACCCCTTCAGATACTTATCCAGGAAGACCAATATCGCTTTGTACCCTCGAATCTCATTAGCCTTTTTCGTAAAGCCATGGCCTTCGTTGTCAAACACTACGTATTCAACAACTCCACCTTTCTTCTTTACAGCTTCTACGATTTCGTCTGATTCAGGCTTGATCACTCGAGGGTCGTTTTTCCCTTGCAGCACCATCAACGGCTTGGTGATCTTATCGGCGTGAAAGAGAGGTGAGATTGCCCTCAAATTCTCTCGGTCAGCTTTCGGATCACCCATCTCCTTATAGAGCGCTTTTCGGATCGGCTCCCAATAAGGCGGAATCGACTCGAGCGTTCGCAGCCAGTTGGAAACGCCGAACAAATCTACACCCACCGCAAACTCATCCGGCTTGAAAGCCAGCGCCGCAAGCACCATATACCCGCCATAACTGCCGCCCAGGATTCCGATCTTCGACGTGTCCACATAATCGAGCGTGGCCAGATACTTTTTCGCTTCAACGCAGTCCCAGAGCGGCTCGCGTCCATGCTTTTGGTCGTCGGCAGTGAAAAATGTCTTGCCGTATCCGGAGCTTCCGCGATTGTTCACACCTAAAATCACATAACCATGGTTAACCAGATACTGAATCACACCGCTGTAGCCGGTTCGCGTCTGTCCTCCGGGACCGCCGTGTATCCAGAGCAATGCCGGCGCTTTGTTAGTCGCGCTCGCCTGATGAGGTTTGTAGAGGATTGACGGAATTTCCATTCCGTCGAAAGATTTGTAGCGGATTACTTTGGATGCTACGAGATCGTTTACGTCTATCTCGGGGTTCAAAGTATCTGTAAGCTTTCGTACCTGCTTTGTGGCAAAGTCGTAAACGTAAAGATTGCCTGGGGCGTTGTCGCCGGTGAAGTAAAACGACATCAGCTTCTCGCTGCGAGAGATGTTCACAGAAGTGATTTGTCCGGCCGGAAAGGCAGGTAACACGACCTCCTTGTTGGTTGCTCGGTCGTAGATCTTGATCTTGGTGCGTGCATCTTCATTGATCGCAACAACCCGGTACTTGCCATTGTGGGAAAAGTTTGTAAACGACACATCCCAGTTTGCTTTTTCAACTGGCTCTTTCTTCCCGGTGGCCAGCTCGTAGCGAGCAACGTACGAATATTCGCCACCCTCGTCGGTTAGATAGAGCAGGTACTTCGAAGATGGATCGAATGCCGCCGGGTTCGAATTGACTTCCCCGGTGTGCGGCGTGATGTTTTTCATCTCCTTGGTCGCGGTGTTGTAGAGATAGATGTCGGCATCAGAGGTTGTATTCGGTTTGTTGAAGGCGATGAACTTCTCGTCGTCGGAGATATCCCCAAGGCCATACCCTACCGTGTCCTGGAAAAGAAGTTTCCGCTCGAGACTGGCCGCATCCATCTTATATATATCGAAGAAGCGCGCGTCGCGTTCATTGGTTTGGTAATAGAATGCTTTTCCGTCGTGGCTCCAACCAACGAACTGAGCCTTGAGCTTGTCGCCAGGGGTGAGATCTTTCTCCTTTCCATCAGCTCCGAGCACATAAATATGATCGTTCTCGTTTCCGCCCTGGTCATGGGTGTACAAGACACGTGAGTCATTTGGGAAGTAACCGAGGCTGAAGGTGCTCTCGGTCAAGTCGGTGATCTGCTTCATCTCACCGCCAGCGACCGGGATTGCATAGACGTTATATATCCCGCTCTTGTTACTGTGAACCAGTAGCGACTTTTCGTCGGGAGAAAACGAACTTCCGCCGATTGAGATTGTATTGAGGAATTGCTCTATCGTGTATTGCTTTACAGTGCGAGCTTGGGTTTGCTTTGCGCCCTGCTTGGTTTGTGCAGTGGTTGTAACCTGGCAAACGCCGGCTGTTACGATGATTCCTACCAAACCAGATAGAAGCAACCGCAACAGATATCTTGAATTAGCTTTCATGATGTCTCCTTAACTTCTCGTAATCGCTTCAGTGCAGATTCCAGTTCTGGGTTTATCTGCGTAATCTGCGTCATCTGCGGATGGATGTTTGTGGATTTCTAAGCAGGACTCATTCACAGATTACGCAGATTACACAGATGTTAGACCGAGCTGAAACCAGAGACCCGGAGGACCCCCGATACTGAACCACCCTATTTCCCATACACTTCACAAGTAAACGCAAACTGCGCCACGTTTATTAACGCGAAGCCTTGTCATTTGCGTCGCCTTGCATCACCCATTCCTCGTTGAAGTGCGCGTGCTTGATCGATTTCCGAGCAGGCTGGCCTTCAGCATCGGCAGGCAACTGCTTTTTATTCAAATGATAGCTGTAGCTTGCGTGCAAGGAACCGTCACGCGCCTGAATGATGGAAGGATAGTGAAACGCTCCCGCTTCGGTTCCGGGAGGATCAAATTCGAGATGCCGCTTGAAGCTCCACGATTGACCTTCATCGGTAGAGATTGAAACTGCCAGACTGTTGCGCCCCTGCTCTGTATCATTGTAGATCAATGCCCAGTGCCCGTTTGCAAGCGAAATGACTTCCGCTCCTGAACCAGGATTCGGAATTGAACTATCAACAACCGGGCTCCAGGTCTTCCCTCCGTCACGCGATTCGCTCATATGAAGCCGTTTTGGTCGCGGGCCGTTATCCCTCATCAGCGTGAACAGAGCTCCGTCTTTTTTCTTAACTATGCTTGGTTGGATATTTCCGCCGCCGACTAACGGTGTGCTTGTACTCCAGGTCTTTCCCCAATCATCGGTTATCGCCATTAACGAAAATGAAAAGCCATCGGAATAGAGCGGCACGATCAAACGTCGCCCATCCAGCACAAATGGATGTGCGCGTGTCATCCAACCCAGACGCCGAAAGTATTTGTCGGCAGCGTTCTTTTTAGTTCGCTCGATGAACGCCCTGATTGTTTTCTGCTCCGCCTCAGAAGCGCTTTTTGCTGTCTCCTCGAAAGCAGCTGTCGCTTGATTCACCGTTGCTTCAAACTCTGAACCAGGAGTGATGTGCAGCACTTCCATAAAATCCCAGCGCGGCGCGTCAGATTTCAGATAGTCCGATGAAACCTTGTATTTCATCAACGCCGTGTGCCATTCATTTGCCAGAATCGTGGGCCACAAGAGCCACAGCCGCTGTTGCGGATCGATGAACATTGCAGGATTGGTGTCTGGATAATTTGGAGTGTCGGCGAGGGTAAACCTATTGGTCCAGGTCTTAGAGCCCTTTCGCAGCCTTGCACCTTCGACCTTGACGTCATCTGCGGTCCGTTCGCCTGATCCGTGAAACCAGCAAACGAGCAGATCGCCATTTGGACATTCGACGATGCACGAAGCGTGGTTGTGCCAGTGTTCGAGTGGGAATATTAGTTCTGCCTCAAAGAAAGGCGCGGCTCCAGGGCCCACAGATGCGTTAGTTAAAAGGACCCCAAATAGGATTATGGAACAGACAATCAGGCTCTTTAGCATATCTAGTCTAATCCAATAGGTTCTTTGTTTAGGATGAAGCTGATCATATCGCCGTCGCTAGGCCGATACAAGCAAGTCGCCGGTGCGTTTCGGAAGACGCTTTGGTTAAAACTCAGCCCCCTGGGTAATGCGCGAGAACGACGAGCAAGCGCCATCGGGCGACAGCAATCGTCGGGTTTCGGGTTGCGGCTCTTTCGTTCTGAGTAATCTGCGGATGAGTTTTCTTTAGGTTTAATTCTCTACTACTCCCTCTTTGACCATTTGACTACAACGAAGCTTCACCACTCGACATAGACAACGTGCGCTGTTGAACAAATCCGCTTCAACGTAATAACCTTAGCGTTTCGGTAAGCGAATTCGTTGGTAATACCTTACGAATTCGTATTAGCTCAACAGGACAAGATTCTTACTTTTGGGAGAATACATAATGCCAATCAACAAAGTCGCCGTACTTGGATGCGGCCTGATGGGTTCGGGTATCGCACAGGTTTGCGCCCAGGCCGGGTGCGACGTGACAGTAATCGAAGTAGCAGACGAATACTTGAACAAAGGTCTCGGCGCAATCAAAAGGCAGCTCGATAAAGCGGTCGAAAAAGGCAAAATGGACTCGCAGTCACGAGACGGTTTACTCGCACGTCTTCAGGGCTCGACCAAACTGGAAGACGCGGCCGGCGCAGATCTTGTAATCGAGGCAATCATAGAAAACATGGACGAGAAGCACAAAACATATTCGCAATTGGACAAGATCTGTCCCCCGGCCACGATCTTCGCATCCAACACGTCGAGCCTATCGATAACTCAAATGATGACCGCCACAAGCCCCGAACGTCAGCGTCGCTTCATCGGCATGCATTTTTTCAATCCGGTTCCCGTAATGAAGCTCGTCGAGGTGGTTCGCACAATCCTCACTGACCCGGAGGTCTTCACCACAGCGACTGAGTTCGGACGTCAGATCGGCAAAGTTCCGGTTCAAACATCCGACAGGACCGGCTTTATTGTGAATCGCTTATTAGTGCCCTATATGCTCGATTCGATCAGAGCGCTCGAAGAAGGAGTCGCATCGATTGTAGACATAGACAATGCGATGAAACTGGGCTGCGGGCATCCGATGGGGCCTCTGACTCTTGGCGACTTCGTTGGGTTGGATACTACCTATTACATCGCCAACATAATGTTTGATGAATTCAAGGAGAAGCGTTTTGCGCCACCGCCGCTATTGAAACGAATGGTTATGGCGGGATTGTATGGACGGAAGAGTGGCCGAGGGTTTTACGATTACAAGGATCCGAATAATCCGACACCAATGAACCTGCTTTAGGTCATCAGGATCCTAACGACCTTTGATGTTTCGTCATCACAAGGCTTTAGCTTCGGGTGCTTCAGGCGCACTCGGAGCGCTTCCGTAGACAGAGATGGCGTAGCGCATCTCCTCATCAAGATAGAGATTTAAGATTTTGCTCGCGTTGTGAACCTCTTCGGAATCGAACAAAGGTTCGTTATCCTCTGAAATCTCCTTGAGATGATCAAGCAAGGTAATCCGCAAGAGAGATAACTCCCGAATTAGATCGCGACCCTTGTAACCCTGTTGATATCGGATGTACACATTAGCTCGTGCCTCGTGGCTGCTCCGCACATCGGGGACTTCGTTTTTGCGAATCAAGGCGCAGATCTCCTGAACGATCGCGGGAACGTGGTCTATCAGCTCTGGCTTTGACAAAGCATCATCAGATTCGATCCGCGGGTCATCCCGCACAATGGATGTCCAGATCTCAATAAGACGACCTATATTGTTTTCAATCGCGTCCGCAATCGCTGCTTGGCTCATCGGTTTATCTCACTCGGGAGCACATCTCCAATGTCCCGGCTTCGAGGCAAGCCTCAAACTCCATGCCTTGAGTCTCTTTAACGTAATGAAGAAACCCAAAGATATTCGCAATTTCCTCGTCATCAAAACCCAGGTTTCTCAGTAGTACGTAGTCAGCTCGAAAAGAAAAGGGGTAAGGAAGATCATTGAATTTGTACTGTCCACTGTCGTAACTCACCTGGATCATGTTGTAAAAATCCTTGAGTACCATGAACGAAGTTATCAGGCAATCATAGTGTCGGCGGCTCGCTCGAGTGAGCAATAGCCGGTAATCTTCGTTGTAATCCCTTACGAATCTATCGAACTCTTCTTGAGATATCATGACTGTCCCTTCGGTCTGGAACCAGCAAAAGGGGGGATTCGAGAGCAGGCTTGCACGCTTTCATCATAATAACCGTTCGCCCCTCGAATCAAGTGACCGCCTGAAAAATCCCACCAACCCAGTTGGTTGATCGTTCATACTCAGCCTACTGGACGCAACCGACGGCCTTCTCTGGTAATCGCGCCAACGCAG
>DATFWY010000055.1:0-9182 GCA_035258805.1 Blastocatellia bacterium | reverse complement strand
GCTTGCTAACCGCCGATGGGTTCGACAATCTGCGGTCGTTAATTGACCCCAAGCGTCGGGCTGGACACGGGAACGCGAAATTGGCGCGCCCTCGAAACAGCACCGGCCGTTGGTCGCTTTTATATTCCGATGAATCCGTCGACCACGAAAAAGCAGCGGAATCGGTCTGTTGGACTTTGCTGCGCCGCTATGGCGTGGTGTTTCGCGAAGTTCTCGCCCGCGAATCGATTACGCAGAAGTGGCGAGAGCTTCTGATTGCACTCCGGCGGTTAGAAAATCGAGGCGAGATTCGGGGAGGCCGCTTCGTCAGCGGGTTTGTGGGCGAACAGTTCGCATTGCCAATCGCAATGGAGTCGCTTCGAACTCAGCGAAATTCGGCCCCGACAGGAGAGCTCGTAATAGTCTCAGCCGCAGATCCCCTGAATTTAGTGGGAATCATTGTCCCGGGCGACAAAGTCCCGTCGAACTCCGGACGATTTGTAGCATTTCGTGACGGAGTTGCCCTGCCTGCGGAGGAACAACCCGGAATCACCGTGATAAACGCGGCGATGGTTCGAAACTAGAAATAACTTAGCTGATTGAGAATCAATGCCGCAAGCCGCAGCCGATCTCGTGTCGGCTTCTACTACTTCAACTCTTTGTTCGGTCTATTTTTTGATCTTGAACTAAGTCCGTCCGGCAGCTCGAATACTCTGTCATCGCTCAAGAGTCACAATATGTTTGTTGTGCTATCCAAAAACACCCTGCATTGCTTGCAAGTAACGACGCGCTGGTCGATCGTAATGCGAAGCTCCGCCGGCACCTCATTGTCAATATAGTTGGATACTTCTCGACGAACGTCACGACAGCTGATTTCTCTCTGCTACCGCTACTTCTCAGCTCTGTCTTTCAACACTGACAGACAATCTCGCCAGCAAATCACGACATGCTCATCAGAGAATCCTTTTCGAATATTGCGGCTCCAATCGTCGAGCTCTCTGCTTTCAGCTCAGGATGGCGAGCCAAGTAATCCTTCGAGAATGGGCAAACGAGCCGGAGACTCGCTCCTCCGGCATGTGCTAAGGCGAACGCCTTCTTCACTAGCGCGCCACCAATGCCCAAGTGCTGCATCGCCATGGGAACTTCCGTATGCCAAATCGTTAGTGTTTTCCTTTCATCAATCGAATAGCTGAGGAAAGCTAGTTGCTCTCCTTGCTGTTCTTTAAGGTGCTGAACCTTCGTGTCTTTTCTCGTTTTCTTCCGAACTAGAGTTTCTACTTCGTTGGGTGTCATCGATTCCTCCCGGAATTTCGTCAAAAACAAATCTCGCTTGAGGTCGCGATTACCTGCATTCCGATTTCCATTCCTTACCGGTCTGAAGATGTCTTGATTCATAACGGAAATAAGCGATCCTTTCGCTTCTCTGCTTGCATCGTGCTGACCTTCCGCATTTTGCTTGTGGTTTAGCAATGGTCCGCTGGATGAAACGGCAACTTATGTGGAGCTGCCACGCTGCGGTGTGCAGCTAGCGACCACTCGCTTGGAGAAGCGGCGGTCTTTCTACGGACACCTTTAGTCAAAGTACAGTCATTCGCGGCGTTACCCTAGCGAGTGCTCGTCAAAATAATGACGCGCGATGTCACGCGCTGTCGCGATGACACCCATATTTTTCAAACAAGCGATCGTGTAAAGCCCCTGGAATGTGTGTTTCTACGATTTAGGCATGCACTGCTCGTTTGGCAGTGCAGATGCACTATTCGTGATGGCCATGCGAGACCAACCACTTTTGCGCGATCTGAAAATGCAATTCACTAAGACTGCGACACCACGTTGCAGTGCTGCGGTGACACTTCTTCGATGGTGTACGCAAATGCGCCTCCGAGCCAATTTGGGAAGCATGGGGAGTAGTTAAATTCAGATGCATATGGAGAACAATCATGATTGATAAAGTTGTGAAATCTGCGGACGTCGGATCAGTGGACTTGCCGTTTCCAGGCTACACAGGAGACATCAAGATAAAACCCTTGAATGGAGACTACGCGCTTGGCCCGTCGATGATACTTATCCGGATGGAACCCGGTGCATTCATCCCGCCGCACTTGCACAAGAAAGCCGCCGAGGTGCTCTGCATCTTGGATGGCGACTTCATTAACGAAAACAAGGCGTATGGTCCAGGGGATTTTTTGCATTCTAAACCTGGCACCGTCCATGGCCCCCACACGACAAAAAAGGGCTGTTCACTCCTAGCCTTGTATACATCGAACACGGGCGAGCCCGATCCGAACGACTTCTTTCTTGCCGAGGGGGCAAAGCGCAGTTGATTGTCGGATTGTCGCAGCGAGCATGAAGGCCAGTCGCGTCACACAGGCATGGCGCCCGAGAGTTATCGAGCTTAGCTACGGGCGCCTGCTGAATTGAGCCTCTTCCTGCACACGCGAACGTCAAGCAAAGATGTGCTCAAGATTTTGATCGATCCGTTTGTGTCCGATAACCCGTCCAGAAACAACGGACGGAGCGGCTACCTTACAGACAAGAACTCGACAAAGGGAGATGACCGATGAAGGCGATTGTGGTGACAGACCAGGCTGCTGGAACGGCTGGAGTGAAGCTGGTGGAGCGGCCCGAGCCGCAGGCGGCGATAAACGACGTCGTAGTTCAGATTCATGCGTCGGGATTCACCGGGGATGAACTGACGTGGCCCTCGACGTGGACCGATCGCGTCGGCCGTGACCGGACGCCTTCCATTCCCGGACACGAACTGGCCGGGCTGGTCACCGCTCTAGGCTATGGAACGACGGGGCTGTCGATTGGACAGCGGGTGTTCGGCCTCACGGACTGGTATCGCGACGGCACGCTAGCGGAGTATGTGGCCGTCGAGGCACGCAACCTCGCACCGCTGCCGGGGGACGTTGAGTTCCCGGTGGGCGCGGCCCTCGTGATGCCGGGCCTGACCGCGTGGCAGGGGCTATTCGAACACGGCCGCCTTCACGCGGGGCAGAGCGTCCTCGTGCACGGTGCGGCCGGTGTAGTCGGTTCGATGGCGAGCCAACTCGCACGCGAGGCCGGCGCGTACGTCATCGGCACCGGGCGCGCTGCAGCCCGTCAGACAGCTCTCGACTTCGGCGCACAAGAGTTCGTCGACCTCGATAACGACGTCCTGGAGGATGTCAGTAAAGTCGATCTCGTTTTCGATGTCCTCGGCGGCGACATCGCGAAGCGGTCTGCTGGACTGATTCGCGCCGGAGGAACGCTGGTAACCGTCACCGGCCCGACCGATGCGCGGCCCACTGGCGGCCTGACTATCGACTTCGTCGTCGAACCCGATCGCGCTCAATTGAGTGAACTCGTCCAGCGCGTCCGGGTTGGCCGGCTGCGGACAAACATCGCCCAAGTGGTTGCCCTCGACAAAGCGGTTGCCGCCTTCAACGGGACCAAGCGGACCAAGGGAAAGACGATCATACGCGTTCATCCGTGAAGACTCGGGAATTGCCTAACGCGCACGAAGGTGCAATTCACGCGCCGAAGAAGAGTTTAGATGTCGAACACGATTTCAGAATCTAAAAGAAAAGGATAAAGAGCATGGCAACTAAAAAAGCAACGTCTGTAGCGGATTGGGAAAACGCGACAGATTCTAGGACGCCGACAGTTTTCTATCGCACGCTTAATGTGGAGGGGCTCGAAATTTTCTATCGCGAAGCCGGTCCCCTCGATGCTCCCACCGTTCTGCTCTTGCACGGCTTTCCGTCGTCTTCTCATATGTTCCGCAATCTGATTCCTATGCTTGCGGATAAATATCATGTCGTTGCGCCAGACTTCCCTGGTTACGGCGAAAGCTCAGCACCGCCGGTCAACGACTTCGACTATTCCTTCGAAGGGTTAACGGCTGTGACTGACAAGTTCGCCGAAAAGCTGAAGCTTTCTTCATATGCGCTGTACCTCTCGGACATAGGCGCATCGGTTGGCTTCCGGTTGGCTGTCATGCATCCCGAACGAGTGACCGCTATGATCATCCAAAACGCAGGAGCGCATGTTGAAGCCATAAATAAGGAGTTCCTGAAGGGAAATAAGGAGTTCTCGACGGGATTATCTGATTATTGGGATGAACGGAGCGAAAAGAACGCTCAAGCTCTACTCGACTGGCTTCTGACGATTGAAGGAACCAAGTGGCACTATCTGTATGGTGCCAGCGATCCGTCGAAGATCAGCCCTGACAATTGGGTGATCGACCAGGCTTATCAGGACCGGCCGGGAAACAAGGATATCCAGCTTTCAATCCTCTACAACGCGAAGAGAGATCTGGATGTTTTCGGCGATTGGCAGCGGTACTTCCGTAAACATCAGCCCCCTACGCTGATCACGTGGGGCAAAAACGATGGAATCTTCACGGTGGAAGGTGCTGAACTCTTTAAAAGAGATATTCCGAGTGCAGAGCTCCATCTTCTCGACACCGGTCATTTCGCGTTGGAAGAAGAACTGGATCGGATTGTGTCGCTGATGCATGAGTTTCTCGGCAGAACAATAAACAAGAAATAAGTACGATGAAGTCTATGCCGACGTTCGAAGGGAGTTTGGCGAAGAAGAGCTGATCAACTTCTCCAGGGCAATCATCACGATCAACGGTCGGAATAGACTTGCAACAGGTTTCCGCAAGATACCAGGTGAGTATTAGTCGCACTAGATCGGTTAAGCCGGTTATCGGAGCACATCAACGAAAGGACAGAAGAGATGTATAACATGAAGAAGTTCATCCTCCCTGTATTTGGCTTTATCTTCGGATTTGCCACGGCTTCGCATGCCCAGCAAGTGAATACGCTCTTTACGAAACAGCTACCGGAAGCACCGGGGAAAGAAATTGAAGTCATTACTGTCAATTACTCCCCAGGAGCCATCGACACGATCCACCGGCATGACGCGCATGCGGTTGTCTATGTTCTCGAAGGGGAAGTTGAGATGCAAGTTCGTGGAGGCACGCTTCAGCGGCTTAGACCTGGGCAGGTATTTTACGAATCACCTGAAGACGTTCATACGGTAAGCCGTAACGCGAGTAAGACGAAACCAGCGAAGTTCGTCGTATTTTTTGTCAAAAATGAAGGAGCACCGACTCTCACTCCCGTTCACTAGCTTCCGACGCGAGCAATGTATTTTCCCGATGAAACCATTTTGCCGAAAGCAATATTGCGACGCACCGGCGGTTACAGATTCTTCGCTCGTGTGAAAGTCAACTAAGCACAAACAAGAGTTTTCAGAAGTCCAAATACAAAAAGAAAAAGGTGAAGAACCATGAGGAGAAGTGTGTCTACTGCAGTTTTGTTGGTGGCGTTGGGGTTGGAAATTGCCGGGCTGGTCGCGGGAACAGGAAATTTCGCGGCTAGCGCTCAGCAGAAACCGGAAACCGCGGAAGTGAAGATTGACAACTTCAGTTTCGGGCCTGAAACGCTGACGGTGCCCGTGGGAAGCACAGTTACGTGGACCAATCGTGACGACGTTCCCCACACAGTGGTCAGCACGGAGGGTGTGTTCAAGTCCAAAGTACTTTACACCGATGAGAGGTTCTCTTTCACATTCAGCAAGGCGGGAAGCTATCCGTACTTTTGCTCGATTCACCCGAAGATGACGGGCAAGGTTGTGGCGCAGTGAGGGGACGATGAGCGTAAATCCCTTCGACATCAGAACTGTGATTCTAGCCAAGCACGCACAGCATGTGGTGCTGATTCACTTCCCGATTGCGCTGTTTATCGCGGCCGTGGCGTTCGACTATCTCGGGCATTGGACGAGGAGTCGGACGCTGGCTGCGGCAGCGCACTTCAATCTTCTGCTAGCTGCGGCCTCTACAGTGCCAGTCGTGGCGACCGGGCTTGCGGCGTGGCAGTGGGCGCTTGAAGGGCAAAAGCTAAAGGGAATTCTACTGATGCACTTAGTCTTAGGGTGCATATCCAGTGCTCTGATCTGGCTTGTGTTCTTGATCCACTTGCGTGTGCGGCGCCATCCAGAGGTACCCCTGCCGAAATACCGGCTACCGTTCGAAGCGCTCGCGGTATTGATTGTGGGGTTCACAGGGCACCTCGGCGGGTTTCTAAGTGGCGTAAACGGACCCGGCTAGATGCTCAGCGTTCACCAGAGAAAGAGGAGGTGACCTTACGTGGAGGCACGCACTAGCTTTGACAAAGATTGCCACGGTTTCCGTTCGAATCGTGGCAGTGACATGCGCACGCAGAGGAGCTGGGTTTTCGCGATTTCTCCAGCTTGTTCCTGGTGAAGGAGAATCGCAGACAACTGGGAAACTCTGCGTGTTGCATTTCTCTTATAAAGGTCAGCTTAGCATCCGGAGTCTCTGCAATGGACGAACGAAGCGAAAGTGGGATGCAATGCTAAATCTTGAATTTGGCGATCGAATTGCACTGCTCTACGAAGATTCCCCGGAAGCGACAATTCGCGCGACTGTTAACCGTTTGTTGAAAGATCGGGACGAAGGAATGGGCCTTGTATGAATTCAAAAACCGCGCAACTCACCGAGAACGGGACAGAGATTGTGCGTCTGTTCGCACGGTTTGCGCTGGGAGCTTCCTTTCTCTCCGCTGTGGCTGATCGTTTTGGCTTATGGGGCCCACATGGAGCAAAGAACGTGTCCTGGGGAGATTTCGCTCATTTCGTGGAGTACACGGGCGCGGTGATGTCTCTCTTCCCCTGTTCATTGACGGTGTTGTTTGCATGGGCAGCTACCGTCGCGGAGACACTCTTTGGGATATTGCTCATCGCAGGCTTCAAAATACGAATGGCTTCCGTCCTCTCCGGTCTTCTCCTTTTGTCATTTGCTATGGGCATGCTCACAGGTCTTGGCATCAAGCCGCCATTCGACTATTCGGTCTTCTCGGCGGCCGCTGCAGCATTCTTACTGGCGTTCGGGGAGCCTGACAGATTCACGTTGGACAAGCTTCTGAATCGATTACGAATCTGATTGGAAGATGCGTGTCTTGCAACGGAAGCTCGGGAACACGTGGCTGTTCTGCGAGGACCAGCCTCAGCTCTGGAACGAGATCCACATGGCGGCTTTAGCTCGGAACCGAATCGGAAAGCCCATGGAATATAAGCCTATTCGAATCCTCGTTGTAGACGATCACCCATTATTGCGCGAAGGGATTGTCGCAATGTTACAGGGTCAATCCGACATGGCCCTTGTCGCCGAGGCCAGCAACGGTCTCGAGGCTCTCGAACAATTCCATGCTCACAGGCCCGATGTCACACTGATGGATTTGCAGATGCCGCTGATGAGCGGCACAGATGCGATTGTCGCCATTCGCAAGGAGTATCCGGAGGCGCGGATCGTGGTACTGACAGCCTATGACGGCGATGTGCAGGCTGCGCGGGCGTTAAAGGTTGGTGCATCGGGATATCTGCTCAAAGGTACGTTCCAAAACGAGCTGATCGAAACGATTCGAAGCGTACATGCGGGGGGAAAACGCATCTCGCCGCAGATTGCAATTGCGATGGCAGAGCATCACGCGGACGACGCCCTAAGCGGGCGTGAAATTGAGGTTTTGAGACTCGTGGCTGCCGGGAATGCAAACAAGATCGTTGCCCACTCCCTCGCCATTTCAGAAGAGACCGTGAAGGCCCATATGAGAGGCATTCTCTCCAAACTCTGCGCAAACGATAGAACAGACGCTGTCACCATCGCCATAAGGCGCGGAATCATTGAAATCTAGCGAATCGCTCAAAAAAAGGCAGTCAGCTTTGGATTGACCGTCTGCCAGCGTGTCGGAGGGACTCACCGAGAGAGGGTACCCGCTTGCCTCGTATTCAGTGAATTTCATCATTCCGCTCCAGCCAACGCGATCTGTACAGAGAAGAAACCTCAAATGGCAAGTCCGCGGACTACCTAAATGGTGGGCTTGTTGCAACTGAGGAGGTTGCAAGGCGAACAAAACGTTTGCGTCCACGCAGAAACATAGCTGGCATTCGGTTTCCGCGAAACGATCAAGAGAACGTTGCGTTTAGGCGCTATAGCGATGGAATCGCCCGATTGCCTTGAGGTATGCGGTAAGCGCTTTGCTGCGCTCTGCCTGCAAGGTGGCAACGAGCTGTTCAGCTGCGCGATTTGTGATTTCCTTGATTTGTTCTGCTTTCATGATGACGAAGGGACAAAAAGAGATTTGGCAGTGCCTGCGTTGAGAAAAAACAGTTCAAAGAAAAACTGGATGCTTATTCGATCTTTGATTTTAGGAGAGGGTAATACTGAACCCAAACCATATCAGTTTTGGATACGTTCGCAATATGGCAATAAGCGCACTGAGGACTTTCTTTGGCGGCAGACTCGTAAGGCTCGGCATGGTGGCCGAAAGTGAAGAATCCCCAATCGTTTGTCTTAGAATAACGCTTACTGTCCTTGACCATCACGTCCAGACCGTTCAGAGTACTTGGAAAGTACCCCCGTCCCGAGGCTGAATCAAGAGATCCGTCCGGATGCTTACCGACTTGAGCGAGGGTGAGCTCTTTAACCAGGACTGTTCCCTCCGGAAACTTGCCATTCTTTTGGTAGTAACGAAGGTTTTCGCTTTCGATGTAGACGCTGTGAAATTCAGGAAAGGGAGCATCTCCGTCATTAAGCCCGTTGGGCGTAATCGGTCCTCCGATGAAGACCCATGACCGGAAGCCTGACGGCAAAACTAGACTCCCGTCATTCGTGAATACCGGCCCCTTGTCACCGGACCGTGGGCTCACCGCCGCCATCAACAAAACACTCATCGCCAATCTTACTGGAAAAGTCATCATCGACTCGCTTTCTGACTCGGCATCCCGGCGTCGACTTACTTGGTCTTGTCGCCATCTCGAAGAATTGGATAGAACTGGACCCAAGTCATATCTGTTTTGGCGACATAGGCGATATGACAACCGGCACACTCGCCCACAGAAGCTTCCTTTGCGGATTCGGCATACGGAAGCGGGTGGTGGCCGAAGTTGAAGAAGCCCCAGCCATTGGTCGCGGCGAATCTCTTGCTATCTTTCACAGTCACGTCCATGCCGTTGTATTCACCGTTGAAATATCCTCTGCCGGATGGTTCGGTGCGCGAACCATCGGGGAAGGTGGGATTCAAGACGCGCGTTAGCTCCTTTACGATGACCGTTCCCTCGGGAAAGACTCCGGTTTTGAGGTACGCGTCAAGGTTTTTCTGCTCGACGTATACGTGGTGATATTCGGGGAAGTT
>DATFWY010000054.1:0-66056 GCA_035258805.1 Blastocatellia bacterium | reverse complement strand
GTTGAACTTGCCCGGATCGTTGGCAAGTATGAGCGTGTGCTTATCAGCTTCGTGCTCGAAAAAATAGAAGATTCCTTCTTCTTCCATTAAACGCGAAACAAAGTTGAAGTCGCTCTCGCGGTACTGGACACAATACTTTCGTTCCTCAAACTTACCGATCAACCTGTTTCGGAATTCAAGCTTATGCTCTTCGAAGATTTTTGCGAGTATGTCTGGTACGGTGATGTCTTGAAAGATTCGACAGTCCGTTGTTCGCGTCAGCATCCACAAGGAGGGCACCAGCGTCGCCTGATAATGCGCGAAGATCTTCGGATTAGTGCCTGACTCGAGTGGCGTTGATCCAGCCTGAGAGAAGGAGCTGATCAAGCCGTTGATATAGCGCTCCTTTCTGTCAGGAAGCACAATCACGATCGTAGCCTTCTTGCCCACTATAGACTCAATCTGGATGGAGCGATTCTCGGAGTGCATATAAAGATCGAAATGAAACAGGCGCGAGACGCTCTCCTGGCCTCTGAAGCCTTGCAGAAGCAGGACGTCTTTGCCGAGCACCGTCTCGACACGTATCAATCGATTAGCTTGAGTATATTCGCCCAAGTAAATTGCCCCTAACTAATCTGGTAACTGAAGCCGCCGCCCTCTGACATACCAACTCGAACGTTAGAGATCGACTGGCTCATCGCCATTCGTGCCAGGAACTCTCCGCTCATCTCGGGCAACAACGTACCGGTCAGTATTCGATCGACGTTCCGAGCACCGCTCTCAACTTCTTTGCACCGGTTAACGATCTCCTGGACCACCGAGTCATCGTAGCCAAACTCAGCACCGTGATTCTCTCGTAGCCTGGCTCCGATGCGGCCCAGCTGAAGTTTGACAATTTCGCGCATTATCTCGTCGGTAATCGGGTAGTAGGGAACGGTAACCATGCGGCCCAGCAAAGCCGGCTTGAATACCTTAAGCAGATCGGGGCGTAATGCTTCGGCAAGCGCGGCTGGATCGGGCCTTGTCTCGGGGTCAGCGCAGAGCTTCATTACCGTGTCGGTACCGGCATTTGACGTCAAAAGAATTACCGTGTTTTTGAAATCTATTTCGCGTCCTTCACCATCTTCGAGCACGCCTTTATCAAACACCTGGTAGAAGAGCTCCATAACATCCGGGTGAGCCTTCTCAACTTCATCCAGCAATACCACCGAATGAGGCTTGCGCCGGACAGCTTCTGTAAGCACCCCGCCTTCTCCGTAACCGACATAACCCGGAGGAGATCCCTTAAGCGAAGAGACTGTATGAGCCTCCTGGTATTCGCTCATGTTGATCGTTATCAGGTTGCGTTCTCCACCGTACAGAGTGTCCGCCAGGGTGAGAGCAGTTTCGGTCTTGCCAACACCGCTCGGACCCACAAGAAGAAAGACACCGACCGGTCGCCGAGGATCGGTCAAGCTTGCTCGTGACGTGCGGATGCGTTGGCTTATTGCCTCGAGCGCCTGCGCCTGACCGACCACCCGCCTTGCCAACCGTTCTCGAAGCTCAATCACCGTATTAATTTCGTCGGCCAGCATCTTGCCAACGGGAATTCCGGTCCAGCCTGATATCACCTCGGCGATGGTTTGCGATGTTACACAAGCCTGCATCAAAGGTGTTTCGTCTTGAACGTCCTCGAGTTCCTGATTCAATCGCGCAAGCTCGGCTCGCAGACCAACGATATCCGCCAGACCGGCGGCGCCGTTTCCTTCTCTGCTGACTCGAGCGTGCTCTTCCAGCTCGGCGCGAATCTTCTGAATCCCGGTTATGACTTGTTTCTCGCTCTCCCACTTGCCGTTGAGCCGTCCCACGATCTCGTTCTCTTCCGACCTGGCGTTCTTTAACTCCTCTATTCGTTTGTTGTGATCAACACCTGTGATCGCCTCGCGCTCCAGAACGCCTATCTCTGTAGTCAAATGGTCGATTCGCCGTTGCGAATCCTCTATGGCAGCAGGAACATTAAATTGACCGATGGCTACTCGCGCGCAGGCAGTATCGAGAACGCTGACGGATTTGTCTGGCAACTGGCGTCCGGAGATATATCGATGTGAGAGCTTAACTGCGCCTTCGATCGCCTCGTCCAGAATGCGGACCTGATGGTGATTCTCGAGAGCATTGGTGAGCCCGCGCATCATTACAATCGCCTGGTCTTCAGTGGGCTCTTCAACCTTCACAACCTGAAATCGTCGGGCCAGCGCGGCGTCTTTCTCGAAGTACTTCTTGTATTCGGCCCAGGTTGTGGCTGCTATTGTGCGGAGCTCACCGCGAGCCAGCGCCGGTTTGAGCAGGTTCGCAGCGTCGCCCTGGCCGGCCTGTCCGCCAGCTCCGATCATCGTGTGCGCTTCGTCTATAAATAAGATGACGGGCTGCGGCGACGCCTTAACCTCTTCAATGACGCTTTTCAGCCTGTTTTCGAATTCGCCTTTGATACCGGCGCCAGCCTGAAGCAGTCCAAGGTCGAGGGTTCTCACCGACACACTCCTGAGTGGCGGCGGGACATCGCCGTTTGCGATCCGGAGAGCGAATCCTTCGACCACTGCAGTCTTTCCTACGCCCGCCTCTCCGGTCAGGATCGGATTGTTCTGCCGGCGTCGAGTGAGGATGTCGATGACCTGGCGAATTTCAAAGTCTCGTCCGAGCACCGGATCGATGCCGCCGCTGCGAGCCTTGCTGGTGAGGTCGATTGTGAATTGATCAAGCGCCTTCGTTTTGCCGCCTGACCCGATCTCGGGTGATAATTCGTCCTCAGACATCTGCTCGTCCCCGGCAGTCCTCTTGCTCTCGCTTGATCCTGCAGTAATAGCAGCAAAGTCTCTCTTGAATGCCTCTGCAGAGATTCGATGAAACTCTTTCGAGATTTCGCGCGCGAGGCGCGCCATGTCTTCATTGGTGAGTAGGGCGAGGAGCAGCTGTCCGGATCGAACCTGTTTGGATCCGTACTCGATCGATGCCAACAGCCATGCTTCCTGTATCAGCCTGGGTAACCTCGGCGAGAGGGCAGGCGTGCGAGAGTTTCCAGTTTTGAGTCGGTCCATCGCCCGTACGATGTCCGCGGACAGCCGAGCGGTATCAATCTCATAGTGACGAAACACGCGCACCAGGTCCGTGTCTTCCGCCTCAACAAGCTTGATCAACAGATGCTCGACGTCGACATCGTAATTAGTACGAGAAAGGCATAATCCCGCAGCCGCCTCGAGAGCGCCGCGGCAGGTTTCATTCAATGTGGCTATCAGAGATCTTAAACTCAAATTCATACGATCATCCTCAATTTCGAATAGGGCTAATTCAGTACAGATAAAACAACTTGTGAATCATCTTGTGTAAAGGGCTTCGTCTTGAGCCAGGTCGTCCAGCCAAGAGCTGGAGATCGTTTCGCCTTAGTCGTCAGTACACACCCAGGAACCTCATCGGCTTTAAGCGTGAGGCGAACATCAAAATCGAATTCCTGCCCTGCCATCAGCCGCGTAAGTTCGGCGGCTGGCTTAAACGCTGATCCCGTGGGCAGAAATGCGACGAACTCGGCGTAGGTCAGCGGTCCAACTCGCAATTGAAACTTCGACTGAACATCCCAGACGCGCGAGCCTGCAACAGTTGTTATGCCAAGCTGCGCACTTTCACCTCCAAGCCGGGTTAGGCTGTCTTCGTCAAGCTTTAGCCATTGCCCTGGAAACTGATCGACCGTAGACTTTACGCCAAAATAGTCACTAAGAATCGCTTCCATCGCGCTTGTGGAGTGAGGGCGTTGAGCAAAGAGTCCTCCGTAAAACAAGAGCGCTTCATCCTCGAAGCTTTGCCTGCCGCGCAGCCCTCGCGTGCCCATTCCGACGATGTCAAACAGAAACTCAGTGAATCGATCATCACCGCGTTCATAAGCAACTGGAAATCGGTACTTTTCCCACGCTCGATAAAAGAGCGAAATCATGCGGTGGTTGAAAAGGTCCAGAAAATCCCACGCTGCAGTGTCCTTGTATCGAGTTCGCTCGACGAGCAGCTCAGTATAATGATGGGGCAACACTCCAGTCGGACCGGTCAGGCCCATGAAGGCCACCATCATCTCAGGAGGTGTCGATTCTCCATCAGCCGGCTCCAGAAGCTCGAAAATCTGACTGGGCGGAAAGCCCAGCGAAACCCGGGTGCGAAAGCGCACTACTTCGTCCGTTGGTTCTCCGTAGCGGCCTATCGGAAGCCGCTTCCGGTCGACGCGTTCGAGCAGCCTGACCGCCTGAAAGAAATCGAAGCGGTACGGCTCTTCAAAAAGCACGTCGACTAAAGGATCCATTGTTGTCCTGCTCTCGGCGGCCATCGTTTCAGATTACCTTCCCGTTGTTTTACCTTCGCCACTAGTTGGTTAAATGAGTTCACAGAGCTGTAGAGACCGAGAAACCTCTCGAGCACTGAAGCGAACAGAAAAATACCGCTGCCTACATACTGCTCTTCGTCAAACTCGATTGTAGTTTCGATTCCACGGACAAACCCCGATCCTATTCGCGAACCCGTCTGCCTTACGACTCGACGGCTCGCGACTTTTTCTATTCCGGCGATTTGCTTTCGAGTCGCCGATGAGTCCATGAAGTTGTACAGCAGCAGAATCTCTCGCAGCGCTTCCGGGTTCCCTTCGTTTTCTGACCCAACGATTGAAAGGTGGTTGAGCGACAGATGTGAAATAAGCCGCCAATGCGCCGCGTGGCGCATGGGAGGTCGCAATGTCGCCGTCGGGTTCTTAAGGGCGCGGATCCGAGCCAACGGCGCGGCGCTCTCTACGTCAAAATCTCCCGCGCGATCGCCGAAGGGCAGCCGTCCAGGAAGGTCACGGTTGGTACAGGTCGTGTGCACAACCATTGTCTCAACCGCAGGCACATTCGGATTGAATCCCATATCGACCAGCGAAAGATAAACCTCAGTGCCGGAATCTTCGATCCGTAGCGAAGGCCGGCGGGTCGCATACCAAAATGTCCGTTCCTGTTCGCGATCGTATGCATGTCGAAGCGAGTAGAATGGTTGAAACTCCTGCGACTCCTGGAGGTAGGGCTCAACCGTCGTCACTGAATCAATCGAGTAGATCTCCGTTGCCATCTGCCGGTGAATATCAGGAATCACACGATATTCGCTGGTTAGATGGTTCAAGTGAATCGGCTCGGCGATCTTGTCGAATAGATTTACGATGGGTGCGCAACCAACCTGAAACGTGGCCTTATCGACGGTTGAAGGCGGAGGGACCACATCTCGCAGATGAATCAAAATCTCGAATTCCTCTCCGAATCCAGCTCGCGCGGCTGCGTCAATCGCCGTTATGTCGAAGAACAGGAACTTCTCAGGAAACGCGAAGTACTCAGTCAAGAGCCGGTAAGCACTAAACGAACGAGCGGTAAAGGGAAGCATCCCCTCGTCCGAATCGAAGCCGACAACCTTCAAGGAATTGATTGGAAGTGTAATCGGCATCGATGTTCGTTGCGCAACGCCGTTTGCCTTCTTTTCCGCAGAAGGTACTAACTCGACCGCGGTAGCATTGTTGAAGATCATCTCGTAAAGCGGATAGACGAGCTGAGGTTCTCCGTTGATGTAGAACCTCAAATTCTCAATTAGAGTCGACTGATCTTCGCCCAGCCTCAGGTTCGAAAGTCGAGTGTTGTTCAGGCATCGCAGCCTGATTCTCAAAACCGCTCGTGTCCATTTCCCCTTGCTGTCGACTGGATCTGCTGAGCTGAGCGAAGCAGCAGAGATTTCAATGGGCCAGATAGTCACCGGATAACAGGTCCGAAATCGACACGGCGTGCCCTGGATGGGTCGTGAGTACAAGACCGTTCCCCGGTCAATGGTGTACCCGCTGGTTAAATTGCCCTGTTGCTGGTCGAGTGAGAATTGGGCGATCGACATCGAGGGAATCGGCGCCAGATAGTGCGGATAAAGAACGTTCAGCAGCGACTCTGTTATTTCCGGAAACTCATCGTCGATCTTTAAGTGCACACGACCGGCGAGGAACGCGAACGCCTCGATCATTCGTTCAACGTGCGGATCTTCGCATTTGTCAGGTTCCAGGAGAAGCCGCCCGGCAATCTTTGGGTACTTCTCAGCGAAGCCGGCGCCCATCTGTCGAAGGAACCCGAGCTCACGCTCATAATAGTTGAGCAGTTGGTCGCGCATTACTGTCCTCGTACCACGTATTCCCCGCTTGAGAGCTGAAGCATCGCGTCAAAAGTTATCGGCTCGGGCGCCGGCTCTATTTTTAGCCGGGCGTCGATTCGGAAACGCAGCGAGCGATCCAAATCGCCAAACGGCAACAAAGAAACAGAAACGTCTTCGAGTCGCGGCTCGAAAGTTGAAATGGCCTGTTCTAGCGCGCGGCGTAATCGGGCTTGCTCAGAAGGGCTCTTTACGGCCACCGACGTAAAGTCCGGAAGGCCGTATGCGGCCAATGAGTTATTCAACTCTTTCAAGTCAGGCGAAAGCCAGTCACCAGATTGACGCGTGTTGAGTAGCTGTTCGAGGTCACGTTTCACCGAATCCTTCAGCTGGCGCAGGCTTTTCGATCGCGATGTGATCGGCTCGCGAGAAAGCTCCGGCTCATAGTCGATCAATCGATCGAGCACCGAAGGTGTTATTCGGACGTGGTTGTCGAATCTGCTCATCTCAAGTAATCCTGCGCTTTCACTGCGCAGTCAATTATGTCGCCCGCTAGCTCCGGTTAATACTTCGCAGCGATGTAGCCGTAGTAGTACCGGAGTAACTTGGCCAAAGGTATGTGAGGCAACGACTCAGGCACCTGCTTATCCTTGCCCCAGGTAAAAACGGTGAAAGGAGACACTCTCCATTCTGAAGCGGTATACGACATGTTGATAGCTGATTGAAGTCCGATCCAATGATTCGCAGTCGTCACGAAAGATCCAGAAGCTAACTCTTTGTCATCGAGCATGTCGGCATTGATCAGGAGAACCACACGCCATTTATTCTGAAATTTAGCGCTGGCCTCCTTGAGGCTGTCGTAGCCCTGAGGCGTTGTCCAGTAAGCCTCATTGACTATGTTGACGTAGCCGGCAGCTTTGAAGGTAGCTACGACCTCCGATGGAAAATTCCATGCCCTGATTGCAAAGATGCCCTCATCCGCGCTGTAATTGAAAACGCTATTGAACGCTTCTCTAATGGAAGCCATAACGATCCAATCGGCGTGGTTCATCTCTTCTCCACGGCCATTTTTTAGGTCAATAAAAGGTATTGTCGAATTCTTCAGTTCTTTAGAGAGCCTGATTTCTTTGCCATGATATTGCCCCCTTCCCATGTTAGCGGGGCCGTTCTCGTAGAGTTGAATGCCCAGATAGGCGTAACCGACAGGATCGTCTTCTATCCATTGCCGGATGAAAGCAGCAACCCCGCACAGATTCGTGCTGTTTTGGGACACCCCGCGAGGCACCCAAACATTACCGCGCTGTCCGTCAGCCACTTTGTTCCGACAGACGTTCAGCCAGATGCTGTCTTTTGCGCATGTGTTGGTGCGTGTTGCCTGCGCGCCCCTGGCCCGGAATTGCTCAATAACCTGCTCTGCCTGCTTTACTTTTTCGTCGTATGCCATTCGAGAACACCCCTTTGCTAAACCCCAAGCATCGCTGAAGCTTCGAGTTGCGTAACCGCAAGAACCCCATCAGTACTTGGCGGCGATGAAGCCGTAGTAGTTCTTCAGGAAGGCAGTAAAAGCGAAGTCAGTTGTTGTTTGGGGAACCCGTCGCTTTTCGCCCCACGTAAAGACGTCAAAGCCCGAGACTCGGTATCCTGTACCAGACAGTTTCAGCTCGATAGGTGACAGAAGACCAACCCAGTGATCGGATGTTCGTACCACAGCGGCCTCAGTATCAATTGTGCTGTCCTTGAGCATTCGCATGTTGATCAGCAGAACTACTTTTTCTTTATTCTTAAATCGGCTGCTGGCTTCTTGCACGTTGTCGAATCCTTCGCCCAACGCCCAATTGGTCTTGTCGACGACACTGGTGTATCCGGCCGCTTTAAACGTCTTTACAACCTCGCTTGGAAGAGTCATGCCGCTTACCATCTCGAGGGGGTCATTCGCGGTATAAGCGAAGACATTGTTAAACGACTCTCGAATCGAGGCGAGTACTATCCAATCCGCATGATTCATTTCCTTGGCATGGCCGTTACCGTAATAGTTCTCCTGGTAGGGGATGGGAGAGCTTCTCAGGTGGCTCGACGGCCTAACTTCTTTCCCAAGCATCTTGCCTCGTCCGATACGGCCCCAACCGGCCTCGTAGAGGCTGATCCCCAGCCACGCATAGGCGATAGGATCGTCTTCGGCCCAGTCGCGGACAAAAGCCGCAATCCCGCAGACGTTGGTCTTCGATTGATTAATCTTATTAGGATCCAGGATTCTGGCATCCAAGCCGTCGGCAACTTTGTTTCGGCACACATTAAGCCAGATACTGTCTTTCACACAATCCTCAGGACGACGAGCCTGGGCGCCTCGCTCTCTAAACTGCTTGACGAGTTCCTGGGCTCTGTACTTCTTTTCAAAAATATTCATTTCAGATTCGCTCTCTTTTTGCGCTTTTTGAGCCTCTAATGATCAGAGAGGGTCAGGGCGCCACGGTAAACATTTGTTAAAGATCATAAATCTCGCCAAACAGGCCAATGATCGACCGCCGCCGGAGGCAGAGCTGGCGCGGAGAAACGAAGAGGTAAAACTTCCGCACCGCTCTGCGCTCGTGGGGACACGGCGGTAAGTAAAGCGCTGTTCACTTTATGGCAACCAGGCAGGTCGTTTCGATCTTAGACCTTCTTGTTCGCCTTCAAGTCCCAGCCGCTCTTGATCGGGCCGCCAAGGCTTCCGTCAGACTTCTGTTCCTTGTACTCAACTTCCATCTTTCCGTAGTTGAACGCGATCTGATCGGTCGGGATTACCCCGCCATTGCTCGCGCCACCAGTTTGATAGGAAGAGATTAGAACGTCGGTGAATGTGTACTTCAAGAATTCCTGCTGTTCTTTACCAGCCTTCCGGCAGGTGAGCACCGCTTTCTTGACGTGCTCGCCGCTTGCGCAGGCAACGATCAGCTTCGGGGTGGCCTTATTTACCTTCATCGTGAAATGAAAGTCCTGCATCTGGACCTTTCCGGCGCCGCCGCCGCCGCCAAACGACATCGTTCCGCTTTGCGACTCGCCCCACGACCAGGAATCAACGTCGATCTCGTTCTTATGCTTTGCATCGGCGCTTTCGCCGTCAATTCCGTCGATTTTCAAAAAATAATCAACAGCTGCCATCTCTAATTTTCCTCCGTAAGAAATATCACAGTTTGGAAGCAGGTAATCCCCGCTTCGGTTGATTCAACTCGCAAGTAGACGGTCAGGAACGACAGGACTTATGTGTTTAAGGCAGAAACTCTCGCCCGCTCACCAGCGTCTCTACTCGCCTATTCTTAGGGTTCCCTGCGTCTTTGCGGTTCTTTGCGCCTTTGCGCGAAACAGTTCTTTGACATACGGTGGTTTCGCGCAAAGAGACGCCAAGCTACGCAAAGGCGCAAATATTTATGCCCTTGCCGACGCCGGCAACTCGGCTACCAGCCTGAGCGATACAGTCAGCTCATCGAGCTGGAAGTGCGGCCTCAGGAATGCGATGGCTTTGTAGCAACCAGGCTTTCCGGGGATTTCGGCTACTTCGATCTTCGCATCTCTCAGCGGATATTGTGCCTTCACGGTCGGCGACGCGGTGTCATCCGGCGTAACGTAATGCATAATCCACTGATTCAGGAAGAACTCGCAGTCCTTGCGTGACATGAAGCTTCCAATCTTGTCGCGCATCATGGCCTTGAGGTAGTGAGCAAACCGCGATACTGCGAAAATGTACTGAAGTTGAGTCGAAAGCCTCGCGTTCGCATTCGCCGAGTCGAGGTCATACTTCTTCGCCTTCTGACACGACTGCGCCCCGAAAAACGCCGCGTAGTCGGTGTTCTTGCAATGTACCAGCGGGATGAAGCCGAGATCGGAGAATTCTTTCTCCCGACGGTCTGTAATAGAAATCTCGGTGGGACACTTGAGCGCGACCTCGCCCTCGTCGGTCCGGAATGTATGAAACGGAAGACCCTGTACGAGTCCGCCGCCTTCAACCCCGCGGATCGACACGCACCAGTTATACAGCGCAAATGCCTCGGTCAGGCGCGTCCCGAACGAGTACGCCGCATTACCCCAGAGATATTTCTTGTGATCGGTACCGTCCACGTCCTCTTCGAAATTGAAGGTCTCGGTGGGTTGGGTGTCTCGTCCGTAAGGCAAGCGCATCAAAGTGTGCGGCAGACAAAGACCGACGTAACGAGAGTCTTCCGATTCACGGAATGAGCGCCATTTGAGGTACTCGGTGCGGTCGAAGATCTTCGCAAGGTCTCTTACCTCCACCAGATCGCTGTACGTGTCCCAACCAAAGAGTTGCGGCGACGCAGCAGATATGAAGGGAGCATGGGCGGCCGCGGCGACATTTGATACCTTCTCCAGCAGCGCCATGTCCTGCGGGTGATTACTGAATTCGTAGTCTCCGATGAGTGCGCCGAATGGTGCGCCGCCAAATGTCCCGAACTCCTCTTCATAGATCTTCTTGAACAGCGCGGACTGGTCAAACTCGATGGCCTTTTCCAGATCCTTGCCAAGCTCCTTCTTACCGACGTTCATCACTTTGATTTTGAGCATCGGTCCCGTTTCGCTCTCGAACACGAGATGATGGAGTCCTCGCCAGGAGCCTTCGAGCTTCTGGAGCTCTTCTGCGTGCATGATCTCGTTGAGCTGCGCGGTGAGCAGCCGGTCGATCTCGGCTATGCGAGCGACGATGGACGCTTCCATATCGCGACCCATCACCAGCTGGCCCTGCATCACGTCCTGAACGAACTGACCGATCATGTCCCTGGCGCGTTCGGTCTGAATCTCATCGCGGCCGAGGCGGCCCTCGGTGAGTATCTTGCTGAGAAGATCCTCTCCCTGAGCTTCCTCAGCGACCAGCGTGCCGACGCTTTCGTTTAGTTGTCTTTTAGCCATTTGAGTCCTCCTGATTAGCGGACCCGTCCGCTTCGATTCCGAGCACCTGGCTCAGCTGTTTCTGCGCGCTGGTGTTCGCGATAACTTCGCCGAGTAGTTCTTCGAGCCGATCGTTCCCGTCCATTTTCGAGAGCAAATCGCTGAGTCGCTTCCTCGCCTCAACGAGCTTTCGAAGCGGATCAACCTGCTGCACGAGATTATCGGGTTCAAAATCGTCGATGCTGTTGAAGCGAAGCTCAACACGCATCTTGCTGTCGTCGTCGTTTAGCTTGTTGTCTACTCGTAACGTGACTCGAGGTTTCATCCCCGAAAGCACCTGGTTGAAATTGTCGCGGTCGATTTCAACAAACTTCCTGTCTCTGACTCGCCCGAGCGGCTGCTCAGGCTTGCCGGAGAAGTCGCCCAGCACACCGACCACGAAAGGTAATTCTTTCAACTCAATCGCGCCGCCAATCTCCACGTCGTATGTGATGTGCACGCGAGGCGGACGTACGCGATCGAGCTTGTGTTGCAGACTCTCTTTCTTGGGCATACAAAAATATCTCCTTTTAAACTTTTTGCGGTCGGGCGCTTGGTGCTTCCAACTCGCCGTTTATCTCAATGATGATTTCCAACAACCTGCTATGTCTGTGAATTAAATCAGTGTCTATTCGTCACCAGACTCGGCCGGTGAAGCCGATTGGAGCCCGAGGGTTTCACGCAAACTCCCAAGCACAAGGCCATCCTTGATAACGTCTTCGAGCCACATTTCGAGCGGCATCTGACCCCATTTGATTGCTCGCTGGACGAGATAACTGACGGGGCTGTGCGGCTCATTCCTGCGAAAATAATCGGCTACTTCTCCCAGTCGTCGAAGCGCATCCTGCCGCGCCTTAATTGAATTTGAGGTACCTGTTCCGGGCGCGCCTTCGTCAACCTCACCGTCCTCGTCAGCGCTTTCACTTTGTTCGAGCTCGTGCGGGTACGGTTCGGCAATTCTTTTTTCTTTGACAACGTTTCCGACAAGGGACCGGATCGCATCGAGCGCCTTCTTGAGCTCGCCAAGGCCGGGTGTTTGGCGGCCAAACTTTTCGTCCATAACGCCGTCGAGCTGCTCATACTCAGCCCAGCAATCGTCGATCAGCCCTTTTATTTCTTCAAAGAACGCCCGCCTGGTGGATTTCTTTGCCTTTGCCCAGTCATCAGTGGTGAGCTTGTTTTCTTCAACAACTCGCACCTTTAAAGCTTCAATGCGTTCGCGCTGCTCAGGCTCGAGAGAACTTAGATCTTCGGGAATGTCGTATTGCTTCGAGTCCTCATATTGCAGGTAGGAGAAATTCGGCGCGGTCGTTGTGTTTGTAATCTGGATCTCTTTGATTGCGGTTGCCGCCTGCCGGTCCATCAATGAAAGCGCGTTTGCGCGCGCATCCAGGTCTTCCTCATCGATCTCCGGATAGACTTGCTCCCAAAAGTTCTCGTGCAACCCGCGCATCAGCTTGAGACCGTCACGCAACCCTGCAAGCCCGTGCAGCTTTACGAGCGCTTCTACGAGCCAGGCGCAGATCTGCAGGTCTTTTGTCTTTGTGACGAGCGCTTCGGTAGCAAGGCTCATTACCTGTCGCCAGTCGGCGACTTTCAGATCACGCTTCCAGTCGCCTTGCTCGAGGTCCTCCTCGGCTCGGCGGGCCTCGCGAATTTCATCGTGAGTCCCAAGATACTGCAGACTCTCGCCGGCAGCGTTGTCTCCTGGAATCGGAGTCAGCAACGCCTCGATGTCTATTACTTCCGTCCTTGGAACTTCAGAACTTGTTTGCACAAAAGATGACATTCGAATAAGTCCTCTCTGATCATGTCTGATCAGTTCAACACCGCTCGCTCACATTGTTATTGATACTTCAGGTTGGTATCCGCGGTCGCCACCCGCATGGGCGGTTATGTGTAGTAACTACAAACAAGAGGCCTTTGCAGCAGCTTCGCTTCCAGGATACTCCTTCATCAATCGCCACCAGGTATTGCTGAGCCGATCGAAATCGCTGGTAGTTTTCCAATGAGCCACGCCGAGCCAGTAGAGTGCTTCCGGTGCCGCGAGGCTATCTTCGTACGTCACCGTTATTTCGTTCAGTATTTCAATCGCATCGGTCCAATCTCCTTTGGACATCGCTGCTCGAGCACTTGCAAGTATGATTCTCGGAAGGAATTGATTCGGAGGCAGGTAACCAGTCCATCTATCGAGTTCCGTTCCATGTGAGTTACAGACCGTGTTGGTAGGAGTCCAGATAATTCTCATCTTATCGAATGAGCCCTGATTCTCGCTTTGGTTGATCCGAACCGAAACGAAGTGTTCGGCGATGTATCTCGCCACATCCGGATCAGCGTATGTTGTATCTTCCAGCGACACGCATCCTAAACACGAAGGCAGGGCGGCCCAGTCTACCAGGATAGACTTGTTCTCTATTCGAGCAGTTTTTCGCGCCTCTGCGATGTTCTTAAGCCACGAAATTGGATTGGTCATACTTCCCTTCAAAGATAATTGCACGAGAGGTACCGTAGACTGTCGAAGTCTACGGAAGCTACGTAAAGGTCGAGCTTGCTGCGATCGGAGGCGGAACATAGACAAAGATGCTTGGTCTTAACAATTTCCGCAGCTAGACAGTCTACGGTACTTCGGCCGCCGCAGATTGCGCGCTCATTTGTGGGTAAAAATAAATTCACCGCTTAATTGACCGTTGGTTCGGTATCTGGGCAGGGCTTGCCTGGCTACTTCCACGACGCCGTATTCAGGATCGAGAAAGACTACAGTGTGGTCCGAATCTATCATGCGGCAAACCGTAAAGTGACCATTGCCGCTGGCCCATCTTGTGTGGGCAATGGCCGATGTCGTGTCGGTTATATATTGATAAAGATAATCAAAAATCTTGCCTTGAGACATTGTTGTTGGCCAATAGGACTTGATACCTTCCTTATTGAGGACATGATAGAGATTTTCCGTTCTCGTGCCGGTCTCCAGGCTAAAGCTGCCGGGGTATCTCTGAGAAAGCACCTGCGCTCGTCCTTCAGCGGTTTTCGCACATTGCCGCTGTCCAAAATAATAGTACTCGGTCATCGCCACGCAGGCTGGCCCACACGACATCGTGTACTGCTGGTTCATAACATAATGCGAGCGTCCCTTACTGTCGGAAACTATTCTTGCTGTTTCTCCCATTTATGATCTCCTTGATGATCCTCCATGCCGTTGAAGATTGCGCTGCTACGAATCGAACCTAGCTTTCCACCGGTTCATGTTTGAACTCAATTTTTCTTACGTCGAGCAGTGCCTTATCTTCGCCATCAAGGAGAAAGAGGCGGAGACCGGAGCCGAGATATAGATGCTCACCCAGATCTTTCCAATCGGTCATTCTGCCCAGCTTTACCTGATCATTGGCGTGGTTGTATGACCCTTCATATAACGTATGAATATAAATTTCACCGTTGGTGCCGTCCTTTGCTTCGATGCGCGCAGGGGTCCAGATCAGATCGCGCAGGTTTTTTGGGGCGTCGATCTCCAATCGGCTGATCTGCTCGAAAGGGATCCAGGTGTACTGATCCTGCACAATGGCCTCGAGCACCGGACCGACAAGATCGTTATAGTCTCTGAAGTCCGAGAAGCTCGCTCCATTGAGCGCGTTCTTGAGGGCCGGGCGCTCTTCCTCTGCACGGTCAAGGATTGCTCTTGCTTCGCCAACACTTCCTTCCCTCAGACGGTTGATTGCATCGAGATGCAGATGGACATAGGCGGGCGGTTCGCTGATGAAATGCGGCCTGAGTCCATCTGAAAACAACCGGCTCCGGTCGCGTTCCGCATTTATGTTACTCCTGTACACCTGCACTCCGAGCCCGTTTTCCATGCTCTGGTGTCCGATTACGTCTAACTGTTGTTCGGCGCGATTCCAGTCACCGGAAAACAGAAGCAACTCGAATAGAGAAATGCGTAGCGGTATCGAGCTCGGATTTGCCTTCACAGTCCTGGTGACTTCGTCAATTGCGGCGGTTAGTTCGTTCGCCGCGAGCAGTTCTTTTGCGGTAGCCATTGTTACTCCTTCGATTTGTAGCTGAAACAACGCGGCGCTGTTACGCCAGTCGTCCGGCATTTGTTAACTCGCGATCAGTCGTTCGGCGTTTGGGGTGCTCGAAGCCGGCTGAAGGGCGTTCGGTCAAATGGATTCGTTGCACTCGATGCCTGGATGGTGGCACGCACAGAGACCGAGCCCACGCTCCACGATAGTTGAAACTGATTATCTCCAACCCTGGTCGGTCTGCCCGCCGCGAACATTCGGAAGAGTCCCCATTCTCCAGGGAACGAGAGCTCGGCCTGTTGTCCGCCGCGCAAGACAACAATCCTTGCACCCGAAGTGCCGGTCCTCGGAGGCCACGTGAACTTCGCAGCCTGTGGAGAGTTGCCCCTCGTCTCGACGTTGGTGCCGTCTATTTCAATTCGCGCGTCGCCGCCTGTCGCCGGCTGTAGCTTTACCTCGTAGCTCAAATCCGGCTGAACGCCCCCGCCTGGAAAAAGTGCCTCGCGTAGCTCTCGCGCATTGTTCAGGTATTCGACGAAACTACTGGAGAGCTTTACCGCGCCGGATTCCTTGAGAGTTAACTTACTTTGAGATTCTTCGAATGAACTTATCAGACGTTCGTTGAAGAATAAGGTTAGTTGCCCGTTCGACGGGTTGAGGAACTTCGCGAGGTCTGCAACCGGCGCTTCCGAAGAGGAATCTGAAAACGGAAAATTTGATTCAAGTGCGCGCGCTCGAGGGTAAAGCTGCTC
This sequence comes from Blastocatellia bacterium, assembly GCA_035258805.1. Classification (GTDB taxonomy): domain Bacteria; phylum Acidobacteriota; class Blastocatellia; order UBA7656; family UBA7656; genus Onstottus_A. Next base: position 50,242 of record DATFWY010000054.1, on the reverse strand, counting down.
GCGCCAGGTCTTGTCTATTTGTTCGTAACCGCCGCCGTAGAGCATAGCGCGGAGATTACCGAGAGGCTGCGTTAGAACCCTTACGACGTCGCGCGAAGCAGCCGTCTTAAACGGTTCGAGCGATCTTGCGACTTCTTGTTCAGCTCTCTGCAGCCCGATCTCGTCCTTGCCCGTGAGCAACGCCTTGGATGCTTGAGCGAGTTGATCGTCCGACTTCACTTCCAGAGATCTCAATAGTTGGTCGAGTGTTGCGCGGTACTCAGAAATCGGCACTCGCACCTTCTTGTCTTCGGAGGAGACGAACGGGAAAAGAGCACCAAATTCCTTTTCCACTTCCGTGGTACCGGTCTGCCGGTCGTGATCGCTGGCGAAAAGCCGCTTAATCCAGCCCCATACTCCGCCGCCTTCGGGTGCCGAGGAGAGGTCGGTATGCCGCTTAACTTCCACCATCAGCAATTCCATAGGCGAATCGCTTGCGGACAGCACTCTGAGCGTATCAACCGAATCGGTCCTGGTTTTGAACGTCCGCACAGTTATCCCGCGGAGGAACTTCTGCCATTGCAGCGTGTACTCGCGAAAGTACGTCGATTGCAATCGCCCGATGTCCGCAGCCTGATCCTGCGTCGTCGAGGCTTCAGGTCCCATCACCCAATCGTCTTTGCTGATCTCATCGCCGGCCGACTCGACGGCTTTAGCCCAATGCTCCTGATAACCCTTGATGGTAAAGCTTCCAGGAACGGTATACGACGCAGCGAAAACCCCACGGCCACTGTTACCGACGATACCTTCGAGCGTGACTGGCGTGACTTTGGCATCTATGGCGGAAATGATCTGTTTAAACAGCCGGTCTGAGGTTGGGTACGCCTGGAGTTTACGGCGAGCATCCGATACGACCTGATCATCCGGCTTGTTGTGAGACACGTCATCGCGGTCCGCCTGCTGAGCGAAAAACTTGAGCTGCTCTGCGGAGAGTAGTTCCAACTCGGGAGTGGGCGCCGCCTTTTTCCAGTAGTCAGCCAGTTGATTGTTTAAGAATGATGGTTCAACCTTCTCGACGTTCGAGAGCATGAGGTAGGTTTTTAGCAAGTCATAGTATCGTCCCAGGTCGGTGGCCGGTTCTGTAGTTGGTGTGCTCGAACTGGAGCTAACTGCGGCTGAGGGTTGGGATTCCGCCGCTGACGTCAGCGTGCGCAAATCACGCTCAAGCGACGCTACTACTGGTTTGTAGAATTTCGTCTCGAGCGCGTCAAAGTAAATAGCCCTCAAGGACTGGTTTATCTGATTGCCGGAATAAAGCCCGAATCTCAAATAAAATGGCGGCGAGTTTTTATCATACTCGTCGAGTTGTACGAGCACCTGCCGGAGATCGTCAATCGCTCGCAACTCTACGCCGGCGTCTACGCTCGACTTCCGGGTGGTGTCTTTTGCCGAATCGGCGCGGTTGATCTCCTCCACTCGGAGGCCTCGCTCGCGCGCCTGAGCAACGAGTTTTCTGTTACCGAAATAGGAGACCGCTAAACCGGCCGATAGAAGGAACATCAAAGCGGCTGTGGTGCCAGCGACAACCTGGCGCACAGGGAATGGTTTGCGTCGACTCAATAGAAACGACTGTGCGAGATCCTTATCGCGAAGCAGCACATCCTTGAACAACCGCTCAGTGAAGTAGCCTTGCCTGGCAATCCTGGCTGCTTCCACTGCCGGCTCCGCCACCGCTACCGGCCTCACGAGCGTTGCCGTAGTGACTGCTGACCGCTGCGCGATTCGCTGAACCGGTGCGGACTTTTCGCCCGCTGCGCTGCTGGTGAAGTAGAACCCTCGCAGTAGAGGATTCTCGTTGAATGGATTTGGTCTGAAGAGCGCCGAAGTGAAGAGCCCCAGTTTCTTCCGCGAGTCACCAAATGAGATTGGAAAATTAAAGATACGTAATTGCTCGTGAGGGGTCGCGGAACCTGCGAGTCTCACGAGCCTCCGTCGCAACAAGGCGTCGCAGAGGGTATCAAATTCGACATCAAAAAGAGCGTGGGCTTTCTGGGATTGTTCAAGGAGAAGCGTGGCGCCCCAAACCTGCGACCTCTCGCCTGAATCGAACGGTTTAAAGAAATCCTCGAAGCCTTCGATCGAATCCAGGTGTGTAAAGACAAGATAGACCGGGAATCGAGCTTGCGTTCTGCGAATCGCATCGTCTAGCCGTGCTCTTAAAATCTTAGCCTCTTGTTCGATCTGAGCTGAGCTCAGGTTCAGCACTCGCGCAGCATCCACGGCGATTACAAACCCATCAAGGGGCCGGCTGCGCCGAACCTGCTTTAATGTTTCTATCAGCCCCGACCATTCGTCGGCGTCCGGCCCCTCGCTTTGGTAACGGCCGGCGCTATCGATATTGATGCTCGAATCGGTTACTCGCCACTCACAGTCGCGAGTCGGGCGGATGATGTTTAGTTCGGCGCGCCGCTGGTTTGGGAGTGTTTGAAAGTCGAGCGCCGATGACAGAAGCATTGAGGTCTTTCCGCTCTGTCGCGGTCCGGCAATGAGAAACCACGGAAGCTTGTACACTGGATCAGCAGACTTGTCAGCGAGCTTGGTTCCGCGCAACCAACGGACTGCTTCTTCCGCGCCGCGCGTGAGTTCATCATAGAGGCGTACCGACGCCGACGAATTTTGTCCCGAAGTTTTGGCTGATTGATGGGCGCCATCGTCCACTGTGGTTTCTCTTTTCCTTCGATAATGATTGATGGCAATTGCGGCCGGCCAGGTTAAGAGAATCAGAGCGATGATTACGAGCTGATAAGGTACTGCGATGCCCAGCCATGAGCCGAGAAACAAAACAAGAAGGCAGGCAATGGAATACAGCGACACATAAAACGTGATATGAAGCGCATGCCGCAGCTGATCCCCGTGTAAAAACATTCTCGACTCCGTCGTTATCGAAGCAGTTGTTCCTTTGCTCTATTCAGCTCACTGATGAGCAGCGAGTTAAGCAGTAGATAAATCAGAATGAGTAAACTGATTGCGACGCTTCCGCCAAGCTGCATCCATTTCGGCCATCCCGGATCTTCGACAGGCTTAGGTTGATCGGTAACCTTCCAGTGAGGTGAAAGCGGTTCCGTTTGTAATCGGCCAGCGCGCCGAAGGAGGTCTGCGATGTTCTGAATGACGACTTTGAGCTGTTCTTCGTAATAGATGTTGTATTTGCCTTTGTAACCGAGCAGGAGGCACAGGTAACAGACTTCAATCACGTCGAAGTCGGCCTCGCCCTGAGGGTTCTTCATCGTAGCTTCGAGCCGTTCGAAGAAGGTCAAACCCGCGAGGTGTTCGCCAACATATTCGAGCTGGAGCGGATACTTTTCCCACTCCTCTCGCAGCGGGAAATCCGCAATGAGGACCGTCTCATCTACGAATGCGGCCAGCGCGAATTTTATTGTCTGGAGGTGTCGCTCTTTGTAGCCGAGTTTGTCTCCGCGCTGTTCAAGCTGTTTGATCAAAGCATCGATGAGGGGTCGCAGCTCAATAGATGGAGTCGTAAGGCCGGCTCTGATCTGCATTATTTCCTGCAGCACTTGTGTGGCCAGGCCAACTAACCCGTTTTCTGGCTGTGCTCGATTCTGCAGGATCGAGGGCCGTTCGCCCGTGGGACTCGACATATTCCAATCTCCATCTTCGAGAGTACTAACTCGCAGGCTTATTAATAACCGACACTGCGGTCGTCGGTCGCCACCCGTGCGGGTGGGCTTTGTTTTTGGATGGAGAAACTGGAGTCCTGCAAAGTCCTAACAACTCAGGTGTGGCTTCCGTTATGCTGAAGCCAGGAAGACTGACGCGCTGGTTTCTCCGGCCGTCCCACCAACGACAGAGACTGTGTGAAAAGTCCTAAATCCCACCCACGGACAGTTGGTGTGATTTGGGATAGAAATGTCCAAACTGCTTAGCACGCACCCCCGTGAATGGTGCTTTCGCGCAATCTCATCACCAGCGGTGGATTGGATCGCGGCACTCAGGGACATTGCGCTCTATGATTCTCAAGAGCGAGCCTGGGTTCCACCTAAGGTTTCACCGCATACATTTCGAGCTTCACTTCCGGAAACTCATCGGGAACGTAGATCGCCATAACCTTTGAACCCTGGATGGTATCCCAGTACGGCCCGACACTGTCCAGTCCAAAGTAGTGAAACCCGACTCGTGTCGGAATGGGCGCCGGCGGAGGCGATGCATGCCTTAGCGTCACACCCGGAAGAGCCGAGCCGACGACCGCATCAATCACATCACGCGCGGCGATCTTCACTACCCGCGGCACAAGCTCGATTAAACGACTCTCAGGCATCTGCGCACGCACTGCCAGATAGAACGCCGCCTCCTTAAGCAACTGCTCGTCCTGAGTGCGGGCCACGTAAAGTGATTTGCGAACATTTTCCAGCGGAATCGGAACGCACCTGGTCGGTATAACCGTCTCCAGCAATTCGCGTATATCAGCCATCAGCTGGCTGAACGTGGAGTACAGATCGATGTGATCATAACGCACCAGGTCCTTTGGATGCCGATCGGTGACAAATGTAATTAGCTTTCCGGCCAGCTCGGCCATCGAGAGATATAATCGTTCCGGATGTAAGGGACTCGTCCGAAAAAAATGGGTTAGACCCGGTATGGCTGCGTTGACTGTGTGCAGCAGCCAGAAGTTCGCTGTCTCCGATGTCGTGAAGTCCGCAAGCCCAGCAGCCCGCTGCCGCCTTTGTTCGCTGAGCGTTGTGCTCTTGGTTATCAAAATCTCCAAAAGCTGGCGAAGTATATTGACCAGCCAACTCGAAGCGGTGACGCTCAGAGCCGGTGGAATCCAATTTTCAACCAGGGTAACTTGCCCGGTCGCTGTCCGCTCGAGCTCGGCTATCTTGATCGAGCAGTAACCTTCATGCAATTCGTCCGAGAACAGTAGCCGAACATTGCCGCGAGCAAAAGCGAGCTGTCTCTCGTTGTCACCCGTCGTCTCATCCGGCACCATGCCCGCTTCTTGAAGATAACGGACCATCTGCCCCGCATTGCCATCTCCCGGCTGAAAGTTGATTGCGCCCTCTCGCTTCGATGCGACAGCGAGATGCACGTCTAGATGTTCGTCTGCTAACTGGAAGTGTGAGTCCACCTGGCGCGGCAGAGGAGGCTGCTCGATTTCCGGTATGTTGACCAATAGTCCGTCGGGCATAACTGCCCGGCAACGGATCAGGTCAAAGTAGCCGTTGGCAATCGACTCGCGGTTAAGCTGCAGATCTATAATTCCCCACTCATAAGGCGCGAACGATGCGAAGCGAGAGTTCAGCACCTGTTCATGATAGTTATCGAGTTGCTGAAAATGGTGAGGAGTAAGAAGCATACCCTCACTCCAAACTACCCTACGGTAACGGCTCATGTCTTGACATCCTTGGGTTCCGGCGAACCACCGCAAGCCACGTCCACTTGGCTTGCGGCGGTTAACGCGAGGATGCCGGCGACAAAAAAGCGCCGGCTTGGGGGATCAGTAACCACCCTTTTCAATGCGCAAGTTGTTGGTAACAGAGAATACCTCTGGGACCTGGCTCGCAGCGATATAAGCCAACTGACTATCCATCTTGGTTCCGACAACGCCCTCGAGCGTAAGGTGGCCGCGATTCACGATGATGTGTATCGACGGGTTTGCACCAAGTGAATAACGATACAGGCTGCCGGTGCGGAATATTTTGCGATAAGCGCGTATTCGAATGCGGTCGTCAAACGTGGAAACTGGCAACACTTGTATGTTGTTGACTACGTGCTCCACGCCCTCGATCCTTGCCACCCGTCGCTCAGCATCTTTACGCGTCGTTGGACGAATGACCTGGCCTGAAAGCACCACGGTGTCGCCCTCGACTGAAAAATTCAGATTGTCAAATACTCCGTAAAACGGAAGAGTCACGAGTTTCTTACGTATCTGCTTCTCGGCTCCAGTATTTGGACCGTCATCGTCAGCGCTGAGCGTCGCGGCGGACGCGGTTGCTGCGCAAATAACTAATAGTGTCGCGAGACCAAATATCTTTTTTATTGTTTTCATCCTTAGTTTCATTGTTTCTCCTGTCTCTACATCTGTCCTTACAGCTCTGTTCATTCTGCAGAGCAATCCGTCACACGTTATGTGTACTCCAAATGAGGAAAGGGGTCACCACCCACATGGATGGGGACTGAAGAAGCACCAAACTTCAGAGCGGAAATAGCTCAAAGATGGCTGGAGTGTTCTTGTTAGGGCGAACCTCCATCGGCTAAAGAGACTGCGCGAAAAGTATCGGTAGCAACGAATTCTGCATAGTCAGAAGCTGATGCGTGGGGCATTAACCCCAAACTTCGCCGGGTTTTCGGCAATGGCACCAAGCGCCAGAAATCTCACAACGAAATCGTAAGTCAGATCATCCAGGGCTCCTTGCTCGCGCAAATACCAGACGTTGCGATCCGTAAGCGGGTTCTTAATCACACGGGTCATCGTTCTTATCAGAGGGTGCGACCTCTTCGTACCGCCGCCCATCCGGTAAGCCGCGATCAATATCAGACTCTTATCTGCTGATTCTGTCCCGAGCGTTTTTCGGAGCTCCATTAACTCAGGCAACGCGCGATTCGCGACCGCTGTTTGATCGGTTCCGTTACGTCCACCATCGGTTAACGTTAGGGCAGTGAAAATAACCAGCGCTGGTTCAAGGCCTTCGCGTCTTGCTTCGGCTGCGATCTTCGTGGCGCTGATATTGATGGAGTTGAAAGCGGCCACAAGTGCCGGTAACCCGCGGTATTCATCGATTCTTCGTCGGATATCGTCGAGTGCGCGCACCGCGTCCGGTGGAAACACGTAAGACCTCTCTTCTGCACTGATTCGCCGCAAAAATCCGACTAATGATTGTTCGATGAGCTCGACGGAAGCCGTCTTTGCGGTAGTCTCTATCTTTGGAACAGCCTGGGTATCACTATGCTTCTCCGGTGTTTGAATATTCTGAGGTTCATCCGCCTGATTCGAAAGGTTGTAAGTTGCGACTCGAGGGCCGTTCTCATTGTTTGAGAAGGCGACAATCAGCAACGCAACCGCGGCCGCAGCGATAGTGACGGCAAGAGCAAGGGTTGGCGAAGAAACGCTCTTAACGGACCTGGGTTGCGCAACCTCGTTGCTCTGCGATCTATGTTCCCGTGGCTCGGTTTGAGTTGAACCAGGTTTAATACGAAAGACAACCAGCGTCCCTGGGCCCAGCCGGATTTCGTCGCGATCGCTAAGGACTACGACACCTTTAACCGCGTTGCCATTAACGAATGTTCCCGTACCTGATCCACAGTCTGACAGCTGAAACACGCCGTCGAAGCTTTCTATCAAAGCGTGCCTTCGTGACAATCCTGGTTCATTAATCGCAAGATCATTGTCCCCGCCGTAGCCAATCGTGAAACGAGCCGATTCGACCAGCACTTCCTGGAAGCTCTCGTCTTCGCCGACCAGACTGAGTGTTGCATGAAACTTACCCAATGCTCTTCTAATCCTTCCCGAAGGGCTCCGAACGTTGCCCGGCATATGAGGAGAGCGGACTCATTTGAAGCCCGAATGCCCATGGGTTTTCGCCAACAATTGCCGCAGCGAAGAACTTCGGCACGTATTTTATGTTTTCATTTTGAAAGAATCTGTCTAGCTTATTCGAGTTTGCAATTAGCGTCCAAAAGCTCCGTTCCTTGTTTTTGCTGTTAATAACATCGCTAAGATCGCGTCTGACCGAATCCGGGCTGCGGTTGTATCCTGCAATGCCGAGTGCCACGCTCATCGGATCGCTTCCGAATTCTGCGATGCGATCCTTGATGTACTTTGCGGCAGCGGGAGCCATCCTTTTGACATCGCAGCGATCGTTGGGATTCACACCGTAGCCGCTGGCGGTGGCGGCCATAAATTGGAACAGCCCTTTGGCTCCCACCGGGCTCGTAAGGCACTCCCGATATTCGCTTTCGATCATCGGTATGTACAGGCCAACTACCTTCGGGACGCCGCGCGCGTTAAATGCGCGGCTTATGTCGGGCGCCAAGCGTGTCGCTCGACCGAAGAGGCTGTTCAGATCCTCCCCCCACAGTGCGTCGGACTTGTTGCCGACACGGCGCGCATAGCCATCCACGTATTTCTTAATGTAAGGCAACACCTCATCGGTAAACACATATTCACGATTGCTCATCATTCGAGAAACGTTACGAGACTGACTGTAAACAAACTCATTTTGTTCTGCCTCGTTCATCTGAAGGTAAAGCTTGCGTTGCACTGAATCATTTTGCGTTGTGGGTTTGGTCTTCGCTCCAGGCTCCTCTGAGCGATTGAGCGCCAGGCTTACATCAATCGTCTTCGTAGAGTTCTCCGCCGACTCCCCGGCTACTCTGGGTGTTAGATCCGTTTTTGGCTCCTGTTTTCTAAAGATCCTATTGTTGCTACGAGGTCCGTTGATCATTCGCACTAAAACCGTCGCTGCGATCAACACTGCAAGTGCGATTAACGCGCCGCTGATAACAATCTTCTTTTTCGAACGGTCTCGCTGGGTCTTCAGCTCCGGATGCGCAATGCTGATCCAAATTGTTGTGTAATCGCCGAGGCTTATCTTATCGCCATCGGCAAGCTGGAGGCCGTTAGAAGGCACAACCCTGCCATTCACCTTGACGCTGCTCGCGGAGCACTCTGCGAGGATCCAGATACGATCATCCTGACAATGAATACTGCACACGTAATCGGACAAGCCTCTGTCCTGGATTCTTACGTCAGCCTCTTCGCTTCGCCCGATGATCAAGCGCTGCTGAGCGATCGATAATCGTCGATTTTCGCCTGGTGAGTGAATTGTCAGCGCGGCTTCCACCATAATCAGTAGAGAGCTGAGAGTGGCGAAGAGCTCAACCCGAAAGATTTGGGATTCTCGGCAACTATTCCGGCGGCGAAAAACCTTGCGACGCGATCGAGAGCTTCGCGAGGCAACACGCCGCTTCTGAGTACTCTCCAGAAGTCCCTGCGAATGCTTGAGTCCGGGTCAACCTCTTCAAGCCGAGTGCGAACAATTGCAGCCTGGCTCAGACTTATGCCGTAACACGCTACGGCGTACATGAAGTTATCTGTACCGCCGAATGTGTTAATCAGATCATTTGTGTAAGCAGCCGCAACTTCAGCGGATCGCTTAGCGTCGCTGAAGGCGCCTAAAGACTCCTCCGGCAGTACGTACCCCTGCTCTAACGCAATCTGACGCGGAACCTGCCAGAAACTGAACTTCTCAGTCGAGCTTGGGCTTTCCTTAAATCGGCTCTCTGAGATTGCCAGAATGAAACCGATCGCCGGCGGAAGACCCTTGCTGTTGAACGCATTGCCAATTTGGCGGCGATAGCGGCTGGCGTCTGAGGTCACATCGATACGGTAATCAAGAGTCCTTCGTCTGATTTCATCCACCAGCTGAGTATCGAACTCGTACCATCCCTTACCTGAAATCGTTGCAGCCAGGTTTCGGGATAGCGAAGCCACATCGGCAGAGGGCGTATTTGGTATCGAACCACCGGATGGCCCGCTCGTTAAATCGTTCCGCGATGCAACGGTGTCTTCCACTGGAGCACTCATTTCGAAAGCTAAGTAGATGGTCTCCTGTTGAGGTTCTCTTTTCCCATTTTTTTGTTGAATCGTTGCGGTCAGAACATGATTTCCGCTCGTAAGATTGCGAATCCTGGTATTCAACTGAGCGGGATCCAACGCCGCCTCGAACGGTGGGTGAGCGGCGGTTGCGAACTCAATGCCATCCAGCAAGTAGATAACCTCATCGATATCTCTGGTGCCGTCTGCCTCAACACGAATCGGCTGCGCACCGCGAATGGTCGTGCCGGTCTCCGGACTGAGAAAGCGAATCTCCGGATCGATACCCCCGAGAGAATTCGTTGCGTAGAGTACAGTTCCGACTGCGATGCCGACGATCAATGCGATTACTGCCGCTATCATCAGCACCGGAGAAGGACGCCTCGCGATGATGGATTGGGTAACCTCCGGATCAGCACCGTGCGGTGCTTCGATGGAACCGTCAGGGGCCTGGTCGATAATTCTCTCTTGACTCTGAGACAAATCGCCGTCGTAAACAAATTGAATTCGAGTAACTTCCCCCACCTGAATCTGATCGCCGTTTTCAAGGACTTTATCGGACCTAACAGCCTCACCGTTAACAAGCGTGCCATTGGTACTGTCGAGGTCAATCAGCAGGAATGCATCGCCGCGTCTTTCGATCAGCACGTGATATTGCGAGACCATCTGGTCGTCGATAGGTATTGAGTTGTCTGGCGCGCGACCGATAGACGCTTCGCGATACAACTCGATGTCCCGCGCGGAGTTCTCTGGTGTTAGTAATACCAATCGCGCTTGTGCCATCTTTCCACCGCAAGCCAACGTGTCCCGCTCAAATGAAAAAGATCAATCATCCATTGCAGGAGCGTGGGTATCCCGACCGAACTATTTTGGGCGGCGCAGCTCGATCACGAGCTCGCCCGTGCTGCCATTTACCTCTACATCCCGCCTGAACATCGCATACCCAAATGTCCGCGCCTGTACGGTGTAGTGGCCGGCTGGCACCAGTCTGTTCAATTGGAATCTGCCATCTGGATCTGTATATCCCCAGGTGAGTATGTTCTCTGCGGACACCTCGGGAGTGCCGGCGGTTACGAGGCCAATCGCGACGCCGGCAATTGGTTTACCATCGGTGGCAGACTTGACGATCCCATGAACTTCAAATTCGGGAGAGCGCAGTGCAATAGCCGCACGTTCAGCGAGGGCTACTGGCGCGTAGGCGTTGTTCTGTTTTACCTGGGCGAGCATTTCCTGAACGAGCTGAACAGGACGTAGGAAGCCGACGGCGCCGAGAGCGTAGTCTCCATCAGGAAGTCCGTCGCCATTCTTATCAGTCGCCTGGCGATCGATAATTACCTTTGTAGGAATACCGACGAGCCTTCCCTTACCGTCGACGGCCGCTCCACCGCTATTGCCATGTATGAGTCTGGCGTCGGTCTTGATCCAATTCCCAAGGGTGTCTTTTCCTTCGATGGTTCCAGCATTAACCGTTACCGTCGCTCCACCCTTTTCTGGATAGCCGATGATTACAAGGTCATCCAATTCCTTGACGGCGTGCGAATCACCCAACTCAATCGTCGGCAATATGATCGGGCCATTGGGTGCAGGTGCGTATGTATCGACCGCAACGACAAGAAGAACCAGGTCCATCTCTTTGTTGATGAGAATTGGATTCAGGCGGTAGGGTCGTGAGGCAGAAACACTACCATCAACAGGCAGGGCAAAGTAGACCTCGTCGTACAACTCGGCGCCTTTGTCACGAGCAACGACGTGGTAGTTAGTTACTATTACTCCGTCCTCCCGAACGACTACCGCCGACCCGCGCGGTCGAGGACGGCTCTCTGGAGGTTCGTTGCTGTTGCGAACGAGGATCAGCCCGACGGCGGAGATGGCGTCGCGGATTCGAGAGCGTCCTTCAGATGAGAACCCGCCCGAATTGCGGGGCTGGGATTGCTGGGAAACGTTCGCGGATGCAGTCCAGCCCTCTGCAATCGGCACCAATCCCTCGAGCGCAGGCAATGGATCAGCAAGGGCGACAACCAGACAGAGTGCTGACAGCATTGTGGATGGCGTCGCGACTGTCTTTCTTCCTATCATTTTATCAACCCTGATCTGTGGAGCTTCCTTAATTTCCTGGAGTGGACCCGAACGATTCGTCACTGTTCATCATCCGGATCAATTGTGTTGAAGACGTATTTCGAAAGATGCGACTTCGCCCGCGTTCAGCCTGACGTTTGGCTGTTTTTTCTCGTCGGCGATTGCAACCACAGAACCGGTCTTGTCATTTGCCCTGCCGCCGGCCAGAAAGATTCCGCGAGCACGGATCCCGGTGCTTTGTGCGAGGACAGTTGCGGCATCACCCGAGACAATTCCACGTTGTGCATTCAACTCAGCCGCGGCGCTTGATGCGGACTTAAGCTCGCCCTTTGATTCCTTAACAGCAGTGTCGAGTACCGTGATTGGCTCGCGGGACATGACTACCTGAAGAATTTCGGTTCCAGTTTCTTTATCGAATATGAAGGATGTAGCGGGCAGTACAATTTGGCGGCGTGCGCGGATGAGATTATTGCTGGTCGCAGCCTGGGTTCCTGGAAAGATCACGCGCTTCTTGCCTTCAGGCGATACGTTAATTACGTAGACATATCCGTCGAAATTGCTCTCGAATGCCACTCGGATCTCATCTCCTGGTTTAAATACGCGGCCGGGATCAACCGGTACGAAGTTGCCGGCTTCGGCTTTCAGCACCAGGACTCGCATTCCGTCCACTCTTCCGGCGTCGTAGTCCTCTCTTAGCTGTATTCCTCGCGGACTCAGTTCAGTCGGGTTTTGAGCGGCTGTCTCGGTTGCAGCCCCGGCAATCATAAGTGCAATTAAGAATTTGATTCGTGTATCCATTGTTTTGCTGTCCTTTCCCTTGCGAAAAATCGCGTTCGGATCAATCGGCTTGTTTTCCACGATGGCTCAGGCCGATGGTGTAGATAAGTTCTTCGTTATCCTTAATATTCTTGTTCTTGACCCAGATGACGTAGTTACCCGCGCCAATTCCCTTCCGAAGGCTTGTTTCCTCAATGTCTTGTTTTGACTGGCTTCTGATATCCCTTATTACGTCCTGCTTTATGAGCCCGCCGCCGCCGATAGCCCGATTAGGCAAGCTGGAGATAACGTCGCGGCTAAAGATGAGCGTGAACTCCTCACGGCCGACAACTTCGTCCATTTCGTACCAGCAGTCTTTCGGGTTAAGGAATGTCGGGCAGGTACCGGGAACGATATATTCAGTGTTTTTGCTTACAAAATTTGTCCCGTTATTGATCCTGGAGTCGGGAAATACCAGCTGGCCGTCGCTGCCTTGTGAGTTGTGGATGATGTAAAGGTAACCGTCTTGATTGGGTGTAATACCAATCTTGACCTGGTCTCCGGTGAAGAACACCGCCGCGGGGCTGGTATCGCTGACATCGCCACTGCCTCCGCGCTTAATCAAGCGGTACTGGATCGTCAGCAGCGGAGCCTGCATAACCGGACGCCTTCGCACGCCAGGTTTGCGGCCCGGCTTTACGATCCGTTTGACAGTTTCAACGTCTTTGTCCCACACCAGCTTGTTTGTTTGCGCGGAACTTCTAAAGACGCTCGGAGAAATCATTAGTACGGCGGCAATCTGGACGAACACAATTAATAGTCGAGTTCGCATAGATATCTCCTCTAATGGTCAATTACTCTTCGCACTTCGCGTACGCAGAAACTCGCGGAGCTTCGTATCATCCGCCGACACAGCGCATCGAAAGCCGGTCAGCCAGCTTCTTAGTTTCTTTTCGGCGGACTCGAACTCCGGACCGTGGTAGAACCTCGCGGTGGTCCTCACGTCATTGATGTCCAGTCTGAAGTGACCACCGCGGATGACACGATTTTGTTGTCCGAAGTTTGAGTCCGCGGTCTTGTTGCCGGGGTAAGGCTGGTAAAAAGCGTCAACCCATTCTGCGACGCTTCCAGCCAGGTCCTGCACGCCGTACGCACTGGCGCCATCGGGTTGCCTGCCGACTGGGTTTGGACGATCGGCGCCTAAGTTGATTCGGCTAGGTTCGGGGTTATTTCCCCACGGCCACTGCCGCTTCTGCTGCGATGCGGGGTCCCACGAAGCGGCCTTTTCCCATTCTTCTTCATTCGGTAACCGCTTCCCCGCCCACTTGGCGTAAGCTGCCGAATCATTCCAATTGACGCCGACCACCGGCAAATCAGGATTCTTCTCAAAATACTGGTTATCCCAATGTGGGTTCGTGGGATAAACCCTCTTCGTCTCGTCACAGAATCTTTTGTACTGGGCGTTAGTTACTTCAAATTTATCGATATAGTAATCACTCAAAGTGACCTTATGCGCGGGTTTTTCATTTGTTTCGTGGTTGTCATCGCCCATCACAAACGGCCCGGCTTTTATGAGCACCATCGCACCGTTGTAATCAATCTCACCATCTGCTTCTGCGGATTGAGAAGCTTGGGCCGAATAGATCACTGACTTCGTCTCTCCGTCTTTGCCGATTACAGAGGTATTGAAATCTTCGTAACCACTGCGTGAGACTCGTACGATTCGTTTGCCTGATTCAAGGAAAGCGACTCTTATTGTCCCGTCGGCGCGCGCGACGCCGACAGATTTATTGTCAACGTTCACCGTGCTTCCGGACGGCGCACCTCTGACGATCAAGGCAAATCCCGGGTCATTTGAAAACAGGTAAAACGTGATCCAGCTGAGGGACAGGGCCAGAACGGCTCCCATTAGCCACCAGCCCCATATCGGAATCCCTCTCAAGCGGCCGGTTGTTCCCGTACCAGAAGGCGCCTTAGGGATTACAGACGAATCCCGAGACTGGTTCGGATTGCGCGTGAGTTTCCCGGTCGCCGGCGATTCTGGTGGGCGTTCGGCGGGCTTTTGAGTCGCTTCGGAATAGAAATCTGAACGACGCTCACGGGACCCTTCTGTTTCCATTAGCGATGCGGCAAGCGCGCGCCTGACTCCCGACGCAGTCCCGTATTTTTCGTTCGAGTCCATGGTGACTGTGCGATCCATAACTGTGCTCTCGCCGCCGCGGAAAAATGGTTCCTCGGCACGGGCACAATGATCACTTAATCCTATTTTGAGGTCACCACCCGTACGGGCGGCATAGTGGAAGGCCAGACAAAAATATCAATAGCATTGAAACGATCTCTGGACGCGAAAGATTCAGATGAGTTCCTTCGCTTCGGAAATCAGGATTTAAGCATCGAGACGTCAAAAGCGGTTGACCAGCATCCTGGCCAGAAGTAGCATCTGCTGCATCCGGGCCTTATCGGGTCGATTTTGTTCCTCACGATCTGGTGTCCTAAGGAGTCGCAATGAGCCCCGCTCAATCAACCACACTTCGCGTTGCCTTATGCACCGGTCTAGTTCTCTCAGTCATTCTCGCATTATGTGTTTGCGCCGACGCTGAGCAATTGCCCGTAAAGACTTATTCGACAGCGGACGGGCTCGTCCATAACAGGGTCATGCGCATAGTTCGAGACTCACGTGGATTTCTTTGGTTCTGTACTGCCGGAGGAATCAGCCGTTTTGATGGCAACAAATTCGCGAATGATACGATTGAGACCGGGCTTCCAGCACCAGTGATCAACGATTTTGTAGAAGCTGGGAACGGTGTGTTCTGGATCGCCACAAACAGTGACGGGGTGGTTCGTTTTGACCTGTCCACGAACGGCTCTTCGTCTCGGCCGGAATCGCGATTTACGGTTTTCAAAGTTGGCGCAGAGGCGGCAACGAATCGCGTTAATGCCTTATACGCCGATCGGACCGGCCTGCTTTGGGCCGGAACCGATGGCGGACTCTTCTATTGTGATGTGAACCATGAACGAGAGTTCCACTCTGTTCAACTCAACATCGCCGCGCACCCTGACATTTCGATCCAGGTTTGGGCCATAGTTGAGGACAAAAGCGGCGGCCTGTGGATTGGCACGCGGTATGGCCTCGTTCGACGATTCCCCGACGGCCGATTGGTTCATTATCGAATTCGACCATCTGAAAGTAGCGACACAATTCTCGCGCTGCTGATAGATAAACAGGATCGGCTCTGGCTTGGCCATCAGTCGGGCGCGCTCGTCTACCAACCCAACCTTAGCCCTTCGTCGAGTGTCGAATATTCTATTTCTCCAATCAATTCAGGTTCCCAACAGTATGTAACCTCTGGGACAGAAGTCCAGGGACTATATCAGGCATCTGACGGTCGGATATGGATCGCAGAATCAGGAGGAGGCATTGTTGAGTATGACGACCATACCACTCGCAGGTATGTAGCGACGCAACGCCTTCGAGACAGACAAGGTGGGTTCGCAGAGGACCGCGACGGAAACCTGTGGGTTACCACTGAATCAAACGGTGCGTTAAGAGTTACAAGACATGGTTTTCTAAGTTATGGCGAACCGGAGGGACTCGGGCGACTGATTGGTTCCATTTTCGAAAACCCCTCAGGGGAGCTTTATACCTTCAGCAGCGTTTGGCGGATCAGTCGTTTTGACGGCAAAGCGTTTACGTCTGTAAGACCGAATCTGCCGGCGTCGGTTACGGATTTGAGTTGGCGCGAGCGGACCGGTCTTCTTCAGGATCACAATGGCGAGTGGTGGATCGCAACCAGTGAGGGACTTTTTCGGTTTCCGCGCGTGAGCCGGATCGAAGAACTGGCGCGCGCGCATCCGCTTGCCGTCTATACGACCCAGACTGGACTGGCAAATAACGACTTAACGCGATTGTTCGAAGATTCTCGTGGTGACATCTGGATTTCTTCATTTGTGCCTGCTCGTGTGGTCGTCACACGATTGGATCGTCGCAGCGGAGTTTTTTATCTTTATTCGGACACCCATGGTCTGCGTCCATTTACCAGTGTCAATGTCTTTTGCGAGGACAAGGCGGGTCAGGTGTGGGCAGGTCTGCGCGAGGGTGGGCTGCTGAGATACGCAAACGGCAAGTTTACTCAGTTTGGAGAGAATCAAGGCATTCCGGCCGGCGGCATTAATAGCCTATACGTGGATCAGTTGGGACGAATATGGGCAGCGATACATCAAAAGGGCCTCTCACGGATCGATGATCCGGCATCGGATCAGCCGAAGGTCGTTGTTTACTCCAAAGCTCAGGGTCTCAACACCAACGTTATTCACCAGGTGACTGGAGATGCGGACGGTCGAATTTACGCCTGCAGTAACAGAGGTATAGACCGGCTCGAACCCGAAACTGGGCGAGTCAAACATTTCTCGGAGGCGAGCGGGCTAACCGGCGGAGAGTTTCAGGCAGCGTTCCGAGATCGAAACGGAGTGCTTTGGTTCGGAACAAGCCGCGGCCTTATCCGCCTGATCCCTGAGGATGACCGGGAGTTTCCTCCATCTCCGGTCTACATAAGCGGAATCAGAATCTCGGGAGTTGTATATCCTATCTCTGAGTTGGGCGAGCGTGATGTTTCGGCTCTCGAAATTCCCGCCGGTCAGAACAATGTCGAAATAGACTACTTTGCGCTTTCGTTTGGCATGGCAGACGCCTTGAGTTACCAGTACAGGCTCGAAGGATCGAACGCCGATTGGACCACTCCGACAGACCAGCGCACAGTCAACTTTGCTAATCTGGCGCCCGGTTCCTATCGTTTCCTTGTTAGAGCCGTTAACCTCGATGGACCGGATATAGAATCGGTTGCGACAGTGGGATTCAAAATTATGCCGCCGTTTTGGCAGAGCTGGTGGTTTATTGCTCTGCTGATATTGATCGTCGCTTCGGTCCTCTTCGCTTTCGATCGCTATCGTGTTGCCCGTATGCGGGAACTCAATACCGCACTTACTGAATCCCGAACTCTAACCGAGCAGCTTACCAGGCAGCGCGCCGTGCTGAGCAAGGCTAATCGTACACTTGCTCTCGAAGCCAGCGTGACTGGCATCATTTCAGATTCCGAATCACTGGCTGACGCCGCATCCAGGATTCTTCAGGAGGTCTGCGAAGTCACCGATTGTCACAGAGCTGAGCTGTGGGAGGTTGATCCGCCCACGAGGGCGCTGCGCAGCGTGGCGATATGGAATAAAGATTCAGTAGTTGGCGAGCCCGCAAAGCCAGATAAGGATTCGACCGCGCAAGGATTTCGCTCAGCTGATCCGTTACCCGGCGACGACGATTCGCGCAATGACGCACAGGGACTTAGCGAGCCAGTTCGACAGCCGAGTGATACGGACGTTGCGAATAAATCGTTCGGGTTCCCTATCCTGTTGGGAAGTGAGGTCCTTGGAATCCTGAAATTATCCACTCGAAACAACCGGGAGCCGGACGCCGAGCTTCAGGAGATGATGTCTACAATAGGCAGCCACCTGGGACAATTAATCGATCGGACGAGAACGGAAGGAGCCAGGAAGGAAGCGGAGGCTATCCGTGTATGGAAGGCGCGTTCTTCACTGCTGCGCGCCGAATTGGGCATTGCCATGGCCCAACACGCACCAATCCAGTTGATTCTTCAGCAGTGCTCGGAAGCGATCGTACGTAATCTTGATGGAGCGTTCGCTCGGATCTGGCTGCTCAATCATACGGACAATGTGTTGGAACTTCAGGCCAGCGCGGGAATGTACACACATATCGATGGAGCCCATAGCAAAGTGCCTGTCGGAAAATTCAAGATAGGCCGGATTGCGGAGCAGCGAACTCCGCTGCTCACTAATGATGTCGTTAATGACCCGAATGTTAGCGACAAGGAATGGGCGAAGAAAGAGGGTATGGTCGCTTTTGCGGGCTATCCTCTCCTGGTTGAAGATCATCTTGTGGGAGTGATCGCAATGTTCGCGCGTCACGCCCTGAGCCAGGATGCGCTTGATGCATTGGGTTCCGTCGCCGACACGATTTCTCAAGGGATCGAGCGAAAGCGTGCGGAGGAAGCGCTTGTGAAGAGCCGAGAAGAGAGGCTTGCAGAGCTCGAACGGGTGCGCCGCCGGATCGCTACCGATCTCCACGATGACATCGGATCGAGCCTTACTCAAATTGCAATACTCAGTGAAGTTGCACATCAGCACGTTGATCGCGGGGATCAGCGGGCATTAGAGCCGTTGACCAACGTCATCAGGATATCCAACGAACTTGTAGATGCGATGAGCGACATCGTATGGGCGATCAATCCAAAGAAGGATCACCTGAGCGATCTCCTTCAGCGTATGAGGCGGTTTGCAAGCGATGTTTTTACTTCCAGGAACATCGCATTTCGGTTCAATTCAACTGCGGATAACAACATAGAACTCGGCGCAAACTTGCGGCGCGAAATATTTCTGGTATTCAAAGAAACAGTAAACAACACCGTGAAGCATTCCGGCTGCAGTCACGCTGAAGTAGTGTTTAATGTGGAAGGCGACTGGTTGACGCTAAGAGTTACAGATGACGGTAAGGGATTCGACGCAGCGGCGGTGGCCGCTGGCGGCTCAGAACGGACTTCTCGCTGGAGAGGCGGCAACGGCATCGTAAGCATGCGTAAGCGCGCAGTCGAAATGGGAGGCGATTTCAATATTGCCTCTAAAACCGGGGAAGGCACGACCTCAACTCTTAGAGTACCTGTCAGCCGCTGAGTTCGGATGCCCACGACAGCAACCGCCCAAACGGGTGGTGACCCAACCCTGCCTGTGCGGTAACCTTAGCGCGTCATAAGCTTATGAGTGAAACCTGGACTGAACAGACGAACACAAGCACAATCGCCCGAACGGATCAGCGGACCATCAGGGTCGTCGTTGTCGAAGATCAACCGGATATTCGCGAGGGTCTGAAAATGCTGATCGACGCAACCCCGGGCTACCGGTGTATCGGTTCCTACGGCTCGATGGAAGATGCAATCGCTGATATACACCGCAAACTGCCCGATGTAGTCCTGTCTGACATCGGTCTCCCGGGTATGAGCGGAATTGATGGAATTCGAATACTGAAGCGGCGCTACCCAGGTCTGTTGTTGTTGATGTTATCGGTGTACGACGATGATGACCGTATTTTTGATGCGCTGTGTGCCGGCGCCTGTGGCTATCTTCTTAAGAGAACATCGTCAAATCGCCTCCTGGAAGGCATCAAGGAAGCGGTAACCGGTGGTACCTCGATATCACCGGACGTTGCGAGCCGTGTGCTCGGTTTATTTCGGAACACCTTGCCTCCTGAGCGCGACGACAATGAACTGACGACTGCGCAAGTGAAGCTGTTGGAGCTCCTGGTAGAAGGTCATAACTACAATACCGCGGCCGACAACCTTAATATGAACACCGACAAGGTTCGGTTCCAGATGCGACTCATCTTCGACAAGATGCAAGCACACTATCAATCAGCACCTGTTCACCGAATGCGCAACGAACGCTCCGCCCGATAACCGGCCATCCCCTTACTAAATCGCTGATTTTATCCCTCCAATTCACTCGAATATCTACCCAAGTGGGCGGTGACCACGATGACCCTTTCGAAGTACCTTGAGCGTGTAGAAAACGATGACAACAATGCGCAAGCGAGGAAGGAAGTGCTCCGGTGATTACAGTAAATAAAATGGTCGCCCAGACGCCAAACCCGAAGACGATTGATAAAAGGTCTTTCGATTCGGCCGAGCGCTCACGTGACGGCAGCGGCGCGAATTTGGAACTTGTGCCACTTGACCCGGCGGTTAAGAGCGATAGAGTTGCGGACTTCGAATCAATGCTGGCGTCTCGAATCATCGGGCAAGAGCGCGCCGTCAGTGCAGTAACTTCGCTTTACCAGGTTTTTCAAGCAGGTCTCGCCAGCCCGAATAGACCCATCGGCACGATGCTCTTTCTGGGTCCCACCGGCTCGGGCAAAACTCGCGTGGTCGAGGCTGCCGCGGAGGTGTTATTCGGCGATGCAAACGCGTTGATCAGAATTGATTGCGCGGAGTTTCAGCATTCACACGAAATCGCCAAGCTTATTGGCTCCCCTCCCGGCTACCTCGGCCACCGCGAGACCTCCCCCGCGCTTACGCAACAAAAGCTTGATGCCAATCACACCGAGCGCGATCCATTCACGCTTGTGTTGTTCGATGAGATAGAAAAGGCGTCAGACTCATTGTGGCAGCTGCTTCTGGGAATACTCGACAAGGCAACGCTCACTCTTGGAGATAACCAGAGGGTCGATTTCTCTCAAACGATGATCTTCATGACTTCGAATCTCGGAGCCAGAGAGATGAGCGAAATGATGTCTGGATCACTGGGATTCGCTCCTGCGCAATCTGAAGGTCTTCGTGAAGACGAGCGCGACCAATTTCTGTTTCGTACTGCACGTGAGGCGGCACGCCGCAGGTTTAGCCCAGAGTTCATGAACAGGATCGATAAGCTGGTGGTATTCCACAGCCTTCGTGAGCAGGAACTTAATCGCATCCTCGAGCTGGAGCTCCAAACCGTCGGACGCAGAATTGAGCAGTCACATACAGTGGAATTCAGTTTCAGCCTGACGGAAGAAGCTAAGCGGATTCTGTTAACCAAAGGTACAGATCAGCGTTACGGAGCACGGCACTTAAAGCGCAGTATCGAGAGATTCCTGGTGCAGCCGCTCGCGAATCTGATGGCGAGCAGCCAGGTACAGACCGGCGATCTGATCGTTGTGGATTGCAATAGGGAAAGCCGAAGTTTGGACTTCTTCCGTGACGAGCGCGCTCCCAACAAGGCTCAGGCGGCGCTTGAGCGGGCTCGCACGATAGCGACAAATGACGACCTGAGTCGTATGGTCGCCTGACCTCATTTCGTTTCGAATTGGGAGCGATCATGGAGCAAACAATCAGAAAGCCAGGCATCGCATTTCTTCGCAAGGTGTACCCGCTGTGGCTCAAGCGACTAGGGCACCAGCGACCGGCCCCGAAGAGTCAGGCTGAGATTGACCGGTTGTCGAAGGGCTGGGAACGAGAAAGCCAAAGCCTTCGGGCCAGAATGGCCCGCATCGGGATCTAATTCCAAATTGGGATCCGAACAATTCCCGAGTCGCTATTCGACGAATCAGAACTGTCTTTCGCATCCGTTGCGCAAGCATCTCTTCTGTTCAGAATTATGCCGGCCAAGTGATGCGCAAGTCTATTTTGAAGTACAAAACCAAACCAGGAGGAAATGGTAATGAGCAGTCAGTCAGCCTCGCTCGTGGTTGCTTCAGGTCGCAACTCGAGCGCAGGCTTCATTAGTCAGGATTTACGGTTCAACATAAAGCTGGTGATCACAATCGCATTCTTTGCAGTTGTGTTTGGCATGCTTCTTCCAAAGGATCTCTATCAAACTCAGGCGTCAGCCCAAACCGAGACTGTACAAGCTACCGTGCAGGGGTTTCCATACTCAACTCCGATAACCCTCAACAGCACTGGTACCGAGCTCTGGGTAACCAACCCTGACTCGGATAACAATTCAGTGACGGTATTAGATGTAACGGGTGACACTGGCACCGTTCTTGACGAAATACCAGTCGGAAAAGAGCCCAGCTCCATCGCTCTTAACGCCGACTCTTCTCGCGCATACGTAGCCAACGCCGCGGATGGTACCGTGTCGGTGATCAACACCGAAAAACGCAAAGTAATCGCGACCATCAATGTCGGCGCCGAGCCACACGCGCTTTGCTTCACGCCCAACTTCACCAAGCTGTACGTGGCGTGCTCTTCATCTAACACACTTCACGTTATTAACCCAACAACCAACACAGTCGTCAAAGTAATCGAGAATCCGAACTTCAGCAATCTTTTTGCTATAACAATAACCAACGATGGCGATACCGATGACTCGGACGAGGTGTTGTACGTCAGTAACCTACTGGCGGAGTACACAGAGGGATCGGCCCCAAAACCAACCAGCGATCTAGGCAAACAGGGAATAGTAAATGTCGTGAGCGTGGCTAATGACACTCTTATCGATAAGGTAAGGCTCAAACCGATCAAGACGGCGTTTCAATCAGATGGCCGTTCCCAGAACGCCGACTTTACTGCACTAGCGGCAACTGAAAAAGCCGATACCTTTGCTTTTCCGAATCAGATTACTTCTATTGCCGGCACGCGGCAAAACGGGACAAACCTTATTTACACTTTCGCGACGGGCAGTTCGCCCACTGGTCCGCTTAAGTTTAACGTGGAAGTTCAAAGTCTAGTCTCGCAGATTCGTGGCATCGATGATGCAAACCAGACTGCGAACCTCAACGATGATATCAAGGCCGAGCCGAACACGGCATTTGCCAACGGTGTTCCTAAGCACCGCTTCGCGACGATGCCCTGGGGACTCGCGTTCTTCCACAACTCCTTCAAGGCGCTTGGTGTTTCATCGGCTTGCGACTATGTCGTCGTGATGAATTTCGATCAGAATGGGAAGGCTACGATCGCACCGAATGGTCCGGCTAGCATCACCAGAATTCTCACCGGCACACAGCGCGATCCCAATCCTGACCGCAGCATTTTCCTGGATGGCAAATCGCCGCGCGGGATTGTAATCAATCAAACCGACACTCGCGCATATACCTTCAACTACGTATCGCGCGATGTAACTATTATCAACTTAAACACAAATGCTGCGATTCGGACCGTCGCGACAACAGCTTCAAAAGGCGACCCAATCATCCAGCTCGGGAAAGAGCTCTTCAATACTGCGATGGGCCCGATCGACTCCAGCAATCACAATCAGGACGGATCAGTGAATCCAATCGAGGGCCGCATGTCTGATTCAGGATGGGTTGCTTGCGTTAGCTGCCACGTGAATGGTCTTACTGATGGCGTCGCGTGGGCGTTCGAAACCGGGCCGCGAGTCAGCACCCCACTGAACGGCACTTTTGAAAAACAGGGTCAGGGACAACGTGCCTTGAACTGGTCAGCGGTGCGCGACGAAGTTGAAGATTTTGAGAAGAATACTCGAGACATCGCCGGCGGTGTCGGGCTGATTCAACTTGCAAACGGCGATGCTGATCCGGATGTAGTAAACCTTGGCCGACCCAGTTCCGGACGTGATGCTCGACGCGATGCGATCACCGCCTACGTTAGAACGATTCGCACACCTGTTGCGCCGGAGGGCGCGAACGACCCTGAGGTTCAGGCAGGCCGCGTCTTCTTCAAGAAAGTCGGATGCGCTGAGTGCCACAACACATCGCTGTGGACAAAGGGACGAGTGTTGTTTCCACCTCCTCCACCGGCTAACGAACTCCTGGTAGAAGGCGGAACAGCACAGCTCAAAGGCCAGCTTGTTGGCGTAGGAACTTTTAATCAGAACAACGCTTATGAAGTGCGAGGCGCTCCCGCGACATTGAATAATAAGGCTCTGGGAAGCTCGGGCTTCAACATCCCATCACTGCTCGGAGTGCATCAGCGAGAGAGGTTCCTGCTTCATGACGGTTCCGTCACTTCATTCGAGCAGTTATTTGACAATCCGACGCACGTCGGAAACAACCCGAAGCTCTTCAAAGCGGCTGTCAGGCGGAAGCTGATAAAGTTCCTCCGCTCGATAGATCAGACCACTGTACCGTTTTAGTTGTCCTCAGTAACTGCGAAGAACTTGATCGGCGCACGAACCTATGTTCGTGCGCCTTTTTTTGCTAACAACTCCAAATTGGCGTGGACCGCTAAGCAGTGTTATGAATCGGCGGCATTTGCGGACCATGGAGAAGGATCTCCAAATTCTCCAAGCAGCAACCGCGCTTCGGTCAGATCAACGGTGTCGTAGCCTTCGCTAAACCAACTGTACACTCCAGCCAGTAGATTTTTCGCTTCAGAGCGCTTCTTCTGTTTCATATGAAGACGCAATAAACTCACTGCCGCCCTAAGTTCCCACGACTTTGTGTTTTGCACTCGAGCCAGTTCGAGCGAATGACTTAAACACTTTTCGGCAGCAGTGAAGTATTCCGAGCTGAGATCCTCTTGTTGCCCTATCTCAGCCATTAACAAGTCACCGTTGATTCGATGAAGCTCTGCCTCGTAATAGCGCTCCCCAGTATCTCGCACGCCGGCAAGGGCCTCAGAAATCACCTCAATTCCTTCTTGTATTCGACCCGCCTTCCCCAGCGCTTCCGCGAGCATTCCGAGGAAATACCCCTGCCACAACTTCGCACCCCTTGAGCGATACTCGTCCAGAGCCGTACTCATCTGATCAATTCCTCGTTTCGTGTCCCCCTCCTCTGCAGTCGCCCAACCGCTGTAAATGGAGCACAGCGTGGCCCAGGTCGACATCCCGTGCTCATTGGCAAGTGCTGTACCTTCTTCAGCAAACCGCTTTGCCGGCGCAGGCTCGCGTCGCAGTTGATGAATTCGCGCCCCGACGTACAGGGCAACGACAATTGTCTGGGTGTGAGCGATTTCGTTAGCGAATGACAAAGCTTCCCGTAATCTGACGAGCGATCGATCCGGATAGCCAAGACACCAGAGCAGCAAAGCTTCGAAGGACAAGCTCATTACTTTTGCATCGTTACCGTGGATCAAAAAGTATGAATCCTGATGAAACGGTTCATAAAGCGCCACTGCCCTCTCGAACTGCTCGAGAGCTGGAGTGTACTCTGCAGCGTTCAGCAAAGCAGATCCCAATGCTCGATGAGCTTCAACCTTGAGTGCAGTGTCATTCAAATCGGTGGCCTGACTCAGCAGCCGTTCCGCAATCTCTCGGGCTGTTTGCATGTCGCCTCGGTACATATAGAAAAGTCTCAGCGACCAGAGCACCTTGAATAACTGCAGGGGTGCGTTCTGTTGCTCACAGAGCTCTCGTGCGGGCAGGTAAACCTTCTCAACTTCATCAGAGGCGAAACCTCTTATTGTCATCAAAGAGGCTCCGAGAATAAGTCTCAGCGCAATTTCCTGCGTAGCCCGCTCGTTAGTCTTTGGGAGCAGGCTCAGCAAATCGAGACCTCTTCGCGCCAGAGCCATTCCCTCACGGTTTGCGAACCGGCTTGCAGCATTTTCAGCAGCCATCAGGTAATACTTCACCGCCTTGCTCCTGTCGCGGCCCTCATCAAAATGCACCGCCAATTCAGAAGCGATTTCGGTTACCCTCTGACCGTAGATCTCTTCACCGCGCTTGCTTATCCGCAAATGCATTTGCGAACGACGCGTCGGCGAAATCCGATTGTAAAGCACATCCAGATACAGGACGTGAATGAATGTGAATCGCGGCGTTATTGTGCCGTCGGGAAGTTCGGCCTGATACGGTGGCATCAAGAATTGATTCCGTCGCGACATCTCTTCGCAACACTCCTCCGTTTCCAACAAATCTCCGTCCAGCGCGGCAGCAATCGCCACTGCTGAACAGGACATCCCTACCACGCTGGCGGCTTCCAAAATCCTCTGTTGCTGCGGGCTGAGGCGATCGATTTGTTTCTCAATCAAATGTCGGATGTTCTCTGGAAGACCTCGTTCTACTTGACCCGGATCAGCCTGAAGCCGCCAACGGCCCGACTCTTCGACTACCAGTTTTTCGGCCAGAAGGTAATTAACGAGATTGACAATAAATAACGGGTTGCCTTCCGTGCGCTGATGAATCATTTGCGACAACTCTACAGCCACAGGGCTATTTGGAAACCTGAGTTCCAGGAAGTCTCTGACGGTTTTTCTTGTCAGATATTCAAGCGGTAGTTCTTTGCACAGGCGATGCACTTGCAGTTCCTGCTTGACCCCTTTGAGGGGATGATCGCTCAGAATCAATTCGACCGGCCGGTAAGTTCCGATAACCATCAATCTGACGGGCTCACTTCGTCTCGCCAGGTAAGAAATCAAATCGAGCGTGGAGTAATCGCTCCAGTGCAGATCCTCAAGCACCAGCACTACGGGCCTTTCGGCTGTCAGCGCTTCCAGAGCCTCTGCCATTTCGCGCAACATTCGTTCGCGGGTGGCTCCGAGCAGCTGCTGCTTCATTTGTACTTCATGATAGGTCGCCGCAATCCAGGGCATCTGGGCCAGCCAGGTGGGCGCACGTTTGTGTAACAATTCGATGACTCGAGTTTGGTCGGGGCCTCGGCACAGTCTGGAGAGCGCATCAAGGACGGGCAAGAATGGTTCGCCTGCGCCAAATTGTTCGAGACACTGGCCTCGTGCAGCCCAAATATCCGCGCCCGCAGTCGCCTTAGCCACAAAAGCTTCTACCAGAGTGGTTTTGCCGATGCCGGGCTCTCCAGTCACGAAAACAATCTGCCTGTCATTCTTCAGCGAACTCTCGAACCACTCTTGCAACTGACTGAACGCGTTATCACGACCAAGCACGCTGTGGTCAGTCGATGGAGACGGCACGTCTTCCACTGGCGTTTGATCGGTGGCGGCGTTTGGCGATGCGTTTTGAGAATCACTGCTCTTAGTCGAAACAGGTTCTGAAACCGGGGCGATGAAGCGATACCCTCTCCGGTGTGCAGTCTCGATGTACTTAGGCTTTCTTGCATTGTCCCGCAAAACGTCTCGGATCTCTCGTACGCTGTCTTTCAGTACAGCATCACCAACATAAGTATTTGGCCAGAGGGCATCGAGAAGCTGCTCCTTAGTAACTAACTCGCCGGCATGCATTAACAAAAACTTAAGCAAAGCAAACACTTTTGGCCGCATTGAAATCGTCTGTGATCCGCGCCACAGTATTTCGTTTGTCTCATCGAGCAGGTACTCGCCAAAGGAAATGTATTTCTTTTGATCCATTGGAGACTTCGATCGATTCACGCAATCTTTGTTCGCAGGTTTCAATTTTCCGCTTGCTCTAAGGAGGTTTGCAATAGGACCGAGCGTCAGGCCAGCACACATGCCCTAGTGGCATACAGTCCCTAAGCTGGCCCGGCCACTCGATTGTGTTAGCGATAAGTCAGGCTTACAGTTAAGATGAGGTCGGTGGTTTGGAGTTTAGGAGGAAGAGCAAAATGGCAAATAGAACCACGATAACTGCGGAACCCGGCAAGCTCGATCTTTTCGTCATAAGGGAATTTGAAGCGCCACGCGAGCTGGTCTTTAAGGCATATACTGACCCCGAGCTTGTTAAGCAGTGGCTAGGTCCACGCGGGCTCAAGATGACCATCGAGAGGTTCGAGTCGAAAGACGGCGGTACATACAGATACATTCATGAGGACCCACAGGGCAATAAGTTTGCTTTCCGCGGCGTCAATCACGAGGTGATGCCGCCTGAAAGGATCGTCGGAACATTTGAGTTCGAGGGGTTGCCCGAACGAGGGCACGTGGCCCTTCAGACGGCGCGGTTTGAAGCCCTGCCTGGCGGGAGAACGCGAGTTACTGGTCAATCCGTCTTTCAATCGGTTGCCGACCGCGATGGAATGTTGCGTTCGGGCATGGAGCGGGGCGTCAACGAGGGATTCGAGCGCCTGGATGAAGTCCTGGTCGCTCTGACACAAGCGAGATCAGCAACCAACCTGTAGCGGCTGACGGTGACCCAGGATCAGAATATGATAAATGCCGCGGATGCCGAACAGTCCTTCAACGAACTCGATCACGTCCTGCGAGTTGAGGAGCTATTTCTGCTCCAGAGGGTGGCGCAGAAGATCAACTCCATACTCGATCTCGAAGCACTCCTCGATCAGATCGTAAGCGACGTCGCAAGCACATTCGGCTACACACGCCTCGCGATACTCTTGAAAGATGACGAGGTTAACGAGCTTGTGATCGCTGCCGGATGGAACGGCGAACTGTGTCTGAAAGGCGCAAGATACAAGATCGGTGAGGGCGGCGGGATAAGCGCCCATGCCGCTGCCACCGGCGACACGTTCTACGCGCCCGATGTTAGCAAGATCCCATTCTATATTGCCGGCGAGGAAGATACGCGTTCCGAAGTTGACATCCCCCTGAAGATTCGCGACGAGCTGATAGGCGTTTTCAACGTCCAGCATATTGAGAAGAACGCATTTTCGCAGGAACGCATCCGCCTTCTGGAGGCTCTTGCCGGCCACGTCGCGACGGCTATCGTAAACGCCCGAATGTTTCAGCGCGAGCGCCTTGAAAAGGAGCGTATGGCAAAGGAGCTGGACGAAGCTCGGGCTATTCAATCAGGCTTGTTTCCGGTAAACAAGCCCGAGGTTCATGGCTTTGAAATCACTGGCGTGTGTGTGCCCTGCCGGGAAGTTGCCGGGGATTGGTATGACTACATTCCTCTGAGTGATGGTCGACTTGCAGTGGTGCTGGCTGATGTTTCAGGTAAAGGAATGGGTGCCGCTTTGCTTATGTCGTCAACTCGGAGTGTTTTGCGGCTCCACGCCGCGCGCGGCTTGTCGCCGAGAGAAGTTTTGTCTGAAGTCAACAGATTTCTGGTCGAGGACTTTCCGGCCAGCAAATTTGTGACGCTTATATATGCGGTTGTGGATCCAGCAAAGCAAAAGATCACGTTTGCAAGTGCTGGTCACCTACCGCCCCTTTTCGTCGATTCGACTGACGCTCGGTTTTTGATAGCCGACGCAGGCTTGCCTCTTGGCATCATGGAATGCGAGTTTTCGGAACACGAGATCGAGATGTCTGCCGGAAGCCGCATATTCCTTTATACGGATGGCATAACGGAAGCAGTCAATTCGTCGCTTGAAGAGTACGGACCGGACCGTCTTCTGGAGCATGTCGCCAATCAGACGGCTACTGTGCAAAGTCTCTTAGAGGATGTGGGTAAATTCAGGTCAGGAAGTTCAACATCTGACGACGTAACCGTCGTAATTATCGCTAAGATGTGATTTACATCGTATATACACAAAATGTTTGGTGAACGAGCTAAGATTTCTTAGCGACTGTATCCGATACTCGTAAGTCCAAAGTATTGTCGGCTAGTCCTCTCTCTCATTCACAGTTAGCAGCCAGCGCCGGTAGGACCAACGCCCGAAACAGGCGGTCGATTTCATCAGGCGGAAGCGGGTCTCTGCTGTCCACCCACCAGTTCAGGACAAGGACGAACGTCGATGCTACGTACTGGACAAGGAGATCATCCGCTGGAATCTGGCCCGACAGTTTTCGGCTCTGACAGTCCTTTCGAAGGTCACTGGCGATCCGTCCCGCGAGTACCTTTTGAAGTTGTTCATGAATGATCGCTCGTCCCCTGACCCCCATCCTGGCCCTACTCGTTCGCCTGTGGCGATGAATGTGTTCGAAAATAGGAAGGCTGAAGCTGATAATTCGTTCGTATCGTTTTCCAGTGTATGGCAATTCCCTCGGAAGGACCGAGAGGATGTCACGGATGCCGCTAATGAGCAGTTCGTCTTTGTCGCGAAAATGCGTATAAAACGTTGACCGCCCCACGTTGGCACGATCCAGGATCTCTTGTACAACTATTGCCTCGTAGGGTTTTTCGCGAATCAGCGAACTGAGCGCCTCGTGCAAGAGGTTTTTGGTTTTTTGGATCCGACGATCTTTAGCGCGTTTTTCCTGCAACATCACTTTTTACCCCGAACCACACTGGAAGATACCGAACAAGTTGCATCGATTTGTCCGGTATCGAACAGCGCGAAAATTGTTGTTCTTCACGCCGTCCTTCTCCAAGACTACACTGGAAAGTGGACATAGATCCACTTTGATCTAGTGTCGAAGTTAGGAAGGAAATTATGACTGAAATCGCGGAAAGAAATGCACCGTCGAGCAGAACTGGGATCGTCCTACATGCGGCCGCTGCCTACGATCTCCTGATCTGGCTAATAACGTTCGGCCGAGAGCGGGCCTTTCGTGAGAAGATGCTTCGCCTGGCGCACCTTGAACCGGGCGAGTCAGTCCTGGACGTGGGCTGCGGTACCGGAAGCCTTGCAATTGTCGCCAAACGGCACGTCGGGCCAACGGGCACGGTTTATGGAGTAGATGCCTCGCCGGAAATGATTGCCAGGGCGGAGAAGAAGGTGAGAAAGACAGGCGTCGGAGTGGTTTTCAAGCAAGCGTTCGCCCAGTCGCTACCCTTTACCGATTCTCAATTCGACGTAGTGTTGACCACGATGATGCTTCATCATTTGCCCCAAAAAGCGCGCCAGGAGTTGGCGGTCGAGATACGCAGGGTTTTGAAGCCCGGCGGACGCGTGCTGGCCATTGATTTTGGCGGGACTGCGCGGAAAAGGAAAAGCTTTCTCGACCACTTTCATCGCCGTCATGGCCATGTCGAACTAAAGGATATAAGCGCATTGCTAAACGAAGCAGGCATGAAGATTGTCGAGAGCGGTAGCGTGGGAATGCGCAGGTTGAATTTTGTTATTGCGGTTGCCCCTAACTGAGCGGATCGGAGTCACGGCAACCAACCGAAGAAGATTATGAAAGGTCACCAGCTCCCGCGTGGGCGCACCTGGATTTTGCTGCTCATCGCAGTCGTGCTCTTTGGCGCCCACGGGGTCATCCTCTATTACGTCTCGTCACATCTCACCCTCTCGGCGGCCGTCGTTTCCGTGGTGATCATTTTGGTCGTGATCAAGCATTTGAGGTTGCTCAGTTCGTTGCGCGGTCTATCGAGAAGACGACCTCGCCCTTAATGACAATACCTTCCCTCGTTCGGAGCCCTGATAAGGTAGAATATATTAGAGTGTTTGCTAAAGCTTCCATCCTGACGTTGTAAATGCAAACCTTCTTCGCTATCTCTGAACCATGCGAGAATTTACCTATCCTTTGGTTCTTCAAACTCAGACCCGCATAAGCGAGACTCTGAGCGACGAGGTCCAGCAGCACGTCAAAGCCGTGTTACGAGAGGATATCTTTGCCATTGTACTTGGCGTCATCCTGACGGTAATCGGCTTGACCACAATTAGCATTCACCTGTTCCGAGCCAGGTCCCAGGGCCGCTTGCTACTATGGTTCGGTCTGTTTACGGGTCTATATGGTTTGCGCTTACTGGCTTCGACGGAGACGATGAGCCTGGTTGTCGACGTGACACCAGTGTTCTGGCGCTACCTGCGATCTGGAATCACTTCAGTGATTCTTATACCCAGCCTGTTGTACATGCAGGGTCTGTATGGGCGGGGCTGGAAGTCCTCGGTCCGTTGGCTGATTTGGATTCAAACAATTTACGGAGCGGGAGCGATTCTGGTTAACCTGATTGGACATGACCCGACTAAAGCACCAGATCCGATCTTCGTGTTGTTTTTCCCACTTTTGAGCGTTGTCCCTCCCCGATGCGCGCTCTCCGTGCGGCAACTATCGAAGCTGCGCGCGCGGGCCGGAAGGCGAAAGACCTCGGCTCGATCCAGCCCGGCAAGCTCGCGGATCTGGTCGTACTCGATGTCGATCCCCTCGCCGATATCCATAACACAACTCGGATCTCCGCTGTGTGCTTAGGTGGAAAGCTGATGAGGCGCGAGGCGATCGAGGAAATTCTCACGCGGGTCGAGAGGCGAGCAAAATGATGAACGTCTAGCCAGGCGGCGCGCAACGAGTACTATGCAACCCAGCGGCAAGCACAGGTTCCACTATTTCGTATCCAATCGTACACGGAGAAAGACCTATGAACAGACCCTTAGCAAATGAATACGCTGCTAGTTATCAGCATTATTTTGACCTGGTCCCAGAGGATGACTATTTGAGTTTACTAAGGCAAAACTCGATAGAGACAGTCAAGTATTTTGAAAGAATACCGGGCGATAAACTTGACTATAGATATGCCGACGGAAAATGGACGATAAAAGAAGTGCTCATGCACATAATTGACACTGAGAGAGTCTTTTCCTATCGGGGACTTGCTGCTGCCAGGGGCGATGCCTCCACTCCGCACTACAGAATGGACGAAGAATTGTATGCCAAGAATGTTGATGTCACTCATAGACCACTACAAAGTTTGATTTCAGAGTTTGCGGCGGTGCGTACTTCAACTGAACAGCTTTATGAAAATCTCACCGATGCTCAAAGTCTGTTGTGGTGCAACATCGTAACTCATCCAATGACGGCCCGCGCCATCGGGTATTTTATGGTTGGCCATATTCGGCATCATCTCCGTATTATCGAAGAACGCTACTTATAAAATCTTACAACACCGATGAACTTGTTACTCGGCTTAGCTGATAAGAGAATCTAGAAGTGGGATACGACGATAACAAATACATCTCGCGAGCGATCCAAATTGCCTTCGATGCTGAAAGTCGCGGCAATTTGCCTGTAGGTGCTGTCATTACTTTAGACAACAATATTATTGCGGAGGGTGCCAGCTCGATTCTTACCCCAGTCTATCATCCTGGTCGTCACGCCGAGATGGAAGCTCTTCGCCACGTCCCCATCGAGCTATGGCTTCGTGCTCGAGAAATGAGTTGCTACAGCACTCTTGAGCCCTGTGTGATGTGTTTCGGTGCGTTGTTATTGCATGGCATCGGTAGGATTGTATTCGGCGCAGAAGACAGACAAGGCGGCGCTAGTTCACTATTGAGCCACCTGCCGGAATATTATGGTGGCGGAAGGGGCGTGCCTCAGTGGATCGGGCCAATCGCAGCAGCAGACTGTGATGATCTGTATAAAAGAACGATAGCAAAATTTGACCAGTTGCCTGTGGTGGGCCGATTAGATGATCGTCTCCTTACCAGAGACTGAATTCCAGCGTCATTAATTCCCACCGCTGATAGATCATGATTCCCATCCTCGTAACAGCGCTCGTCGTCGTAGGGATACCGACACTCTATTTTGCTGTGCGAAGCAGAGAGTATCGCAAATTCCTGGCGGGCGCATTCTTTGTAAGCGGTGGCATGCAGTTCTATTTTTATATGGCCGATATTTCGATTCCACTCGTAGGTACGAACATCGTCCAAACACCCCAACTGAGTTTAGTGCGCTCAATCATTCACTTTACTCTCTTTTTGACATGTTTGTATTTCGGGTTCATTAGAAGGCCAAAAAACAATAGCCTGGACTAATGCACTTGAGCGCCAAAGGCTCAAAGCTTGATCAGCCGTGATCGAGGGATGTACAGCCAACGGTGCACAGAGGCCTTATAATCCAGGTATTGCGAACCGAACCTCCGAGCGAGGTATTCCTCTTCTCTTGGTATAACGAAGTAGTGCATGAGCGCCACCGCCCCGACGAGTGTCGCCAGCAACCACACGCCGTTGACCCACAAGGCGATGCCAAGCTGCAACAGCGAGAACGCCAGATAGATGGGGTTGCGGCTGAAGCGATAGGGACCAGCCTGGACGATCGTGATGGTGGGCTTTCGAGCGGGCACAGGTGTACCGGCCGCCCGAAATGTCGCGAACGCGTAAGCGAAGAGCGCGATGGCAAGCACAACGAGAGGCGCCCCAAGCGGCATAGCGAGCACTCCAGGAAGGAATGGAAGCGGCGCGGCGAGCTGGATCACCGACCCTAAGATGAGCGAAGTCAGATACACAAGCGGAGGGCGAACCAGACCGAGGTTCACAACGTCCTTCGCCTCGCTTGGCATATCGAAACTCTCGCGTTTGGTTGTCATGATCTTAGGTCATTTGATCGTATCCAAGAAGGCGAGTACGGTCCGATTGAAAACCTCAGGAACTTCTATGTGAGGCAAATGTCCGCTGTTTGTCAGAACCACCCGCTTGGAACCTGAAATACCTGCTTGAATCGCTCCTATATGCGCGTGGACATCCGGGATATCGGATTCTCCAGCCACTATCAATGTCGGTACTTTGATCTGAGATAATCTGCCTAATGCCGGTTTTTCAGGCCAGCGCGCAAATTGCCGTGAACCTGTCAGGTTTTGAGGATTAGCCGCGAGAAGTTCTTTCATCTTCTTTTTCGCAGCAACGCTCTCGCGCGCCATTATCCACGAGTCCTTCGAGATCCAGTACTCAATCTTTTGCTGAACCGGCGCATCCAGACCTGGCATGCCTCGATTGCCTCGTGTCGCGAAGTGTTCAGTAAATTCAAATCCGCTCACGATCGGTCCAACCAGCACTAACCCGGATACTATTTCGGGATGCTCGAGGGCATAATCGATTGTCAACAAGCCCCCTGCCGAGCATCCAATTAAAGTCGCCCGGTCAACTTTGAGAGTTTTCACCAATCGATGTAAATCTTCGAGGTCGGAGTACGGCGCTTTTGGTACGTCGGATCGTCCATAGCCACGACGGTCCCACCGGATCGCTCGATGGTTCCTCG
This sequence comes from Blastocatellia bacterium, assembly GCA_035258805.1. GTDB lineage: Bacteria > Acidobacteriota > Blastocatellia > UBA7656 > UBA7656 > Onstottus_A. The sequence continues at coordinate 15,700 of DATFWY010000054.1, read as the reverse complement.
CAAATACACCAAACTGGTCATTCCAAGTTTCACGGTGTAACAGACCGTCGTGAATCATGATGATAGTGGGACCTTGTCCGGCTGACTCATAGAAGATTCGACCATCGTTGACTTCCACGTAGCCAGAATCCACATCTAAAACCGCCATCGTTTTCGCGATTAGCCGGGACGCGTGTGTAGAACCGATTATGGAAGGAAAGATAATGCTACTGATCATGATGACCAGCATCCGAGTTATTTGGGTATTTCTTTTCATATAGATTCCCATTACTGATAAACTGAGTGCTGCGAAATCTGCTGGTTCAACTTACTACGGCGAATCATCCCCACGACTTGTCCTCGATGAGGTCGTTGAATGGTGAACAGTTATTTACTTTGAGTGCCTGAAAATTAGCCAATTATCATCTCTAAAGAAGTACTCTTTCTCAAAATGAGCGCCCACCGCCTTAGCTAGGTGAATCGAATTTGAATTTTCGGGATGAGTCAGGCTGATGAGCGATAGATCAAGCAAATACTCGGCGGTCATTTTTTTCACCGCCCTTACTGCTTCGCTCGCGTATCCCTTTCCCCAGTACTTGCGAGCAAGGCCCCATTGAATTTCGGGCTCAGGCCAATCAACCGGGTAATCAAGCCCGACAACACCAATTACTCTTCCGGAAAGCTTTTCTTCGGCAGCATAAGAGCCATAATTGCGCAATTCCCAATGTCCGACCAGCGCTGCTACTTTTTGCCAGGTCTCATAATCTCTTAAAGGGCGGCGGCTGGTATACTTTGCGCACTCCGGATCGCCATAATATTCGTGTAGGTCCCGCCAATCGCTTTCCCTGAACATCCTCAACGAAAGGCGTTCGGTCTCCAGGCTCGTCGGAATCAAATATTTCATTACGGTCGCACTCCCTTTACTCCACCCAATATTTCAAGCGCAGCGCGTTCACGTTTGCAAAGGTTTCGCCTTCTGCTGGAAAGACAGGATTGCAATTCGATGACTGAATAGCTCGAGATAACGAATCGCAGCTCCAACCATTGTGAGGTCCATTACCGGCAGTAACCCGGCTCAGCATAATCTGCATAGCAGCAGATCCTCAATAACAGGTCCAGTGACCGTATCCCGTCGCGTGGCAGCATATCGTCAGCGCCCGATTTCGCAATCCGACTCTAATTGAACTGACATCGGTAATTCAATCGGTTCTAAACTTGCTAGCATACGTCATACCTGAGGCGTTCTGGTGAAATAATTGCTGCGGACAAGAGACGAACGAAAGCTGGCAGAAACGAAGGTGCGTTGTGCTTAAGAGATAGGAAGCGTTGTTCCGGATCGGAAAGGATTATGCGAAACGGAACTACGGCTTCCGGTTACAACAAGAAAGAGAGGTTGTTATGAAGTTTAAGCAAATTCTTTTTTGCGTCGTGTTGACAGGACTCATCACGGTCAGCGCTTTTGCTGAAGGGAAGACCAAGAAAATAGTTTTCTCCAAGGCCGTCGTTGTGAATGGCGTAGCCGTAAAGGCTGGAGAGTACAAGTTAGAATTCGATTCCGAGAAGGGCGAGCTTAGTCTACTGAAAGAAGGAAAAATAGTCGCGAAAGCTACTGCCCGTGCTGAGACAACGCCGATAAAGGCGAAAGCAACTCTAATCGAAACTATACAGACGGACAACGGTGCCTTACTGACTTCGATCACCTTTAGGGGTGAGGATCAGCGAATTGTCGTTGCTAAGGAGGGCGCCGGCACCGCTACGAAATAACGGGCTTTTGTAGGGGTTGAGGATGGGACGTTAGAGAATGGCGTTGGGGTTTGAATCTGAATCCAACTTTTGAACTACTCCAAAGCCCGAACCCGACCCCAACCCCCAACCCTCATAGGCGTTGACTCACCGCAAGAATATTTCCTTCGCTGTCCTTGAACCAGGCCGTCTTTGCACCGCCCGCAGCAGCAATGCTGTTCTGCATCTTGATCCCTGGAATGTCATATTCCTCGAACACCACGCCGCGGGACTTTAGTTCCGCGACCTCTCGCTCTACGTCGTCAACCGACCAGAAAGCCTGGCTGGCTTTCGAAGTGCCGGCGTTCGGAGTTGGGTAGAGGAAGCATGCCGTGCCCCCAGCGAATACATACACCACCCCACCGGCATATTCTTCCTTGGCCTCGAAGCCGAGGGTTCCTTCGTAGAATTTCCGTGCCCGCGCAATGTCTTTTGCGGGTATATAAGCATACAACGGTGATTTCTGAAGCATGTTTTTCTAGGACTCCTTCCTTTGAATTTCGCTGTTCATCGATTCGATCGGCCATACGCTCGCGCATCGTTGGGTGTCGATTTGAAAATCTGAATACTTTCGCTCAAAGATCTCGCGTCCGAGTTGCTCCGCGGCAAGCACCGGGCCGTTTGGATCGCGAGTGACTTCACTTCGGCTGTTTCCGATGCCACGCACAACACCAACCAACTCTGAATTTGTATAACAAGAGTACTCTTGAATTTGATGGACGATCCCAAGCGTCGCACCTGGGTATGTCTCTTCGGATGCAAGCACCAAGCCGATGCGTTTCCGGGACATTCCGTCAATTATGCGGGCGGAATACGGATAAGGGGCTGAGTAGTAGCAGACGGTGCGGTCAAAGAACGCCTTCATCTGTGCGGACAAACCGTACCAATACACGGGCGAACAGAAGACCACGCCGTGTGCTGGTATAAAGTCCTCGAAAAAAAGCTCGCGAAACCGGTCTGCGATGCTGCATTCGCCGTCCGACAATCGACATAGGCGGCAGTCTCGCAGAAAACTGGAGATGAAATCATTGATGAAGCGCAGCGAAACCCGCGCCCCCGTCGACTCCGCGCCATGCCGCACGGCGTTCGCGAGCATAGCTGAGTTACCAGCGCGTCGTGGACTGCCAACAAGGATCAGGAGGTTTTGCGGTTCGTACATTCGGGATCTCGCTTCATCTCAATTAAGCGCAGCGTCATTGGGTCTCGCCGCCGGGGTTCTCGACAGCACTTTCGTATTCACGCAAGAACTCACCGGCCATCTCAGCGGTGTGCAAACAGGCGAATCGCACAACTTGTCGCCCAACTTCCTTTAGCCGCTTTTCCGTTTCTGGGTCGTTGCACTTTCCGTCTCCGTCGAATATCTGCCACGCTTGAGGAACGGTTGCCTGCTCGGGAATGACCCATGCGTGAAGCGCACGTCCTACGTCGCGAAGGCTATGCATTGCACCGAAGGCACCGAGCCGCCCACCCGATACGCCCACAAGTCCCAGCATCTTGCCCTCGAACTCCTCAAAGCCCATCAGATCCAGCGCGTTCTTCAATACTCCGCTGTAGCCGCCGTGATATTCCGGCGTGGCTAGAATAATCCCTTGAGCTCCGCGCACCGCTTTGCGCAACCTGAAGACATCTTCCGAGTAGCTGCTTTCGTCTTCGTTGCCGTTGCAAAAGGGGAGCTGGTAATCGTTGAGATCAATCAATTCAGACTTCGCACCCGCTTCTTCGGCGCCTCGCAACGCCAGCTTCAAAGCCATTCGCGTGTAACTTCCCTTCCGGATGCTTCCGCAAATGCCGACGACATGCACCGGCGCGCGTTCTTTTGTCATAAGCCTCCTTCGCGAAGTCCTGCTCCTTCGCGAACGACGTGTCGCTGATTTGTGGTTGTCACAGGTGACCCAAAGTAAACATCTACTTCCCTTATTTTGTTCCCCTCAATCCTGAAGAACTCCGTGTTCTGAAACCTGGCGCCATTCGTCAACTCGCATTCATAGCGTAGGTATGTCAGCGCAAAGACCGAAAGCATTCGCGCAGTTCTTTAGTAAATAGCGCCGGCTGCTCAAACGCGGCGAAATGTCCGCCCCGATCCAGCTCGTTCCAGTAAATGAGCCTGGGAAAGACTCGCTCTGCCCAACTGCGCGGAGCTGGAACAATCTCGCGAGGAAAGATGCTGCATCCCACCGGAAGTTCGACCACCCCACTATTGTTCCTTGCGGCGATTCCCGCATGTTCAAAATAAATTCGAGCTGAAGACGCAGCAGTGTTAGTCAGCCAATAGAGCGTGATGTTGTCGAGCATCTCGTCGCGCGTAAGCACCGATTCAGGATCTCCGGTGTTGTCGGTCCAATCGTGAAATTTCTCGTAAATCCAGGCAGCCTGACCTGACGGCGAATCCTCGAGGGCATAGCCGATCGTTTGGGGCCGCGTCGACTGCTCAAGAAAGTACCCGAAGCCATCGGTCTGAAATCGTTTGGACGCATCAACCGCACGTTGCTCGGCGGCAGAGAGTCCTGCGGTCGGAATAGGATCTGGAGAAACAATCGGCATGTTGAGATGGATGCCCGCGAGCCCCGGCGCCTTCTGCTGAGCTATCGTGGATGTGACGACGGAACCCCAATCGCCCCCTTGTGCTACATACCGAGTGTAGCCAAGCCGCCGCATCAATTCGCCCCAGGCTTTAGCGATGCGTGATGCATTCCATCCCCGCTCGGCGGGTTTGTCGGAAAATGCAAAACCAGGCAAAGACGGCGCGACGACGTGGAAGGCATCCTCGGCGCGTCCGCCGTGCGCCGTCGGATTGGTCAAAGGGTCGATGATCTTGAAGAACTCTATCACCGAACCAGGCCACCCGTGGGTGATGATGATCGGCAGAGCGTTGGCGTGACGAGACCGGACGTGCAAGAAGTGAATGTTGAGTCCGTCAATATTTGTGCGATATTGAGGTATGCTGTTCAGACGGGCCTCGAAGCGACGCCAGTCATAGCCGGTCCGCCAATATTCCACTAGCGCGCGAAGCTTAGCGAGCGGCACGCCTTGCGACCAGTCTGATACCGTTTCGCGTTCTGGCCACCGCGTCTGAGCCAAGCGCTGCTTCAGATCGTCCAGAGCGCTTTTCGGCGCATTATAGCTAAAGGGCGTAATGGCGAGACCGTCGCCCGGGAGTACGCTCCCCGCGCTTGATAAACCGGTCGCGGCGAGGGTGGTCACCGCAAGACCCTGTAGCATTTCGCGGCGGGAGAGCGTACTCCTGAATGCGACGTTAGCGCTCTCGTGAACTTTCGACACCTTTTTCATGCTCGCTCCTTTCGATTTGATCGGTTTTATCAACCACCAATTCGCTGGACCACGTCCACTACTTCTGCTGAGCTTTGATGGCCAGCTTGTGATCGACAGGAATCACAACTACTGTGAATGGTGTCCCGGCGTCATCACTCACTTGCGGCAAGGGACTGCCAAACTCATTGCCTCCGATCATGGAGTTGTCGTAGTAAGGCGCAAAGATCATCATATGCGGATGCCAGTGGCCGATGCCGGTACCCAGATTCTGATCGGCAGACCACATGTAGGCAAAGCTCACGGCTTCTCTCTTCGGCAGCTCACCTTTAGCATAAGCACGCTGAATAGCCTCAGAGATTTGATCCGGACTCTTGCCTTCCATCCCTAGCTTGCTCCGCAGCTCGTAATAGGGCATCACCGTTCGCGCGGCTGCCGGATCGAAACAAATGGGCGCGCGCACTGCTGCGTCGTAAACAAGATTACGGAACTGTGCCGGCGTATACGTCGGCGCCGACCAGCCACGCATGACCATGCACACAAAGCCATTATCACCCTCGTGGGCGATTTTATACCCTGAAGGTGTTAGTACCCTGACGGTTGCGCGGCTCGAAACATTCGGTGGAGCTGCGCTTTTGGCCAACGCAATCTCAGCGTCGCGCGTCATCTGGTATTCACTAATTGCAGGAGATTGTGCTGCCGCCGGCGCAACCATAATTAATAAGATAATACCCGTCGCCCACGTTCGAGGCGTAGTGGCGTGAATGTTTAGTTTTGGTTCATCTGTTGTCTTCATTATCTTGTTTCTCCTTTTCGGTTGCCTTGTCATGGAACGTTCCTCGCGTCCCACTCAATAAGGGGAACACTTTCCCTTTCAGTTCCCTGGAGTGTTTCGAATGGCGAGCGACGAAGTGGACGCCGAATCAGGAGCGCAACTTCAGTGCCAGTGTTCGAACATTACTGGCGCACTAATGACTTGTTTGTTTTCAACTGTGACGAGTTCTTGCCATATGGCGGTATATCGTCAGTCATTCAAAAACAGTTCCACCTTTCACAGAAGATCACTGTCTTCCTGATCTCGATGACGTTTTTGCGAGCATCATTTATTACAATGAGGCATTTGACTTGCCGCGCTTCGGTCAGGGCATTGTGTTATGCTTTTGTCCATGGCGAACGATATCCAGGCTACTCAAATCATGTATCGCGACGACAGTCAATACATCGCGATGCCGCCTGGGACAACACTGAGAGAGCGTTACCGGCTCGACAGCGAAATCGGTCGGGGCGGAATGGGAATCGTCTACCGCGCCACTGATCTGGAGCTAATGCGGGAAGTCGCAGTTAAGGTCGTGTCAGATGCGGGTTCATCCGATGCTCGCCAACGTCTGATGAGGGAAGCACGTGCCGCCGCCGCACTCAACCACCCATCCATCATTTCGGTCTATGACGTTGGAGAGGCACAAGGCCTTCCGTTCTTTGTGATGGAGCTGGTCGATGGCCCGAGCTTAGCGAAAGCGCGCCCGTCAGACTTGCTGCGGATTGTCGATATAGCTTGTCAGATTTGTGCCGCTCTCGATCACGCACATGCTAACAGAATCGTTCATCGCGATCTGAAACCAGATAACGTGCTTTTGTCGTCGGTGAGCCAATCGGGAAGCGTGAAGCTTGCTGATCTCGGTCTGGCGCTGCCCGGACACGGCGCGCGGATCTCGCGCTCAGGACTTATTCTGGGCACGGCATCGTATATGTCTCCCGAGCAGGCCCTGGGACAATCGGTTGACGGTCGTACTGATCTTTATGCGCTCGGTGTGTTGCTTTATGAGCTGACAACCGGTCGTCTGCCTTTCACCGGCGACGATCCTCTGACAGTCATATCGCAACACGTGCACGCTCCAGTGGTGCCGCCTCGCGTGTTGCGCCCGGAGCTTCCGCGTGCGCTAGAAGCAGTAATCCTTCGTCTGCTGGAAAAGAGTCCGGCGGCGCGATTCGCCACCGCAGGCGAGACCGCGGCAGCTCTTCGTGAATCGCTGGCAGCACCCGAGGAGGATATTGAGGACGATGCTAGCGCAACCGTCGCTATTCTGAACTCCCTCTCACGCGGCCGGATGGTCGGACGTGTTCCCGAACTTGCCGAACTACGCGAATTGTGGCGGCTCGTCCGACAGGGGCACGGCCATGCGGCACTCTTGGGTGGTGAGCCCGGTGCCGGCAAGACACGGCTCGCACGCGAGATCACGATTCAGGCAGCGGTCGATGGTGCCGTTGTTCTGACGGGTGGTTGCTACGAGTATGAGACGAGCACTCCTTACTTGCCTTTTGTGGAAGCCTTTCGTAGTTGGGTACGAGAGCAGAAGGATGACTCAGCATTGCGCGCCCTGCTTGGCGACGCGGTTGCGCAGATTGCGAAGCTTGCGCCTGAGCTTGAACACCGTCTCGGTCCTTTTCCGGAACTCCCTGAGTTGCCGGCGCATGAGGAACGGCTGCTTTTCTTCGACGCCGTAGCGCAGTTGTTTGCAAAACTCGCACGCGAGAAGGGACTGCTCTTCTACGCGGACGACTTGCACTGGGCTGACCGAGGCACGCTCTGGCTAATGGGACATCTTCTGCGGCAGCTGCGCGACGAGCGTGTGTTCATCGTAGCAGCCTACCGAGATACTGAGCTTGACCGGCCCCACCCACTCGCCAAGGCGCTGGTTGACTGGAACCGAGAACGTCTGACTTCGCGCATCGTGCTGCGGCGTTTCGACGCGGCCGAAACTTCAGCGCAACTCAGCGCACTGCTTGGAGAAACCGTGAGCGGGGATTTTGGCATCGCGGTGCATCGAGAAACCGAAGGCAATCCTTTCTTTGTCGAGGAAGTATTGAAGGCGCTAATCGAGCAAGGCTCGGTACGACGCGAGAGCGGGCGGTGGAAACGGTGCGAGATCGGCGAGCTGGTTATCCCACAGAGTGTGAAAGAAGCGATAGGCAATCGTCTGGACCGCGTCAGCCGGGAATCTAACGAGGTGCTGCGGGCTGCCGCAGTGCTAGGCAAAACTTTTGCCTTTGACGAACTAATCGCTACCTCCGGTGATCGAAATGAAGATGCGATGCTGGACGCTCTGGATGAAGCGGTAGGAGCGCAGTTGATCACCGCGGAAGGGATCGAGTCGTTCACTTTTACGCACGACAAGATTCGCGAGGTTCTCTATGAAGAGTTAAACCCGATCCGTCGTCGCCGTTTGCATCGCCTCGCCGCAGAAGTACTCAAACGCAGGAAAACTGATAGCGGAGCAATGCGGTATCCGGCAGAAAAATTTGCATACCACTACATTCAGGCGGGCGATTACGAGCAGGGACTCCTTTACGCCAAGCAGGCGGCCGCAGAGGCTGAACGGGTGTTTGCTTTTGACGAGGCTATCGCGGCCTACGGTCGCGCGCGCGACTGCGCGGAAGCGCTAGGATTGACGGACGAGCTGGTTGCCCAGGAAAAGGCAATCGGAAAGACATATGTGCTGCATGGCGAGATGATTGCTGCGGGTGAGCATTTCGAGCGAGCATTGAGTCTCGCGAAGGATCCTCAGCTGCGCGCTTCTTTACATTCTCTGGCGGCAGCCTCTCTGGTAATGACCGGAGATCAGCGCGGATTGGATCATATCCGCGAAGCATTATCTGTGCTCGATCCGAACACCAATCCGCTGGGCACCGCGAACGCGATAGCTATCGAAGGACGCTTTCACCACCTCGCCGGGCGCCACCAGAAGGCTATCGAATTGCTTGAGCGGGCTGCCGGACTGGTCGCTCCCATAGCAGAGCAGGATTCGGTGACGCCGTATGCCGCTTCGATAATTCCACGAATTTCCGCCTGGGTCGCCGGAGGTTATCAGCACCACGGGCGCTTTCTTGACGCCGATCGCTGGGCTCAACAAGCCGCAGACTTTGGCGTTGCGCATAACGTTCTGTATTCCCAGGCATTAGGTATCGAGTATCTCGGAGAAGACGCGATGCATACCGGCAACTTTGTCGCCGGCATCGAATATGCTGAACGCGAAAGAGAGATTGCGGCGACGCTTCATTCCCGCGAGCGCCGGGGATGGACTCACTTCACCGCCGCGCAGTGCGCGTTTTACAGTGGCGATTCCGAGCGAGCGGAACGGGAATTTACAGATGGGATCGCTTTGGCGGAAACAATTGGAGAGTTGCGGCTGGCAGCGCTACTGAAGGGAAACTTTGCCGTGATGCAAGCCGATCAGGCAGGGAAGTACGTAAATGCCGCGCTGCCGATAACCGTGAGTGGTGTAGGCCAGGCAGACTCTCAACGATTACTTGATGCGGCGCTGAAAACTGCGCTCGATAATTTTGAGGCAGGAGAGAATTTAGGTCTGCTCTATTCGCGCTTCGAAGGTCACCGTTGCCTTGCAGAGGTCCGTTTCCGTCGCGGCGAGTTTGATGAAGCCGAACGGCTGTGTGCGGGAGCTTCAGAACTGCTCTCGGGAACTGACTCCCGACTCTGTCGTATGTGGCTGGGTCCGCTGTACATCGAAGTGCTACTCGCTGCGGCACGTCGTGCGGAAGTCGAGGGCAAACGCGATGAGGTTGCGGCAAAACGTGGCTTGGCTTCCGAGCTTTTGGGGCGTTATCAGGAGCTCGTCGCCGAGTGTCAATCCCCACGCTTCACCAATGAGGCAGCGCGGCTTGCAGATGTGATCGCGTCGGGCCAGATGCGCATCGTGACCTTTCCGAAGTTCTATGCTCCGTATGGCAACAATCGATAAAGAAAATCAAATACAAATTGAGACGTTGAGCGGAGAAAGGTGAGGGCGGCATGTTTTGCCCGCGATGTGCCACTGAGAACGAACTGGAACAGGGTTATTGCCGACAGTGCGGGCTGTCGCTTTCCGACGTGCGACTTGCTCTAGAGGGAAATCCCTCCGAGTCGCTACAGAAGTTGCATGCAGGGACCCGGTGGATGAACGGCGGGATTGCAATATTGATCAGTTTCACGTTGATCGCACTCCTGCTAGCGTTCCTTGGCATCGCCCTTGGTGATCCCAGCTTGAGCAGTATCGCGATGATAAATGTGTTGTTGGGCGTGCTACTAGGATTTCCACTTGTGTTTGTTGGTAAGGCAAGCGTGAAACGCGCGACGCGCCTCCTGTCAGGAACTCAGCATCAAATCGGTCACGACGCCCCTAACTCACTTCAGCGGCCAAGCGAGTTATTGACAACGGGTCTCGACAAACGTGCGAAGAACATTCACGTCCCTGGTTCCGTTACGGAACACACCACCCTTGATCTGCAGGAAAGCGATCGATCACTCGCCATTAGACAAAATCAACAGGAGTAACGTTATCGCTGTGTGCCGCCGGGATTATTCTTCCAATCAGAGCCACGCGGGAAACAAAGATGCCACTCATTTCCGTTACCCGACTGAGAGTCAGATCACTTCGATATCTCCTGCCGTTCTTCTGGCAAACACTTAAAGTCGCGCGCCAAGCCGAAAACAGCTCCAGGTTTCTAGGTGGCAGAATTCTGCGCGAAGCAAGAAACACTTTTTGGACACTGACCGCATGGGAGGACGAGACTGCGATGCATACCTTTCGACAGCAAGGCGCGCATCGCGTTGTAATGCCAAAGTTGCTCAACTGGTGTGATGAGGCGGCATACTGCCATTGGAAGCAGGAGACGCGTGACCTCCCTGATTGGGCAGAGGCACATCGCCGTCTGGTACAGGAAGGAAAACTCTCGAAGGTCTATCATCCCTCGCCGGCTCACGTTGCCAACCAATTCGCAGGGCCGAAGCCGGGGCGGATCGAGCGTGCGCTCAAGCCCGCTGAACGTTGATTTAGGTAGCTCAATGCACGCTTAGCGAGCAAATAAACTGATTCGCAATGCAGCTCGACACTATTGGATCGACGCCACCAGGATCGTCTGATCGTCGTCCGGTTCGCGTCCGTTTGCGAATGAGTCGAGCTGATCGATCACATCGCGAACCAGGGCTTCCGGGCTGCGGCCATGATCGCTGCCAAGTATATTCACGAGGCTCTCAAGACCAAACATTTCCTCGGCGGCGGTTTGGCATTCAGTGATCCCGTCTGTATAGAAAACCAGCGTATCTCCCTTGCGTAGTTCGTGATAAGACACTGGAATCAGCTGCGGGTCGAATGCAAAGAGTGGGAGCGTCCCATCGCATCGTAATTCCGAAACGGCTTGGTCTGAGCGTATCAACAAGGGCGTCGGATGACCTGCGCAAGCAATCTGCATTTGATTGGCGGCAGGCTCTATCAAGGCGTAAATGGCGGTTGCGTACAGTGAAGTTTCGGTCAGATAGGTAAAATGACGGTTCATGTTGACAAGGATGCTCGCAGGGTCGTCGAGGCAGACATCTGAAGAGTGCAGGAGCGTGCGCATCATCGCCATGATGATTGCCGCCCGGGCCCCGTGCCCAGACACGTCCGCCACGAACACGCCGACGCGTCCCCCATCGATAGGGAGAACGTCATAGTAGTCACCACCGGCATGCAAACTGGTGCGATAGTGCGCAGCAAAACTTACATTCCCGTTGACAGGAAGTGTGCGAGGTAACAGCAACTGCTGCATCTCGCCCGCACTGCGCATTTCAGCCGCGAGGCTGTCGCGGCTGACTCGCAAATCGCGTTCGAGCTGCTTCCGCAGCAACTGTCCTCGAACACGAGCGAGTACCTCCTCGCTCTGAAAAGGTTTGGTGATGTAGTCAGCGGCACCAAGGTCCAACCCGGACACTTTGTCAGCTACGTCGCCGAGCGCTGAAAGAAATATCACGATCGTGTCAACAGTCGTGGCGTCCTGTTTAATTTCGCGGCAGACCTCGAAACCGGTCATCTCTGGCATAGCCACGTCCAAAAGGATCAAATCCGGCTGTGTGCGCCGGGCGATCTCGAGGGCCGCTTTCCCACTACGAGCGACGAGGATCCTGTAGCTCGAGCCTTCGAGAATGCGGACGAGTACGGAGAGGTTCACTGGTGAGTCGTCAACGACCAGGATGGTCGGCGTGTCAAGTTCACTCGGCGGCAGATCCATTAGAGACTTGTCCTCCCGAAGCCAGCCGCTCGATTGCTTCGAACTCAAATTGGTTTACCAGGCTGACGATCCGACGTCCAAGCTGCGTTTGCTGCGAGTCTCCGAGCATTAATTCACGAGCGATTTCATGCAGGTCTGAGATATTGCCGATGACCGCCGCTTCGCGGAGTCTGTCGGCAACGGCTGCCAGCGCGTCCGAGTTCTGAAAGTCGTCTGCGCCATCCTCGCTCGACGATAGAGGAGCGGTTACCTTTTCGAAGCGGACTCCCAGCTGACGTTCGAGCGCTGCCATCAGGTCAGCAGCTTTCACTGGTTTGGCAAGGAACTCACTGCAGCCCGCGCCAAAGGCGGTGTTGCGGGCCTCCTCAAAAGGGCTCGCGGTGATGGCGAGCACCGGAATTGAGGCTGTGGCTGAGTCCGCGCGCAAACGGCGGGTTGCTTCGATTCCATCCATATCTTTCATCCGTAGATCCATTAAGATCACTTCAGGGCAATGACGCCGCGCCATATCGATCCCCTCCGTACCGCTCGCGGCCGTAATTGTGTGCACGCCCATGCTTTCAAGCAGAATAGCAATGCTGCGACGGTTGATTGAATGATCGTCTACAACAAGCGCGGTTACCTCTTCACCCGCGCTGAGCCGCACGTCGGGAGCGGCATCGAGTTCACCCAACTGCGACGCGAGGTCCTCCTCGTCGCAGTCGGCGACGATGAGAGGTATGTCAAACCAGAACAGGCTTCCCCCTCGCGGTTCACTCTCTACCAAAAGCTCTCCGCCCATTGCACGTACGAGCCGCTGGCTGATAGTGAGACCGAGCCCAGTTCCGCCTTCTTCCGCACCCGCTCGCGTCTGGCCGAACGCGTCGAAGATCACTCCAACATTCTCGGGTTCGATTCCTATCCCGGTATCGGACACGTCAAAGCGAAGTCTGTTGTGTTTTCCAGAAATCGCGAGAGCGACACCGCCGCTGTTTGTGAACTTCACAGCGTTCCCTAGCAGATTGATTAGGACCTGACGCAGATGACGACCGTCGAGCACAACCGCGCGCGGCAAATCGCGAGCGATGTGGATTTCAAGCGTCAGTCCTTTTCGGCGCGCAGACTCGGCGATTAGCTGCCGCACGTCCACGACGAGCTGGTGGAGATCGGTCGCGACCGGCTCAAGCTCTATCTTGCCCGCTTCGATCCTCGACAGGTCGAGGACTTCATTAATCAACTCGAGAAGGTGCCTTCCGCACTGGGAAATCGCATCTACCGACTCTTGATGCTCAGCCGGCAGGGTTCGGTCGCGGCGCATAAGCTGCGCGTAGCCTAATACGCCGTTCAGCGGTGTGCGCAGTTCGTGGCTCATGTTGGCAAGGAACTCACTCTTCGCACGCGTCGCTGCCTCGGCAGCATTCTTTGCCTGCCTCAGCTCGTGCTCCCGCTGTCGCCGATTTGAAATGTCGCGCAGGAAGGCCCCAAAGTAGAAGCCATCGTCGCGCGTGATCGGCTTGCTGATCGTGATCTCGATTGGAAACTCGTGGCCGTCGCGATGCAATGCAGACAACTCCATTAGGTGGCCGACGACCGGTGCTTCGCCAGACTCGTGGAACCTCTTCATACCCGCCAGGTGCGCCTCGCGGAACGAGCTCGGGATGATCGTCTCGGCCAGTGGCCTGCCGATCATCTCCTCACGTGTCCACCCGAACGTATCCTCTGCCTTGGCATTCCACGAGATGATACGACCGTCCGAGCCCACGCCAATAAATGCGTCGTGCGCAGTATTCACCACAACTCGCGAGAGTTTCTCGCTGTCAGCCAATCTTCGAAGGGCGACCCGGCGGCCCTCGTCGGCGGCAGCAGCCGCGATCAGGTTGGCCACCGAGAGAGCAAAGTTCCGCTCGTCAGCGCTCCAGTGGTGAATACCACCGACATGCTCGAGGCACAGGACTCCGACTGTGACATCGTCTTGATTCAAAGGTACGTCGAGCATGGCTCCGATGCCGCTGGGTAGTAGATAATCGGCGGAGAACTCTCTCGTCCGCTCGTCAGTGTATGCATCATCCGCGGCAATAAGCCGATCTCGCTCGAGGGCCTCGAAGTAATGTGGATAATGATTGCGAAGAAGTAACGCACCTGAACTGTGGAGGGCACGGCTTGATTCGAAGAGACTTACACAACTGATGATGGAACGGTCTTCCGAGAACTCCCAAACGCTCACTCGCTCCACGCCAAGCGTGCGTGCGCACGACTCGAGGATAGCTCGAATCCTCTCATCGAAGTCAACCAATCCGCGAGCCGGAGTGGCCGTGAGTTCGGTCAGGGCTGCGCTTTGGGCAGCCAGGCGCAACCCGGTTTCCTCAAGTGCCTGCTCTGCCCTCATCCGCAGCTGCTCCTGGCTCTCGCGCAGCTCTTCTTCCGCTTGTTTCCGGTCTTCTATGTCGGTGCTTGTGCCGTACCACTTGATGACGGTGCCAGAATCGTCGCGCAACGGAACTCCCCGTACTAGGAACCAGCGATACTCGCCATCGGCCCGGCGAATGCGTGCTTCTTTCTCGAAGGGCCCACCGCTAGCCACACACCTTTCCCACTCATCCAAAAGTAATGGTAGGTCTTCAGGATGAACCGCGGCTCTAACGCCAACGCCGAGTCCCTCCTCCAAAGACATGCCGGTGTACTGCAGCCAGCGCTGGTTCAGGAAATCAACGGAACCGTCAGGCAAGGCGCTCCAAACCTGCTCGGGAATCGTGTCAATCACCAGTCGAAGGCGAGACTCCAGGGTATCCTGCTGTTGGTCCTTCTTGGTGGTACGGGCTCTTTCCATATGAACCTGCAACGGTGTGTTATTTACGCGATGGTCATACGCACAATAGAATAAAGTCTAGCATGAGAAGGAGCGACCTGCGCTCGCAAGCGGTCAGGAAACCAAAACAAACCGGCGATATTTCGACATGACAATGGACCTGGCGCAACTCCAAAAAACTTTACGACACCTCGAAGACCCTGAGACAGCCCTTTTTCTGCAGAGTTTCTTTAAGACGGGTCCAGGAGAGTATGGAGACGGCGACGTGTTTCGCGGTATACGGGTTCCTTTGCTCAGAAAACTCGCCAAAGAATATCAGCACCTCACGCTCGCTGAGACCAAAAGGCTACTTCACTCCGCATACCACGAAGATCGATTACTGGCGCTCTTCATTCTCGCACGAGCCTACTTGAGCGGTGATAACCGGCTTAGAGAAAGAATCTTCAACTTGTATATCAACAATACTCAGTTCATCAACAATTGGGATTTAGTTGATACTTCAGCTCCGCAGATTGTGGGCTTCTACCTCTGGGACAAAGATCGTAATGTGCTTTACCGTCTGGCGCGCTCACGACACATCTGGGAACGGCGAATCTCAATCATGGCGACATTTAATTTTCTCAAGCGGGACGAGTACACCGACACGCTCAAAATCGCAGCGCTGTTGTTATCTGACAGTGAAGACCTGATTCACAAAGCAGTCGGATGGATGCTAAGAGAGGTGGGAAACCGTAACCGAGAGGTAGAGGAAAAGTTTCTACGGAAGCATTATGAACGAATGCCGCGTGTGATGTTGCGGTATGCCATCGAAAAATTTCCCGAACCTAGAAGGCAGCAATATCTAAAAGG
>DATFWY010000053.1:0-16024 GCA_035258805.1 Blastocatellia bacterium | reverse complement strand
ATCACGAGGCTTCCCTGATTTTGTAGCCGAGGTAAGCTCGATTGAGTCTCTGATCAAAATCAATCTGGCTCTTATGAACTGACTTTTCATCAAGCGATATGACACGGGGTTTGGGCCAGGGTGGTTTAAATGATTGCTGGTGAACCGCATCGCTAACGCAAGAAAAGCGTTGTACTCACCAGGAGGTGTTACACAATATGCACAGCATGTTGCAGTAAAGAAAATATGGTTAAGAGAAGGTGTCGTGGTTACTTCGGTGTTGCTTTTGGCGCGGGGGCGTTAGCCATCACTTGGCTTTTTAACGGAGAGAGTTCACCGTTATACGAGTATTTCCCGTACCACGTGGCCTGAAGAATCTCTGGGGTTACTAAACACGATACTCTATATAGGCACTATTCTGTTAACTCGCATGTCCTTCATTTCTGATTTAGCTTGTCTTTAGTGTCCTGGCGTTAATGCAATGGTTCTTGATTGGCCTTTTAGTTTCCCTTCCGGTTTGCAAAAGCGCAGAGTGAAACTGACGAACGGTTTAGTCGGGCTTTCGGGACATAGCGATTTAATCGTTGGTTGAGCCGCCTCTCGTCCTGCAAGATCGTGTCTCGATTTGCCAACTCGAATCGAGCGATGCGTCGCTCGATCGCGCCTGCGAATGCGCCGCTCGGCACCGAAGTTGCGGCCGGTCAGTGTAGAAAATGTTAAGCATTCTTGGCTAAAGAATTGAGTTGACCTGAAATGATTCATACCCGTGACCCGAAATGATTCATCCAGGCTTGAAATGAGAAATCGATGCATCAGGTCATTTTGATCAGTAGCTTCTCACTCTCTGTCGATTCGGATAGGTCTCATCCGACGTACTTATGGATCAAGCAAAAGCGCTTGATTTCGTCTTGATGGAACTGGAATGAAGATAAACCGCGGCCATCAAAGGCCGCTTGAAAGGAGATACCATGAGTCAGCGTTTAAATTACTATGAGCAATCCCCAGAACTGTCAAAGAAACTTTATGAGCTTGGTCAAGCGGTGAAGAAGAGTTCGCTCGGAGATACGCTGATCGACCTCATTAACATCAGGGCGTCGCAGATCAATGGCTGCGGCTTCTGTCTGGATATGCATTGCAAGGAAGCCAAGATCCATGGAGAACACGAGCTGCGCGTTTACCACGTGCCGATTTGGCGAGAATCAACCCTCTTCTCAGAAAAGGAAAAGGCGGTGCTCGAATGGACTGAAGCCGTCACCAAAATCTCTCCGGAAGGGGTTCCTGATGAAGTATACGATCGGCTTCGGGCGCACTTCAGCGAGGCGCAGATCTCCGAATTAACTTTTGCGGTTGGCGTAATCAATCTTTGGAATCGCCTCAACATCAGTCTTCAGACTGTCCCTGGTTCCTACGACGAAATGCTGGGTCTGACGAAAGCCGGATTGAGTTATGAACAGAAGCCTGCTGGCCAGTCTAGCTCAAAGAGAGCGTTATGAGCGCGCGGATCTGTCATCAACAAACAAGCAAGCCGTTTCGCGGTCGTTGCGACATCCCACCAAAGACGAAAGAGAGATGACAAAGCACAAGACCGGAACGCTCAAAGATCTGGTTTCATCCTTCTTTTTTCTGCGCAATCTGCGTAATCTGCGGATGCATCTTGTTTCATTTAACCCGACTGATCCGCAGATTACGCAGATGAAGCAGATGAAGCAGAAGACCAGAACAAGAAACCACAAGCCAGAAACCATAAAACTAGAAACCATAAACCAGAAACCATAAACCAGAAACCACACAGCCTCGGTCGCAGCCATTTTTCCTGAATGGTATACTCTGTTTAGACGCCGAACTCGACCGGAGCACTCCTCACAAGACAGGCAAGCCGACAGGCCTTCATAGGGCGCTCAAAATTCATCGTCATCGATTAGTCCGTCGTCGATGTGACTTCTCGCTGACGAAACAAGACCGATTCAGGAGACCTATCTAACGCGAAAGGAGGAGAACTGCGATGAACAAAGGATTGGCGATGCTCGGAGCCTTGGGACTCGGTGCCGGACTAATGTATTTGCTTGATACAGACAGGGGACGCCGGCGACGCGCGAGGTTACGAGATAAGGCGACCCACGCACTTAATGAGTCGCGGCGTTCGATGAGAATTACAGCGCAAGACTTTCGAAATCGAGTTCGTGGGTTATCTGCAGGAGCGAAGACACTCGTAAACCGAACACCTGTGTCGGACGAAGTACTGGTAGAGCGAGTGCGCTCGAAGATGGGTCGCGTTGTATCGCATCCGCATTCAATTAATGTTAGCGCCGATAATGGTCGCGTGACGTTGAGCGGTCCGATTCTTACAAATGATGTTGCAAAGCTAATCGTATGCGCTTCATCGATACCAGGCGTGACGGGTGTCGAAAACATGCTCGCATCTCACGAAGAGGCGGGTGACGTCCCGGGCTTGCAGGGGGGCCACTCGAAGCGCGAACGATCCGAGTTTATGCAGGAGAACTGGTCGCCTACGGCAAAAGTCATCGCTGGTGCAACTGGCGGAGCATTGCTGATATACGGAGCAAAACACCCAAAGGTTCTGGGCGCAGCAGCGGGTGTTTTGGGAGCGGGCCTCATAGCACGAAGCGTGACAAAACAGTGATACGATTCGGGGCGCTCGCAATCGATGATAATGCGCTTGCGTTGAATTAAAGCGTAGCGGATCCGCATCGCGGATTTTCTTTGATTCAGGTTGAGGACGTAAGGCGCTCGAAGCAGGTAGACTTTAGGTCAACACTACACGTAGTAACGACTTCAGTCGTTCTTCTCTGCCTTCGTCAGCTTGCTGGACAAGGTAAACGACTGAAGTCTTACCACGCGAAACCGTTTGAAATTCATCTTTTTCTCCTCGCCAACTTACCGGTTTTACAACGTCCTTCTTTGGGCGCGCAGCAGATCCCGTCGCAGAGTAGTGCCAGCAAGTAGCGTCGCCGGTCCGTCGATTCAAATTAGTGTTAAAAGGTGCAGTTCTGAATTGATAAGACTTTATTTCTTTATTCGGATCTCGAAACCTTCAACTCAAGCATTGAACTAACAAACTCAATGATTTTCATATCAATGAATCGATTATCTTTAGCGACTTTGAAGCACCGCCGTTCCTTCTGAGACGGAGTCAGCAGTCCCGTCTCAGCCAGCGATAGCCGATCAGCAGTATCAGATCCAGTAACCAAAATATAAGCATCACTCACATCAAAAAATTGTCGAGCAGAGCGTTTGAAATCAGCCTTGGATGGATCCATCACCTGGAGGTAAACATCAGGTTTCACGAAGCGGCGCAGGCTGTTGCTCTCGACGATAACAAAATCGTCGTCCTCAATTTCCTTCTTTAATGACGGCAGCGCCGTATGCAACTCGCCTTGTCTCGTGCGCACCCATAACGAACGTCGTGCGCCCGCTGCCAGGAAGCGCGACGTGTCGCTGCCGGTATCGCGGTCGAGCTCGTCTGTTATCGAGAATTGATCGACGTTATCCGCGCAACTGCATGAATCGCAATCTCCTGTACAGACGCCGTGGCCGAATTGAGTGATCTTGACTGCTGTCCAGTTCAATTCTGCAGTAGCTCGAATGATGCCTTCGACCACCGATGTTTTCCCGATGTTCCGGGTGTGACCGCCAATCATCACCAGCTTCATATCCGCACCAAAGTAGTGGGTTGGGAGTTGGGGGTTGGGCTTGCGTGAGTCCTCTTTCTATCAGCTGAAATCTCTCCGAGCGCTCACCTCCCAGTCGCTAACTCCGAACACCTATTGAAATTCCGAATCGCAGATTCCAATCCCTAACTCCACGATCTCCAATCCCTAACCCCCAAGCCCCAAATCCCAACCCCTATTTCTCAGAATGAAAACAAGAACGAAAGACCGACCCAGTTCAAGTTTGAATTCGAGGCCGGCTCCCGAAACCAATCCGTCAATATGCGCCGGTACTCGAGTCCGGTGGCAAAGCTTGCCGTAAAGTTGTACCTGCCGTTGACCATGTATGCCTGGTTCCGCTTGCGAAGGCCAACAATCAAGTCCTGTTCGCGACCGTCTTCGATCCCGTAGCCAAAATTCGCGCTTAGATTTTTCAGCGTACCTTCGTAGTTTGTCGGCGCTTCGGCGTGCAGTTCTACCCAGCCTCCGGTTGAGTTGATGCCGCGTGCCCGGCCGTCAATGACCACAGGTAGCTGTGCGACATCTCCTGAGAAGATCTCGAGTGCTCGTCCGTGAAATACTTCGCCTGTTACGCGGATGCCAGATGAGAGCCACACATTCGCGTCGCCGCTCACTCCATAGGAATCAATCGGGCTGCGAACTGTAGTGCCAGCCGGATTGCCCGGCACGGCGAGCAGGCGCGAATAATGTCCGCTTACCCCTACTGAGGATTCTTTGCCATGCATTGATCCTGACCACCCGACTCTCATCTCGAAAGCAGGCAGTGAACCCCGCTCGCCCAGACCGATTACCCGGACCGCTGGGTTGCCTGAGCTGTCGCCCGCGTTCGGATCGAGCAACGCGGTCGTGAAGATAAACTTCGATTTATCGCCCTCGCGATGCTCGTAACGAATCTGCGGCATCCGATTCCATAAATTACCCGAAGTAGAGAACGCAGGGATCGCGTACGAAGCAAGCGAAGTAGGATTGAGCGGCGAGAACACTGCCCAGTCCTGGCCTGCTTCAAACGAGTCCTTTTTCCAATCAACTCGTCCGTACGCAAGCCGCACGCGGAAGATATCGAAATTAACGCCGTTTGCGAATGCCGGTTTGCCGCCAAGCAAGTCAAACTCGAACACGCCAATCAGCTTTGCGTCATTGAAAATACTTCCCTCGTATCGCAGACCGAATCGCGTCTGTCGCAAGGTCGCGTTGAAGTTCTGGTGATCCTGGTCCTCAGAGACCGTTCGCTTCTGAGGGAACAGAGGAATGTCAATGGTGTTAGCACCGCGATCAACGTAGTTGGCGTTGAATAGAATGCTCCCGGAGATCTTAAGAGGAAGCTTTGAAGTCGTGGTCACCTCGCCTTGAGCCTGGGACTGAGCGGCACCGCTGCCTTTAGCTACCATCGTGGTTGCCGGCGCCGCCTTGGCCGGTTCGGCGCTATCGATGTGCACTCCCGCTGTGATCGCACGAGGAGACGACGAGTCGACCGGCGCCACTCGAGCTGACGCGAGGGCCTGGTCGTACTCCTGGCGAGTAATCATTCCCTTGGACAGAAGCAACTCGGCAAGTCGATGTTCTGCTTCTGCCGGAGATGAGGCGTCGCTGACCGTTGCCGCTTCTTGCTCGGTGATAATCCCTTTCGATTGAAGCAGGCGAATCAGAGGAGTCTTTACAGAACCGCTGTCTTGCTGTGCGAACACTTGTGTGGCGGAGACTACAAGAATGAACAAAAGGACAAATTGATGGCGCAAAAATTTCATCGGAGGAACCTCCTACTGGAAGCGAGAGAGTTCAAGTTTTCTTGCGTCCGCAGGAGGGGAGAGAATGCTCGGTCGAAAGTCAAAGACCGCCTATCGTTATTGATCACAGCGAAGTCGCCGGCAACTTAGCCGATCAATCAGTCCGGCGATTTCGATGGCTCAGGTTTGGTAACTGGTCTGTTGTCCTCGCGCCGCAAGCTGGTCATCTCTCGAGCGCGCTCCGCTTGACGCCGTCGGGCCGCATCATAGTCCTCACGCGGATTTCGTCCCGTTACCCTGCCATACCATGCCGGATGGTGTGTCCATGCCCACGCGCGGGTGACTACGCCCTGGGTCATTGACCGGAGCGTTCCCGGTTGCCCAATAGTGCTCAGATAGATGTGAATAAAGATCCCAGCGAGCATAATCAACGCCGCGATGTCGTGCAGCGGGTAGCTGATCGCCACTCCGATGCGACCGGAAACTTCCGGGAACCACATCAGCAGTCCGGTAATCAAAAGCACCAGGCCGCCGAACGCAATCTCCCAGAACTGAAGCTTCTGACCGCCATTGAAGAAACCCACGTACTCAGGCTCGACCTTTTCGTCATTCTTGACGTACCTATTGATCCCGCGAAGCCATCGTGAATCCGCTTCGGTCCAGGCCATGATCCCTAGCCAATTAAGGAACTGGAAAAACCAGGCGACGACGAATGCAATTCCAAACCACGGGTGTAGAAGTCTGGTCATCTGCCCGCCACCAAATAGCGGCGTGAGCCAGCTAAAGGACCAGGGCGCGTAGATAGCCAGCCCTGACAGCAACGCGGCGAAGAAAAAGATTGCGACCGTCCAGTGAAGGAATCGTGTGTAGGTTGGGTGCCGCAACAACTCACCCTCGTGGACGACGGTGCGACCGAGCCCGCCTAGATCGCGCTCCACTACTGCTTCATCATACGGTTCGGCAGAAGCCATCATAGTTCCTCCTGTCTTGGCTCAGGCTGCGGCCGTTTCGGTCCCATAACTATGTAGTGAAAAATCACTCCCAGCAGTGTCATCAGAGCGATGAAAAGGCCGATTGGCTTGGCTAGCCACTTCCAAACGGTGTAGCTGAACGGTATTTGCGGATCGGCGGGCAATCCTCCGTACAGCTCCGGGTGTTTGGCGTCGTGCAGCACGTAGATCACATGAGTTCCGCCGATTGAGCTTGGATCCCATACCCCCGCGTCTGCGAAACCCGACTGTTCGCGTAACTGCGCCGCCCGAGTTTCGGCAAGCTCCTTCATCTCGCTCTTAGTCCCGAAGTGCAGACAGCCGGTAGGACAGGCCTTGATGCATGCGGGTTCCAGTCCTGCGCCGACTCGATCAGAACACAAGGTGCACTTGAACACAGTCTTTGTTGAAGCATTGAACTTCGGGATGTTGAACGGGCAACCCGATACACAATACTGGCAACCGATGCAGTTCTCCTGATTGAAGTCGACGATGCCGTTGGTGTACTGGACGATCGCCCCATCGGCCGGGCACGCACGCAAGCAACCCGGATCGGCGCAATGCATGCACTGATCTTTGCGCATCAGCCACATCAGCGTGCCGTCTTCGCGTTGGTGCTCGTTGAACTTGATCAGGTTCCAGTAATTCCACTCGGTAGACGGCATCGTTTGATAAGTGTTGTCGAACGTCGTCTCGCGGAAGGGATACTTGTTCCATTCGACGCAGGCGACTTCGCACGCTTTGCAGCCGATGCAGGTGGTCACGTCTACCAATTTGCATACCTCGAGATCTCGTTGCATTCCGGCGGCAGGAACGGAACCGACGTGACCCGAAATCTGAAGTATCTGAAGCGTTCGTTCTGTAGCCATAGCGTGTTCCTCGAATGTCGCGTAAGCGCACTACGCCTTTTCTACCTTCACCAGAAAACCTTTGAACTCAGGCGTGTAGGCGTTCGGATCGACGACCGTTGGAGACAGCAGGTTCGCTGGATCTTTCGCGGTCTTGTTATTGTCCTCGGCGATGCCTCGATATCCCCAGTGAATTGGAATTCCGATCTGATATGTTGCCTTGCCGTCGATCATCATTCGCTTGATGCGCTTTGTCACCATCGCCTTTGCGATGTATTGAGCGCGAGCGCTGCTGACCTTGACCTTATCACCGCCCACGATGCCGAGCTCGCTGGCAAGCTCCTCCGGAAGTTCGACGAAAGGCTCAGGCACGAGCTCTACGTTCATCGGGTTGTTCTTTGTCCAATAGTGATAGTGTTCGGTTAATCGATACGTCGTGCACACAATGTTGAAACCCTGGTCCGGGGCTCCAAACTTGTCGAACTCCGTCTTGAACTTCTTCACTACCGGGCTCGAGGATTGATTTGGGTGCAGCGGATTTGAAATTGGGCTCTCAACCGGTTCGTAATGCTCAGGGAATGGACCGTCGGCCAAAGCGGCGAGAGGCACGAAGATACGGCCGACGCCTTCGGGGTTCATTATGAAAGGACCCATATGATCCGTTGGCTTCGAATCGGCCTTGAAGTCCGGGACATCATTCCCCATCCAACGTTGCGCGGACTCGCTCCACCAGACTTGTGGTCGCGAGTTGTCCCACGGTTTTCCGTTCAAATCGCAGGATGCTCGGTTGTACATTACTCTGCGATTCGCCGGCCATGACCACGCCCAGTTTGGATAGATGCCGAGACCGGATGGATCATCGGTGCCACGCCGCTGAGTCATCGCGCCGGCTTCGGTCCAGGAGCCACAGTAGAGCCAGTTGCCGCTCATCGTTGTGCCGTCGTCACGAAGAAATGCGAAACCTGGAAGCTGCTGGCCGGCCTTGATCGTCTGACCGGTGGCCGGATCGGTCACGTCGGCAAGCGCCTTTCCATTAATTTCCTTTGCGCATTCGGCAAGAGAAGGACTGAGCGGAGTCGTGTAATTCCACGACAAATTCAAAATAGGATCCGGAAACTTGCCGCCCTCGCTTTGATACAGGTCGCGCACGTTCAGAAAAATTCTCGCAAGGATTTCCTGATCTGTTTTGGCTTGACCTGGAGGCGGCAGAGCTACGTACTTCCACTGGAGCCAACGAGCCGAGTTGACGAACGTCCCGTCCTTCTCGGCGAACCCCGCGCCCGGAAGACGGTACACCACGGTGTTGATGTTCTTCATATCGTCAGTCGTTATGCCGGGTGACTTCCAGAACTCACTCGTCTCATCAGGATAAAGCTCACAAACGACAAGCCAGTCTGCTTTTTTCAGCGCTTCAATGTTCTTTCGAGAATCAGGACCGATCATCACTCCGTTCATACCGAAAGCAAACATCCCTTTCACTTTGCCGTCGTACATGTCATTCCATATGTCGGTCCAGGAGTAACGTCGATCAATTTTGGAGAGGTAATGAAAAGCCCAATCATTTTCCTTTTTTGCTGCGTCGCCGTACATCGCCTTCATGAATGAGACCGCGAACTTAGGCGTGTTCGACCAGTAGTTGTAAGAATCCCATTCCGATGGCTTAGCCGATTTTGGTGTGGTGCGCTTGATGTAGGTAGCGAAATCGGGATCCAGATTCGGATTGGGCACCTTAAGGTAGCCGGGCAGGATGTCGAAGATACCGGCCATGTCTGTAGCGCCCTGAATGTTAGAGTGGCCGCGCAGCGCGTTTACGCCGCCTCCTGCACGCCCGACGTTCCCAAGCAGCAACTGTACCATCGCAGCGGTTCGAATTATCTGAGTGCCGTAGGTGTGCTGCGTCCAACCGACGGCATAGATGATCGTTCCGGCCTTCTTCATATCGCCGTCTTTGCGAATTGAGGTGAACAAGTCGGCGGCTTTGAGAAACTGGTCTTTCGGAATCCCCGTGATTCGTTCGACCATTTCTGGCGTGTAACGTGAATATTGCTTCTTTAACAACTGGAAGACGCATCGCGGATGTTGAAGCGAAAGATCATAAGAGATGTTTGGTGGAAGCTCAGGAGGAGGCTTTGGTCCCTCGGTAGATTTTGCACCAGTGGGTCCGCCAGCCTGATGACCTTGCCCCTGTCCAGCCTTGTCCTGCTGACCTCCAGGCAGCGACTGGGCCTTCTCGGTGGCGGCGTCGGTGCTCGGTTTCGGCGGAGCATTTGACGCAAGGCCGGCCTGGGCAGGTGTCTCCGTGCTTGCAGCCTTTCCGGTCATGTTTCCGCCTTCTTCATAGTTCCAGGTCGACTTGTCGTATACCTGAGTTGCGGGATCGAATCCGGAATACAAGCCGTCTTCGGGAAGCTTGAAGCCGTCCTTGATGATAAATGCCGCGTTGGTGTAGTGGAGCAGGTAGTCTTTCGCGATTCGATTGTTCTCAAGGGCATAGTTAATCAGCCCACCAAGAAACGCGATGTCAGATCCGGCCCGAATTTGCAGGAACAGGTCGGCGGTGGCCGCGGTGCGAGTGAATCGCGGATCCACCACTATCATTTTCGCGTTACGAGTTTTCTTTGCTTCGATTGGCCATTTGAAACCGCATGGGTGGTTCTCAGCGGGATTGCCGCCCATGATCAACATCATGTCGGTGTTCTTTATGTCGATCCAACCGTTTGTCATTGCGCCGCGTCCGAATGTGGGCCCCAAACTGGAGACCGTGGGGCCGTGTCAAACACGGGCCTGGTTTTCCAGGTAACAGACCCCCATTCCGCGCATCGTCTTAACAACCAGCCAGTTGAACTCGTTGGTGTCAGTGCACCCGCCGCTGAACGCGATGCCCTCGCAGCGATTGACCGTGTGTCCCTTGTCGTCTTTCTCGATGAATGTATCGTCGCGAGTCTTCTTGACCAGCCGAGCGATTTCGTCGATGGCCTGGTCCCAGGAGATGTCCTCCCAATGATCTGATCCGGGCCGCCGCACTTGAGGTTTGGTCAAGCGCCGATCATTGAGGATGTCCTGTTCGAGCGACGAACCTTTCGGGCAGAGCGTGCCGCGGTTGATCGGGTGGTCGGGATCGCCTTCAACATGCACAACCTGCGGCGTTGCGTTTTTTGCTTTGTCCCCGAGGGTGTGAATGATTACACCACAGCTTACCGAACAATAAGGACAGGTGCTGCGGGTCTCAGTTGTGCGCGAGATTCTGAGCGCCTGTGTTTGCGCGTAGACCGGCGCGAGGTTGAAACCGAAGGCTGAGGCTCCGACTCCCCCGACAAGACCGACCTTGATGAAAGTTCTCCTTGAAACTTCCATGAACGATGACCTCCGTTTATCGAGCGCTGAGCATGCTCGAGCTGGGGCAGTGGCAGCAGATCGCGGGGAGAGTGCCCAGTGAGGAGATTAATAGGCGGCGGATCTAAGCTCTGTGCTCGTTGAAAGAGAAATTCTTGAACTGTAGCTTTGTGATCTACAGCATGAGTTCCTTATCCTGTGTGGGACAGCGTCCAGGAATCCCAGAAAGTTATCTGTAGGGGGAAGCGTCCGAATCCCGAACTGATCTAATTTCAGATGTACACCCGACCAGTATGAAATGTCAATTGGAGATCAACAATAAATTGTCTGTGGGTGGCCTGGTACCCATATTATCTGACCTGAAATATCCACGCATGCGTACGTCGGATTTTCGATTTTTCACACTAGCTCGTTGTGTGTGGTATTTTGGAGTTTTGAATAGTCCGATGGTAACGGACTGAACTGCGGATTCACAAGCCGACTAAATTCATTTCAATCTTCGTGTAGCCCTTATCGCGGGCCCAGAGATCAAGCGGTGCAGCGGCGACCTCATCAATGATAGGGACGGCCAAACCATATCGCGTAAGATCGACGCCCTTAATGTAATGTCCGCATGTATCGCAAGCTTCAACCCGAACATAGTCGAATTCAGGAGCGTGATAGAAGCCAATCTTCGCCGGATTCTCCTCAAAGCAATTTGCACAGACGACGCGCCGGAACGGCCAGGCCCAAAGACACAACGCACAGACCAAATCACGACCGCCGCTCTCCGAAGATGCTTCCTTAATTTGAAGAACGCTGACTTGAGGCTTGCTACAACAAAAAGGACAGCGATTCTCGGCGCCTGGCAGATTCCGAACCGGCGGTGTTGTCCCAGTCTCTCGTAGCCAAATTGTATAAGGTTGGAGGAATGCTTTCGCAAAGAATTGTGTATCGGACGGTGCTTTCCAATAATCGATCATCATCTCTTTCAATTCGTTCTCGCTCGCTTGCAAAAGGGCGGTTGCCTGACTCGCAATCAATTCGGGTCCGATTGCTTCGACCGCTCGAAGCAAATTCGGCAGCATTGACTGCAGGGTTTGCAGGTCTCGTTCGATTTCTCCGGATGGCAGCCAGTTCTTTCTTGTCCGAAGACACTCATAAATATCCCTCTGTGCGGAAAGCAGTGCGCCGTAAAATTTCAACAACTCAGTGGATTCTCGTTTTTCAGAGGCAAGCTGCCCTGCGCGCCGGATTGGACCGTTCCATATATCTTTCATAACGATTCTCGCGACACGGATGAGCTGTTGAAGCAGACGGTCGTCGGACAGCCACGCGGGTATTCGTTAGGCGCGGGGGCGTGTGATTCCAAGCTTGCGCAATCGATTGTTGAGCGTGGTTCGATTCAAACCCAGTCGAGCCGCAGCGCCGTTTGGGCCGCCAATCACCCAGCTCGTATCGCGCAGGACTCTGAGAATGTGTTCTCGCTCGACGGACTCGAGTGTTGACAAGTGCGTTTTATCAAGCACATTCGAACCGGATTGCTTGAGCTCCGATAACGGTACTTGAAGCACCGTTCCACGGGTCAGGATCACCGCTCTCTCGATCAAATTCTGAAGCTCCCGGATATTCCCCGGCCAGCTGTAATCCATCAATGCCTGCATAGTCTCCCTCGGAATCCGCTCTATAGTCTTGTTCATCTGTTGAGCAGACTTGTTGACGAAAAATGGCACCAGCAAGGCGATGTCTTCACGGCGCTCACGGAGCGGCGGTAACGAAATGGGAAAGACGTTAAGCCGGTAGAAGAGATCGTTGCGAAACTTCTTATCCATTACAAGTTTATGAAGATCGACGTTTGTAGCAGCGACGACGCGCACGTCGACGCGAATCGATCTTGCGCTGCCAAGGCGCTCGAATTCCTGCTCCTGCAGTACTCGAAGCAGCTTGGGTTGAAGCTCCACAGGAATGTCTTCGACTTCATCGAGAAAGATTGTGCCTTTGTTCGCCAGCTCGAAACGTCCGATTCTCCGTTCGATCGCGCCGGTAAAGGCTCCCTTTTCGTGACCGAACATCTCGCTTTCGAGCAGACCAGTCGGGATCGCAGCACAGTTGACTCGAACCAGAGTTCGATCGCGACGTTGACTCAGGTTGTGAATCGCCCGAGCAATGAGTTCCTTGCCGGTGCCCGTCTCACCGAAGATCAACACTGTTGAATCCGTAGCGGCAACAGTCTCGACATCTTTCAATACCTCTTTGAGGGCTGGGCTGTTTCCGATGATCTCTTCGAAGTTGTATTCGGTTTGAATCTCTTCCTCGAGGTAGAGCTTCTCTTTCGTCAGTTTGTCTTTAAGCGTGTCAATCTCTCTAAAGGCCAACGCGTTCTCGACCGCAATCGCGACTTGTCCCGCAACCTGGCCGAGAAGCTCTGCGTCTTCTTCTGAAAAAGCGTTTTCATTGAGACTGGCCACCGTTAGTGCTCCCAGCGCTCGATCATGTGATATCAGCGGGGCACTGCAGACTGATTTTACTCCGGCTTCTGCAAAGCGCTTGATGAATGGAAGCTGTTGGAATTCGTGAGTCTTGCTGATTACAGTCTGGCGGCCCATGAACGCCCGACCAGCGGACGTGCCTTCGAGCGGAATAGACTCGTTCTCTATGAACAACTCTTCGTTCGCCGGGAACTCCAGCGCTGACGCTTGCAGCGTGTCGCTCTCAGAATCGTAAAGAGCCAGACCGGCCCCATCGTGAGGAATCACTTTTCGCAGGCAAGCGGAGATTGCCGATAGCAATTCTCTAAGGTTGAGGTTGGATACAAGCGTGTTGTTGATTTCGAGCAGCAGCTGCGAGCGATCGCGCTCGTGTGTCAGCTGATCACGGTAACATTGGGCTTCCATTGCAACGGCGATCTGACCGGCGACGAGCTGCGCGAAGTCAAGATCGAGATCATCGTAAACACCAGTCTTGTCGCTCGAGAAACTCAAAACACCCAGAGATTCATTCGCGGTGGTCAATGGAAGAATACAGAGTGATCGAACCGGAAAGTTTCGAGCGATCTGAGTAGTTACGAAGCCCGTCTCCTGTTGCACATCGCCGGTCAGAAACGGTTTTTGATTCTGCCAGACCCAACCGGCGATGGAGCCGGCCACGGGGACTTGGGTCGGCGCCGTCAGCATAGCGGGTTGCGTAGTATCGAGGGTGTGCGTGCGCATCAGGTTTCGGCGTGGGTCATGAAGCATCACTGCTAAATTTTGGAAATCAAAAAGTTTGTGAAGGTGCCCGGCGAGTTCATGGATCAGATCGGGCATTTCTCGGTGAGAGGCAATCGCTTTGGACAGCTCGAGCAGGGTCAGGTATTGCTGCGCAGGCAATCCGGATGCGGTCTGTGCACTATCGGTACCGAAACTCATGTGCTGACTTATAAGTCCTTATCAAGAGTGACAATGAGGTGGCTTCTAGTCAAGCGAGAGCTGCGTGGACAGGTAATTGCCTGTTTTTGGAACCACAATTCAGGTTCCGCGCAAAAGCGCAAGGCTCGCAAAGAAGAACCCCCGACCACTATAGGTCATATGACCGTATTTGGTCACCCGCAAAAGCTCTATAGACCTGTTTGCACAAGTTACGATGGCCACGCAATTTGCACTTCCCAACCAGTACTGTCGGGATTAACTTGAAGGCGAGGCAAGGCGAAAGTGCTCCGAATAGATAGTCTTAATGAAAACGACCTCACTACCCTCCGGGTGGAGGGCAAACTGGTTGGACCGTGGGTAAAAGAACTGGAACAGTGCTGGCAAAAAGTTATTGCAGAGCGGCCCTCACAACTCGTTCGCATTAATCTTTCCGCCGTCGGCTTCATCGATTCGCAGGGCAAGCAGCTCCTGTGCAGGATGCGCAAGCAGGGTGCGGTGTTGGTCCCGACCGGTTGCTTCATGAAATCGATAGTTGACGAAATTGAAAGAGAGGCAAGCAAAGAATGACCAGGCGTAAGGTGCTTATCGGTACAGGAGCCGTTCTCGCAGCTATCGTACTTGTGCTGGCCTTTACTCGTTCGAAGAGCAAGGGCGCCGGTCAACCACCCGCGCCCGTGGAAGTCGAAGTCGCTCGAGTGGAGCAACAGAATGTCCCAATCTACAGCGAATGGATCGGTACGCTTGATGGACTAGTTAATGCCGAGATCAAGTCTCAAGTGACCGGTTACATTCTCGCGAAGGACTACACTGAAGGGACCTCTGTTAAGAAGGGCCAGTTGCTTTTCGAAGTTGACCCGCGTCCGTTTCAAGCAACGCTGGATCAAGCGAAAGGCGATCTGGCAAAGGCAAACGGGCAGCTCGAGCAAGCCAACAGCCAGCTCCTGCAGGCGAAGGCGCAGGTCGCTCAAGCTGAAGCGAACCAGGTAAAAACCCGCCTTGATGTGGAGCGCTACACGCCGCTGGTGAAGGCGCAAGCAGCAACCCAACAGGAATTCGATAACGCAGTTCAGGCGAACCAGGCTGCGATTGCCCAGGTAAAAGCGAACGAGGCCGGTGTGCAAACAGCGAATGCGAACATCGGTTCCTCCCGGGCCGCGGTTCAAGCAGCGGAGGCTGCGGTAAAGAGCGCTGAGCTGAACCTCGGCTTTACGAAGATCACATCACTAATAGATGGCGTTGCCGGTGTCGCGACAGTTCAGGTAGGCAATCTCGTTACGCCCAACAACCCCAATAGCCCTCCGCTGACTGTCGTCTCAACTGTGGATCCGATCCGAGTGTGGTTCAATGTATCCGAGCAGGATTACCTCAATAACGTAGTAAATCGAGAACGTCTTGAACAACAACCGGAGTTGGAGCTGGTTCTCTCCGATGGAACTGTCTATCAACACAAAGGCAAGTTCTATGTAGTGGATCGTAACGTCGACGTGAAGACCGGTGCGATAAAGTTGGCCGCCACGTTTCCTAACCCGGGAAATCTCCTGCGCCCCGGTCAATATGGGAGAGTTCGCGCGGTCACCAGCTTCAAACAAAACGCGCTGCTGGTTCCTCAACGTTCTGTCACCGAGCTACAGGGCAGCTACCGCCTTGCTGTAGTCGACAGCGAAAACAAAGTGAGAATACGTCCAGTGAAGGTCGGCGAAAAAGTCGGCTCAATGTGGATCATTGACGAGGGGTTGCAGCCCGGTGAGAGCGTAGTTGCTGAGGGCATACAGAGGATCAGACCCGACCAGCTCGTAAGCGCAAAGCCTTATGAAGTTCAACAAAACGCGCCGAGCTTGCCCTAAGAATTCGCTGCCGTGAGCAATAGATTGAAGCGCCTGTGAAGATTGAAGACCGGTGAAGATTGAAGACCTGTAGGGGTGGCCCTCCGTGGCAACCCCTCATTACAGGAGCAGCATTTTCAATGAGGGGCGGCCACGGAGGGCCACCCATACAGGTTTTCCGAGGGCCACCCGTACAGGTTTTCCTAGGCACATAACATGATTTCCAAATTCTTTATCAATCGCCCGATCGTCG
>DATFWY010000052.1:0-42895 GCA_035258805.1 Blastocatellia bacterium | reverse complement strand
GTTTGAAGGAGCTATGTACGAAGCGAAGGGTTACTACCGGCCGGAGGTGGATTGCATTATGTTCACCCGCAGCCAGTCATTCTGCGCAGTTTGTCGCCGAGCGATCGAACGAGTGTTAGATCTGTATTCGAAAAGCTAGACGCAACGCTGATAGACATGTTGGTAGTTCGTCGCAATCTGCCCCGAATCTTCTCTGCGCGCCTCTGCGTACTCCGCGACTCTGCGGTGACGTTCTATCGAACTTCGAGAATCACCGCAGAGGCGCAGAGTCGGCGAAGACGCGCAGAGCTATTCCTTCTAATCTGTATTTTGTGTTTGACGGACGCCCAGGCAGGAACAGCCAGATCGATACAGAAACCAGTTTCGCCTGAGGCTGCAAGCCACTTTCAGCTGGCAAAGACAGCCGAAGCTCGAGCCGACTGGAAGACCGCTGAAAGCGAGTACCGTGAGGCTTTAAGACTCGCGCCCGATTGGGCGGAGGCGTTGGTTAACCTGGGCATCGTCTGTAACCGGCAGGGAAAAACTGATGAGGCACTGGCAGCTTTCAATCGAGCCGCTGAAATCAATCCCAGACTCGTGGGCGCTCAGCTCAACATCGCTATAACACACTTTCGGACAAAGCGCTTTCGTGAAGCCGAGATCCCGCTGAGGCGAGCCCTGACAATTGAACCTGAGAACAAGCAGGCTCTTGGATTGCTTGTACTGACACTGTTTGCTCTGGAACAATATAATGAAGTCACAGAACTCGGAGAGCGAGTACTTAAAGCAAATGCGACAGATGCTCCTACTCTCGAGGTCACCGGCCGCGCCTATCTGAAACTGCGACGTTACTCCGACGCCGTGCGCTTGCTCGAAACTTGCAGCAGATTGAATCCACAGAACGCTGAGATCCTAATGCTGCTTGGTGAAGCCCGTGACAACGCAGGCGACACGGAAGGGGCTCTTCGCGACTTTAGAACGGCGCTCAGCGTAGGCGGTTCATCTCCGCCTGCCGAGCTTCACTTCGCATTGGGTTATGTCTTGTGGAAGCTTCGTAAATACGATGAAGCGGAATCTGCATTTCGAAGCGAGATTGCCCACAATCCGGATCATCCGCGTTCAATCTACTACTTAGGAAATATTGCGGTTGTGCGCGGCGATTGGAAGGCAGCTCTACCACTCCTGGAAAGGGCTGCAGCTGCGATGCCGCAGTCTTTTGACGCGCACTATGATTTCGGAAAGGCGCTTCTGCGAGACGGGCAAGTTACTCAGGCGGCGAGCGAGCTGCAAAAGGCGATAGCGGTTAATGCGAAAAACTCGAGCGCGCACTATCAACTGGCTCTGGCATACCGGCAGATGAAACGCGAGGATGAGGCGCAGCGTGAATTCAGTCTTGCTCGGGAATTGAATAAACTGGAGCGAGACGAGCTGGAGAAAAAGGTCCAGGGCGAAGAGTTAAAGAAGAAGCCCTTTTGAAAGACACGCAACGCCCCTTGGGTCGCTTGAGGTAATACGGTTAGCTAAGCGTCGCACGCTCCACATAGACATGTGAAAGTCCTAAGACACCATCGGGCTTCAGCGATGGAGTTTCAACTTCGACCGAAACTCCATCGGCTTAAAGCCCAATGGTGTCTTCGTACTTTCCACACCCTGTTCCCGGTCGGTAGAGAAGTCTTCTTTAACTTTCTCACTCATCTCGCTCGCGTTCCCTGCTCCTCGATCTTCAGCACTTGATTAGCCGATACTCCGTTCAGTTTTTGAATTCCGCCGCCCGGCCAACGAATCTCAATTGACTCAATGCTCTTTGCATTGCCTAGTCCAAAGTGCAATTTCAAATCGCTCTGTGAGAGATAGCTGTTCCCACCGCGCACTTCCGCCACTTGCTTCTTATCGCCTGCCGAAATCGTCGCTCGCGCTCCGATCGCGTCCTTGTTCACAGTGCGTCCGACAAGCTTAAGCTCTATCCAGTTGCCGCCGACGCTCTTGTTTAGCATCACCGTCGGCCGATCATCGAGATTATTAACGACGACGTCCACCCGACCATCGCCGTCTAAATCAGCAAACGCTGCCCCGCGGCCAACCTTCGCGATTTTCTCCAAAGTTCCTTCACGCACCTCGGCGAAAAGTCCGTTGCCGCTATTCTCGAATAGCTGGTTGCGCTGGCCGAAGGTTTGGCCAAATCCCTTTCCTTCAATTTCGGGATAAATGTGTCCGTTAGCTACAAAGATATCCGGACGTCCATCGTTATCAAAATCAATAAATCCCGTGCCCCACTTCAAGAAGTTCCAACCTGCCGCCGCGACCCCCGCGGCATTGCTGACATCGGTGAAGCCTTTTCCTGCGTCATTGTGATAGAGCGTGCTGTAATCGTCGACAAAATTTGTGCAGAAGAGGTCGAAATAACCATCGCCATCATAGTCTCCGGCATCAACACCCATTGACGCCTGTTCCCGCCCGTCCTCGTTTACCGCAGCGCCAACGTCAAACGCGATCTCAGTGAATGTGCCGTTTCCATTGTTATGATAAAGGTAGTTTGGAGTCGAGTCGTTAGCCACATAGAGATCGATAAGCCCGTCGTTGTCGAGATCGGACCAGACACATCCGAGACCATAGTATCCGGGCTTGTCGTCTACTCCGGCTTTCGCGCTCACTTCGGTAAAGGTCCCGTTCCGATTATTGTGATAAAGGTAATCCCGAGCGCCTTTTAAACCACGCGGACCGCAGTTGACGGGCAATCCTCGATACCGGCAGTACTGATTCGTGCCCGGATCAGGCAGGTTGTTCAGATCCAAATCGACGTAGCCCGCGACAAACAAATCGACGTAACCATCGTTGTCATAGTCAGCCCAGGCACAACCTGTGCTCCAGTGCTTCGCGTCGCCGCCGATTGACGCTTTGGAGGTCACATCAGTGAAGGTGCCGTTTCCATTGTTGCGATAAAGGACATTGCGCCCAAAAGCATTTGTCACGAAGAGGTCCGTGAAGCCATCGTTGTCGTAATCGGCAGCACAGGCTCCCATTCCCCATTGTCCAAAGTTGGCCACGCCTGCGCGATCCGTTACGTCTTCGAATTTTGCTTTTCCAAGATTATGAAAGAGTCTCGATTTAGAATTCGGATTGGGCTTAGCTTTGCCTAGCAGGACGTCAAGCGTGGAACCATTGACCAGGTAAACGTCAGGGAGCCCATCATTGTCGTAATCAAAGATCGCCACACCACCGGACATCACTTCAAGTATGTATTTTTTCTCGCGAGGGTTCCCGCTCAGATGCTGAAACAATCCGAGCCCCGAGGAGTCGGTTACATCGGCAAAGTGGAATCGCGAGTCGTTGACGTAAGCTTCGCTGGAAAACGCCAGAACGAGTACCATTATCAAGATCAGCTTTACTGAACTCATGACTCACCGAACGAATCTTGCAAAATAAAAACTCGGATCGTTCATTGCGAGAACGATCCGAGTTTCGGGTTGACCTAGAGCACGGGATTAGAAGTTGAACTTGAGCCCAAACTGAATTACTCGGGGATCGCGGCCGAAAGCCGTTATTCTTCCGAAGTTGGCATTCGTTTGTTTGAACGTACCGTCAGCCTGCTTTGTGAAGGTCGCCGAGACGTTCGGGTTTCCAGGGTTCAGATGGTTAAACGCGTTAATAAAGTCGGTGCTGAATCGCAGCCGCAAATTTTCACGCCACCGGAAGTTCTTAACCAGAGAAATATCCCAGTTGTGCACGCCCGGTCCGATAATAATTCCCCGACCTGACGTGCCAAAAGTTGTCGTCGCTGGAGAGAAAGCCGCTGTATTGAACCACTGCGTAATCGTCTCCGGTCCCTTTGGGTCGGCGATCAGATTTGGTCTGGTGTTACCGCCGTTCTGCAACAAGTCGCCGCTTTGAGTTACAGTCAGCGGCACTCCGCTCCAGAAGAAAGTAGCGCCCGCAACCTGCCACCCGCCAAGGAACCAATTCAAATGCGCCGGGGCATCCTTCGGGAAAGGTACCTCCCAAAGGTAACTCAGGTTTAAGACGTGGGCGCGCTGAAAGGACGCCGGTCCACGCTCGATTCGATAGTTTAGGCTGTCTTGAGGCGTGTTGCCGCGGTCATCCGAAGAGTCTGTCATTGTTTTCGCGAAGGTGTAAGAGGCGTTAAACAGAAGACCTTGACTCAAGCGCTTGCGGAAATTCGCCTGAAGAGAGTTATAAGTCGAGTTGGCGGTCGTCTCTCGCACGTTGATTCCTGCGAACCCGATGTAAGGTCTGACGAAGTTGAGGCCCCCGCCCGCAGCTGCCAGTGGACGTGGCTGGTTGAGCTGAAATTGGTGGAGCAAATGATAGCCGTGAGAGCCGGCGTAGGTTACTTCCACGAACGTATTCTTGGTTAACTCTCTCTGAATACCCAAAGACCATTGAAGCACAGTCGGTACTTCAAACGGATCACCGGTAGCTGTCAATCCGAGCGGGAGGATCGCGGTATTGGGAGCACCGCCAGCGGGATTGCTCAACGTGGCATTGTCTATGCCCACCCTCTGATTCGCCTTCGGATCAGAAAATGCGTTTTGCTCGACAATACCAATCAAGCTTCGATCGTGATACATCCCAAACCCACCGCGCACCGCCATCTTGCCATCAGTGAACGGATCCCACGCAAATCCGATTCGCGGACCGATCGTATTGTAGCGATTAGTCTGAACGTACTTGCCGTACGGTGAGTTTTCATCGGCAAAGATTATACCGTTGAATCGATCCCCGCTTCCGGGAATGATCGATCCATTGGCGGCCAGCCTCACTGCCTTTGCAGGATCAAAGAGTCGCGGCAGGAACGAGATTAGAAGGTCTTCTTTGTCGTAAGGGTTAAGGAATATCGAATGCCGCACTCCGAGGTCGATGGTAAGGTTTCGCCTCACCTTCCATGAGTCTTGAAAATACCACTCATAAGTTTGGAATCGTTCATGGACGGTGACATCGGTTTGATCCTCTGTGTATGTTTGAGCCAAGCCGAGCAAGAAGTCTGCAAAGAAATCACCGGTAAACTTGCCTGTGAATGAGAAGCTACCCGGTGTTGCGCCACCTTGCGAATTCTCGTTCTTCGCCTCAAACGAGATTAAACCTCCCATCTTAAACGTGTGCGCTCCCTTGCTCCAGGTTAGGTTGTCCGAAAACGTGTGACTCGGGTTATCGTTTTGAAATGGCGCAAGGACGCCAAGAGGATTGGCAAAAGTATTTGCAGGGAAAACAATTGCCGGCAGAGCTCCGCTGGCGCTTCCTGAGAAGATTTCAGGAATGTTGATATCAGAGAAGTTACTGCGTAGAGCGTTTCCGGTAAGGGCACTGGAAATGGCATTGCGCGCGAAGTCGTATCCGACTTCGTTGAGCAATGTCGGCGAGATTATGGTGCTGAGTCTCACTACCACGTTGTCAGCAGGCGACGAGGTCGCGGTGGTTGCAACGCCCGGGAAGACTAGTCCGTTGAACAGACCGCCAGGTTCAACTGTCGATGTGATGTCATGAACGTAACGGCCCCAGATTCTCCAGTTATCGTTGAATGAATGGTCAACGCGAACCAGCTCCTGTCTGAAGTCAGAAGGGCTCGAAGCAATAGTTCTGAAGGTGTTTGGTCCTTCAGTCGGTGAGTTGGGAAGGGGCATGAAATTCGCCACGATCGCCTTTGCGTTCGGATCGATGCGGTTTTCCGGAATTCGATTATTCTGAAAAGGCTGGCCAGTCGTCGGGTCTTTTATCGCAGTGGAGAAGATACCGTTGCGCTGCGCTAGTGTCGGATATTGCCCATTGGGATTGCTCACCCCACGCTGACGTCGCCACTCTTCGGAGAAGAAAAAGAATGTCTTGTCGTGACCTCTGCTGTATAGCTTCGGAATCCACACCGGGCCGCCCACGTTGTAACCGAAATTGTTGTAGCGAAGTGGTCCTTTGTATACGCATTCCGGATCATTTTCCGGATTCGCTTCGGAAAAACATCTATCGTTACTAAGTGAACGCAAGGGAGCTGTTTGGAAAGGATTTCGAGCCTGCAATACGTCATTACGCAAAAACTCGTAAACACCTCCGTGAAATTCCCGGGTACCACTTCGAGTGACAACGTTCACCACGCCCCCGGCATTGCGGCCAAACTGAGCATCATAGGAATTGGTGAGAATTTTGAACTCCGCAATAGCATCCACGCTCGGATAATTGAACAGTGTGGCATTGGAACCGGTGTCTACGTTGCGCGCTCCATCGATGCTCCAGTTAATGGCGCTCGTCCGGCCGCCGTTGATTGAAATCGCAACCGTCGTCAACCCGCCAAAGCCAAGGTTAGTTGCTTGCGTCGATGAAACACCTGGCACGACCTGTGTAAGCTGGGCGAAATTGCGATTGTTCAACGGTAGTTCGCGGATTTGTTCTCCGGTCAACAAACCCTCCACCGTGTGAGTTTCAGTCTTTACCAATGGAGCCGCTGCGGTGACTGTCACAGACTCCTGAACATTTCCCGCTTCCAACGCGACGTTGATTGGTGTTTTGTCGTTGACATGCAGGACTACGTTCTCTTGAACATATTTCTTGAAGCCAGTAGCCTCAATAAAAACCGTATAGGTTCCGATGGGTAAACCCGGTACGGTGTACTGCCCGCTTTCATCGGTTGTTGTTTTCCGCTGCTCACCCGTAGCAAAGTTGACGACCGTCACGTTGGCACCGCTCACCGCAGCCCCCGCGTTATCCGTCACAAAGCCGCTTATGCTCGCGGTGACGTCCTGTGCAAAGACGCCACGCGAGGCTCCTCCGGTGGCTAGCAGCAATGCCACCATCAGAACCAATCTGCCAATTCTTGAATACATTTTCTCTTCTCCATTTAATGAAATCCGATCGATATCGGTATTTCATTTTTAAGGTTAACTTCAACCGGCCTCGGCGCAAGCGGCTGAGATTGCCGGATCAACTCTTTCTCTTTTCGGGGTAGGTGCTTACTACACCTCATTTCCGTGTTGCCGTCAAGTTGTGCGGTTCGACAACGGTTCCTGCCAGCAGTAAAGAATCCCAGAATCTAACACCGGCTCAGTTCTGGATCAGAGATTTGAACTGAAGCGAGCCGCTACTTGTGCGCAGCGGCTCGCCGACATTCAGAAGTAATACTTCAGTGCCATCTGAATCTTGCGCGAGCCGCTCGTCGTATTCCCGCGCGAGCGACCAAACAGCGTACTCGTGAGAGTCGCGCTTTCGGGCAAGCCGAACGATGGCGTGTTGGTCACGTTCTGCATCTCCAGGCGATACTCGATCCTATGATTCTCGGTTATTCGAGTACTCTTCCCAATTGCCAGGTTTGCATTGAAGAAGCCCGGCGCAATGAAGAAATTTCTTCCGGTGTTGCCAAGCTTTCCAGGTTCAGGAACCGAGAAGATTCCACGCTTGTTGTTCGTCGTGTCGAAGACTGGTCCGCGTGTCGCGAGGTCAAAATAAAACTCAGTTCCGACTGATGAATCGAATATGCGACGAATCATATCCGATGTGCATCCTGAACAATCGGCGGAAGACTGAACCACATTGCCGAACGTATTACTGCCTGAGTAGATCGTGAACGGACGACCGGACTCCCAAATAACTCCTCCGGTCAACGACCAGCCTCCGATTACTCTTTCAATCGCCGGATTGACGTCGGACCCAAAACGCCGTCCTTTGCCAAAAGGCAGATCATAAACAGCTCCGCCCTGGAAGACATGCGTGCGGTTGAAATCAGAAAGCGCGTAATTCAAATCGCGGTTTCGGATATCGAATGGAGTGCTGCCTGCCGATTGCGAGTTAGCAGTAGCGACCGAAGTAAAGGTAGGATCGAAGGATCGCGAGTCGAGCGACTTTGAAAACGTGTAGCCGAAATTGAAGCTAAAGCCGGAGGTAAACCGCCTGTTTGCGATTACCTGCAAGCCGTGGTAATTCGATCGATCGTTCGTGTCCAGGACCGTCATACCACCAGCAAACTGTGGATACGGGAAGAAGAAGAACGGACTAAATCCGCCAAGCTCAATCACGGGTTTTCCGCCCGCTCCGGTTCGCCTGGCGAGCGTTGAAGCGAGGGCTCCGACGCTATTCAGGTTCAGGTTGCTCAGGAACAGTCGCCTTACCATTTGGGAGCCCGACTCACCTGCCCTGCGGCTGGGATCCGCCTGCAACAAGTTATTCATCAACGTGCTTTCGCCGCCGGCTTTCACGATTTTGAAGGCGTCAACGAACCCGTTGCTGAAGATTTCTGCCTGGTTGACGTTGTATGCGCCAAAAAGATCGCTGCCGTGATTACCGATGTAGTTCAATTCGACAACGGTTTTCCAGCCGATCTCACGCTGCAAGCTGAGACCCCACTGATGTGTGTGCGGCGTGCCGAGATTCGGATCGACGACTGTCACGCTGTTGCTCGAAAACGCTCCCGGCTGTCTCAGCTGATTCGGCGTAAGGCCGGCTGCGGGAGCAAGCGTCGGAAGCCCATCGGAAATGCGGCCCCCTGCCTGGCCGAATGTGGTGTTGGTCACACCGATTGTCTGTCCAGGCATGTTTGGAAAGATGAACGATGAGAAGACGAACGTGTTAAGTCGATCATAAGTCAGCCGGTAATTCGCTCGCACCGAGGTCTTGCCGTCTTTGAATGGGTCCCATGCAAAACCGACCGAAGGTGCGAAGTTGTTCCAATCATCACCAAACAGGCTGCCTTCTTCCCATCGGAGCGTAGTGCTGGGATCAGCGCCAACGGTGAATGGCGCGTTCGGCCTCAAAATCGGCACACCTTTACTACCGGGGGATTTTCTTATTTCCCAGCGCAACCCCAGATCGATGCTTAGATTTGGCTTCAACTTCCAGGTGTCCTGCACATACGAATCGTATTCGCCGAAACGCGCGTCGAACAGGAAGTTCGTCCCGGGCGGCGCAAACTTATCATCGCTTTCCGCGACGAATGCCTGCGTCATAGTTCCTACTCGTCCGAGCAACTCATTAACCGCCTGCTGAAGTCTCGGACGATCGGTCGAAGTGTTAATGTCGGAAGGGAGCTTGAAGGTTGCCGGATCTACTGTATTGATAGTCGTGCTGAAGTTGACAGCCAGATGTGTGTTCAACGCAGCAACCGAGGTTCGAATGTCATAGTGCTGCGCATAACGGAAGTTAATTCCGCCTTTTAATGTATGCGCATTTACAACGTAGGTAGCATTATCAACAAATTGCCACGTGGTAAGCCTCCGACGATTTTGAACCGGCCCGACGTTTGACAGCGGTGTTGTTACGTTTGTAAAGGCAAAAGGCGGATTCTCGTTAGCATTGGGATCGGGAGTCTCAAAGCTGAAGGTGAATCGATTTAATCCGAAGACAAACTCGTTGGTTAATCGAGGGCTGGGCGTCCACCTCCAGTTCGCAGCCAAGTTGCGTGGGCTGCGGAATGTGGCAACCAGCGGCGGCAGCCCGGGAAACGGGGGAGCTCCGCTGTTTACCGTATCGCCTATCGTGTTTTGGTGACCGAAAGCATACCTGACGAATACGGTATGGCGGTCGTTTATGATCTGATCTATCTTGAACACAGCATCTCTCTGCCTTTCGGTTTGCAACGCAGTGAACGTATAGCCTGCAGTGTTCAATCCATCTCCCGCAGTGAAGTCGTTCGGCAAGGGCGTAAGCCCGAGGTATTGTTGAATTGAAGGATCGAGTCCTCGCCGAAGCGGATCGTTTGCCGCAATGTCGTAGGTGCCGACGTTTACGCCCGGTAAAACCGCGCCGTTGCGATCTACCGATGGATTAGAGGTTCCTGCGTTGCCATTCTGCCCGCCCTTCACGTAACGGAATATTCCGCGTCGCGCCAACTCGGTGTAAGCTAGGTTTGTAACTACGCCGGTCTCGTGGGTGCGCAGCCATTGCCAGTTGGTGAAGAAGAAAGTCTTGTTGCGCCCGTCATACAGCTTCGGAATGTACACCGGTCCGCCTAAGCTGAAGCCTGGGATGTGCTGCACGAACTGGCGCTTTCCGACATTGTTGAGATTGTTTTCAAATTCATTCGCGTTGAAGCTGGGCGTGCGATAGAACTCAAACAGAGTACCGTGGAGGTTGTTGGTGCCGGACTTGGTTATCATCACAACTTGAGCCCCACTGCTGCGACCATATTCAGCAGTTGGATTACTGGTGATAACGCGAAACTCCGCAAGCATATCGGGATTCTGTCGGGTCGGGGATAGGTTTGATCCGCCGGCGCTGGTCTCATTTGTATCAATCCCATCCTGCGTATAGTTCCACGCGCGATCCCTCGTTCCGTTGACGTGAATCCCGCCACCTGTATTAGATCCCGAAACGACGCCGGGAACGAGCAGGACCAGATCTAGCGGGTTGCGTCCACGCGTACCGACTATCGGAAGCCGTTCAACGAGCCGATTCTCCATCAGAGTTCCAAAGTTACCGGAATTGCTCGCATCGACTCTCTCCGCTACGGCCCGGACCTCGACCGCTTCGGACACCTGTCCCACTTCCAATGACAAATCCACCGTCAAAGGTTGGCCAATGGATAGGTTATTGCCCGGGGAAACAAATTTTTTGAAGCCTGATTTCTCAACCGACACGGTGTATTGCCCGACCTGAATCGAATCGAAGACGTAGGCTCCGACAGAGGTCGTGTTGGTTTTGAAAGAAGCGCCTGTTGCTTCGTTAGTCAAAACGACGACTGCGTCAGGGATCGCACCGCCGTTTTGATCTGTTACCGTCCCGACTACTCGCGACGTAGTTCCTTGAGCGAGAGCCGGAGTCACAAAAGAAAAAGCCAAAACCAGAGAAAGCAGAGGGGTCATCAGCTTTCTTAGAGTATTCATGTAAGTTCCTCCTCATGAGCGAAATGGTTCAGTCAATAAATCAGATACTTTTTCCTGACAGCAGCGAAATCAGAGAGACCCGCTTGCCAGGTCGCTGCAATCTCTGATGGCGACTTGCCCTCTTTGACTGCAGCAAGTGTGGTTCTATTTGCGAGCAGGCGCAAATAGTCGTCTACCTTCCACGTACCCGAGTGAAGTCTATGGAGGTGATACGCGATTTCGACACCCGTTGATACTGACCTGAAAGCACTGCGGTCGGTGATCAAAATGTTAACGCCGTTGCATTCTTCATTCGCGAATTTAGATGACTTAGGCGTGAATCGTACCGGCACAAATCGCACACCGGGGAGTCCGGCGCGATTGAGCGCTTCGGCCAGCTTTTGACCGTCGAGCCAGGGCGCGCCGATTTCTTCGAACGGGGTATCCGTTCCGCGCCCGACCGAAAGGTTAGTCGTTTCGAGCAGGCCGATCCCCGGGTAGAGCACGGCTTCGGTGAGACTGCGCATGTTGGGGGATGGATTTACCCAGTTCAATGCGGTGCCGTCAAAATAGTCAGCGCGGCGCCAGCCTTCCATTTTGATAACAGTCAGGTCCGCACCGATCTTACGCTCGGAGTTGAACAGCATTGCAAGCTCTCCGATGGTCATTCCATAACGCACCGGAATAGAGTGATACGAAGTAACGGAATAGTTGGCTTGCTCGGTGAGTTCTCGATCCGCGACAGGTCCTTCAATGTCATAGCCATTAATGGGATTCGGCCTGTCGAGAACTACAAATTTGATCTTGTTCTTCGCGGCCTCTTCCATCGCATAGCCACACGTCGTTGTGTACGTGTAAAAACGCGCGCCAACATCCTGAATATCGAATACCAGGGTATCGATGTCCTTCAGCATCTCCGCCGTCGGCCGTCTTCTGTCCTTCTCGTACAGACTGTGCACCGGCAAGCCGGTCTTTTCATCGCGAGTGTCGCCTACATTCTTGTCTTCGATTCCCCTCAAGCCATGTTCAGGGGAAAACAGGGCAACAAGTTTTAAGTTCTTCGCGGAGGCGAGCACATCGATGGTTGAGCGGCCGCTTCGATTGAGCCCGGTGTGATTGGTTATCAACCCTACGCGTCGCCCTTCTAGTTGTTTGAAGCCATCGCGCTCCAGCACATCGATTCCGGTCAGCACCGGATGAAGCAGTCCCGACGGAACTCCACGAGTGACCGCCGCGCGAGGCGCATCGACGTAGGTCGGAGGCGATGAAAGATGCGATAAAACGGGAGCGTGCGGTTCCTCAACGAGGGCTCCTGCCACTATCGATGCGACAAAGGAGCGCAGTCGAGTGACATCGCCTCTACCGTTGGGATGAACACGATTTGTGAGCAGGACTACAAAGGTCTCGCTCGCCGGATCAAGCCAGATGCTCGTGCCAGTAAAACCGGTGTGACCGAAAGTCCCGACCGGAAACAGGTCTCCCCGATTCGAGGAGTAAGAAGTGTTGATGTCCCAGCCGATGCCTCGCATCTGGGAAGTCGGCAAGGTCTGCGCGCTGACCATTCGCT
This sequence comes from Blastocatellia bacterium, assembly GCA_035258805.1. Classification (GTDB taxonomy): domain Bacteria; phylum Acidobacteriota; class Blastocatellia; order UBA7656; family UBA7656; genus Onstottus_A. The sequence goes on along the minus strand of DATFWY010000052.1, from coordinate 30,559 downwards.
CGATTGAGTAAGGCGCAAGAATGCGTACGCCGTTGTACTCGCCTTTGTTGAGAATCATCTGGCAGAAAATGGCGAGGTCGTCTGCCGTTGAAAAAAGTCCGGCGTTACCGGCGACGCCGCCCATTTCGTAGGCGCGAGGGTCGTGGACTTCCCCGCGCATCCATCGGCCTTCACGGGTTTCGGTTGGGGCAGTTCTTTCAACTCGTTCGGACACTTCCGAGGACTTTCGCGAAGGAATGACTTGCCCCGCTATCGATCGAACTTTACCACCAGAAAATGCTTGAATCCGTACGATTTCATTGAAGTAGGTGTCATTCATACCGAGTCGGCGGTATACATTCTCTTGAACAAACTGATCGACTGATTGGCCGGAGACGTTACGAACGATCTCAGCCGCGACAATAAACCCAACATCCGAATAGACAAATCGAGTCCCAGGATCATAGCTGGGTCGAAGGTCATAAATCTGCTCCATCGGATCGACGCTTTTCCCGACATAATCCGCGATCTCATTGTCAGGAGGCAGCCCCGCGCGATGCGTCATCAACTGCTCGACTGTGATTCGCTCTTTGCCAAACTTCCCAAACTCAGGAATGTATAAAGCGACCGGATCGGCAAGCGAAACCTTGCCCCGCTCCACGAGAATCATTATCGATGTCGCCGTCGCGACGATTTTTGTTAGCGATGCGAGATCGAAAATCGTATCGACCGTCATCGGTTCGCGCTTGGGCTCGATTGCACGGTCTCCGAAGGCTTTTCGATAGACTACCCGGCCTTTGCGTCCGACCAATACAACAGCGCCTGGAGTTTCCTTGCGTGATATCGACTCGAGAACGGCTTCGTCGATCTTTGCTAGTCGACTGCTCGACATCCCCACTGATTCTGGTGAGGCCTCATTGAGTTTTGGGGATGTCTGGTTGGGAGTGTTCCTGGCGGTTTGCGCGATTAGCGCCGAAGGTATGAAGAGGGCTAAACAAGAAATCGAGATGATGGAATTGCGAATGATAGGTTTGCGCAAAGACGCAAAGTACCGCAACGCTCGCAAAGATCTCAGGAATCGCGTCAAGTCTTTTCCTTCCGCGAATCTTTGCGTCTCTGCGGATCTTTGCGTCTTTGCGCGAAACCTGACTCTTAATCCCATATAACTCAAACTCAATCTACAGCCACGCCAAGCTCTGAAGACTTTTCCATAGCTCCCGCTTCACTCGGCTGCCTGGTCATCAAACTAACCACATAACCAACCGACCAACATACCGCCGTCCCCGCCAGCACGTACCACGTCCACGCGAGCGGCGTAAAAACCTTCACCGCAAGCATCGCAACTAACGAAATCCCCATTCCGGCCATCACGCCAGTCTGATTAGCCCGCTTCGTCAACACCCCAAGAAGAAAAGCTCCCAACATCGGACCATAAACCAACGACGCAATCGTCAACCCCGTCGTAAACACCGATCCCCATCGGCTCGCCAGCACTGCAATACCAATCAACACCAGACCCCAGATCGCCGTCAGCCACCGCGACAGTCGCAGCAAACTATCATCACTCTTGTTTCGCCCTAAAAACGGTTTGTAAAAATCAATAACGGTCGTAGATGCAAGCGAGTTAAGCGAACCGCTCAGATTTGACATTGCCGCCGCGAATATCGCCGCGATCACTAGCCCCGCTACCCCGTGCGGCAATCGATGAACGATAAACGCCGGGAAAATCTCATCGGTGCTCGCCAGCTGGCTCTCGAGCGGATAGAACTTGTAATAGGCGAAAAGCATTATCCCGATCATCAAGAAAAGAAAGAATTGAAAAAAAACCACGAACCCGCTCAACACAAGCGCCTTTTGACTGTCACGCATGTTGCGACAAGTCAACAACCTTTGAACGAGCAGTTGATCCGTTCCGTGCGATGCCATCGTCAAGCACGTCCCACCCAACAGACCCGCCCAAAACGTAAACGGCAGCTTGAAGTCCCACGCAAACGACAGCACCTGAAATTTATTCACCGGTGTTCCCTCAGCAACGACCGCGCTCCAACCTCCAGGAATCAATCGCAAAAGCATGTATGCGGCTAACAACGAACCCCCTATGTAGATCACAAGCTGAATAAGATCAGTCCAGATCACCGCGGCGATTCCGCCTTCGAACGTGTAGATCAATGTCAACACGCCGACGATGAAGATCGACCAAAGCCACAAATGTGGCAAGCCTGGCAAACTCGCGCTAAGCACCGCACTCAACACCAGCGATGCCGCAAACACGCGTACGCCCTCGGCAAGCGCACGCATGATCAGAAACAAAGATGCCGCAAAATTCTTCGCTTGTACTCCGAACCTGCGCTTAAGCAGTTCGTACGCCGTCAGCAGTTCTCCCTGGAAATAGGCCGGGATAAACAACAGGCTGATGATGATTCGAGCGACGATGTAACCAAGAACCACCTGCAGGTAGGTCAAGCTGCCGCCCTGTTCGGGACGCGCGAATGTCGAGTAAGCGAGAGCCGGAACCCCGATCAACGTCAGCGTGCTGGTTTCGGTTGCGACGATCGAAAGGCTTATTACAACCCACGACGTGTTCTTCGCACCGATAAAATAGTCTTTGACTGTGCGTTGGGAGCGCCTGAACATCGTGCCGAAAACGGTTATGCCTACAAGGTAGGCCAACAGCACGATGTAATCTATCGCAGAGAACCCCACGTCAAGACTCCAACGAAATCTGATGTCGACAGATTTTACTTAGAGCAGAAGATCACTATGCGTCTTTGTGGATCTTAGCGGGTTGGCGAGTATCTTTGCGAGCTTTGCGGTACTTAAGGTCTTTGCGAGTGCCACGAATTAGAATGCTGTTTTTCTCGCAAAGACGCTAAATACCGCAACGCTCGTAAAGGAGCCACCGCTTCGCAAAACTCCAAGCGGATTAGAGAGACTTACAAATCACTGACTCAAACGCAACTCACCAGTCGTCTAAATTCACGCGTTACGCAAGCTCTTGTGCAAGCTTCACCGCACCGATTGCCGGTGGGTAAAGCGGCGGACCAATCTCAGCCTGTGGCGCAACGCGCAATACCGCCCGCCGTAACGGTTCAAGCACGAGTTCACCGGATCTGAAGACGCTTCCTACGCAGGCCACACGAAAGGCGGTCGAAGTGAGCTTGAGCTTCTCAATCACCGACGCAGCCAGCCGTCCAAGCTCGCTTCCGGCAGACAGCAATATTTGACGCGCAACCTCGTCTCCCTCCTGGGCGGCTTCATCGACCACTTCAGCCAACGGCGCAATGTCCACCGGCTCGGAATCGCTGTTGTAGATGACTCCTGGCAAATCACTCGGTCCCGCAACGCCAAGACGACTGCAGATCCGCTCAGCAAGGGAGGTTGCCGGCGATCTGCCGTCAAACGATGTGATGACCGCCTTCAACGCGGTCTGTGCGATGTAATAGCCCGATCCCTCATCACTCAGAGTCGGTCCGAACCCGCCCGACCTCGCGGTCTGGCCATCCTGGTTCACTCCAATCGCAATTGACCCGGTACCGGCTATGACTACCACGCCCGCCTTACCGTCCAACGCGCCTTCAAGCGCCGCCCTGGCGTCGGTGACCAGTTCGATACCGCTAAGCCGCAAAGCGTCATCGAGCGCATCTTTCATCGTATGATAATGAATTGGATGATTAATTCCGGCGATCGCAGCGCAAGCGGAATCTATGTTACGGAGCTCGACTCCTGCCTGGGCGCACGCATCGGAGACCGCCTGGTAGATGTGGGAGACCGCGTCTTCCAATCCGACTCGCAACGGATTTGCGGCGCCGCTGAACCCTTCGCCAAGTATCCGGTAATTCGAATCGGTGACTACTGCATGGGTTTTAGTTCCGCCTCCATCGATGCCCAGGTAATACTTCTGTCGGGAAGCGAGATGTTCGTGGGCCGTTAGTGAGCCGCTTGATCGTCGGGATGAATGTTCAACAGAATCAGTCGTGAGGGTCTTTGACATAAACTACCTGCCGCACCGGGGTAAGCGCGGCACCTCTCGTTCCAATGTTCAGAACACCGTGCGCTCAAAATACCCGTGCGCATTTGGTTCAATAAGCCAACAAATGCCCGGCGTGCTATGACGCCAGACCGAATAATCTCGAATTGACTTGGAATCGACGGCGACAACGATATCGCTGTAATGCTCAAACGGAAGAAACTGTTCGAATATACTGCGGCGGCGATCGGCGAGTTCAATAGAACGCTGATAAGAGACTGCATCTTGAGTCTGAGTGAGAGTGACCGGGGCGCGGTCTTCTTCAAACATTTTCTTCGGCCTTTCCAAGCTCTAAATATTGTTATAGGCCTTGGGCCGATCCAATGTAAAACGAATTGTTTTTATGGTTTCGATAAGGGAATGTTGTCCACAAGTCTCGCTGGGTTCGCATCGGCGTTAACAACGGAATTATTCGTGTTATTTGTAGCTACGACACCCGTTTGGGGACATCGCTAACGTCCGACATGTCAATTTTCTACCGGCTAGAGTTTCTTTAGTTTTTGTAAAGTCTTTGCATCTTAGAAAACTTTAATTTGAAACCGGCTTTGTCGGCTCGCTGGCTTGCCGATATGATAACGCTTAACCGCCCATGGAACTCAGGCTATTAAGAACCTTTAAAGCGGTCGCCGAAGCCGGCTCCTTCACCCAGGCAGCCTCACGTATCCACCTTACGCAAGCCGCGGTAAGCGTACACATCCGACAACTTGAGGAAGAGATTGGCGCGCCGCTCTTTCTCCGAGTAAACAAGAAGCTGTACCTGACAGAGACGGGCCGGGCTCTGCTTGGACATGCCGAGACGATCATTCGCTCGCACGATGAAGCGAAGGCAGACCTCGCTGCCATTGGTGGTCCTTCCCGCGGTCGTCTGCATATCGGCGTTGCATCAACTGCAATCACAGCTCACCCGCTGCCGGAGATTCTCAGCGAAATAAAACGCAGATATGCAATCCTCGATCTGTCAGTAGTTGGTGGTACCAGCGAAAAGATAATCGAGCAGATTCTTGGGGGCACGCTTGATGTTGGTTTGGTATCTCTACCGGTAGAGGCGTCGGACGTTTTAACCGAAACACTTAAAAGCGATCGTTTGGTTGCCGCGGTCAGCCCGCAGCACAGGTTCGCGAGCTCTCGGGTGATCAGCGCCGAAGAGCTGGCTTCAGAACCACTGATTCTCGGCGAGCAGGGCGGGAACACCAGACGACTGATTGATCTTTTCTTCGAGAAGAACAAGCTTGAACCCAAAATCGTGATGGAACTTCAACGCACCGAAGCAATCATCAAGATGGTGGAGCTCGGGTTCGGAGTAACAATCCTTCCGCATGGCTCAGTTCACACTCATGTTGCTCGCGGGACCCTGAGCGCGAAGCCGGTCAACGGTCTGGATGTGAAGTGGGAGTTTGGAGTCGGTTATCTAAAGAGTGACTATCTCACGCCGGTGCTCGAATCGTTCTTAAAACTATGTCGAGCGTATATCAGGAGCGAAGGTCGCGGAGTAGCGGGAGAATAAGGCTAGCTGTTCTGGTATCGACTAACGATCGATTGCATCTGATCTGGGGTAGGCGATGTCAATTCCATCCAGTTTCCATTCGCTGGATGATGAAAAGACAACCGCGATGCGTGAAGGCAAAGCCGTCGTTCGGTTTCCTGATTTCCACCGTGCATTTGATCGCCAATAATCGGATGTCCGATGTAAGCGCAGTGTATTCGAAGCTGGTTTGTACGTCCGGTAACAGGTTCCAACTCGATAAGTGTCGCTCGAGGGAATCTATCAACCACTTTGAATTTGCTGTGAGCGGGTTTGCCGGTGTCAATTACACGCCAATGCGGTTCCTGTTCGGGATCTCGACCTATTGGAGCTTCTATTGATCCCGATTCCGCGTCAATCCGGCCGCTGACTAAACCAAGGTAGCGCTTCTCCACAAGTCTTCTCCGACAATGTCGCGACAACACCGTCATTGCGCGATCTGTTTTCGCGACGACCATCAACCCTGAGGTATCACGATCTAGGCGGTGAACCAGACCCGGCCGAATAACCGATTGCGAGTCGACGATTGAAGATCGCTGATCTACCGGCTCGCGTTGTATTGCAGCGAGATCTTTGACTGTCCATCGTCCTTCATCAATCCTCGCTTTGTTGAAGTGATAGGTCAGAGCATTAACTAGTGTGCCTCTCTTTACGTTCATAGTAGGATGGACCAGAAGCCCGGCGGGCTTAACGACTACGATCAGATGTTCATCTTCATAACAGACTTCGAGCGGTGTTGGTTCTGGTGTCATCGCGGTCGGAGCGTCATCTTCAAACATCAATTCAACGTACTCACCGGGGAGAATGCGATATCCAGCTCGCGCTTTTTCGTCGTTGACCGTGGCTGCGCCGGCTTCGATAAGGTTGGCGATCCGCATGCGGCTCAGGCTGCCAAATCGGTCGGCCAAAAAATCATCCAGGCGTTGGCCTGCTTCCGTTTCTTCGATGTGAAAATTGAAGCGATGGAGCATGGTTACTCCACGTAGTAACGAATTTATTCGTTTATTGGAGTTCTATGGACATCAAAAAAGAACGAATAAATTCGTTACTACGTGATGCTACACTGTGCGCACCTACGAGAAATCTCCTGGCCGGCCGCTCAAAACTGACCGTGCTTCTTCACAGACCATTGGATCAGGATCGGTCTTCATAACTCGCGCAGCAATCGGTCCTGCCCGATTAATATCCAATTTCCCCAGGGCCCAGATACAATGGCTTCTAATCAACGGCTCTATATCCGTTCCAATGCGCTCAATTAGCGTCGGCACTGTTGCGGTCGCTCCTACATTGGCGGCGACAACAGCCGCGTTGCGAAGGAGCCCTCGTCGTTTCGGTCTCAGGAGAGCCGTTCCCCGAAAACGTTCCCGAAACTCCGCGTCAGTTGAAATCGACAACACCTCTACAAGGTCTAGCCGTGGCCCTACGCCGGCTTCAGCTCTTAATTCCGGCCATTGAGTATCAGTCGAAAATCGATTAAACGGACACACGTCCTGGCATACATCACAACCAAAGATCCAATCGCCCATCGATTCTCGAAGTGCAATCGGAATTGCACCCTTGTTCTCAATGGTCAGATATGAAATACACCTTCCGGAATCGAGGACATATGGTTGCGGAAAGGCGTCAGTGGGACAGGCATCAAGGCATCGCCGGCAAGAGCCGCAACTAATCTTTACCTCGCGATCGTCTGCTGGGAGCTCGAGATCCAACAGTATCTCAGAGAGGAAAAACCAGGAACCCTTTCTCTGTTGCAGAAGATTTGTATTCTTGCCAAAGAACCCGAGCCCGGCGCGGGCAGCGGCCGCTCGCTCGAGTAGGGGGACCGCATCAACAAAGCAACGAGCGTGAATATCACGCTCGGCGATCTTCTCTATCATTCCGACTAGCGCTCGCAAGCGCGGTCCAACCACGTCGTGATAGTCACGGCCCCAGGCGTATCGGGCAACACGCCCAAATCGGTTTTGGTGCTCACCTGAGGGCGTATCAGTATAGTAATCAATCGCCAGCGTTATTAGAGACTGTGAATAGGGAACCAGCGTGCGGGGATGAGCATTCAGCTCCGGCCGGCGAGTCATGTAGCTCATGTCGGCCGCAAAACCGCGTTTGCACCATTCTTGAAACGCAATGTCGGCTTGCTCGAGTGGGTGAACCGCGGTTACGCCGGTAACCTCGAAGCCAAGCTCACGGGCCGCGTTTTTGATTTGTGCTACGAGATCGCTCACTGAGAAAGGCTATCGATCGTGTGAGCGGAGTGTCAATAAACGAAAGGAGCGAACAGATCCGTAAAAGGACCCGTTCGCTCCAGCTGAGTTCGGACTAACGTCGAACTAGAATCGGCGGCCGCCATAATATTGGCGATAACCGACTTCATACCCTCTGCGGAACCCGTCACGGTATGCCGAGTTGCCGGATCGATAGTGGCTGGAATTATTCGGATTGAAGAATCTGCGATCACGAGCATCCTCCTGACCTCGATCCAATCCATCGCGATAGCCCCTCTGGACTTCGCTGTTATTGTACCCTCCGTAACCGCCGCCGTAGTAGCCGCCGCGGTTTCCCCAGTACGGTGGATAACCATACACATAACCACCGCGTCTCGATCGCTCCCATTCCCACTGGCGTGCACGCTCGATTTCCCGTTGACGCTCAATTTCGCGCTGCCGACGAACCCAATCCGATCGGTCTCGGTCTCGATCGCGGTCGCGATCCCAACGATCATAGCGGTATCGATCCTGAGCCTGAGCCGTCGTCGCAGTAACGAACCCTATGCCCAACGCGAGCATAAGTGCGAAAGCCGCTCCCCACGTTACGCTTTTCGCTCGACCTAATCTCATATGAATAACCTCTTGTCCCCCTTACCAGATCTCCATCCAATTCTATGATTACTCTCACGAGCAAAAAGGTGGCCCACCCCTAAAAAATCAATTGGTCCGACTGATCCTAACTGTCCTATTTCACGTCATTTTCCAGTTTTTTCAGCATGTTTATCGCATTCTGATTCTTCGGGTTCAGTTGCAGGGATTTCTTGTAGTTGGTCACCGCCAGTTCCTTCTGCCCGGCGGCCATATAAGCCTCTCCAAGACTGTCGTAGGTGTTCGCAGAATCCGGATACAATTCAACATTGAGCTTGAAAACTGCGATGGCCGGCGCAAACTTGTTGTTCCGCAGAAGAGAGTAACCGAGATCGTTGAGGCGTGCTTCCTGAACAACATTATTTAATGGTTTTTCTTTCTTAATCTTTCGATAACCTTCAACCGCCTCCTCTACTTTTCCGGCTATCAACAATTCGTACGGGACCAATACATCCGCAGCGATGCGCGGGGCTTCGCCACCTCCCTCAGGAGATTTTAATCTGATCTTGTCGATGGAGCCGCTGTTGCCTTTGGTAAAGGTGTAGGTTATATCGGCATCTCTTCTCAAGAACTCATTGTCAGAGATCGCCAGGAGCTCAAATTTCGGCGATGCGGTCGGCTCAGCGTAGAGCTTTCCGCCGGCCGTTGTTACGGTCAGGACGCGATCCGGGTTTACCATAAACCGTCCTGCGTAATCGTTGAGCTTCGTTGAGTCGACAGAAACGATTTCCTTCGGTGGTGGAAGAAAATCCTCCCATTGATATTCCAGTGCGATCGCACGAATGATCTCAGGGATAATTTGACCGTTGTCTGAGTTCACCATCACAACTGCGCCGTAACCCTTATCTTTGTGAACCAGAAACTGTGCTCGGAACCCCTCGTCGGCGCCGTCATGACCGAAGTAGGTCGCCGCACCATGCTTTTCGGAAAAGAACCCCAACCCGACTGGATCGCTCGGTATGAAAGGCGTAACCATCTTCGCGGTCATCTCCTTAGAGAGAACCTTATTTGATTTACCAACCAATGATAGCTGGGTCTCGATACCGAACTTCGCAAGATCTGTTGGGGTGGTCCAGAGACCGGCCGCCGCCATTTCGGGATAAATGTGAATCTTTCCGATCACCGCTTGCCCGTTGGATCGATATCCGGTCGCCGCTTTCTTTCGGATGTCATCAGGCAGGGGCTGCTGATAAGTACTGTTAGTCATATTTAAGGGACCAAGCACCGTCTCTTGCGCAATCTGAGGATAAGGCTTCTTCTCAATATCCATAATCGCCAGTTGTGCGATGGTGACTCCGCCTCCCGAATACCTGAATCTGGTTCCCGGCTCAAAATCGACTCGTACCGCTGGCGTGTTCGACGGCGCTACGCCATCGAGGATTTGCGGTAATGTCGGAATCTTCTCGTCGGGAGCGTAGCCTGGGAAACCATGAACAGTCAGCCCACCAGTATGACTCAGCAAGTTTCCGAGCGTGACTTTCTTTCTGGCTGTGTATTCGTTGTCGGGAATCTTCCATGTCGTCAGCTTGTCGTTTATGTTTTCATCGAGTGAGATCTTTCCTTGCTCTACCTTTTTTAAGGCAGCCATCGCGGCCACGGGCTTACTGATTGAGCCGGCTTGAAAGAGAGTACCGGTTGTGACCGGTTCATTTGTTTCGGCATCCTTAAGGCCGTAGCCCTTTGCCCATTGAACCTTAAAATCGGAAATGACCGCCACGCTGACTCCCGGAACTTTGTAGAACTTCATGCGTTCCTGGATCGTCCATCCCGGTTCACCTTTTATCAGCACCGGCGGGCGCAGACCCTTTTCGACTCGTTCTATTCGAGAGTCGGGAGACTGTCCAAATGCTATCTGTGAGCAAACAAGAACGAGAGAAAACAGTCTGACAAGAATAGGTTTCATACTTCCTCCGAACAGGCGAGATGGGATGGGCACACGGCGATACGACATACGCGATGGATCACCGAAGGTTGCGGTAAAGCTTCATCGGTCGTGCGGTTAGAATATCAAATGACCTCAAATGACTCCAGCTTGGCTCACCATCACGTAGTAGTCCAAAGAATTGAATCACTGGATCCATCCACAGATGACGCAGATTAAGCAGAAGATAACTTCAACTCTGATAGAACTCCCCTAAAGCGACGTACGTATCAGCAGGTAACGTTATTACAAAAGGCCGAGAACAAAGCCTATTGATTGCTGTGAAAATCAATATGTTTCTGGTATAGAACTATGCTTATGAAATTAAGAACTTTGTGCTTAATCCTCCTGTTTCTTGCATCAACAACGCCGTTGTCGGCCTTTGGCCAGACCCACCGTGGTTCCGTTCGCGGCACTCTTACCGACTCCGCTTCGAGACCAATTGCGAATGTGACGGTCAAGCTCATTCAGAATGAAACCAATGAATCGCGGACAACGACGACGGGGGATCAGGGTGAATTCACAATTTCATCCTTGCCCCCGGGGCCTTACCGAATCGAGGTCGAGCACACAGGCTATAAAAAATACTCACGACTAGTGACACTCCAGGTCAATCAGGATCTGCGACTAGATATTTCTCTTGATGTCGGCCCGATAACCGAAGAGCTGGTGGTGACGGCTCCCGAGACTTCGCTGAGAAAAGATTCGGCTGTTGTCGGAACCGTAATCGAAAACCGGCAGATCGCCAACCTTCCGCTCGATGGACGCAACTTCCTCGAACTCAGCCTGCTGGTGCCGGGCGTCTCCCCTTCGGCTCAAGGATCGGCGAATTCGGTTCGCGGCGACTTCGCGTTCAGCGTCAACGGCGCACGCGAGGATTCAAACAGTTTCCTGCTTGACGGAGTCTATAACATCGACCCAAAACTCAATTCTGTAGCCGTAACGCCTCCGGTCGATGCCATAAGAGAGTTTGAACTGTTAACCAGCAATTACGATGCATCGTTTGGGCGCAATGTCGGCGGACAAGTTAATGTGGTCCTGAAGTCCGGGTCTAACTCATTCCATGGTTCCGCCTATGAGTTTTTCCGGAACGCTGTCCTCGATGCCCGCAACTTCTTTGCGCCGGCGGATCAAGGCGATCCAAAGTATCAGCGTAATCAGTTTGGGTTTGCGCTCGGCGGCCCTATCGTCAAGGACAGAACTTTCTTTTTTGTTGACTACGAAGGCTCTCGCATCAGAGAGGGAATCACGCGAGTGACCAACGTGCCGACTCTCGCAGAACGAAATGGAGACTTCTCGCAAAGCCTTTTCGCGCCACCGATCAACCCGTTTACTCAGTCGCCGTTTCAGGGCAATCGAATCCCCGACTTCTTTATCAACCCGGTTGGCCGCGCAATCGCCGCGCTTTACCCGGCGCCGAATCGCAATGTGCCTTTTGAGAATTTCGTCTCCTCTCCAACGCTTCGTGATCGAAATGATCACTTTGATGTTCGAGTGGAACACGCGATTTCGAGATCGTCGCAGCTTACGGGGCGCTACAGCTTTGCGGACAGAGAATTGTTCGAGCCGTTTACCGGATCCAGCTTCCCTGCAGTACCCGGCTTCGGCGACACCGTTCCGCGCCGCGCCCAAAACTTCCTGATTGGCGAGACCCACATCTTTTCGCCGGCACTCGTCAACGAAGCCCGATTTGGTTTCACCAGAGTTGCATCTGCAGTGATACATGAAAACAGCGGAACGAGCATTAACAACCAGGTTGGCCTGCCTGAGTTGTCAAATAATCCTCGTGACTTCGGACTGAGCTTCATCACCATAACCGGCTTCTCGCCACTGGGAGATGAATTTAACAACCCGCAGCAGAGCGTCACGAACATGTTTCAGGTTCTCGACGGTGCCACTTATTCGCGAGGCAGGCACCTGATCAAGTTCGGATTTGATTTTCGAGCCATTCAGCAGAACGCGTTTCGCGATGTCCAGTCGCGTGGGTTTCTAACCTTCTCAAGCCAGGTGCCAATCACAGGCAATGCGCTTGCGGATTTGCTTTTGGGCTTACCCGCGCTTACCGGCGGCGCGCACCTGGACAATGCTCAGCACCTAAGAACCGAGAGTTATGGATTCTATGTAAACGACGGTTTCAGGATCAGACCCGATCTGACAATCACGGCAGGCTTGCGATACGAATACAACTCGCCGCCGGTTGATGCCTTCGATCGGGCGAATCTCTACGACCCGGCTACTGGAACCCTGGTGAAGGTTGGTACAAATGGTGTCCCGCGAAGTGGCTATGAAAGCGACAAAAATAACTTTGCGCCGAGAATTGGCATGGCATGGACTCTCGGAAGCAAAGGCAACACAGTTCTGCGAGCTGGTTATGGGATGTATTACGACCAGTCGTCGCTGGCGCCGAGTGAGGGACTCTATTTCAACCCCCCGTTCTTCGACTTCAATCTGTTCTTCTCGCTTCCGGGCCTGCCGTTGACGCTGGCCAATCCATTCCCAAGCAACTTCCCGTTTCCGTTACCAAAATCTGCGTTTGCATTTCAGAGAGATCTGCGCACTCCTTATCTTCAACAATGGAACGTCGGTGTGCAGCAGTCATTGGGAAGAACTCGGATCATTGAGTTGTCTTACATTGGAAGCAAGGGAACGAAGCTGATCACAGCGCGAGACATCAATCAGCCGAGGCCCAGCCCCATATCACCAAACCTCAGGCCCAATCCTCAGTTCGATGACATTACCTTCGAAGAGTCGAGCGCAAGTTCGAATTACAACGGATTGCAAGTACGATTTCAGCAAAGGCTCGACTTCGGGCTTTCAGTACTATCGTCTTACACCTGGGCGAAATCGATTGATAATGCCTCAAGCTTCTTTTCGAGCGCAGGGGATCCGAATTTCCCCCAGGATAGTCTCAACACCGCAGCTGAACGCGGTCGTTCTAATTTCGACGTCAGACATCGGTTCTCGTTGAGCTACGGTTACGACCTGCCGATCGGCAAAGGCCGGTCATTTATCGCGGGTGAAGGCTGGTTACCCACAATCCTCACAGGTTGGCAAACCTTCGGCATCCTTACACTCCAAAGCGGACGGCCCTTTACAGTCGCTTTGCTATCAGATATCGACAACAGCAATACCGGAAGATCAACGCTGGGCTTTGGAGCCAACGATCGCCCAAATGTCGTCGGCAATCCGGAGGTTTCAGACGGCACGCCAGATAGATGGTTTAACACCGCGGCATTTGCCTTTCCGCCGTTTGGGAGCTTCGGGGATGGCGGGCGAAATATTCTCGATGGTCCCGGGTATACGAACTTCAACGCATCGCTAATGAAGACCACGAAGTTGACGGAGCGCCTTGATCTTCAGTTCAGGGCGGAAGCATTCAATTTGTTTAATCATCCCAACTTCAACTTGCCTGATAATTTTTTGGGGTCACCCACGTTCGGACGAATTCTGTCCGCGCAAAGCCCCAGGCATATTCAATTCGGCCTGAAGCTGCTGTTTTGATCAAGCAGGTTACGCTGCTAACCAACGAAATCTGCTGCGATGCCCGCGTCTCCGATTCGCGGCGGCCGGCTCTGCGCGCCTTGCGGTCCGTTGCATCGTTGCGGAAACCGACAAATTGAAGTCCTCAAGATTGAGGTTTTGGGTTCGCGCAAGGGCGCAAACCACAAAGCTCGAAGTGGAAATCCAAAGAGGAGACGTTTCCTTTCGTATATGAAAACGGCCTTGTCAGGTGAAACCGTTCACCAGGAACGGCCTCTCCCGCCGGAGACGTCCGACTCAGATGATCCATACCGGCTTCGTCCTGAAGACGTAGCCGAGCCTCCACAGTCAATACCCGGCATTCTGCGCAAGACTGGCCCGGGGATCATCCTGGCTGCCTCGATAGTCGGTTCAGGTGAGCTGATCGCCACCACGACGTTGGGAGCACAGGTGGGCTACGCTGCGTTATGGATAATTGTGCTGAGCTGCCTGATCAAGCCGATCATCCAGGCTGAGTGGGGCCGTTACACAATAGCGAGCGGAGAAACGGGGCTTGAGAGCTTCAACCGCATACCCGGCCCTCGCCTGAAGGTCAATTGGATCGTCTGGCTATGGGCGATGATGATGCTGATCGTGATGATGCAGGTTGGCGCAATGATGGGAGGCGTGTCGCAGGTGATGCACTTACTTGTGCCGGCGATCCCCGTACAGGCGTGGGTGCTAGTCTTTCTGGCGCTAACGCTCGTCCTGTTGCTCGGTGGGGGCTACAAGCGGATAGAGCATTTGGCGATGGTCAAGGTCGCATTGTTCACGCTGCTGACGTCTCTCGCCGCGGTGGTGCTCACACGAAAACCTCAGTATTTTTCGTGGCGCGACTGTTTGACCGGCTTCAAACTTGAACTGCCCGGCGCCGGCGTTTCGACTGCCCTTGCGGTCTTTGGCATTACCGGAGTCGGGGCCACCGAGCTGTTCATGTATCCATATTGGTGCGTGGAAAAGGGCTACGCGCGCTTCACCGGCCGTCGAGTTGATGGAGCAGACTGGGACCGCCGCGCCAGGGGCTGGGTGCGAGTAATGCACGTCGATATCGTTGCTTCGATGTTCATTTACACGGCGGCTACGGTGGCGTTCTACCTGCTGGGCGCGGGCGTGTTGCATGGCATGAAGCTGGTGCCTGCAGCAAACGATATGATCCCTGTGCTTTCGAACATCTACACTGCGACGTTAGGAGAGTGGGGGCTGTGGGCGTTTTATGCCGGAGCAATCATAACTCTCTACGGAACGGTGTTCGCCTCGACGGCCGCGAATTCACGGGTGTTCGCAGATATGTGCCGATTAATTGGTTTGTTCTCGGCGGATGATTATGTCCGGCGAACGAAGTACCGCAATGGTTTTGTCATCTTTCTGACGACTCTCCCTGCATTGCTCTTTCTGTGCTTCGCTTCGCCTGTGAAGATGGTAGTGATTGGCGGGATCGCGCAGGCAATGATGTTGCCGGTCATTGGAATCGGAACGATCTACTTACGACACGCGCGTCTTCCGGGACGAATTGCGCCCGCGACATGGGTGACTATCGCTCTATGGATTGCTACCTTCATCATTATCTGTATTACTGCATACACGGTTCTGCTGGAGTGGCGCAAAATCTGAATTCATATTTTGCCTCATACCCCCCTGATGAGGTGGGTATGCACAGTTTAAACATCCTTTAACGTCAGGGTCTACTCAGCCAGGTGGTGTGTTGTCTGTTCGGTTACAGATGCAGGTTGGCCGGGCTGCTCTCCGATCCTCAACTCTCGTTTGGAAGGAATTCGATCCAGTACCTCGGCACGGAAGTTTCTTTGCTCAAGATCGGATAGATGCGGGACATACTGTTTTGGAACGGTAAACAGCAATGCATTCAGAATAAGACCTACCCCAATTAAAAAGGCCGTGACACCCAGCCCCATAAGAAAGAACATATCTCTCGCAAATAAGCCCCACACTAGAAAGAATACAGTACCTCCCAATCCAGCGGCGCTTGTCACGATTCCCGTTCGAATTCCGCGAAGCCGCCGTTCTTGCGGGGATTCTAAAAACTTCTCAATTTCAGGAAGAACTTCCTCGGCCACCTTCTTCAGATCTCGCGCTTTCTCGAGGTCGCGAATCTTATCTGCGATTGCGCGTCCGATCTCATCGCGCGCGGAAACGGCCGAGGCAGTAATCTCGTCAGGTCTTTCGAGGCTCACTCTCACAACACGCAGATCAGTACCGCAAGCGCGACAATATTGGTTATTGTGAAGTTCTTGAGATCCGCAGTTAGGGCAAAACATTATTTGTTTCTTGTTTCTGGTTTCTATTACTTCTTACTTACCCGAGACATCAAAGCAAGCCATTTGGGTCTGGTTGCGAACGAGCAGACGGCCGTCGGCGATCGCGGGATAGTTCCACGTCTTGCCTTCAATCGCGGAAAACCTGGCTACTTCCATATGTTTCTCCGGGGTTGCCTTCACCAATACCAGATCTCCTGTATCGCTGATAACAATCAGGTGACCGCTAGCCAGAATCACCTGACCGTATCCATACCTGCCGCCCTTCCATTGCTGCGTGCCGGTGTTGACGTCAACACACGCAAGGATTCCTTCGTCCAATCCATACGCATAGCCCTGGTAGAAAACCGAGCTATTGAACTTGTTGTTCATTGCCTTCGTCGATTTCTCCCAGACCTTGCGAGCGCTCAATGAATCGCCGCTGCCGGTGATTTCAACCAGCGCGGCTCCTTTCCCATATCCTGATGAAAGGAAGAGACGACTGCCGTCGATAACAACAGGCTGGGAGCAGTTAATGCCCATGTCAGTATTCCAGCTGGTCTCCCACAGTAGCGATCCATCCTCTGTCGACAGACCGACAACTCGATTGGAGGTTTCAACCAGGATCTGTCGCTTTCCTGCCAGCGTCACCAGCATCGGAGAAACATACGCCTGAGTATCGTTGAGAGACTTCCAAACCGGCGCTCCAGTTAACTTGTTGTAAGCGACGACCGACTTACCCGATTTGCCGCCCGGAAGCACGATCACCTTGTCGTCGACGATCAGCGGAGCCGCCGCCATTCCCCACTGAAGATTAGAAGCACCGTTGTCCTTTAGTATATTTTTCGACCAAATCAGCTTTCCTGTCTTAGCGTCGAAGCAACGGAGATCGCCTTCTGCACCGAGAGCCCACAGCTTGCCCGCCTCCCAGGTCGGGGTAGCTCGAGGACCGTCGCCGCCCATCGATTCAATGAACTCGGCGTCTGCAGCGTGAGTCCATAACTCACGTCCGGTCGCGATATCGTAGGCCGCCACTACCTCCTGTCGCCGTCGCTGCTCGATTGTAAAAACCATTCCCTCAGCAACAACAAACGATGCATAGCCTCCGCCGATAGGCTGTTTCCACAACAACGGTAAGCCTTCGGTCGGCCAGCTCGTGCGAATCGGCGTTTCTTCATAACGGCCATCCCGTACGGGGCCTCGATAGTTGGTCCAGTAATTTCTCATCGGCCGCGAAGCAGTAGCAGGCGCCGGCTTCGCCTCATTCGAGTTTGAAGCTACCGAAGTGGCCGCGTTCGGTGTTGCGGGGTTAGCAGCGGAGGGATCTGGCGCGGATGCTCGCTGTTCTGCTCTTTGTCGCTCAAGCTCTTCGTAATGCTTCTCGACACTCGAGTCGCGAATTACGAAAAGGCTATGGCTCCATGCATAAAAGACATAAGAGGCGCACAAGGCCAGGATTGCAAAAGAGGCAAATATCTTTTTTCCGACTCCTGCGTCCTTCCGCCGCCAGAGCATGAACAGAGCTACAGGCGGAAGCAGAAGCGTAATGAAGAAGAGGAATATCGTCGATTGATGCCACGGAGTTCGTGTATCAGCTGGTTCCATAACGAATTCCTCCGATTGAGAAATTGATGTTAGCGCAAAGACACTTCTTATTTGCCCTATTCAATCTCAGGCAATTTTCGTTTGAATCCTGCGCTCCTAAGTCTTTTTTATGAAAACGCGTTTAGCCTCAAACGATCCTCTCGGGTCGTCGAAGTAGTAATCCACAGTCAACACCGAGCCGTCAGGAGACAACGTCCATTTACGTGTGGTCTTTCGGGTAACCGGACCGTTTGGAGAATCCGAAGTGACGACGTCTTCGATAACCACGCCGCGCGAACCGGGGAGCCACATAGCCTTTCGTTTCCCCTTTGCTCCAGGCTGAGCACCGGGTGGTGTGAATTCCCCTTCATTACCGTCCAGTTTGTATGTTTCGTTAACCTGCTGCTCACCCTGCTGAGTTTTTATTTTTGCATCAACTTTGATCTGTTCATCGCCTTGAACGACGATCATCGTTTGTTCCAACCCCGGGGGGTTGCTGAAGCTGCGGTTAGGATCCAAAACCCAGGTACCGTTAAAATTCGGTTTGGCCATTGCCGATACGATTGAGGAGCAGGAAAGAATGGCGAAACCAATCACGATTATGCGTTTCATATGATCTCCACGGTAGAAGTAGCGTAGACTGTCCAGTCTGCGCAATGCTCGATATTGTATTAACTTGAGATCACGTCGTACCAGACGTTCTGACCTTGCAATCATGCGCAGACTGGACAGTCTACGCTACTCTTCACTTAGCGATACAATACAGATTCTTCTCCCCGCGAATAAAGATCATTCCATCTGAGACCGCCGGGGACGCATACACTGGCTCGGCGAGAGAATTAGTCGCAAGGATTTCGTGTTTCGGACCAGCTTTCACCACGAACGTATCGCCGTCTTCGCTCGTGATTAAAATCTTTCCTTCAAAAGCTACCGGTGAAGCGGTGAACGTCGCAGGTATCGGAATTCGCCCTCCTTCATACACAATCTTTCCCGTCTTTGCTTCGATACAGGTGATGATCCCGCGATCCGACAACAGGTAGAGGTAATCGCCGTAGAGAATCGAAGAGGGAACGTAAGCGGTGCCCTTGTCATACTGCCAGACGATATTCTTGCTGCCGCTCAAATCACCAGACCCACCGAGCTGAATCGCAATTGTCTTCTTAACCGGGAATCCGGCATAAACGAAGACCATTCCATTTCCAGCCAATGGCGTTGCAATGGCGTTGCTCTCGTGACCTTTGCTTCGCCACAGCTCCTTGCCAGTCTTCGGGTCGTAGGAAATGATGAGCTCATTTCCGCTGGTGATCAATTCGGTGCGCTGGGGTCCCCGAACGATGAGCGGGGTCGACCAGCTTGCCTGCACCTTGCGTGGCGTCTTCCAAACTTCTTTTCCGGTCTTTTTATCCAGGGCGAGAATGAATGACTTCTCGCCGTTGTCCTCGTCGCATTGAAGGATAACTGTGTTCTCGAATAAAACAGGGGACGTGCCGGTTCCCATCCCGACCGTGGCGATTGGACCAGGAGATGTTTTCCATATCAACTTCCCGCTGAAGTCATAGCAGTAAAGACCTTCCGTTCCGAAGTATGCAAACACGTGGGTGCCGTCCGTAGTGGGCGTCGGCGAAGCATAGCTGGACTTCCGGTGACGGTCATCATAGACCGTTCCTTCGTATGCAGTTTGCTCCCAAAGGACTCTACCTGTGTCGCGGTTGATGCAGAGCACTCTGAGAGAATGTTTTTTATCAGCGCCAACGCTGTCGGGGTGTTTGAATGGCTTCCCGTCGTACGTATGCCCGACTGCTTTTGCTCCCTGAACAGTTTCACCCTCGATGTCGGTGGTCAGAAAGATTTTGTCGTCCCACACTACTGGCGACGAGTGCCCGCGGCCAACGATAGGAGTCTTCCATCTGATATTCTTTGTGTCGCTCCACTCGGCGGGAAGATTAGTTTCGGCAGACACGCCGTTTCCTTCGGGACCGCGCCATTGCGACCAATTGCCCTTTGGAACGGCGCCGCTCCCAACAGAAGCAAACGATGAGCAAAGAACCAATACACACAAGCTCAACAACTGTGTAAGAAAAAAGAAGCGTCTCATAAGTTTATTACCCCATTGAAGAAATGATTCATTGAGTCATTGAATCATTGGGTCATTGAATCATTGATCCATTGGTTTATCGTTCATCGTTCTGCGTTCACCGGTTCAACGTTCATTTTTCGGTCTCCATAGTCTCATCATCAATCTGTGTAAATCTGCGTAATCTGCGGATATGTACTTGAACCCTGAGGAACTCATCCGCAGATTAAGCAGATCACCAGATGAAAACTCAGATCCCGAGCACTAAACCCGAACGTCAAACGCTGAACGCTGAACGTTAAACAATAACTCAATGATTCAATGACTCATTGACTCAATGATTCAATTCTTTTCAATTCTTATTGCTTATGCAGAAGAGGTTCTTTTCGCCACGAAGAAACAGCTTCCCATCAGCAATCGCTATCGATGTCCGGCTCGGCTCACCGATCGAATTCGTAGCAAGGACCTCGTGCTTGGGACCAGATTTGATTACAAACGTATCGCCGTCGTCGCTTGTCAACAGAATCTTCCCGTCAAAAGCCACCGGCGACGCGCCATAAAACTTAGTCGCAACCGGCACTCTCCCGCCTTCATACACGACTTCTCCTGTCCTCGCGTTTAAGCAGGTCAATATCCCGGCGTCGCTCATTAGATAAACGTAGTCGCCGTACAATATCGGCGACGGAACGTATGAGGTCCCCTTGTTGTAGCGCCAGACTATCTTGTCCGTTCCGTCAAGATTGCCGGAACCACCGAGGCGAATGGCGACAATCGTCTTCGTCGGGAATCCCGAGGACAGAATAACCAGACCGTGACCGACCACCGGTGTCGCAATCGCGTGACTGTGTAAACCGGTTGCACGCCACAGCTCTTTGCCAGTCGCCGGATCGTACGAAATTAAAAACTCGTTGCCGCTTACAACCATCTCCGCTCGCTCTGGAGTCCTGACGATCACTGGCGTCGCCCAGCTGCTCTGTACCGGTCGCTTTACACGCCATACTTCATTGCCGGTCTTCTTGTCCAACGCGGTCATGAACGAATAGGTCCCATCGAATTCCTGATCACAGAGAAGAATCACCAGGTTTTCGTAGAGCACCGGGGACGTTCCCACACCCATTCCCATGGTTCCGATTCCGCCAAGGCTTTTCTTCCATACGAGCTTTCCGCTGAAGTCGTAACAGTAGAAGCCCTCCGATCCGAAGTACACATAAACATTCTTTCCATCGGTAACCGGAGTAGGAGCGGCATATGTTCCCCGGCGATGACGATAGTCGTAGACCGGACCTTCATACGATGTTCGCTCCCAAACGACCTTCCCAGTATCACGGTCGAGGCAAAACACTTTGAATGTGTGAAGCTTATCGGAACCAGTCCAATCGGGGTGCGAGAACTCCTTATCCTTAATCATGTGCTTGACCGGTTTGTGATCCGCGGGCGCCGGTCCGCCCTCAATAGCGGTCGTCAGGAAGACTCTCTTCTCCCAAATGATGGGTGATGAAAACCCGAGTCCGGGGATCGGAGTTTTCCAAAGCACGTTCTTTGTTTCGCTCCATTCTGTCGGGAGGTTTTTCTCGTCCGAGATACCCTGGCTGTCCGGACCTCGCCACTGCGCCCAGTTCGGTCCGGAGCTTGAGGCCTTTGTTTTCAGCGCGCCTGAATCTCCGGAAACTACAGCACCAGCGAACACCAAACAGAGCAAGACGCTAAAAATACGTTTCACAGAAGAATTCCTCCCAGTTGTCGTAAATAGTCTCAAGTCAATATACAAGTTTCGCCTCATACTGGACTGCCACTTACTTTGCCGCGTTTGCCGATCCGCGTTCAGCAATCGCGAATACGTTGTGCTGTCCTCTCACAAAAATCATGCCGTCAGAGATCGCCGGCGTAGCCATCAATACTTCTCCCATCGGGTTTGTGGCAAGCAGTTCATATTTGGCCCCTGCCTTTACGACAAAGATATCGCCGTCTTCGCTGGACAGATAAATCTTGCCGTCCGCCGCCACCGGCGAAGCGCTGTATGCGCCGCCCTTGTCACCTATCCGCTGTTGATAAACTCGCTCACCCGTCTTTGGATTGTAGCAGGCCATCACGCCATGATTCGCACAGGTGTACAAGTAGTCGCCATAAATCAGCGGTGTTGGCATATAAGTTCCGCCCCGTTGCATGCTCCAGGCAACATATTGGTTTGTTGTTTCATTCTGCTTGAGCGAAATATCTCCGGTTGCTCCCGCACGAATGGCGTATATCGGCTGGTTCGGTCGGTAGCTATTGCAAATAAAAATCAGCCCGTGACCAGCAATGGGAGTAGTGGCGGTGACTTCGGGGTTTCCGATGAGCCTCCAAAGCTCCTTGCCAGTCATCGGATCGTATCCACGGACGGCCCTCGTTGCGTTTGTTATCAGTTCCGCACGTGAAGGACCTTCGTAGATTGTAGGAGTACCCCAGGAAGGAATTTCCTCGCGCGGAGTCATCCATAACTGCTTCCCATCCTTAAGATCATAAGCGGCGATGAACGAATTCTTTTGAACATCGCACTGCAGGATGACCATGTTCTTGTAGATTATCGGAGAGCTGGCTGTCTCCCATTGATAATCAGGATCGAAAAACCAACCGGCATCGAGAACGCCAAGATCTTTTTTCCAGATAAGCTTTCCATTGACGTCGTAGCAATAGAGTCCTTCCGAACCGAAGAAGGCGATCACGTTTTTTCCGTCTGTCGCCGGAGTGGAGTTGGCGTGCGTCGATTTTATGTGTCGCTTGATCTTTGGTACGCCTTCGCAGGCGACCCGATCCCACAATATCTTGCCTGTCTTCTTGTCGAGCGCGTATACGTGCCAGGAGTGTGGCGACGTGTCTTTATCAGAATCGACGTCACCGAACAGGCCGTGCCGGAAATCGTTGCTTCCTTTGCTGCTGATCGAAGTGGTAACAAAAACTCGATCTCCCCAAATCACCGGACACGAATGTGCGAGCCCCGGAATCGGCGTTTTCCAGAGTATGTTTGTGCCCTTGGTTGCGTCCCAGGCTGTCGGCGTAGGTTTGCCGTCAGCAACACCTGACGCGTTCGCGCCGCGAAAGGATGGCCAATTCTGTGCGCCTGCCTCCAAAGCAGCACTGACCATCACCGAAAATATCAGCACCGCGCTAAGAATTCGTCGCTTTCGGTTCAAGACATGTTCGAAAGACATTCGACCCTCCAAAAGACTGTTCCTATCGGGGGTTGGGGTTGGGGTTTGGGTTCGGGTTAGGAGTAGCCCCAACTCTAATCACCAACCCCCAGCCCCTAACCCCCAGTCCTTATTTTTGCTCCACTCGCTTAAACACAAAATTTGCGCCGCCCTGGTTCAGAGTAAAACCGGTGACCTTGTCTCCTTCAACATTGAAAGTGATCGTTGCCTCGACTTCGATGATTGCAAATTTGGTTTTGCTGATCGCCGAGGTCCTGAACGCACCCTGGCCGGACACGTTGCCAGCCAGTCTTCCTTCCTTTAATTCGAAGGTGATCACGCCTACCTGCTCATTTTTGAAGGCGCCAACGTAAGTTTTGAGTACTTCGGGTTCGACGCTCACCTCGGTAATGGCTGCGCCAGCCTTTTTTAACTGCTCGGCTATTTCTTTGTTGCTACCCGAAGAGGCGCGCCGGAGCGCGTTGTTCAGCGTCTCTTGCTTTAGGCCGCCCTTTTCGAGGGCTATCTTTACAATTTCGATGTTTCCGGTATCAACGCCTTCCATCAAGGCCCGGTCGACCCCAGTTGCACCCTTGTCCAGCAACAGCTTTACGATTTGAACGTGTCCATGTGAAAGCGCCCACCCCAGGGGCACCTCACCATAGAAAGTATCCTTTGTGTTTACATCCGCGCCGCGATCAATCAGGAGTCGCACGAGCTCAACATGACCTTTGTCGCAGGCATAAGAAAGCGCAGTGGCGCCATACCGGGTCTTGGAGTTCACATCCACGCCTTTGTCGAGAAAAGCCTTTACAGCCGGGATGTCGCCCTTCCTGGCCGCTGCAAAAAACTCTTCATTCGACTCCTGCGCGATAGCGGTCACCGCGAGCAGCAGTATTATTAGGAGTTTGGTCGGTCTGAGCATGCTTAGCTCCTGAAGGAACAGAATTAGAGCCGTCAAGATTGACAATCTTTATAGTGGGCACAACGGAACGCGGCGCAGGCACTCTGAAACGCCGCCTCGATCAGCAGGTCCCAAGAATCACTGCTTGACGCGCCTATCCGCAACATAATATCTTGAGATTCAACGAGTCAAGGCTAATGGTCAGTGGAGAAACTTGCTTCGTGCGGATTCTAGCGGCGCGAATTCATACCTATCTGTGAAGGGCCAATCATGAACGCAGTTTCGAAGTACCTTGCTTTCGCATTGATGGCATTTTTTTTAGTACCCTCCGAGCGCGCTCGGTCCGGTAGCGACTGGACTGACTGGCGCGGACCTGCGCGCAATGGCATATCGCTCGAGAAAGGCCTGCCAACTCAGTGGTCGCCAAAAGGCGATAACCTCGTCTGGAAAGCGCCGTACGGTGGGCGTTCGACGCCAATCATAATGGGTGAACGGTTGTTCCTGTTCAACTCAGCCGGTGAAGGCGAGTCCATGCAGGAGCGGGTGATGTGCCTGAATGCTGACACAGGCAAGCTGATATGGGAGCAACGCCTTAACGTTTATGAGAGCGACGTGCCAACACGTCGAATTGCATGGTCTTCTCCCGTTGGAGACCCAAGCACCGGTAATGTGTATGTTTTAGGAGCGTGCAACGAGCTCTCTGCTTTTTCCAACGACGGCAAGCTCCTCTGGAGTCGTTCTTTGACCGAAGAGTTCGGCGCGTGGACAACTCACGGTGGCCGAACTGCCTCGCCAATCATCGAAGGCGATCTGATTATCGTCGGAACGATAATCGACGGCTGGGGAGAGACCGCGCAACGCAAACATCGCTTCTATGCTTTCGATAAGTCGACCGGAGAATGCGTCTGGACCAGCGCGCCAGGGGGACGACCCTACGACACCGTCTATCCCACACCGATTACCGCGACAATCAACGGAACCCGCATGATCATTGTTGGAGGGGCCGATGGTCAGCTGTGCGCAATGAAAGCTAACACCGGCGAACCGGTGTGGACCTATGCAATCACCAAACGCGGTATTAACAACTGCGCGGTGATAAGCGGCAACACTGTTTTTGCTTCACACAGCGAAGAGAATCTCGACACCAATGAGATGGGATTGCTCGTCGCGATTGACGCTACTGGAAAAGGAGCTCTTGGAAAAACGAACGTTAAGTGGGCTGTTAACGGCATTCGCGGTGGTTACTCTTCGCCAATCGTCGACGGGGATCGACTCTATTTGGTGGATGACAGCGCAAATCTTTTTGCGTTCGACATAAAGAGCGGCAAGGAACTGTGGAAGCATACCATCGGCACTCTACAGCGAGCTTCCCCGGTGCTCGCCGACGGAAAGCTTTACGTCGGCACCGAGAACGGAAAGTTTTTTATTCTTAAGCCTGGTCCTACTGGTTGTCAGGTTTTGGATGAGGAAGAGCTCGAGCCGGGAGTCAGCAATGTACAGCTCAAAACGGAAGCCGGCGACGATTTGATCGCCGCCAACGAACAGATCCTTGCTTCGGTGGCAATTTCCCGTGGGCGCGTATACCTCGTC
Source organism: Blastocatellia bacterium (assembly GCA_035258805.1). Lineage (GTDB taxonomy): Bacteria > Acidobacteriota > Blastocatellia > UBA7656 > UBA7656 > Onstottus_A. The sequence continues at coordinate 5,171 of DATFWY010000052.1, read as the reverse complement.
TCTACAAAAGCAATTTACTGCATTGGAAAGAAGACGGCGGCGGCGGCTCTGCCGGCTACGGCGCAACCAGCAGCGGAGAACGCGCCTTCTGATGCCGCGGTGGCGCACGTCCAAGTCGTACCCTCTGACCTGCTGACCAGCCCAGGTAAAACGACAAAATTCAGAGTGCGCCTATTCGATGATCACGGCCGCTTCATCCGCGAAGAAGCAAATGCGGCCTTATCCCTTGAAGGACTGAAAGGCGCCGTACAGAACAACCAGTTCACTCCGGCTGCTGATGACGGCCTCCAGGCTGGGGCTGTTAAGGCTACTGTGGGTTCAGTCACCGGAGTCTCTCGCGTTAGGGTCATTCCCCCGGTTCCATTGAGCGAGAACTTCGAATCAACGCCCGTCGATGCAGTTCCTAAATATTGGATCAGCACTGGCAATAAGTACGTAGTAAAGCAGATCGAAAACAACAAGGTGCTGGTGAAGAATCCGAATCCGCCTATCTTCAAACGCGCACGCTCGTTGTTCAGTCCCGCGGACTGGTCCAACTACACAACGGAAGCTGACTTTCTCGCCACTGAAAAGCGTCGACAAATGGGGGACGCCGGTGTCGTGGCTCAGCGTTATGAACTGTCGATAATGGGCAACAGCCAGAAGATTGAGCTTCGATCGTGGCAAGTCGAAGCCAATCGCACCGTGCGAAAACCTTTTACCTGGAAAGCGGATACCTGGTACCGTCTAAAGCTTCAGGTAGAAAATTTGCCTGATGGAAAGGTACGAGCTCGCGGCAAGGCGTGGCCGGTGTCTGAGCCGGAGCCGTCGGAATGGACTCTCGAACGGATTGAAGCCCAGGGTAATCGGCACGGCAGCGCGGGGATATTTGCTGATGCTCCGAACGAGATCTATATCGATAATGTAAAGGTAACACCGAATAAGTAGACACGTTTGTAGACGTTTGTAATACGGGCTTTAGCCGGAAGTTTGTAATGATGTTTTTAGAATTGAATCGAGCATGCGAACTTCCGCCTGAAGGCGGCACTACGAACAATGGAGACATATGAAGACACGCACTCTTAAGATGCTTTCCTTCGCTGGCGCCTGCGCACTCTCGGTCATATTGCTAACCAGGTTTGTCTCAGCTTCTGACCCAGGAAACGGAGATTGGCCGATGTGGGGCGGCACACCCGATAGAAACATGATCTCGAACCAGAAGGGCATGCCCACGAGCTGGGACGTAAAGACCAAAAAGAACATCAGATGGGTCGCCACGCTCGGTTCTCAGAGTTACGGAAACCCGGTAGTCTCTGGCGGACAAGTCTACGTCGGCACAAACAACGAAGCATTGCGAGACCCCAAGCAGGGCGGCGATCGCGGAGTGCTGATGTGCTTCCGCGAATCAGACGGTGAGTTCCTCTGGCAACACACAAACGAGAAACTGGCTGCGGGTCGCGTCAACGATTGGCCGTTCCAGGGCGTGTGCTCTTCACCGCTCGTTGAAGGAGACCGGCTCTACTATGTGAGCAACCGGTGCGAGGTAGTGTGCCTCGATACGCAGGGCTTTCGCGACAATGAAAACGATGGTCCGTACAAGGATGAGAAGCTCACCGGTCAGACAGACGCCGACATCGTCTGGAAGTTCGATATGATGGAAGAGGTAGGATCACAGCCTCACAATATGTCTAACTGCTCTCCGGTATCGTTCGGAGATTTGCTATACATCTGCACTTCCAACGGACAGGATGAAAGCCATGTGAATATTCCTTCCCCGAAGGCTCCGGCGCTCATCGCAATCAACAAGAAAACCGGCAAGAAGGAGTGGGAAGACAACTCAGTGGGGGATCGGATCCTCCACGGGCAATGGTCATCTCCATCAGTGGGGAAGATCGGGGATGTTGTTCAGGTCGTGCATGGACAAGGAGATGGCTGGGTGCGCGGTTATGACGCAATGACCGGCAAGAAGCTGTGGGAGTTCGATTGTAATCCGAAAGATTCTGTTTGGCCAAAGACCCGGAACGAGCTGATCAGTACTCCGGTAATCTTCGACAACAAAGTCTACATTGCCAATGGACAAGATCCGGAGCACGGGGAAGGCGTCGGGCATCTCTACTGCATCGACGCCACCAAGCGAGGAGACATCACCCAGGGTGGTGCGATTTGGCATTACGACAAGATTCGCAGATCGATTTCGACCGGAGCGATCTTCGACGGAATGCTGTTCTATCCGGATTTCAGCGGCTTTCTGCACTGCCTGGACGCAAAGACAGGCAAGGTTTTTTGGGTCCACGATATGTTCGCCGCGGTATGGGGTTCGCCGATGGTAGTAGACGGGAAGGTATATCTCGGCGACGAGGACGGCGATATCGCGATCCTGGCCGCGTCGCGAGAAAAGAAAGTCATAGGTGAGATCAATATGGGAAGCTCGGTGTACTGCACTCCCGTCCCGGCTAACGGAACGTTGTTTATTGGCAATCGAAACCAGTTGTTTGCGATTGCGGAAAAGAAGGGTGGCTAAATTTAAACGTTAAACGTTCAACGTTTGACGTTCAGCGTTACCGGTTTCTAGTTTCTGGTTTCAGGTTTTTTCTAATCTGTGTAATCTGCGTACTCAGCGGATCGGTCGTTCTCAGCAAGCTCATGAAGTGAATGCGCAGTTCATTCACAGATTACGCAGAGAGATATAACCCGAAATCAAAAACCACAAACGCTAAAACGCTGAACATTAAACGTCTAACGTTTTATTAAACGCATGGAGCCGTTCGATTTTCAAAGCCGAACACGGTTGATATTCGGCGAAGGGTCGTTTGAACGGCTCGGATCCCTCGCATCGGAGCTTGGTTTCAGACGTACCCTCCTCGTAGCAGACAAAGGAATCCGTGACTGCGGCTACGTAGAAAGCGCAATCGAATCGCTCACCAAAGCCGGAATCACCACCTTTACCTTTCACGGCTTCGACTCAAATCCCACCACCACGATGATCGAAGCCGCGTGCGCATTCGCCTCATCGCTAAAGATAGATTCTCTGATCGGCCTCGGCGGCGGAAGCTCAATGGACACCGCGAAGGGAATCAACTTTCTCATCACTAACGGCGGTACTATGCGGGATTATCTGGGCTACGCGAAAACCCGCTCGCCGCTGCTTCCGATGATCGGCGTACCAACTACCGCTGGGACAGGCAGCGAGGCTCAGTCCTATGCGCTTATCTCCGACACCGAGACTCACGTAAAGATGGCGTGTGGCGACCCGGGTGCGGTGTTCAAGATCGCGATCCTTGACCCGCGACTGACAGTTTCGCAGCCGGTCACGGTTACAGCCACATCCGGATTCGACGCGATCTCGCACGCAGTAGAAACCTATGTCACGACGAAACGCACCGCGGTCTCGGAGATCTTTTCGCTCGAGTCCTGGAGATTGCTCGAGGCTCATTACGAACGCGTGATAAGAAATCCGCGGGACATCGAGGCTCGGGGAGCTATGCAGCTGGGCGCTTATTGGGCCGGACTGGCGATTGAAAACTCAATGCTTGGCGCCACCCACGCCTGCGCAAATCCGTTGACAGCACGATATGACACCGAACATGGCGTTGCGATCGGCTTGATGCTCCCGCATGTGGTGAGGTGGAATGGACATGTTGTTGGTGATCGATATCACCAGCTTTTGAAGGCGAGTGCGGAGATCTCCGAAAAAGTTTTCAGAGTCGGTCCGGACCAGGCTGCGGAATCTTTAGCTTTCAGATTGGAGGAGTTACTGGTGATTGGCGGGCTAAAACGCGGATTAAGGGACGCTGGGGTTCCAGTCGATGATCTTGCCACACTTGCCGAGGAGGCAAGCCGTCAATGGACTGGGCAGTTCAATCCTCGTTCCTTCGGTACGGCTGAAGCACTTGAGCTTTACCAGCGAGCTTTTTGATGAACTGAAGTTTATCGAAAATCGGAGGGCAGCCTCGTTTGTTCAATCGATTACACCGGAAGAAAGTGTGTGAAGAGTTCGTAGTCCGGACTTCAGGCGAAACGTTGTATCGTGGATTACGTCCAACTACGAACTTCCGCTTGAAGGCCGGACTACGAACATTTGTTCTTACATGTTACCGAGAGTATCGAGCATCTCTCTGGATTTCTTTTTGGATCTTATCTCTTATCATTCCTTCAAGCTCTCAACTGCCGCCTGAAACATGGTCACAATTTAGGGGCGGTCATCAACTGCTTGGTGTATCGGTCTCTAATGTCCCCCGAGATCTAAAGGCGTTATGGACCTATGAAGCCGGCGAGTCGATCGAATCATCCGCTGCAATCGTCGGCGGCGCGGTTTACGTCGGGTCGCAGTCAGGCGAGCTTGCATGCCTCAACCTCGCCAACGGTTCGGTGCGATGGAAGTACAAAGCTTCCGGCCCGATAGGTGAATCGTCTCCTTGTGTCGCGGGCGGCGTAGTCTTTATCGGAGATCTGAACGGAACTGTTCACGCCGTCAGTGCGCGCGATGGAAAAGGAATCTGGACTTTCAAGACGAACGGCGAGGTCAAGTCTTCTCCTGTGGTTGTCGGCGATCGTGTGTTGATCGGCTCATACGACGAGCACCTCTATTGCCTGTCTTCTTCAAATGGTTCATTGATCTGGAAGTTTAGAACCGGCGGACCGGTTCATTGCACCGCTGGCATTTCTGGTGGCATGGCGCACATCGCTGGCTGTGACGAAACGTTTCGGGCTATTCGCATTGCCGACGGCAAAGAAGTGTTTCACGTAGCATCGGGCGCGTACACCGGAGCATCACCCGCCTTGTCCGCTCGCAAGGCGTTTTACGGTACCTTCAACAATGAAGTGCTCGCAGTAAATCTCACGACACGCCGAATCGCGTGGCGTTATCGAAATCGCAAACGCCAGTTTCCGTATTACTCGTCCTGCTCGGTTGCTGAAGGCAGAGTTGTTGTAGGCGGACGCGACAAAATGATTCATTGCGTGGATGCGGCGACAGGAAGGGAGCTCTGGACCTTCATGACTCGAGCACGCGTCGAGTCGTCACCGGTGTTTGCTGATGGTCGAATATTTGTTGGTTCGAACGATGGAAAGCTTTACGTACTCGATCAAAAGACGGGCGAGAAGGTGTGGGAGTTCACGGCTGGCGCCCCGCTGTCGGCCTCCCCGGCAATCGCCGGCGGGAGAGTAGTGATTGGTTCTGAAGACGGTCGGCT
>DATFWY010000051.1:0-5163 GCA_035258805.1 Blastocatellia bacterium | reverse complement strand
CAGTTGGCCCTTGTCTTTTTCAGCGTTGCGCTTCCACTCGACGAAGTGTTCCCATTGGCTAGTGATCGAACCGTAGCGCGCGCGGTCACCGTTGCTGACCACGAGAAACGCGTTGTGATGGAAGGCCTGTGCGATGCTGTGTTCATGCAAGTAATCAGTCAGATTGTTGTCGAAGCCAGCCCGAATGTTCAGATAAACGGCCTTGAGCTCTATGAAAACCAGTGGCAAACCGTTCACGAAGCAGACAAGATCGGCCCGCCGATTGTAGTGCGGCACGCGCACGCCCTGGATCTTCAATTCGCGCACAGCGAGGAACCGGTTATTGGCTGGCTTGCGAAAGTCGATCACCTGCGCGCGCACGCGCTGGATCTCTCCGTTATCTTCGCGCCACTCCACCGGCACGCCGAGGCGAATGTAGTGGTAGAAGTCCCGGTTGTGCTGCAAAAGCGAGCGTGACAAATCTACGCGCGTTAGCTTCTCGACCGCCTGCTCGCGCGCGCTTTGCGGCAACTGCGGATTTAATCGTTCAAGGGCGGCTCGAAGGTCCCGGACCAGCACCACATCGCGCTCACTGGCGCGGCCCAAGGCACCGGAGGAACCGAACGTCTCATCGTTGTAGGCATACACGCTGTCCCAACCCAGTGTTTCCTGAAGATAATCGGCGAACGTCTTTTGAACCAACCGGTCTTCGCTGTTGATGTCGGTGATCATCTGAATCAGCCCACGGCTTTGGCCATTTCGACAACTATCTTGAACACGCGAGCCAGATCAAATTCGCTAAATTCAGGCTCTCGGAGCACAGGCCTCAACTCAGCGTCGACTTGCCGGCGCAGGGCATCGAAGCGCGTTTTGCTGACATCGACTGGGTCGTTGCCGGGGATCGCCAGTTTTTGTCCTACTCCATCGATAAAGTTGGAATCGTCGGTGCGCAATCCACCCTTTCGAACCGCATAGTCGATATCAAAGAAATCCCGGATCGCTGGTTCGCGGCGCGACAGTGCCGCGCGGAACTTTTCATGCAAGGCTTCCATCTTTTCGATACAGCGCACTGTAATCGGCATGATCATCGGGGTATTGGTTAGTGGATTTTGCAGCGCTGTTCTCGCTGTACCATCGATCACCGGCGCAAACAAAGGTTCACGTAGGCTCACTTCGATCTTGATCGCCTCCTTTTGTTGACCGAGGATCGAATCATATCCGATAACAGCCAAGTATTGCGTTGACTTGTTCGCCCCTTTCAGAGCATCGATCACCTGAAACGCGGGAATTGCTCTTGTCAATCCGTTAAGAGCGGTCTTTACGATTTCCGCCCGGTTACTCCGTTCCTTTCGCGGATCATCCAGAGGAACCGGAATAGTATAGTCCAAGTCCTCGCTCAGGCGGTAAAGCTCCGAGTGGACCTTGGTCAAGCAAGTCCCGCCTTTGAAAACCAAATCCGTGCCGGCCACCGTGGAGAGATAGTCGAGCAGCAGCGTGCAGAAGTAATCCTTTTCGATCAACCGCGGTACAAACCCGCTTTGCGCCGCCGTGAAGCGCAAGGCTTCGCGGAATAGATCTGGGTCTTCGTGCAATCGAATTGTCGGCTCAGCTTTGCTCATTGATCACGACACCCCACCGACGGTTCACCGTGCCTCGTTTAGGATTGGTAGGAATCCACGGAATCAAGCTTGAAGTTTTCGGCAAGACCTTTTCGAGTTTCTTTAACAACGAATTCGCCACGCCCTCGCGTTCCAGCAGCACCCCTATCCGCCGACTCGTCCCGATGTCGCCATACTTCAGCGTCACTGAAACTAATTCAGCCGGCGTCACACGGTTCGCCTTTAACTCCTTGCGAATCCACTCGTAGCCTCGTGGTAGGCTATTGAAGCGAGCCCAGTCGTACACAGCATCGAGTAAAGTACGAGCGCGCGAGGAATAGATCGTTTTTGAACCCTCCGCCGTTTCTATGGTCTCGATGTCGCCTAGTCGCTTGTCCGCTACTTTGATCAAGGTCAACGCAACGGACCCTATGCGGCGGTCACCCCACTCGCGGTTATTATAGACATATACCCGCGTGGGCACCTGCTCATCAAAGCCATAACGGTTAAAGGCATTGGGACCGCAAATTTGATAGCGACCGTTTTGGGCATCAAAGAGCGTGTTCAAAGCCAGACCCTCGTCCGGACTCCACCGCCCGCCCAGGGGCAGGCGCTCCGGTACGAGGTACAGCCCGCGACGCACCTGTGCAATCATATCCGCGCGCGACAACCGGCTCAGTAATTCGCGTTCCTGTTTGATGGATATTTGAAGCGGGCCGGTGAGATCGCCCTTGCGGAGCGTTCGAAGTTTCCGGAGCTGAATGTAGGCGAACAGTTGCTGTTCAAGCCCTCCTAGCCGTTTTTTCATGATTGTATTCTATTAAGCCTAAATTGCCTAACAAGCAATTAAGCCATAATAGAATACAACGGCTCAGACGGCAATCTCCCCGCTCATCAGCCGCGGCAGCAACAGGTCGCGGGCAGCACGGAGTTTTTGGCTTTGGAGCCGCAAGTTATGGCACTGGCCCAATAGTGGCCCCGCAAAATCATTGAAAGCTTCGACCAACGACTTCGCGGGGACCAAAATTTCCGCACCTTCAAAATCGCCTGCGACAACGGCTGGATAAGCTGCCCCTCGAGCATGGTTTTCAAGGTAACCGGCGAAAGAATCTGTCGTGACAGCTTGGTAAAGAAAAGAAGTTGGTAGCGACGTTGGCGTAATAACCGCAAAGCCAGTGGACACAATGAGATTACTCGCTGGTTGCCAAATCACGGCGTATGAACGGCGATTGGGTCGAACGCAAGACCAAATTATATCGCCATGGCGAACAATTCGTCGCGCTCGGCTCGGAGCCTCGCTAAATTCATACAATGTGGTCTCATTGATCTGTCCCGGCGTAACAGATGCGATATCTACATATTCGATTCCCCCGTCGAACGAGTTTCCCAAAGATTCCCGATTTACTTCAGCGACATCAACAAGCTTCTTCCGTTCCCAGCCCTCCGGCACGCCGTCGATGATCGGAGTGTGTTCGCGGCCGGGGAAGCGGAGGCGGACGAACCATTCTCGGTAGAGCTGTCGCGCCGTTTCCTCCAGCAACTCCATCCGCCGCCGGTTGTTCTCGATCAGGTTGTCGTACCCAGCGAGAATACCGGCAATACGGTCCTGAACATCGGACGGTGGAATGAGTACCGGAAGGTCGTGGATATGATTCCGATTCAGCGTTGGATTCGAGTTACCAACATCCAACCGCTTCAAATTGACCGTGTGGAGGTAGTAGTAGACGAACCGAGGATTACTTCCCCTGAGATCCTTGCTCCACAGCGTCGTGTCGTGTGGCCAATAGTCGCCTTCAGAAAAATGAACTGAGCCAAGCGTGCCCTTGCGACCAATGACAACACCGGGGCCAGTTGCCTTGAACTCTGAGTGATGACTCGTGATACCAGATGAAGAGATCACCGGGTAGGGACCAGGGGTCTGCTGCGCTTGCGTGATGTCGAAGCCCCTCTGGAAAAAAACCAAGTCTCGTAGGTGGCCTTTCTTCCAGCGTTTGACAGAAGGCCCTGCGATCACGCTCCTAACTCCTCGAAGTTTGTCGCGATTTTTTCGGCCAGCTCGATCGCCTCCTTGTTCAGGTCAGTTAATTCCGTGTAAATATCGCGCAACGTTTGGTCGAAATCGAAATCTTCGTCCTCCTCTGGTGGAGCAACTCCGACATACCGACCGGGAGTTAGGCTCCAGTCGGCGGCTTCGATGTCTTTGCGATCTACAAGCCTCACTAGTCCCGGCACGTCCTCCAGTTCGGCTTTGGGGAAACGATCTTGGAGCCATACGCCCTGCCGGTGGAAGTAGGTGGCTTGCTTGAGCTGCTCGACGGCGGCTTTGCGTTCTTCGTCGAGTTGCTTCAAGAGGCGGCGCGCAGGACGAGAATCCAATAGATCTTCACCCTCACCCCTTCCCTCTGCCGCAAGCGGACGAGGGAGTTCAGACCAGATATCGGTGACGCGAGCGGTGAGCTTGTAGAGCAGGTCTACTTGTTTGACGAGATCCTTGATGTGCTCGGAGATGGGATCGAACGCCTGTCGCGCAGCATGCTGCTTGTCGTTTGTTGTCGGGAGGGGTTTGTCCCACTGTTTCTGGAACTCGGCGAGGTCAGCGAGCAATCGCACACGGTCGTCCTCGTAAGGCCCCACTGATTCATTTAATTCAGCAGCTGCTTCGTGGATTGCTTTTTTCTTTTCCACGTCTAGATGGCCAAGTTTTCCGAGCGCATCTGTGAGAGAGGTGAAGCGCTCGCGAATAGACTGGAGAGTGGCGTCGAAGGCCGCGAGCTTGTCAGAAATGGCTGCGCTCTCAGCGCAAACGGAACCAAAATATTGCTTAACAAGCCCGAAAAATCGATCGCGTTGGCCGCGATAGAGCCAGATGATCGCGGAAAGATTCTGCATCTGTTCGGGTGAGAAATCGTTGATCTTGCGGGTGACCTTGCGATAGATGTTCCGGGCGTCAAGCATCAGAACTTTGTCGCCTCGATCCTTTGGCTTGGCTCGGTCGAAGAACCATAATTCACATGGTACGCTGCGGGTGTAAAAGAAGTTCGATCGGATGGAGATCATCACGTCAACGTCGCCGGTTTCGATGATTTTCTTTCGTACATCCTTTTCGCCGTGTCCGGCGCTGCTGGCTTGCGACGACATGACGAAACCGGCGCGGCCCTTTTCGTTCAGATAACTCCAAAAGTAGGAAATCCAGAGGTAGTTTCCATTGGACACTTTCTTGTTCTTGTTCACTCCCGGAAGGCCGAAGGGAAGCCGTGGATCGTTCTTGATGCGCTCGGCGTCTACCAAGTCAACGTTGAATGGCGGATTGGCCACGACAAAATCGCACTTGCCCACCAGTGTATGCTCATCCTGGTAGTAAGTAATCGCTTCGGCAATTTTTCCATCCAGTCCGTGGACCGCCAGGTTCATTTTGGCGATTTGAATCGTCGTCGGGTTCTTCTCTTGTCCATAGAATACGACCTTCTTTGCCGTGTCCTCGCCTTCATGTTCTATGAAGTGACTGGATTGAACGAACATTCCCCCTGAACCGGAGGCAAGATCACAGACGATGCCGTGATCGGGTTCAATGACGTTCACGATAAGC
>DATFWY010000050.1:0-105945 GCA_035258805.1 Blastocatellia bacterium | reverse complement strand
TGGTGACTCGTACGGGATTTGAACCCGTGTTACCGCCGTGAAAGGGCGGTGTCCTAGGCCCCTAGACGAACGAGTCGAGCCTGATGGAGCGCTGATACATTCAAAAGACCCAGCGACGAAAGAGGAAATATTAGTGGACGTACCACGCGTTAGGCAAGGGAAAGCATTGTTCAAAACCAGAGAGAAATCAATTGCCGCGTCCTTTGCGAATGGGTTGGGATTCGTGGCCGTCCTTTAAACGCAAAGCCGCAAAGACGCGAAGACGCAAAGGTTGAACCGTTGATCATCCGATAACGACTGTTCACTCGATATCAACTCGATTCGTCGCGCTTATCAGCTCATAAAGATTATCTATTTGTCCCTATTTTCAAATCGTGGTATCCAGTATGACCTCAGCACGAAAATTGTTCAGTTCGTATCAGTTAGGAAACGCGATTGAGTGACCGATTCGCTGAAAGCAACCGATAGGTGACCTCAACAGAGATTTCAACAATGATGAAGCAATCAACGAGTTTTGGGGTGTTCGAACAGCTCTCCAGCACATCCCTGCTCGGTTTAGTCGTTGTAGGAATTATTCTGCTCCGCGGCAGCGGATGATGGTCGCGCACAACGATTAGCGCAAAGGCCACCATCCGGAATCAAGGATGGTGGCCTTTTGAAGTTTTTGCCGTTCGTAGTACCGCCTTCAGGCGGAAGTTCGTAGCGATCGCTCGCGGACCAGCGGTTCTAACGAAAACTTCTTCCTGAACTGAACTTAACACTGAGGAGAACCGAACTTGGCAGCGAGAGTCGAGCAAAAACCAATAAGCGGCATCTCAACTGACAGCCCGAATCCCTCTCAATCACCTGAGCCGATGCGCGGCGCACGAATCCTATGCGAAGCGCTCCTCAAAGAAGGCGCGGACACGATCTTCGGTTACCCCGGCGGCGCCGTCCTGCATATCTATGATGAACTTCACAACATGCGCGGCCGGCTCCATCACGTGCTCTCTAGACATGAGCAGGGCGCGATTCACATGGCAGAGGGATATTCCAAAGCAACTGGGAAAGTCGGCGTAGCATTGGTTACTTCCGGACCCGGCGCTACGAACGCAGTGACTGGAATCGCCAACGCTTTTATGGACTCCACCCCGCTTGTTGTCATCTCAGGCCAGGTGCCGCGAAAAATGATCGGCACCGATGCCTTTCAGGAAGCAGACACCGTCGGTATTACGCGGCCATGCACAAAGTACAACTACCTGGTCAAAGATGTTGGTGACCTCGCCGAGATCGTTAAAGAAGCCTTTTACATCGCTCGTACTGGTCGTCCCGGTCCGGTTCTTATCGACATACCAAAAGACGTAACCGCCGAGAAGGCGCCGTTTGTCTATCCGGATCGGCTTTCATTGCCAGGTTACCGGCCTAGTGTTCACGGAAGACTATCGGAAGTAAAACGGGCCGCAGAGCGAATCTGCGAGGCCCAGAGGCCAGTTCTGTATGTCGGCGGCGGAGTGATTCATTCAAATGCTTTTGATGAACTGCTCGAGCTTGCAGAGAAGCTCTCGCTGCCGGTCACTCCGACTTTGATGGGGCTCGGCTGTTTTCCATCAGGCCATCGGTTGAGCCTTGGCATGCTCGGTATGCATGGGACCTACTGGGCAAACATGGCGATCTCCGAATCTGATTTGATAATTGCGATCGGCGTGCGGTTCGACGATCGCGTAACCGGAGCTCTCGAGAAGTTCGCTCCACACGCGGAGATCGTTCACGTCGATATCGATCCGACATCGGTAAGTAAAAATGTTCGAGCTCACATCGGAATTGTCGGAGATGCGAAGAGTGTTATTCGCCAGATAATGGATGTCCTTCCCGCTCGGGCGTGTGCGAGCAGCGAGGAACGCCTGGAAAATTGGTGGGCGCAGATAGGTGAATGGAAAGAATTTGCTCCGTTGAAATACGAGAACAGCGACCAGGTGATTATGCCTCAATACCTGATCGAGGAGTTGTTCAAGCTCACCAGAGGAGATGCGATCATCTCGACCGACGTAGGCCAGCATCAGATGTGGCTCGCGCAGTACTATCCGTTCAACGGTCCGCGACAGTCGATCACGTCGGGTGGGCTCGGCACGATGGGCTTCGGCTTTCCGTCGGCACTCGGAGCACAGATCGCATTTCCTGACAAGCAGGTTATAGCGTTTGTGGGTGACGGCGGATTCCAGATGACTGCCCAGGAGCTCGCCACTGCGGTCCAGTACAAGACCAACATCAAGATAATCGTGATGAATAACAATTATCTCGGGATGGTGCGTCAGTGGCAGGAGATTTTTTACGACGGCGCGTACTCACACGTGAACATGCAATGGCTGCCTGATTTCGTGAAACTTGCGGAGGCGTACGGCGCTGTAGGACTTCGAGCAACTCGCCCGGATCAGTTGTCAGGAGTTTTGAAACGCGGTCTTGCTACTCCGGGTGTTGTTGTTATGGACATTCTGGTATCCGAGGAAGAGAGCGTATATCCGATGGTTCCGGCAGGAGCCGGGCTCAAGGAGATGGTGCTCGGATGAGGCATACGCTTTCGATAATGGTTGAGAATAAGTTTGGCGAGCTGTCTCGGATCGTCGGCTTATTCAGCGCTCGCGGCTACAACATCGAGAGCCTGACGGTTGCCGAGACCCTCGATCCGAAGATTTCTCGAATGACGCTGGTGACAACCGGCAATGACGAAACGATCAAGCAGATCACTCGCCAACTCGACAAACAGGTTCGCGTGCTCGAAGCGGTGGATATGACCGGGTTCGCGCATATCGAGCGTGAGATGGCTCTGATAAATGTGAAGGCGGGGGCGGGCGTCGAGCGCCAGGAGGTACTGAGTCTCGTGAATATTTTCCGGGCGAAGGTCGTCGACGTTTCCAGTGACGGCATCATCGTGGAGGCAACCGGAGATTGGGCCAAGGTTAGTGCGCTGATTGAGCTGCTGAAGCCAATGGGCATTCGCGAGATTGTGCGTACCGGGACCGTGGCGATCGCTCGACTTTCGGAGGCGAGCACAACGGTTGAGGAGTTGGATGAGGAAGAGTTAGCGGTTTAGTTGCCTTTGGGTGTTTGCGGTTCTTGGCCTCTTTGCGAGAAACGCGCATTCAAATTCAGGTTTCGCGCCAAGACGCAAAGGTTCGCAAAGACGCAAAAATGATACGGGAGAATTCATGAAAGTTTATTACGACAAGGACGCCGATCTTAGCAATTTAAGAGGTAAGAAGATTGCAGTCATCGGCTATGGCGCCCAGGGATATGCGCACGCCAACAACCTGAAGGACTCTGGCTGCGACGTCATCGTAGGGCTGAGATCCGATAGCCCTTCGCGAGAGAAAGCACAGACCGCGGGGCTTGTGGTCCAGGATACGGCGGAAGCGGCATTCAACGGCGACGTGGTGATGATCCTCGTCCCCGATGAGCTCGCCCCGAAAATCTACCAGCAGGACATCGCAAATAACCTGTTCCCCGGAAACTATCTGGCGTTTGCGCATGGGTTCTCGATCCATTTCAAAAAAATACTTCCGCCTGACGATGTGAATGTATTCATGGTTGCACCCAAGGCGCCCGGACACTTAGAGCGTTATGAGTACACACAAGGACGCGGCGTGCCTTGTCTGCTCGCCGTTCACAAGGATCCGACCGGCAACACTCGCGACGTTGGGCTTGCTTATGCATCGGCGATAGGAGGCGGAAGGGCCGGCATCATCGAGACGACTTTCAGAGAAGAAACCGAAACGGATCTTTTTGGCGAGCAAGCAGTGCTGTGCGGTGGCTTGACCTCTTTAATTCAAGCCGGGTTCGAGACGCTGGTGGAGGAGGGATATTCGCCGGAGATGGCCTACTTCGAATGCCTGCACGAAGTGAAGCTGATCGTCGATCTGATTTACGAAGGCGGAATCGCCAATATGCGGTACTCGGTTTCGAACACTGCGACATACGGCGATCTGACGCGTGGACCACGGGTCATTAACGGATCGACTCGCGATGCGATGAAGAAGCTGCTTGCGGACATTCAATCCGGTTCATTTGCTGACGAATGGATGGCAGAACACGAGGCCGGCAAGACCAGGTTCAATGCTCTGGAGGAGAAGGCGCGGACCCATCCGATTGAAGAAGTAGGTCGGCAGTTACGCGGGATGATGCCATGGTTGTCGGAGAGGCGATTAGTGGATAAGGCGAAGAATTGAAGTAGCGCAGGCTGTCTAGAGGTAGCGTAGACTGTCCAGTCTGCGAATTGGTCTCGATGTTTATGAATATCAAACATGCGCAGACTAGACAGTCTACGCTACCTCTAGACAGTCTACGCTACGTCACGGGGAGAAAGTATGGGGTTTTATGATTGGGACAAAATAGAGCCCGAAAACATTTCGGAGCTCTACACACGAAAAGTTGCGCGGGGCCACAACCTGGTCGTCGCCAGGATCGAGGTCATGCAGTGGGCGGTTACTCAGCCTCACACGCATGACAGCGAAGAGGTAATCATGGTGCTGAAAGGTGCGTGGCGGTTTCATCTGCCGACCGGGGATGTAACCCTTCGAGCGAATCAAATGCTGTCGATTCCACCCGGAGTCAAGCACTCTTCTGAAGCGCTCGAAGACACCGTCGCGCTGGACATCTGTACTCCGTGTCGTCTCGATTGGATTACTGGCGAGGACAGGCTCCTGCATCACGATCCCGACGAAGGTTTGTGGGCAGTGTGACGCCATAGGACAAGTAGGACCTATATGATCTCTAGGACCTATTTGAACGAAGCACCGCACCAATTTCGGAGATAAGGTGACATTCGATAAAACAAACTGGGTTTGGATGAATGGCGAAATGGTTTCATGGAGCGGCGCAACGACTCACGTTTCTGCTCACGCGCTCCATTACGGCAGCGGCGTCTTCGAAGGGGTTCGCTGTTATGAAACTCACGCTGGCGCATCGGTTTTCCGATTGTCGGAACACCTCGATCGGCTGTTTGCTTCTGCCGAAGCCTACGGAATGGAGATTCCTTATTCGAGGCGTGAATTGGGAGATGCCATTTGTGAGACGATTCGTCTAAACGGGTTCACAAGTTGTTATGTACGTCCACTCTGCTTTCATGGCAGTGCAAGTTTGGCGGTGCATCCGCGAAACTGCCCGGTTGAAGTCGTTGTTCTCGCATGGCCGTGGGGTGCCTATCTCGGTGAAGACAGTTTGGAACGAGGCGTGCGGGTCACCGTGTCGTCTTATGCGAAATTCCATTCGCGAATGCTTCCGACCACCGCAAAGGGCTGCGGCGGCTATCTGAACTCGATGCTGGCGGCCCGAGAAGCGGCGTCGGGCGGGTATGACGAAGCGCTCTTACTCGATGAGGAAGGAAAGATAGCGGAAGGCTCCGGCGAGAACTTGTTTCTGGTTCGTGATGGCCGCTTGCTGACCAATGATGAACGATCTTCGATCTTGCTGGGAATTACTCGTGATTCGGTGATCACGCTCGCTCGTGATTTGGGTTACGAGATAGAGGTGAGAAATCTTACGCTTGAGGATTTGCTTTTGGCTGACGAGGCGTTTTTTACGGGAACCGCGGTAGAAGTCACTCCGATTAGAGAATTGGATGGCAAAAGAATAGGCGAGGGGAAACGAGGACCGATTACTGAACGAATACAGCGAGCATTTTTGACGGCAGTATCGGGTCAGGATAAGCGATATTCAGAATGGCTCCGTCCGGTTGCGCGTAAGCCGGTGGCAGTGGCTATTTAGACTCAGCGTTCCTCTGCGGCCTCTGCGGTTGAGAATGATCTAACCGCAGAGAACTCGAAGGATCGCGGAGGTCCTGGTCAGAGATATATGGAACTAATGCAACTCGAGATGTTTGTGGCGATGGTTGAGGAAGGCAGCTTCCGCAAAGCAGCTGATCGTGTCTTTCGAACTCAACCCGCACTGACAATGGCGATTCGCAAGCTCGAGCAGGAGCTGGGCGCCCCGCTGTTCGATCGCTCAAACCGCAGCGATTACGTGCTCACTGATTCCGGCGAAGTGCTCTACGAACACGCCAAGCGACTCCTGAATCTTCGCGATGAAGGCCTCGCCGCGCTCGAACAGCTTCACACCTTTCAAAGCGGGCGAATTCGCATCGGCGCAAACGAGAGCACCAGTCTTTATTTATTGCCCCGACTTATTCTGGAGTTTCGCGAACAGTATCCAAAAATAAAGATAGAAGTATCGCGTCAACTCTCAGCCAGGCTTCCGTATGAGCTTCATCAGCGCAACCTGGATTTTGCAATACTTTCATTCCTGCCTGACGAAACCGATCTCGAAGCGACGCCGATCATGCGCGATGAGCTCGTCTTCATCGTCAGTCCGAGACATAGGCTGGCAGGCGTAGACGGTGTCCACATTCGCGATCTTGGCGCAGAATCTTTTGTCGGCCACAATGTGCGGTCGCCGGCCCGCGAAAAAGTGATCGAAACGTTCCGGCGTTTTCAAACCCCACTCAACATCACCATTGAAATAACTACCATCGAGACCATCAAGCGGTTCGTTGCTATGAACCTCGGGGTCGCTTTCGTGCCACTGATGTGCGTTCGCGAGGAATGTGAACGCGGCGAATTGGTGGTCGTGCCCACGGAGGGCTTTCGCCACGAGCGCACCCTGTGGGCAGTGCGTCGGCGCACGGACGCTCACTCCCATGCGGCACAAGCGTTCATGCGCGTGGTGGAGTCGATAAGCGCAAAGCTGCTCAATAACCAGCCTTCAGGACCCGTTCGCAATTCGGAAGACGCAATTTCCGATTCAGATGTAGTAAACTGAAGCCCGCAACGAAAGCAATTTACAACCCATTATCTGAATCTTTGTGGCAAATTCCGGACTGACCACAGAACACGAGGGAAGGAGTGCCCATGAAAGATAACCGCAGAAGTAGAGCCATTACTCAGGGTGTGCATCGCACACCGAACCGCTCAATGCTTCGCGCAGTAGGTTTTGGCGATAACGATTTCGATAAACCGATCATCGGAGTTGCAAACGGGTACAGTAATCTCACGCCGTGCAACCTGGGCCTAGGCGATCTGTCCGAGCGAGCTATGTCGGTTCTTCGAGAAGCGGGAGCTATGCCGCAGGTCTTTGGAACCATCACCGTAAGTGATGGCATATCGATGGGCACCGAGGGAATGAAGTTCTCGCTCGTCTCGCGCGAAGTAATCGCCGACTCAATCGAAACCGTTTGCAACGCACAGAGCATGGATGGGCTGATGTGCGTGGGCGGCTGCGACAAGAATATGCCTGGCGCAATGATCGCCATCGCGCGCTTGAACATACCGTCGATTTTCGTTTATGGCGGAACGATAAAAGCGGGCCATTATCGTGGTCAGGATCTGACAATTGTAAGCGCGTTCGAGGCGGTCGGCGCCTACAGTGCAAAGAAGATCAGCGAGCTCGAGTTGCTGGAAGTCGAGCGTCACGCGTGCCCCGGCGCCGGATCCTGCGGCGGTATGTACACCGCGAATACGATGTCCTCGGCGATCGAAGCTCTGGGGATGAGCCTGCCGGGTTCTTCGACGATGGCCGCCGAGGACTCTGAGAAGTCAGACAGCGCCGCCGAGTCTGCCGAAGTTTTGGCAGCTGCATTACGCAATCAGATTCTTCCCAGCGATATTTTGACTGGCAAAGCGTTCGAGAACGCGATCGCTGTGGTTATGGCGGTCGGTGGTTCGACAAACGCCGTGCTGCACCTTCTGGCGATTGCGCACGCGGCTGGAGTACCGCTGACGCTCGATGACTTTGAAACAATTCGTGCGGGAGTGCCTGTGTTATGTGATTTGAAGCCATCGGGCGCCTACGTCGCAACGGATCTTCACCGGGCCGGCGGGATTCCTCAGGTGATGAAAATGCTGCTGGTCAACGAACGCTTGCACGGTGATGCTCTAACAATCAGCGGACGAACGATTGCCGATGTGCTTAGCGGTGTGCCAGACGTTCCACCGGACGGCCAGGATGTGATTCGTCCATGGAATGACCCAGTCTACGAACAGGGTCATCTTGCGATTCTCAGAGGTAACCTTGCTACTGAAGGTGCGGTAGCTAAGATTACCGGCGTGAAACATTCAAAAATCACCGGGCGAGCTCGGGTGTTCGAGTCCGAGGAGATTTGTCTGGAGGCGATCCTGGGCGGGCAGATAAAACCTGGCGATGTGGTGGTTATCCGATATGAAGGGCCGAAAGGTGGGCCAGGAATGCCGGAGATGCTTGCGCCGACTTCGGCGATAATCGGTGTGGGGCTGGGCGATTCGGTTGCGTTGATCACCGATGGCCGTTTTTCTGGTGCAACATATGGGATGGTAGTTGGGCATGTCGCGCCGGAAGCTGCGGTGGGCGGCAATATTGCGTTGGTTGAAGACGGTGATTCAATTACGATCGATGCAAATGCGAGGTTGCTGCAGCTCAATGTGTCGGATGAGGAGTTGTCGCAACGGCGGACAAAATGGACGCGAAGAGAGCCTCGTTACACTCGCGGAGTGATGGCGAAGTACACGAAGCTTGTATCGAGCAGCAGCATCGGCGCGGTAACTGATGGCTCGAGCGTCAACTAAAAGTGAAGCCTCCGCCAAAGAGTTGGCTAATTGGAAGAGCGATGAGCTCCTTTGCGTGCTTTGCGGAACTTGGCGACTTTGCGCGAAACCTGCCTGAGAATCAGAGAACTTACGCAAACGCCAAGGTCACTCTTTCGCCATCGCACTGTACGCGGTCGCTGCCGATATGCTGCGTGAGATGCCTAGCGCGCAATGAACATACACGTTGCCTCGTGAGCAATGTTCGGCGATAAAAGCAGCTGCGATCCCGAGCTGCTCTCTTGAAGGCTCGGTCAAATCAAGGATTGGAACATTCAAATACTCGACAGTGTTTTTGAGACTGCCGTTCATCTGGAAATGGCGCGGGGTGCGTTGTGAAAATTTGATGTTGCGGAACTCGTGAGTTTCAGAATGCTCCGCGGTCATATCAAGCACAGCTGTGATTCCTAACGTCTTCAAAGGCGTTACGTCCGACCACGTAGGTAGCCTGCCGCAATAAATACCAGGTGCAATCTCTCTCCAGGCCGGAAAGCGATTCTTATAGAACAACCGACGAACAAACATCCCAAGAAGATAAGGACCGAGTATTATTCTGGAGCTAATCGGAATGCGGCCCTCCGATTTCCGAAAAACATTTCCGTTTCCCCTCAAATACGCGATCGAGATAATCGCTAGAGATGACGCGGGCCATAAGAGCATCCATGCCCACGAGCCCAGCACTATCGCAAGAAGACTCAAAGTGGCCGAACCCGTTGCGCAGCGTCTCGCGATTCTTACATTTGGGGTTGAAATGAAAAGTAATCGGTGAGTGGAAATGTATGCGGACGCTGAATTCGTTGATCGGCCGCTGAACGCCGCGGAACTCTGGAACTCGGCCGGTTGCTCAAACCGTTCAGGTACACAAAAGATACAGAACTGACCAAGCATCGCACCGGTGACTACATCGAGCACGTGGTGCTGCCACGTAAAGAGAGGTGACACCACGATCATTGCGAACCAACCATGAATCAACCAACGGAGCGGTCCGCGCGTGTGCCGCGCATAAACAAGCCAGAGGAGCGACGCAAGAGCAATGTGCAGAGATGGAACCAGGTTGTGAGGTTTGTCAAAGGACCACAGGAACTCGAATAGCGAACCGGTCCAGCCGCTTACGTCAGGACGTGCGTACCCAACCGTTAGCGGAAACATTACAAACGCAACGCCGGCTATCAGGATTGCCAACGCAATCCGACGCGAGTGTGTGCGCAGTTCAACCGCATTAACACAGAGCAGAAACGACGCTACGAAGAACAAATCGATGCTCAAGTAAGGGATGATCAACAGAGGCACAAACGGGATTTGTTTCTCCCAGGGAAAGAAAGCAGTTCGTAACTCGCGTTGAGAAGCAAGCTCATTGGCCCCTCCGTAAACGATCACGAACAGAATTGAGAGGAGCGCTGACGAGAGAATAGCGGCTTTCCAGGGGCGCTTGGATCTGGAAAACACGCTCTTTCCACGTAGTGACGAATTTATTCGTTCTGGTGTTGTGAGGGTTATTGACATTGAAGCCACGGGTCACGAAAAGAAGCAGAGGTCCGAAAAGCACGCAAAAGAATCGCCCCTAATTGTTACCTCATTTCTCGTTCGATCTTGGGTCGACGCACCGCAATCGATACGGTGAAGATCCCCCGACCACCCACAACGGTCCTGATCTTCTCGAAGCCTGCCTCCCTGACCAGCTCATCGAGCTCGCGTTGCGTTCGGCGTCGCATGATCCAAGGCTCCCCTTCGCGATTCGTCAGTACTCTGGCGATCATTTCAATCTGCGGATGCCATGGCTGGCCGGTGTAGACAAGATAGCCGCCTTCTTCTATAGCATCCGCAATTCCATGCAGGCATCGCCGGACCGGCGCGTTGTCAGGGAATAACTCCAGGAGTCCCGAGACAATCGCAATGTTCGGCCGAGTGGTCATCTGTTCGTACGAAGCGGGATCAAACGCGTCGGCTTGCTCGAAGGTAACACCGTCGATACGTCGCTGCGCTGCGAGCGCTCTTCCGGCTTCGACATTCGCAAGAGAATAGTCGCGCAAAGTAGCCCTAACTCTCCCTTCCGGCAGCTGGGCAATCGCATCCAGGACATATCGCCCTTGCCCGGTCGCCACGTCCAAAATTCGCGGCTGCGCTTCACCCTCGATCACTTTTTCGATCGCCTCGCGCAGCAGCCTTTCCAGATTAACCTTACGTTGTCTGATGCCGGCCCACGCAGGCTGATTTAGATAACAACGATCAATGATTCGCCCCAGCAGTAACGAACCACGGGCGCGGTTTTCATAGACGTAATCAAGCGAACTTCCTGAATCGAACCCCGCCTTCCATCCGATGCGAATGCCTTCGCTCAGTCGCCCGTAAGTTTTTAGAAATGTTCTCTGCGCGGAGAACCACAAGCGCTTCGCAGAGAATCGAGGAAGCGGCGCGCAAAGACGAGCGTATTCGTGGTGCGTATGAGTCTCGTCGTCGGTGTCCGATAAGATTTCGTCCCGGGCGAACGCGCCGTAAATGAACACCCTGATATCGTTGAGTACCGCACGACGGTCCCTCTCATGAAGAATGTCGTGATGCATTCCGTCGAAGACCCGCATTCGCTTGATGTTGGAGCCCATACGATCAAAAAAGTTGCGCTCCGTCTTTAGATCAACAACCCAATCAGAACCGCCTGCCAGCACCAGTGTGGGAGTTCGAATAGTTCCTGCGTCCGCGATCAATCGAGTCGCGGTGTCGTGCAGACCAAGCAGAACGTTGACCGCTATCGTACGAGAGATCAGTGGATCCTCATCGTATTTGCGTGCCTGTTCCTCATCGTGTGTGAGCAGGCGACCCTTTACGTAGCTCGACACAAATCTTGGTTTCCTGCGAGAGAGCAGTCGCAGTAAACGGAGTGCCTGGCGGGCGAATGGAACATACAGCCTCACTCGCAGCGCCGGGGTCACCAGCACCATCGCGCGAATCGGCGGAGCATAATCGTGAACCCAGGCCGATACTGTAACCGCGCCGACGCTGTGGCCAAGAACTACCATATCGCGTAGCGGCATCCCGTGCGTCGTTGAAATGTGTCGAATGAATTCGTCCGCGTCGCGAGTGATCTGACCAAAGGTCGAAGCGTAACCTCGTGGTCCGCCAGAACGACCGTGGCCGCGCGCATCCCAGGCGAAGACCGCGATGCCTCGCAGATGTAGGCCGCTCACTACGTCCTCGAGACGACCAGAATGCTCGTGGCCGCGGTGAAAGATGATCAGAGATTTCCTGGTCGGCTCGCTTGGAATCCATGCGCGGTAGAACAACTCGGTGCCGTCTTCGAGCAACATGACGTGCTCGCTTGGCGTGATGTCGGGTATTGTGTCTGTCTGCGTGATTAGATTGATCATTGATAAGCTTCCTTTGAAAGGCTTCGCGAAGTTTGCCGCCTGGTTTCAGATGAAAGTGCAAGCACGGCGTCGTGAAGTTCGTTGGAGATTTGGACCGCGCCGGAATCGCTTTGCTCGATTTGCTCGAAGGATCGAGGTTTGCCGATAACAAGTCCGACTCGTGAAGGGCGCGGGATCAAAGACTTCTTCGGTAAAGCGTGAAAGGTTCCTTTCAGATAGCACGGCACAACTGGATAACTCGTGCCCGCTACCAGCAGGCCTATTCCCCTTCTGAACATACCGACTTGCCCATCAAGAGTACGGGTGCCTTCGGGAAAAACGATGAGCACATTGCCTGGTTTCTCCAGTAATTCTTTGCAGTGGTTTAGCCCTTGCCTGCCGCTGGCATCGCGATCGAAAAGCATCACGTTTGCAATGATCGCAGTGAGCGCAAGACGTAACCGGTTCGCATCGAAGTAATCGCGCGCGGCGAGCGGATAGGCGCTGTGCACGCATCGCAACCGCAAAGCGGCGAGTAACGCTACCGTATCCATGTGGCTTGCATGATTCGAGACCATTACGAATGAGCGGTCTCCAGGTAGATTATCGCGACCAACGATTTCGAACCGGTTGTAGATTCTCATTGCGGCGCGAATTGCAATTGCAGAAACAGTGCGCGCGGCATAGACAAAGGGATCTGGCTCGCGTGGACAACGCCTGAGCCGGTCGAGAAAGGAGAGCCCGAAGTCGGTTGCAGTATCGTAATGCCAATTATCATTGTTCATGATTTCTTGATCGCCCGTTCTCCTTTCTGCGTTCTCCTTCTGCCTTCTGCTTTCCGCTACAAGCCGTGTGCGTATCGTGTGAAGTGAAAAAACAACGGCGCGGTATAGAGCAAACTGTCGATTCGATCGAGGACACCACCGTGTCCCGGAATCAGAGTTCCCATATCTTTAACTCCGACATCCCGCTTGATAACGCTGATCGCAAGATCGCCAAGATGGCCTCCTACGCCGACTATTAGACCAACAATCACGCACTCGATCGCCGAGAATTCCGGCAGAGCAAAACGCACCGCAAGCGGGAAAAGCGCGGAGATGACAACTGCACCAATCGCACCCTCGCGAGTCTTCCACGGGCTTACGTTGGTGCACAGCGGCCGTCGACCGAACAGCTTTCCGCACGTGTAAGCCGCGATGTCGTTCAGCTCAACCGCAAATAGCAGGTAGAGTAGATAGCCGTAAGCATTCCGGGCGTTGGCGAGAAACACAACGTGACCGAACATCCACCCGATATAGACAAACCCGAAGAGTGAAAGCGCGACCACCTTGAGTTGACCATCGGGCCTGTTTCTAAGGACAGAGATCAGCACCAGCATTACACTGACAAAAACGGGCGCGGCCATAAAAAGCCCGTACACACCAGGCGCGCCGGTTTGCGGGTCTCGAACTATAGCCGCCACTGCTATGCCGATGACACCAACCAGACCGGCAGAAGTCATCGTCAGGTCTCGATGAAGTCCTGTGGCGCGGGAGTACTCGATGAATGCGGCCACTGAAATAAGCGTGAAGAAACAGATCGCGGTTTCGCGTCCGGCAAAAAGGCTCACCGAGATGATCGGGACCATCACCAGCCAGCCCCGGTAAGAATCCCAGGCGTGTGATACGTTCTTCGCAAAGCCGAAACGAATCAGCGCAATCACTCCGCCACCCACAATCAGTAAGCCGGTGGTAAGGAACGCAAAGATACGGAAGATCTCGCTTTGAAGAGCTGCTGAAGGTGACATCGCTGCCTCCGAATGGATCACCGGCTGAAGCAACCAGCGAGCGGGCTGTTTTGCGAGACCATTGATGCGCAGAAGCGCAACAAGGTTGGTTGTCTTCCGGACTGTGACTGGCGAGCGGTATCTATCGAGATAAACGATGACCGGAACTTTCCATTAACGGGTGCAGGTAAGGAGCAGGAGGAGCAGTACCGAAATGGCGGATAGAAATGAATGGTTGATTCGCACACTGCACGCGCCTCCTCGACGCCGCTAAGACGGCTGTCGATTCAAAAGATACACTCGACCTAAGAGTTGGACTGCGCAGCTTGTGATGCTTTCGAGAGTGTCACAATCAGACAGATATGGTGAGAAAAGAGTTTGCGGGATGTTTTGGGGCTGGGTGAGTCGATCAGGGGGTAACGAGCTCCTCACGGGCCGTTTTGACGATTCCGATGAATTGTTTTGCCCGAGTGGTAATCACCTGGTCCTCACCCGAGCGAAGCGCCGCAGTGTCAACAAGGTCAGTTCCAACACCGAGCGCAGCCGCTCCAGCCTTTATGAAGTCGCTCGCATTTTTTAAGGAGACACCTCCCGTGGGAATTAACTCGACCTGGGGCAGGGGCGCTTTCAAAGCCTTAAGGTAACTTGGTCCTCCCAACGCATGCGCAGGAAAGATTTTTACGAGATCGGCGCCAGCTTTCCAGGCGGTCACCACTTCGCTGGGAGTCATCGCGCCTGGCATCACCGGGATGCTGTAACGACGGCAACACGCGATTGTATCGAGATCAAGTGCGGGGCTGACGATGAACTGTGCTCCGGCAAGAATGCAGGCTCGAGCGGTCTCGGAGTCGAGCACGGTCCCTGCGCCGACTATGGCGTCATCTCCGAAACGCCGAGTAACATCCTCAATGATCCGAATCGCGCCGGGTACCGTCATTGTGATTTCGAGTACTGATATTCCGCCCTGCCTGATTGCGTCGACAGCGCGCATTGCGATATCGGATGAGTCGGCGCGGATGACCGGAATCAAACCGGTCTCCAGGATTTGCGCTTTGATCGAGTTGGTCATATAGGTCCTATAGGTCGAATCGGTCCTATGATAGGTCGAATCCATCCTGTTGGTCCAATACGTCCTATTGGTGCGATGGGGTTGTCATCCTGACGGCTTTTAGGATACAGAAAGGGACATGGCTTACAAGCTCTTCGAATTAACAGGCAAGGCTGCGGTGGTCATTGGTGGAACATCCGGAATTGGGCGGGCGATCGCTCACGGCCTGGCAGAAGCCGGCGCAGATGTGATCCCAACCTCCCGCCGCCCTGAGCAGGTTGATGCAGCTGCCGCCGAAATTGAAGGACGGGGGCGCAGGACTATTCGTGTCACATCGGATGTAGCGGACCGCGAGTCGATCGAGCGTCTGTTGAACGCAGCCGTCGGTGAATTCGGAAAAGTCGACATACTGATCAATTGCGCAGGCCGCACAAGACGGGCGCCGACCCTTGACTTTCCCGAAGAAGACTGGAACGCGATTATTGATACAAACTTATCCGGAACCTTGAGGGCATGTCAGGTTTTTGGCCGGCACATGATTGACCGCGGTTACGGCCGTATCGTAAACATCGCATCGCTTTCAACATTTGTTTCTTTGTTTGAGGTAGCCGCCTATTCAGCGAGCAAGGCGGCAGTAGCTTCGCTAACAAAATCATTGGCGATCGAATGGGCGAACCGTGGTGTTTGCGTAAATGCGATTGCACCCGGTGTCTTCCGCACGCCTCTCAACGAGAAGCTTTTGGAAAGCGAGCGCGGCCGCGAGTTTTTATTGCGCACTCCAATGAATCGTTTCGGTAAAGTGGAGGAATTAGCCGGCGCAGCGGTGTTTCTCTCTTCTGACGCCGCTAGTTTTGTTACTGGTGAGATCCTGGTGGTTGATGGCGGTTTCCTGGCAAGTGGCGTGAATCAGTAGAGATGTAGCGTAGACTGTCCAGTCTGCGCATCTGACACTCGTAAGCATAGAAACATCGTGCGCAGACTAGACAGTCTACGCTACATCGAACAATGAGCAACGAGAAATCATTTAAACACGTTCGTTATCTCTGGGATGAAAGTGTCGCCAAATCGCTGTCCGATCGTGATCGCCTCGTCTATCGTTCGAATAAACTTGGCGAGGACCTGACCCTCACAAACACCGGCGGAGGAAACACATCTTCAAAGCTCATCGAAGTCGATCCGCTTACTCGCAACAATGTAGAGGTCCTGTGGATAAAAGGATCGGGTGGCGATCTCAGGACTGCGACGCGCGATAGTTTCGCCTCGCTTTACCTTGATAAGGTCCGCGCCATGAAGTCGCTTTATCTCGCCGAACCGGAACGCGGACCAAAGACCGCGATCGAAGATGCAATGTACTCGATGTATAGTCATTGCGTTTTCGGTCTCAATCCGCGCGCGTGCTCGATAGATACTCCTCTTCATACTTTCGTTCCGTTCAAGCACATAGATCATCTGCATCCAAACGCGGTGATAGCGATTGCCGCATCCGCCAATCAGGAAGAATTGTGCCGGAAGATTTACGGAGAAGACGTAATTTACGTTCCGTGGCAGCGGCCAGGTTTTGAATTAGGTCTGCAGATCGAAACGCTTATACACGATCACCCGCAGGCCAAGGGTGTTCTGCTTGGACACCACGGCATGAGTTCCTGGAGTAACGACGACAAAACATGCTACGAGACAGCTCTCGAGATAATCGAACGCGCCGCATCTTATATTGAGTCGCACCACCGCGGAGACGAGACGTTTGGAGGACAACGTCATCGCGATATCTCAGATGCCGATCGCCGGATGATCTTAATCGAAGTGCTTCCGTGGTTGCGTGGACGACTCTCGACAAGCAAGCGAGGCGTCGCGACCATCCAGACCGACGAAACAACTCTGCAATTCGTGAACAGCGTCGACGGCCCACGCCTCTCGAGTCTTGGGACCTCGTGCCCGGATCACTTTCTGCGCACAAAGATAAAACCACTGTTTGTCGATTGGGACCCGCGCACGTTGGACATTGAGGGTCTTAAGCTTTCACTTGATGAAGGACTGGATCTCTATCGTCGTGACTACATCGCATATTATGAACGCTGCAAAAAGCCCGATTCCCCTCAGATGCGGGATGCCAATCCGACTGTAGTTTTGATTCCAGGTCTCGGGATGATCGCCTGGGGAAAAAATAAGAGTGAATCGAGAGTGACCGCCGAGTTTTACAACTGCGCGATTCAAGTGATGCGGGGAGCTGAGGCGATCGATAGCTACGAGGCGATGGATGAGCAGGAGGCGTTCGACATCGAGTACTGGAGCCTCGAGGACGCGAAGCTGAAGCGCTTGCCGCCAGAGAAAGAACTCGACAGACAGATTATCGCGGTTGTCGGGTCCGGTAATGGCATTGGGAAGGCAACAGGTCACCGCCTGGCCGCGGAAGGTGCGCACCTGGTGTGCGTAGATGTCGACGAAGCGGCCGCGCAGGCGACCGCCAGCGAGATCATCGCGACTCAGGGTGAAGGTATTGGCCTCGCGGGTTCCGGAATCAGTAATTGCGGACCGGCGATCGGACTCGTGTGTGATATCACACAACGCGAGAGCGTCGCCCGAATGCTTGATGAGGCTGTTCTCGCATATGGCGGTTTGGATGGGCTTGTCATCACGGCAGGGGTATTCATTGCACCCGATCAGAATGGCCAAATCGACGACAAACAATGGGCGAAGACTTTTGGTATTAATGTGATCGGAGCACATATCGCTGCTGATGAGGCGTTTAGGATTTTCAAGCGCCAGGGGCTGAAGGCGAACGTCGTGTTAACCACCAGCGCGAACGCAATCGTCGCCAAGAAAGGTAGCGTTGCTTACGACACGAGCAAGGCGGCTGCTAACCATCTTGTGCGTGAGCTTGCGGTCGAGATGGCACCGCTCGTTCGCGTGAACGCAGTAGCTCCTGCGACAGTGGTTGCGGGCAGCACGATGTTTCCGCGCGAGCGAGTGATTGCTTCACTGGCAAAGTACGACGTGCAATTCGGCGATGATGAACCAACCGAAGCGCTTCGGGACAAACTGGCAGATTTTTATGCGGCGCGATCTCTGACCCAGAGCGCGATTGTGCCTGAGAATCAAGCCGAGGCGATTTTTCTTCTGTTATCACGACGGCTCTCGAAGACTACCGGGCATGTGCTCCCGGTTGATGGCGGACTGCAAGACGGCTTTTTGAGGTAGCTACGGTTTGTTCACCGCATATGAGGTTTTTCGTTTAGCGCCTAGCGTTCGACGTTCGGGGTGTTGCATTGAAGATTGAGAATGTTGAACTCTGCAAACCGAACCGAAAACGTTGAACGCTGAACCTCGAACGCTGAACTGTAAAGGACAAACGCTGAACGCTAAACGCGCGGTACTACGAACTGGCAAACGGAGGCATTTATGTCCAATCGGTTTGAGATCGAAGATACCTTGATAAATGAACAAAACGCGAAGATGAAGAAATGGATCAACGAAGACTTCGATCATCTCGCTCACGTGCTGAAGCGCAGAGAGCTGGACATAGAAGATCTTGTTACCAAAGCTCAATCGTTTCGCGTTGCCGTTCCGTCCTGGGGAGTGGGAACCGGAGGAACCCGTTTTGCGCGATTCCCGGGACCCGGCGAGCCTCGCGATATCTACGAGAAGATCGAGGACTGCGCAACGATTTTCAAGCTGGTGAGGTGTACTCCTGCGGTCTCTTTGCATATACCCTGGGACAAGCCCGATGATCCGAACGATCTTCGCGAGTTTGCTCGGTCACGAGGCCTCGCATTCGATGCGATGAACTCGAATACGTTCCAGGATCAACCGGGGCAGCCGCTCTCTTATAAGTTTGGAAGTCTTACTCACCCAGACGCTGAGGTGAGGCGTCAAGCGGTCGAACACAACATCGAATGTATCGAAATCGGCAAAGTGCTCGGGTCTAAAGCGCACTCGGTTTGGGTCGGTGACGGCGGAAATTTTCCGGGTCAAATGCATTTCCGTCGCGCGCTGGAGCGATACCTGGGAAGCGTTAGTGAAGTATATGACGCGTTGCCCGACGACTGGCGAGTTTTTCTCGAGCACAAGTTTTATGAGCCGGCGTTTTACTCGACAGTGATCAACGACTGGGGCACCAGCTACTACTGTGCAAGCCAGCTCGGACCGAAGGCATTTTGTCTGGTAGATCTGGGACATCACGCTCCGAACGTCAATATCGAAATGATCGTGTCGCGGCTCATTCAATTCGGCAAACTTGCGGGTTTTCATTTCAACGACAGCAAGTATGGTGATGATGATCTGGATGCAGGTTCAATCAAGCCGTTTCAATTATTCTTGATTTTCAATGAGCTGGTCGATGCAGAGCTGAGTCAGACAGCTGGTTTTGATCCGGCGTACATGCTGGATCAATCGCATAACGTTACTGATCCTATCGAGTCGTTGATGGTAAGCGCGGCCGAGTTGACCCGAGCTTATGTCCAGGCGCATTTGATCGATCGAGCTGCTCTGTCCGAAGCGCAAGAGAAATGCGATCCGTTGATGGCGTTGACGGTGTTGAAGTCAGCTTTTACCACTGATGTTAGTCCGATCCTGGCGAGAGCGAGGGAACGATCCGGCGGTGCGATTGATCCGATCGCGGCTTATCGAGCCAGCGGCTATCGACGCTTTAAGCAGGATGAGCGGCCCGCACAAGCGAGTATCGCTGCTGGAATAGTGTAGAGCGTGTTTATGAGATTTGTTGCGATTTGCACGATGATTCTTCTGTCATCTGCGGCAGGGTCTGCTGAACAGCCCATCACAGTCTACCTCGCCGGGGACTCGACGATGGCGGAGAAGCTTCCTGAGAAAAGACCCGAGACAGGCTGGGGCGAGGCACTTCAACAGTTCTTTAAGCCTGGCAAGGTGAGGATCGAAAATCACGCCAGGAATGGGAGAAGCACGCGAACGTTTATCGAAGAGAAGCTCTGGCAGGGAATCATTGATAAGCTCACGAAGGGTGATTTTGTTTTTATCGAATTTGGTCACAATGACGCGGCGAAGGACCGGACCGACCGATACACGCCGCCGGAAGAATATCGACGCAATCTGATAAGGTTCGTAACGGAAGTACGTGAGAAGCAAGCGAACCCGGTGTTACTCACGCCGGTGATGCGGAGGCGTTTTGACAAAGATGGCAAGTTTCAGGATAGCCACGGTCAGTACCCGGATATCGTTCGAGCGGTAGCTTCGGAGCATAGAGTGACGTTGATCGACATGCATCTAAAGAGCGAAAAGGTACTGATCCAATACGGCCCGGAAGAATCAAGAAAACTGTTTCTCCAGCTTAAACCAAACGAGAATGCAAACTATCCTCAGGGGATCGAAGATAACACTCATTTTTCGCCACTCGGGGCGGAGGTTATGGCGCGGTTGGCAGTGGAAGGAATTCGTGAACTGAAACTTAAGTTGGCAATGTTTCTACGGTAGCGCCAGCCAAAAAAAGGAAATCTCGTCGGCAGATCAGTTGAGTCATTATTGAAATTCATTTGTGATTTGTCTTCGAGAGAACAGGAAACGGATGAAACGTATCGTTACTCTGCTAATCATCGGCTCGATAGCGATCGCTTCGGAATCGAGTGTGTTCAGTCAGCGAGACCAGAGCACCACCGCGTCGATGCTCAGATGTGAATACCTGGTGGACCCTCTTTGCATCGATGTTCGCCAGCCTCGGCTAAGCTGGAGACTCGAGAGCGGTGAGCGCGGTGCGAGCCAGACCGCCTACCAAATCCTGGTCGCGACCACCCCAGCAAACCTTGCCACCAACAAGGGTGATCTTTGGGACACAGACAAAGTCACCTCGAAGGAAACGATTCAAATCGAGTACAAAGGCAGGCCCCTTCAATCACGCCAACGGTGCTTCTGGAAAGTTCGCGTGTGGGATCAGACCGGCAAAGTGTCGAGCTGGAGCAAGCCTGCTCA
This sequence comes from Blastocatellia bacterium, assembly GCA_035258805.1. Lineage (GTDB taxonomy): Bacteria > Acidobacteriota > Blastocatellia > UBA7656 > UBA7656 > Onstottus_A. Next base: position 85,275 of record DATFWY010000050.1, on the reverse strand, counting down.
ATGGACGATGGGTCTGTTGGAATCCACTGATTGGTCCGCAAAATGGATCGGTGACAAACTCCCCTCTGTCGAAAACATTGCTGCCACAATGCTTCGGCGAGAGTTTAAGGTCTCATCGAAACCGAAGCGCGCGGTCGTGTACGCGTCAGCTTTGGGCGTTTATGAGCTGCACATAAACGGCCAACGAGTAGGCGATCAATTGCTGGCTCCTGAGTTCACCGACTACCACAGCCGCACTCAGTATCAGGCTTACGATGTAACCAATCTTCTTAAAGCCGGATCAAACGCAATTGGCGCCCTGCTCGGAGACGGATGGTATGCCGGCAGCCTGGGATTGGCCCAATCCCTGGTGAAGAAGCCTCGAAATATCTACGGCAATCATCCGCGTTTCTTGGCTCAACTGGAAATCGAGCTCGCTGACGGAAAGACAGAACGGGTCGTGTCCGATGGAACGTGGCGAACGAGTCGCGAAGGACCGATTACGCAGTCAGATATCCTCGATGGCGAATCCTATGATGCGCGGCGCGAGATGCCCGGCTGGGATTCATCAGGCTTCGATGACAAGACCTGGACCATAGCCGACGTCGCGCCCGAAGTACGTACGATCCTGACAGCCCAGCCCAATGAACCCATCCGCATTACTCGGGAGATCAAACCGATTTCTTTGACCGAACCAAAGCCAAATGTTTTTGTCTTTGACATGGGGCAAAACATGGTTGGGTGGTGCAGGCTGAAGGCTCAAAGCCAGACTGGTACCATCGTGACGATCCGCCACGCTGAAATGCTGAGCGATGACGGAACCATTTATACCGATAATCTGCGAACTGCTCGACAGACAGATACCTACACATTCCACGGGCGCGGGATAGAAACCTTCGAACCGCATTTCACTTATCACGGTTTCCGGTATGTCGAAGTCACCGGTCTCCAATCCAAACCCAGCGCCGATGCCATCCTCGGACGCGTATTTCATTCAGCAATGTCTGAAGTCGGAACTTTTGAGGCCTCCGACCAGACTCTAAATAAACTCTGGCAGAACATTTTCTGGACGCAGCGAGGCAATATGCTCAGCATCCCAACCGACTGCCCGCAACGTGACGAACGGCAAGGATGGATGGGTGATATTCAGATCTTTGTCGGGACCGGCATCTTCAATATGGACATGGCGGCGTTCTTTACCAAGTGGATGCGAGACGTCAGAGATGCTCAAGCTACTGATGGGCGCTTCGCCGATTTTTCCCCACATCCATTTGGAAAGGACAAAATCTTCACCGGCGTTCCGGGTTGGGGTGATGCAGGAATAGTTGTGCCGTGGCGCGTTTGGCAACAATACGGCGACAGGCGCATCCTCGCTGAGAGTTTTGAGTCCGGAAAACGCTGGGTCGAGTTCATCAGAACCAACAATCCTGAGCTGCTTTGGAAGAACAAACGCGGTAACGACTACGGCGACTGGCTGAACTCAGATACGTTTATCTATGAAGGCTTTCCGAAAAAAGGCGGCCAGGTGCCGAAGGAAATTTTCGCCACAATGATGTTCGCTTATGCAGCGGACCTGATTTCGCGTATGGCAACAGTGCTCGGTAAGAAGGACGAGGCGCAGCACTATCGGCAGTTATTTGAGGATATCAAGCAAGCTTTCAATAAGGCCTATGTTGCCGAAGATGGGCGAATTCAAGGAGACACGCAGGCGGGCTATGCGATTGCGTTGCATTTCGATCTGCTGCCGGAAAAGATCCGCCCGCTGGTAGTGAAATACATGCTCGAAGGTATTGATCGATACAAAGGACACATGTCCACAGGTTTCCATTCGACTTATCGAATGATGCTCGAGCTTACGGACTCCGGTCATAATGATGTCGCTTACAAATTGATCAACAATCACACGTTTCCGTCGTGGGGATATTCGATTGAAAATGGCGCGACTACGATCTGGGAAAGATGGGATGGCTACGTAAAAGGTCGCGGGTTTCAGAATAAAGGAATGAACTCATTCAATCATTACGCTATCGGAGCTGTGGGTGAGTGGATGTATCGAGTGATACTTGGAATCAACAACGATGACACCCATCCGGCGTATGAGCATTTTGTGATCCGGCCGCAACCGGGCGGCGGTTTGAATTGGGCAAAAGGCTCCTACAACTCGATTCGTGGAAAGATACAATCCGGATGGAGCATTACTGGCGACAAACTAAAAATAGATGTAGCAGTCCCGGCAAACACGACAGCGACGGTTTATGTCCCTGCCAGGGATCCCAGGACTGTTAAGGAGAGCGGAAAGGCTGCGGACTCGGCCGCGGGAATAAAGTTCCTGCGAATGGAAGGCGGTACCGCTGTCTTTCTTGTGCAATCCGGATCCTACAGCTTCGAGGCAGAACAGTAGCGAGATGTAAAGATGAGTACTTCAATTGAGCAATCTTTTTGCGACGGCAGAGTCATCATGCTTGTGGGGGACATTTCACAGCAAAGCGTAGATGCAATTGTAAATGCTGCGAACTCATCGCTGATGGGTGGAGGCGGGGTTGATGGAGCTATCCATCGCGCAGGCGGCCCGCAGATTCTGACTGAGTGCAAGGAGATCCGGCGCACGCGTTTCCCAAATGGGCTACCAACCGGTGAGGCTGTCATAACAGGCGGCGGGAGGCTTGCGGCGCGATATGTCATCCACACTGTTGGACCGATCAAAGGACAAGCTGGAGATGCAGATGCAGAATTGTTAGCAGCGTGTTATCGGAATTGTCTGACGCTTGCGATTGAGCACGGCCTAAAAACCATCGCGTTTCCGTCGATTTCGACCGGCGCGTTCGGATACCCGCGCCACGAGGCAGCGCTTGTATCGTCGAAAGCAATTGCTGCGTTCCTTTCGCAGGACGCAACGTTAGAAGAGGTGCGTCTTGTATTCTTCTCGAGCACTGATGCAGACGTGTTTTTGAAGCATCACGGATTCTAACCAAAATCATGAGCCCGCTGTGACCGATGATCCTCTATATATTGCAGTCGATCTTGGCGCAGGAAGCGGGCGCGTTTTCTTAGCTGATCTCTCAGCGGAACGATTCAGTTTCGAGGAGCTTCGGAGATTCAGCTATCCTCCCAGGTACGTTGACGGGCACCTCAGATGGGACTTTCCCAAGATCGTTGATGAAATAAGGAACGGGCTATCAGCCTGTGGAAATCGAGCGAAAAATCTTGGCCGGCGCATTTGCAGCATCGGTGTCGATAGCTGGGGAGTTGACTATGGATTGACAGATTCCACGGGCACGCTGATCGCGAATCCTGTCTGCTATCGCGATGAGCGCACACAGGGTGTCATGGAGCGTGTGTTCACAAAAGTCTCTCGCGAAGAGATATTCCAGCGCACTGGAATACAGTTTCTACAAATCAACACCCTTTTTCAGCTTTATGCCCAGAGTGAACGTGAGGGTGGCATACCTGACCGTGCTTCTCGAATGTTGATGATCGCCGATTTGGTGAATCTGTTTCTCACCGGAACGGCAGTCTCCGAATACACCAATGCGACCACTACGCAGATGCTGAATGCAACGAACCGTAACTGGGATCACGAATTGATGGAGCGCCTGGGATTGCCAACGAGGCTATGTTGCGAAGTTGTACCTGCAGGTAGTGACTTAGGGCTGGTGACACGCTCGCTTCGCCGGGAACTCAGTCTTGAAGATGTGCGAGTAACCGCAACTGCGACGCACGACACTGCCAGTGCGGTCGCCGGTACTGCGATTGAAGACGATTGGGCATTCATCTCGTCTGGAACCTGGTCTCTCGTAGGAATTGAGGGAGAAAGCCCACTCATAAACAGTCAGACTGCAGGATTCAACTTCACAAACGAGGGCGGTGCTTTCGGATCGTTCAGATTTCTGAAGAATGTTATGGGCCTCTGGATTCTGGAATCGTGTAGAAACGAATGGGCTCAAAACGGAAGCACTGTGGATTACGAATCGTTATTGAACGAAGTAGCGTCGATAAAAACCAGCGCCGCGATCATTTTCCCGGATGACCCGAGGTTGTTTAATCCGCGCTCGATGATTATGGCCATATCGACACAACTGAGTGAAAACGAATGCACGGTTGATTTCAGCTGTCAAAATGCGGCTACTGTTGCCAAGACAGTTCTCGACTCATTGGCTCTTCGATACGCATCAGTGATCCGGACGATTGAATCGCTGACCGGACGCAAGATCCGGGGTATTCATATTGTCGGAGGTGGAAGCCGCAATGATTATCTAAACCAGGCGACCGCCACCGCGACCGGTCTGCCGGTAAAAGCCGGTCCTGTAGAAGCGACCGTGACCGGTAATGTGCTTGTTCAGGCGATTGCCGCCGGTAGATTTGAATCCCTAGCGGGAGCACGGAATTATGTGGGCGAGCATTCCCAGATAAAGGAATATCAGCCAATTCCATCACACGGTTGGGAAGAAACCGCGAAGCGATACCAGGAGATGGAAAGTCGGTATCAATAGAAGAAGATTGAGCTGTTGCGGCATCGGCTCCAGTAACTGTCCGGAATTCTCTGCGTTACCTCCGCGATTTCTGCGCTTCTGCCGTGATTCCTCCCTGCGGTAGGCTTCACCGCAGAGGCGCAGAGCACACAGAGCTTCGCAGAGCAGATCTCGGAGAATCTAATGCGTGATTCTGTTTTACTTCGACTAACTGGTTTATCCAAATCTTACGACGGCGTGCAGGCGTTGCGCGACGCTTCGTTTGAATTGCGTGCCGGTGAGGTGCATGCCCTCGTTGGAGAAAACGGCGCCGGCAAGTCAACCCTCATTCGAATCATTACCGGAGCAATTGAAGCCGACGCCGGGCAGATTGAACTGTACGGCAAACACATCGTTGACAACTCACCGGCGCACGCCAAGGCCAATGGCATTGCGGCGATTTATCAACAACCTGCGCTCTTTCCCGATCTGAGCGTTGCTGAGAATCTCGCGTTTGGACTAGAGGGCGCGAACTTATGGAAGCGGGTCTCCTGGAGCAAAATGCGTTGTCACGCCGTCGACCTGCTCGCGAAAATTGGCGCCGAGATAAATCCAGATACCACGGCTTCTGATTTGCCGATGCCTCAGCAACAGATGGTGGAGATCGCGAAGTCAATTGGCGCGGACGCTCGTGTCATTGTGATGGATGAGCCGACGGCCTCTCTGTCCGACGATGAAATCCAAAAACTGTTCGCGGTGGTCTCGCGACTTAGATCAGCGGGAGTCGGAATTATCTACATCTCCCACCGTCTCGATGAGGTACTGGAGATTGCTGATCGGGTGACCGTGCTTCGTGACGGTCGCACGATCGAGACCCGCTCAATGCAGGACGTCACTAAAGCAGAGCTGATCACGTTAATGGTAGGTCGCGAACTGTCATCTATTTTCCCTAAACGCGCAGTTGAAGCGGGAGAGACTGCGCTCGAGTTACGAAAAGTCGGATGCAGCCGATCAGGCATAAACAATATTGATCTGGTGGTACGCAAGGGAGAGATCGTCGGGCTTGCGGGACTGGTCGGAGCCGGAAGAACGGAACTTGCGAGAACGATTTTTGGACTAACTCCAGCGGATCAAGGTGAGATTCTAGTTGCTGGTCGACCTGTAACAATCGCCAGCCCCGAAATGGCGATTCGACACGGTATCGCATATCTGCCTGAAGATCGCAGGAAACATGGAGTTATTGCAGAGTTATCGATTACAGATAACATCACACTGGCCTCGCTTGGAACGGAGCTTAAGAGCGACCAACCGAAGATCGTTGGGCAGATGTTTTCCGGACTTGATTTTGGTGCCGAGCGACAAATCGCAAGCAGTTATATTCGACGCTTCGGAATAAAAACTCCCGCCGCGTTCTCACCGGTATCGACTTTGTCCGGAGGCAACCAACAAAAAGTCGCGCTCAGTCGATGGCTTGCAACAGATCCTAAGTTATTAATTCTGGATGAGCCGACTCAGGGTATCGATGTCGGCGCCAAAGCGGAGATCCATGAATTGATGATGGAACTTGTGGAACAGGGTATGGCGATACTGATGATCTCCTCTGAGCTTCCGGAAATACTCGGAATGAGCGATCGCATAGCGGTGATGAGAAACGGGACCATCTGCGGCGAGTTGGATCGCGCGGATGCAACCCAGGAGCGATTGTTATCGATCGCGCTTGGACACCAGGACCCGCAGTTCTCCCTTGGGCAACGGTGACCGTACGGAATGCAAAGTGGGCGCTACAAACGTGAATTCTCATCCGCCGCGGCTCTGGCGGCTGTGTTGTTGGTGCTTGCCGTCGCGGCTCCATCATTTTTCAGCTCAAACAATCTTAGAGACCTCGCCTTAAACAACATCGCGACTCTGATTGTTGCGATCGGAATGACGATGGTCATTCTTGCGGGAGAGATCGACGTGTCTGTTGGATCTCAGTTCGCGGTTTGCAGCATCGCATCTGGATGGCTTGCGACGATCGGAGTTCCTGTTCCCCTGGTGCTTCCCTGCGTTGTGCTTGGCGGCGCAGCGCTGGGTGGGATTAACGGCGCATTGGTGGGATGGCTGCGGTTGCCTTCGATTATTGTGACTCTGGCGGCAATGGTCGGCCTGCGCGATGGATTGCGGTGGATCACTGAAGGAGCCTGGGTGCAGAACCTTCCAGCGGACTTCCAATGGTTAGGTCTGGGCCAGGGCAGCGGCCAATTGGTAATCGCAGTGGCTGCATTGATCACCTTTTGCATCTTCGCATGGGCCTTGAGAATGCTTCGCGCTGGACGCGCTGTTTATGCGGTCGGCTCAGATGCAGAAGCAACGCGGCTCGCCGGGATCGATTCAACCAAAGTTGTTTTGGGAGTGTTCATCTTGATGGGTGAATTGACCGGGTTTGCAGCGTATCTGAATGCGATCCGTTTTTCAGTTGTGCCGGGTAATCCCGGAATCGGCCTTGAGTTGAAAGCGATTGCTGCGGTAGTCGTTGGAGGCGTGGCGATCACCGGTGGACGCGGAACGTTGATTGGAACTCTGATCGGGGTAGCATTGCTGGGCACAATAGGAACTGCGCTGACCTTTCTCGGGATAAATCCGTTTTGGGAGAAAGCAATTCAGGGCGCAATCATTTTGTCGGCGCTGGCGTCAGACAGCGCTTTTGCGAGTCTTGAGAAACTGCGGGTCGCCGGTTTCCGCTTCGCAACAGAGAGGAGCAAGTGAGTCTGCTACTGGTCCCGCCGCTTCGAGCGCGTCTCTTTCCCAACAAAGAGTGGATGCTGCTGATCGTGTTGGCGGTGGAGTGCGGCATATTCAGGGTGACCGGGACTAACTTCTGGACAGCGGGAAACGCATTCGAGGTCGCCAGGCTGTCGGTCGAGCTTGGATTGCTGGCGCTGGCGCTGACACCGGTGATTATCACCGGCGGCATCGATCTGTCCGTTGGATCAATGATGGGACTGTCTGCGATTGTACTCGGCAGTTTGTGGAGGGATGCGCACTTACCTATCGCATTCGCAATCGCGGTGACGCTATGTGTCGGTATGATTGGCGGCGCATTGAACGCATTCATGATTGCGAGGCTGAACTATCCGCCTCTTATTGTCACGCTTGGAACATTCTCTCTGTTTCGCGGCATTGCTGAGGGATTGACTCGCGGCATTGATGATTACTCAGGTTTTCCGTCTTCGTTCTTATTCCTTGGTCAAGGTTATGTAGCAGGTGCGATACCGCCTCAGTTGTTTGTGCTTGCGGTTGCGATAGTCGGCTTGGCGTGGCAATTACACCGCACGGCATTAGGTAGAAGCCTGTATGCAATTGGTTTCTCAGCCGATGGCGCCCGATATGCTGGGCTGCCGGTGGCGCGTCGAGTGGGGCTTGTTTACATGTGGTCAGGGTTTTCAGCCAGCCTTGCAGCGGTCATTTATGTAGCGCATCTCGGTCAGGCGAAGTCGGACGCTGGGACTGGATACGAGTTGATGGCAATAACTGCAGTCGTCCTCGGCGGGGCTTCAATATTTGGCGGGCGCGGCACGGTTTTAGGCACGGTGATTGGTCTGTTCGCAATTGTGATTCTACAAAACGGTTTGCGCTTGAGCTCGCAGCCCGCAGAGTTAACCGGAATTCTGACGGGAGCTCTGCTGTTGGCTACGATACTCGCAGATCGAATATCGTCTCGAGCTGGAGCTCGGGCTCAGGTGCAGATTGATTCAGAGGAGATCCAGGTGAAGAACTCTCAAGTCGCGGTCTTGAGCGCGGTCATTATACTCGGAGCCTTAATAGTAGCCGGAAGCAACTGGTATCTGGTTGGTTCACTACGGCGCGAGACTGCCAGTGCAGGTTCGAGTGGTCAACCCACCGGCACCCACAAAACCGTCATCGCAATGATGCCGAAAGCGAAAGGTGATCCGTATTTCATAAGCTGCCGCAAGGGCGCCGAGGAGGCCGCCAAAGAACTCGGAGTTGAGCTGGTGTGGGATGGCCCAACCGATCTCGATCCTGCAAAACAGAACGAAGTAATCGAAGCATGGATTACCAGCGGAGTAGATGTCATTGCGGTGAGCGTCGAGAATGAAGTCGCTGTATCAACCGTTCTGCACAAAGCCCGCGAGCGGGGAATCAAGGTCGTCACCTGGGATGCGGATGCTCAAAAAGACGCGCGAGACTTCTTCATAAATCAAGCTACACCTCAAGGCATTGGTTATACGTTAACGGACGAGGCCGCGAGAATACTCAACAGCCAGGGCGAGTTCGCAATCGTCACTGCGAGCCTGAGCGCGGCCAACCAAAACGAATGGATAAAACACATCAAAGCCCGGCTTGCAGAAAAGTATCCTGCGATGAAGCTCGTAGCGATTCAGCCCAGCGACGGTGATCGCGACCGTGCATTTAGCGAAACGCAGACCTTATTGAAGGTATATCCGAATGTGAAGCTGATAATGGCGATTGCGGCTCCGGCTGTGCCTGGCGCGGCAGAAGCAGTGAAGCAGTCTGGTCGAACGGATGTGAAGGTAACCGGGCTGTCTCTTCCGAACATGTGCAAACCGTATGTTCACAATGGGGTCATCGAGAGCATAGTGCTCTGGAACACGCTTGATCTGGGTTATCTATCCGTGTACGCGTCGCGAGCGCTTGCGGGCGGGCAGTTGAAGCGAGGAGATCAGACGGTTTCCGCTGGAAGGCTTGGAAAGATCGAGGTGCAGAATGACGAGGTTCGTCTTGGCGCGCCATTTATCTTCAATAAAAGCAATATAGATGCGTTCAATTTCTAAATAACTGCATTTTCTTCTGGGCTTAATCTGCGTTCATCAGGGTAATCTGCGGACAGGCAGTTTTTAAGTCTGCAGAAACTCCTGATCCGCAGATTACGCAGATTAACGCAGATGGATGAATAGCCGATTGGTCTTACCGTCAGGGCTTGTGCCCTTAAATTGGTCATAAAAGAGCTTGACACGTTGCGGCGTCTATTAGAGAATGGGCGCCGCTGGAACGCACTAGAAGACGCACTAGAAGCTCCGATAATCCCTGCCAAGGTCAAATGAGTCTTACATTGAGGGCTGTAATCTTAGAAGCGGCGCGCCAAGCTGGACTGGTCAGACCAATGACTGTTCGACGCCACTTATCTGATTGGCGATATAAATTCAATTCAATTACGCGAGTTCGATTGACCGGCGCCTCGAGCAAGACGGGCCTCAGCCACAAGCTGAGGCAGATCTTCGCTTCGCCGGCACTTCTCGCGTCTTTACCATCCTGCTCGCTTGTTGATCGACTCGCTTGGAGCAACGTCGATCGGCTAGTCACGGATTGAAGAACGAGATCGATGCGACTCGGTCTTCAAGGCTCAATTGGAGGAGAACAATGAACCGCAAACCGAGGAAAGCATCTCAGGTCTTTTTCTCAACGGCACTCCTGCTGACCCTGCTGTGTCCTCCCGCCCTCGTCTTCGGGCAGGAGGCCCGTGGGTCAATATCCGGAACCGTTAGAGACGTCAATCAGGCAGTTATCGCCGACGCTCCTGTGAAAGTGAATAACCTGGCGCGTGGCACAAGCATATCAATGGCAACAAACGAGGCGGGTTATTTTCGCGCTCCTTACCTCGTTCCCGGAACATACCAGCTGGTCGTTGAAGCCCGCGGATTCAAGAAGTATGTCCGCGATGGCGTCGAGCTTCGCATTGGTGAAACACTTGACGTCAACATTTCGCTGGAGACGGGTGGCGCAGAGGAGTCAGTGAATGTGACGGCCACGGGCCTTCCGCTCGAGACGGCGACGGCCTCATTGGGACAAGCGGTCGACTCGAGGCGAGTGGCCGAGCTTCCTCTGGTTCACGGAGATCCTTACACCTTGATCGCACTGTCTCCCGGTGCGTCATTCGCTCGTGACCCACGTCTCGATCGTCCATTCGAGCCTACCCACATCGTCGGTTACACAGTGGATGGTACGCGAGCAAACAGAAGCGATCTTACGATTGACGGAGTACCCAGCACCGCTACCGCCAACGCCTTCGAAGTGATTGCTTCATACGTGCCGCCGACTGATGCCATCCAGGAATTCAAAGTTCAGACCGCGACGTTTGACGCGCAGTTCGGAAATACCGAAGGAGGGGTTACCAGCATAGGAATCAAGTCCGGCACCAACTCATTTCACGGTTCGGCGTATTTTTGGGAGGAGCCTGCCGGCATCACTGCCAATGATTTCTTCGGCAATGCCACCAAGCAAGGCAGGCCTGATTCGTTCTCGAATCGTTGGGGAGGATCGCTCGGCGGTCCGGTTTGGATCCCGAAGGTTTACAATGGCCGCAATAAGACCTTTTTCTTTTGGGCATATGAAGGAATTAGAGACGCCAGACCGAGAAATAATGGCACGCCAACTACCGCGTCTGCGGCGATGCTGAAGGGCGATTTTTCGGAACTGTTGAAACTCGGCCCTGCGTATCAAATTTACAACCCGTTCACTCGCAAGGCAGTGGCCGGCGGTCGGTTCCAGCAAGATCCTTTTCCCAACAACATTATCCCGTCAAACTTGATCGACCCGGTTGCAAAGGCGCTGGTTGAAAACTACTGGCCACAGCCTACCTCCGCCGGCGCGGCCGACGGCACCAATAACTTCCTGCAGCCAAACCTGAAAGAACGTGCCAAGTACTCCACCAACACGATTCGCGTCGATCAGAGCATCGGGGACAAGCATCGTCTATTTGGTCGCGCGAGCTGGTATGACCGTGAAAGCGATTACAATAATTACTTTCACAACCTTGCGACCGGCGAATTTTTCTACTTCCGCTCACGGCAAGGAGCGATCGATGAAGTATGGAGCATCAATCCAACCACAGTATTGAATCTCAGGTACGGCTACAATCGCTTTATCAGAGCAACGGTAGCCAATCCGGAAAATCACGGATTTGATCTCACGTCGGTCGGCTTCCCAGCCTCTTATAACAACTCGATACCGGAGGATAAGAGGCGGTTCCCGGCTATTGACATAACCGGTTATCAGGGCACAAGGCAGAACGAGGAGTTCAGGCCCAACGATCTTCATTCCGCGATTGTCACGCTCAACAAAGCATTAGGCGCGCACTCGTTGAAAGCGGGGTATGAGTTTCGCGGCTATCGTGAGACCGACTCATTTGCAATTAACGATGTGACCGGGCGCTTCAATTTCGATTCGACCTGGACACGCGGACCGCTGGACAATTCCGCGACCGCTCCCGGGAGTTTGGGACAGTCGTTCGCAGCGTTCCTTCTGGGCTTGCCAACAACGACCAATAGCTATGTGGCACGACTGGCGGATTATGCCGAGCAGTCGACCACCTCTGGTCTCTACTTTCAGGACGACTGGAAGGTTACTCCGAACCTGACGCTGAACCTGGGGCTTCGATACGAATACGAGACTCCGTTGACCGAGAGATACAATCGCAGCGTCAGCGGATTTGATAACGTCTACATCCAACCGGTTAGTGCGCAAGCTGCGGCGGCATTCGCGGCTTCGCAAGGCAATCCCGCGACTGCGACTCCCGAGGTGACTAATTTCCAGGTCCCTGGCGGATTGTTGTTTGCCACCGAAGATGATCGCGGCCTCTACAACACTCCCAAGCACAACTTCATGCCGCGATTGGGATTTGCATATCAAATCAACAGCAAGACGGTTGTGCGCGGTGGCTATGGCCTCTTCTATGGATTCCTTGGCCAGCGGCGCGGTGATGTAATCCAGAGTGGGTTCAGTCAGAACACACCGTTCATTCCGACTCAGGATAATGGATTGCATTTCATAGCAACGCTCTCCAATCCGTTCCCCAACGGCATTCAGGAGCCCGTTGGTGCAGCGGCCGGGAAACAGACATTTCTCGGGCAGACTATCAACTACTTCAACCAGGCTCCGCTCGCTCCTCGCAATCAACGCTTCCAGTTCAGCGTTCAGCGCGAGCTACCGGGTGGGTTTCTGGTCGAGGCAGCATATGTTGGAAATCGAGGATCGAACATCGAGATCAATCGAAACCTCAATGTCACTCCTCAGAAATATCTCAGCACCAGCCTGACTCGCGACCAGGCGAAGCTTAACTATCTGACTGCGAACGTACCGAACCCGCTTCGCGGCTTACTGCCGGCGAGCGCGAGCGGCACTTTCACCGGCACCAACATCGCCAGGGAAAGACTGATGCGCCCGTTCCCGGCATTCGATCAGGTGAACAGCACGACGTATGAAGGCGAGTCGACATATAACGGTCTGCAGCTTCGGCTCGACAAGCGTTTGTCGAGGGGCTTTACGCTCGGGGTCACTTACACTTATTCCAAATTCACTCAGTCGACAGAGCTCCTCAACCAGGATGATCAGTTTCCGACCGAGGTCATCTCGGACCAGGACTTCCCTCATCGGTTAAGTGTGAGCGGAATTTACGAACTGCCCTTCGGCGCCGGACATGGTTTCCTCAACAACAAAGGTGCGGTTGTTTCCAAGCTCGTCTCGGGATGGCAGGTACAAGGTATATACGCGTATCAAAGCGGTCCGCCGCTGGCTTTCGGCAACGCCACTTATCTCGGCGACTTCAAGAACATCAAGCTCGATAAGAAGACAGTTGAGAAATGGTTCAACAACAGCGGCTTCGTTGCGTTGCGAGACGCGAGTAAGCCCAACAGTCCAGTGGTGACCGATCCGAGCGGACAACCAGTCTGGGTTGACTTCAATGATCCCTGCAAAACGAATCCGTCCTGCGCGAAGGTGCTGACAAATCCTACTGGCTTCAATCGCGACGCTTCATTCCAGCTGGATCACAACATCCGTACGTTCCCGTTGCGTTTCGATTTCTTGCGCGGGGATGCATACAATAACTTCGATCTTTCATTGGTCAAGAATACGTCAATCACCGAGACGACCAAGCTGCAGTTGAGATTCGAAGCCACGAATGCTTTCAATCATCCGCAATTCCCTACCGGGAGTTTGAATACGACTCAATTCGGAGGTCCGCCGGCTGGGGGTGTAACGACCAACGGCGTGATAACGGCACCTACGTCGGCGACATTCGGCCAGGTGGTTCAATCCAATCAAGCGAACTACCCGCGTCGAATTCAGCTCGGTATCAAGTTCATCTTCTAGGCGCTGTAATGCGTCTACTGACCCGCTCGGGAGCCCTGGCCTGGACACGTTCGGTGGCCTGGGCTCCCGATTCTGTTTGAATCTGGTTTCAGTGTTTCATATTCTTGGCGTCTTGGCGTGTACTTTGCATCTTTGCGCGCGAACCAATAACTTCGAGTCCGTAGAATTTGGATTCAGGTTCGAGCAAAGCCGCAAAGCCGCAAAGCTCGCAAAGGTTCAGCTCGCAAAGATCCTGTGAAAGTCATGAAAAAGACTTCGATCGCATGCTGTGGGCTCGTTAGCTTGTTCTTGACTGCTCCTCGGCTTGATTCCAAACCAGTATTCAAGACTACTTATCTGACCGTAGCTGCCGGGAACCTTGATCGTAGAGAGAGTATCGTTAGATTCGCCATCCCGAAGACGCTGAAGGCCAAGTCATACGTGCTGCGAGATGACGCAGGAAAAGCGTTTCCTGTGCAGGTCGATGCTGATGGGACCGCAGCGTTCGTCCTGCCCGAACTGAAGGCCAGCGCCACAAAACGGTTCCGGCTTGAAGAGGCTCCTGAAGGCGGCATTACGAATGGATCGTCGAATGCCGCCCAGGCGATCCGCGACGGCGACCATTTGACCGTCACCGTTTCAGGCAGAAAAGCGCTTACGTTTCAGGGCGGCCCTGGCGAATTGCCCAGCTCCTCAATAAAACCGGTGTTTCGCCAGGGTGGTTACATTCATCCGGTTTTTACTCCATCCGGCCGCATCGTGACCGACGATTATCCTCCCGATCATTTTCATCATCATGGAATCTGGTTCGCCTGGACTAAGACTGAATTTCAGGGGCGTCACCCGGATTTTTGGAATGTGGGTGACGGGACCGGAAAGGTCGAGTTTGTCGCATTAGATCAGAGCTGGAGTGGGCCGGTTCACGCCGGCTTCAAATCGCGGAATCGTTCCCTTGACGTTAGTGCTCCTTCTCCGGTCACCGTTCTTAACGAACAGTGGCTTGTTACGGTTTACAACGTCGGTCAGGGCTCGAAACCGTTTGTTATGTTTGATCTGGTTTCAACGCAGGACCTGGCGACCGACAGCCCGTTGATCTTGCCTGAATATCGTTACGGCGGTCTTGGATTTCGAGGGCATCGACAGTGGCTGGCCAAAGACAATTGTGAGTTTCTCACTTCAGAAGGTAAGGACCGCAGCAACGGTCACGGTACTCGCGCGCGTTGGTGTCACATCGGTGGAAAGATCGACGGCCAGCCAGCGGGCATTGCAATTCTTGATCATCCGAGTAATTTCCGAGCGCCGCAGGCGATGAGGATAAATCCGGATCAACCGTTCTTCTGCTACTCGCCGTCGTTAACTGGAGATTGGAGAATTGAGCCAGGGAAGTCCTACGTCTCGCGATATCGGTTTGTTGTTTACGATGGTGCACCCGACCGGGCCGAGCTGGATCGGGTGTGGAACGACTATGCGAATCCGGTAACGGTAACAATTTCGCAATGACTATCGCTGAAGAATCAAAGACAGGGCAAGTACTAGTCGCGATCACCGGCTTTCTGTCGTTGTTCTCGGTGGTCGGCCTGGCGCTTTACGGTCTTCCGCTCTACTACGATTTTATGGTGAAGGAGTTTGGTTGGTCGCGAACTCAAGTGACATCCGGGAATGCTCTAAGCAAGCTTATTATTGGTCCGTTGTTCGGGTTCATTGCCGGTTGGGTTGTCGATAGATTTGGTCCTCGTCGTTTGATGATGGCTGGAATCCTGATGGCTGGTAGCGCGGTCATTGGGCTCAGCGGAATGTCCGCGCTGTGGATGTTTTATCTCTTTTATTTGTTCAATGCTGTGGGCTACGTATGCGGAGGACCGCTGCCAAATCAAGTGTTGCTATCGCGGTGGTTCAATAAAGCCCGCGGGAAGGCAATGGGTTTTGCGTATCTCGGCATCGGAGTTGGTGGCGCGCTGGTGCCTCTGCTTTCAAAGTGGCTGACAGATGAGCTTGGCTGGCGAGGCTCATTGAGAACGATTGGCATCATCATGATCGTGCTCGCATTGCCGATGGCTTATTTCGTAAAGGATTCGCCTCGCGGAGTGGTAGAGAAGCGCAACGAGGCGACGGTTGCTCCGATGGGCAGTGTGTTTCGAAGCAGAGCGTTTTATCTGCTCGCGCTTGGAAGCATGTGCTCCATCGGGGCAGTCGGAGGCACGAATCAACACCTGAAGCTCTTTCTGAGTCTGGATCAGCACTACGAGCAGGGAGAGGCAGCGACGATAATCTCGCTTGTGTTGACGTTCAGCATCATCGGAAGGCTGCTGATGGGCTGGCTTTCTGATCATTTGCCTAAGAAGTACGTGATGCTTTTGATTTATTTGCTGGTAGCCAGCGCAATTCCGTTGTTGTTCTTCGCATCTCAGCCTGGGGTTATGTATGCGTTTGCAGTCGTATTTGGGTTAGGACTCGGCGGTGAGTACCTGATAATCCCATTGATAGCCGCTGAGTTGTTTGGCGTGAAGGTGTTGGGCCGCTTGATGGGCGTAATTCTGACTGCTGACGGCGTAGCAGAAGCAACTGCCCCGATGCTGGTAGGATATCTCCGCGACCGATCGACTAATTACCAGACAGGCTTTGTTACGTTAATCTGTATCGCGCTTATTGGAGCAATCGCGGTTGCATCGCTGCCAAGAAAACGACAAGAGCCAGTTTTGGAAACATCGCCGGCTTTGGCTCAGTAAAAAATTGTTTGAGTCCCTTTGGATTGTACTTATTTGAAACCACCTGATTTGAGACTGTGTGAAAAGTTCGTAGTCCGGCCTTCAGGCGGAAGTTTGTACGCTACCACTTAACGGCCAAGTAGGTTACAAACCTCCGCCTAAATGCCGAACTACGAACAGTGTTATCAGACAATTTCATTTGACGTTGTACCGAACGTTTGGTTTACGGTAAGAGCCTGGATGACCTCTCAAACTTACTTGCACCTCGGCAGTGTTCACGGCGTTCAAGCCTTTCAAGGTCATCTGCGTGAATACAACATTGCGATCCCTTGCGATGCCGAGATGATTGAAGGTACGAACTCGCCGCTCGCAAAGCCGCTTGAACTTAACGGCCGCCGGATCGGCAATCGATTCGCGATCCATCCAATGGAAGGATGGGATGGGACCATTGACGGAAAGCCTACGGAGCTGACCGAACGCCGGTGGCGCAATTTCGGAAGAAGCGGCGCGAAGTTGATCTGGGGAGGCGAAGCTGTCGCAGTGAGACACGACGGACGCGCAAATCCCAATCAGCTTTTGATAAACGAACACACCCGTGACGATCTCGCCAGGTTGCGGGAAGCATTGATCGATGAGCATCGACAGGCTGCCGGCTCGACTGATGACTTGTTGATCGGCCTGCAGTTGACCCACTCCGGACGTTACAGCCAGCCAAATATAAAAGGACGGCCCGAGCCGCGCATCCTCTATTATCATCCTTTCCTGGATAAACGAGTGGGCCTTAGCTCAGATTACGCGTTGCTTACGGACGGCCATATCCGAGAAATCATTGAGGCATTCCATCGAGCGGCCTTGATTGCACATCAAACCGGTTTCGACTTTATCGATGTAAAGCATTGTCACGGTTATCTCGGACACGAGTTCCTGAGTGCGCACACTCGCGGTGGCGACTACGGTGGAAGTTTCGAAAACCGAACGCGTTTTCTGAGAGAGGTGGTCGAGGGCGTGCGATCTGTTGCGCCGAGCCTCGAAGTTGGCGTGCGGCTGTCGGCCTTTGATGTGGTTCCGTTTCGTCCTGATCCTACGCGTTCTTCGCCTGGCAAACCGGGACCGGGCATTCCAGAGGATTACAACAATGCTTTGCCGTACCGCTGGGGTTTCGGTGTCGACATAAACAATCCGATCGAGTGCGATCTTGATGATGCGACCCAATTCTTGTCTCTGCTGCAAGACTTAAAAATACGGCTGGTGAATGTTTCAGCTGGATCGCCGTACTACAATCCACATATCCAGCGTCCGACGCTGTTTCCTCCCTCGGATGGCTACTTGCCTCCCGAAGATCCGTTGGTTGGCGTTGCCCGGCAAATGCACTGCGCGCGGGTCTTGAAACAGAGATTCCCGGATCTGTTGATTGTTGGAACCGCTTACACTTATCTTCAGGATTTCTTACCAAATGTTGCTCAGGCGGCGGTGCGTGAGAACTGGGCGGACTGCGTAGGGCTCGGAAGAATGGTGCTGGCCTACCCCGAGTTGCCGCTGCATATTCTTCAGGGCCGCAGACCCGATCGTAAACGCCTTTGTCGTACATTCAGCGACTGCACCACCGCTCCGAGAAGCGGGCTTCCTTCAGGGTGCTACCCGTTGGACGCTTTCTACAAGAAGTCGGAGCTTGGGGCTCAACTAAGTGAGATAAAAGATCTGAATCGCAAGAAAACAGCTGAGGCTTGAACATTGAGCAGCACTAGACCCGTAGCATTGATTACTGGCGCGAGTCGCGGCATAGGCCGCGGGATTGCGATAGAGCTTGCGCGGAGCGGGTACGATATTGCCGGCACTACCAGAGTAGATTTGCGAGACCCGGAGAGCAGGATTCTTGAAGTCAAGCGCTGCGTCGAGGATCTCGAGGCAGGGTTCCTGCCGGTTCAGGGAGACGTTTCTCTCCTCGATGACCACGAAAGGATGATCAATGCGGTACTCGATCGTTATGGCAGAATTGATCTCCTGGTCAATAACGCCGGCATCGCTCCTGAGAAGCGACTCGATGTGCTCGAGACCACAGCGACAGGCTTCGATCGAGTGTTTTCGATTAACTCGAGAGGCCCGTTCTTTTTAACTCAACGGGTCGCCCGGCAGATGATCGCACAGCTTCAGGCCGAGCATACGGTCAAACCAAAGATTGTGTTTGTTACTTCGGTTTCGGCGTATATGTCGTCGCCATCGAGAGCTGAGTATTGTGTTTCAAAGGCAGCACTCAGCATGACCGCCGCGATCTTCGCGGATCGCCTGTCGCAGCACGGAATCAGCGTTTATGAAGTGCGTCCAGGAATAATAAAGACTGATATGACCGGACAGGTTCAGGAAAAGTACGACAAATTGATCGAAGAAGGTCTTGTGCCGCAAGGGCGTTGGGGTTTGCCCGAAGACGTAGGCAAAGCGGTTGTTGCGCTCGTGTCAGGCGCATTCGAGTATTCGACTGGCGCGGTCATCGAAGTTAGCGGCGGTATGAACATTCGAAGACTTTGAATTTCTCATTTCTCTTCTGCGTAATCTGCGTAATCTGTGGATGAGCTTAGATTGATTCAGATTACACAGATTGCGCAGAAGCTGTCGTCTAACCTGCTAACGAATTTATCCGTTCTGACTTCGAAAGTGAAAATTCCTGAGAATATAGATGAAACTCAATTGAAATCGCGCTTGGAGCGCGCATTTCAATTCGGCGTCTCTCAGCTCGAACGGATACTACCCAGGTGGCCTGTAAATCAGCCTGCTCCGATTCATACAAAACACGGCGTCTGGTACCGGCCTGAGTTCATCTGGACAGACTGGTGTCCGGGCTTCTACGCGGGGATGATGTGGCTGGCTTTTGAGCGAACCGGCGAGGATAGATGGCGAAAAGCAGCTGAGCAATTTACTCGCGCGTTGGAATCTCGAAAGTTCGATCGTGATGTTCACGATCTTGGCTTCATCTTTATGTCGACTTTCGATCGCTGGTATCGCCTGCTCGACAGCGACGATCCCGCGATCTCATGGATTAAAGAGATTCTTATCACCGCGGGAACTACTCAGTCTTTTCGCTGGAAGGATACCGGAGAAGATCACTACATCTATTCATTTCATGGTCCGCAGTCGCTGTTCATCGACATAATGATGAACATCCGGCTGCTGTTTCGCGCGCACCAACTGGGCGGTGATGAGGAGCTCTTCCGCAGAGCCGCGACGCACGCCAGAACCACCGAGAAATATCTTGTGCGGAAGCGCGGCGACAGAATCATGGATTGCGAGGGTTCGGTTATTCACGAAGGCATCTTCAATCCGGTCCGCGGCGAATTTCGAAACTTGTCAACTCAGCAGGGCTACTCGCCGTTCACGTGTTGGGCTCGGGGTCTTTCGTGGGCGATTTACGGATTCACCGACACGTTCCTGTTCACCGGTGACCGGTTTTTCTTAGAGACTGCAGAAAGGTGTGCCGGATTTTACCTGGAGAATACACCGGAGGGGGGCGTCCCATTCTGGGATTATGGCGCGCCAAATATTCCAGATGAACCGCTGGACAGCTCGGCGGCAGCAATCGTTGCGGGAGCATTTTGGAAACTGAAGAGCATCGAAGTCACTGAGCGTGCCCCCAATGTTTATCGTAACGCGGCCCTCACGATACTTAATACGTTGACCGGAGATCGATTCTTAGGCAATCACGATCCTCGCTATGAAGGGATCTTGCGACATGGTGTTTATCATCGCCCGATGAATTGGGGTGTCGATGAATCGGTAATGTGGGGTGATTACTTTTTTATGGAATCGCTTCATTCAGTTTTGAGCGAACCGTAAAAGTCTACAGTTGATTCTTGTTTTCGAAGGGCCTTTAGAGAATGTGCTAGAAGTTCGTAGTCCGGCCTTCAGGCGGAAGTTTGTATCTTGGACTTGGCAATTTTCGAAATCGAGAAAATACAAACTTCCGCCTGAAGGCCGGACTACGAACATGGTCCTTCAAGCGCTCTGAAGCGTAAGTTTGCATCATTCGGAATTTGACCGTGTCACTTCATTAATCGTAAGGGTAAAGATGCAAGCAGCCCAACGGATTCTCACATTCTGGTTGTTCACATTGCTCTTCTGCCTTTTGTCGAGCGGCGTTTCGGAATCAGCGCTCACCGAGCATCGGGCGACTGAGATCGAGCGGATCGCTGAACTCCAGCAATCGTTTAAGAATCCTCCTGACGACTCACGCATAATGATGCGCTGGTGGTGGTTTGGTCCGGCGGTTTCAAAAGCGGAGATCGATCGCGAGCTGCGTCTCATGAAAGAGGGTGGGATCGGCGGCGTCGAAGTCCAACCAGTCTATCCCTTGATGCTCGACCATGCGTCAACCGGTATCAAGAATCTCTCTTACTTGTCGGATGAGTTCATTGAAGTCCTGAGGTTCGCTGCCCATCGTGCTGACGAGCTGGGTCTGCGATTTGACTTGACGGTTGGAAGCGGTTGGCCATACGGAGGCCCACAAATTTCGATCGCCGATGCCGCCGGCAAGCTTCGTGTTGAACGCGTAAATGTTCCCGCAAACGTCTATCGAATTCCGTTGCCCGCAATGGCTACGGGCGAGAAACTCCTTGCAGTCTTTGCGATGCAATCCGACGGGAAGTCGATCAATCGCGACTCATTGAATGAACTTAGTACTATTCGCGATGGCGCGGTTATTCTGAACGACGATACAAGCAGTCCCTTACAGATTCAATTCTTCATCGCCAGTCGCACCGGCATGCAAGTGAAGCGACCGGCTGTCGGAGCGGAAGGTTTTGTGCTCAATCACCTGGACCGCACTAGCGTGGAAGGCTACTTGAAAAGAGTCGGCGATCGGTTGATGCAAGCCTTCGATGCGAACCGTCCCTACGCGGTGTTTTGCGACAGCCTGGAAGTCTACAACTCGGATTGGACCGATGATTTCCTGGATGAATTCAAAAAGCGGCGTGGCTATGATTTGAAACCGTCTTTGCCCGCGTTGGTGAATGACCTGGGCCAAAAGTCGCTTTCGATTCGTCACGACTGGGGCCAGACGCTTACCGAACTCCTCAACGAGCGCTTTCTACAACCTCTGCAAGATTGGTCACACAAGAACAGGACGCGTTTTCGAGTTCAATGCTATGGCACGCCGGCGGCCGCTTTGTCCAGCAACGCCTACGGTGATCTTAGCGAAGGCGAAGGACATCAATGGAAGAGACTCAGTGCGACCCGTTGGGCATCGTCTGCGAATCATATCTTCGGACGGAAAGTTACCTCGTCCGAAACGTGGACGTGGCTTCACTCGCCTTCGTTCAGGGCGACGCCGCTTGACATAAAAGCGGAGGCTGATCTGCATTTCTTGCAGGGCGTCAATCAACTGATCGGGCATGGCTGGCCTTACACTGCGCCGGTTGTTGAGTATCCCGGCTGGAGGTTTTATGCCGCGGGTGTTTTTAACGAGAAGAACCCGTGGTGGATCGTGATGCCGGATGTTGCGAAGTATCTTCAGCGAGTCAGCTTTTTGATGCGGCAGGGCGAGCCCAAAAACGACATCGCGATTTACCTGCCTAACGACGACGCCTGGTCAAGCTTCAATGTTGGAAACGCAAACTTGATCGAAACGCTCCGCGAACGCGTTGGGACTAACTTGATACCGACTGTACTCGAGAGTGGTTACAACTTCGATTTCTTCGACGATCAGATTCTGGCGAAAAGTGGACGCGTCGAGAATGGCTCACTAAGGCTAGGATCAAATCAATATAAGATTGTCATTCTGCCAAACGTCGAGCAGATTCCAACAAGGACCTTGATGAGCCTTGTTGAGTTTGCGAGAACTGGCGGACTCTTGATTGCTACACGTCGCACTCCCTCACTAAGCCCAGGCTTCCAGGCTAAGATCTCCGATCACCAGAGAATCAGCGATGAGTGCAAACGACTCTTTGAAGGCAATTCTGCACCCGGTCACCTGGTCGTAGATGAAAAGGTCGAGCTTGGGGCGTTGCTCACCTCAGCAACGAAATCGGACCTGACATTAAGCCCGGCGACGCCGGATATCGGGTTCATTCATCGAACTAACGCGGAAGCTGAAATCTACTTTGTCGCAAACACCGGTAATACATTGAGACGAACAAACGCAACCTTCCGGGTTGCGGGGCTAAATCCCGAATGGTGGGATCCGATGTCCGGCGAAGTTAGAGCGGCGCAAGTTTCCGCGCGAAACGAAAGAGGCGTGTCGATGGATCTGACACTCGAGCCTTACGAGTCGCGCGTGATTGTTTTCTCGCGACGAGATGTTCCCAGATCTGGCAGGTATCTTTCTCAGAACTCCCAACTAATGGATCTCAGTGAGGACTGGCAGGTCGCTTTTGGCGCAAATCCATCGGTGAGAATGGCTAATCTGAGATCTTGGACTGATGACGAACGGACAAAGTTTTATTCCGGCACTGCCCAATACGAGAAATCCTTCATGCTCAACGCCGGGTTCTTCGATAAGCGAGCTCGCGTTCGTTTGGATTTTGGCCAGGGGCAACCCGTCCAGGGCCCTCAAAATCCGCGTGCCAACGGTATGCAAGCTTTGTTGGAAGGGCCGATACGAGAATCGGCAGTCGTATACGTAAACGGCCGGCGAGCGGGCTCAGTTTGGCGTCCTCCCTACTCGATCGACATAACCGATTATCTTCGTACCGGTGAGAACAGACTGCGAATTGTTGTTGCAAACACAGCGATCAACCATATGGCGGGCCACGCATTGCCGGATTACAAGCTCTTGAATCTTCGATACGGCGAGCGATTTCAGCCTCAGGACATGGATAAGGTCCAGCCGATCCCTTCCGGATTAGTCGGCAAAGTAACTTTGATCGCAGCGTTGCCTGAATGATCTCGGGCGAGAGCGTTGGAGAGCAGATGAAGAGACGGCAGTTTCTAAAATCCGCACTGGCTGGAAGCGCGATCCTTCTGAGTCACCGGGCGTCGCACGGAGCGACATCGCGACAATCGCGATCAGCTGATTCGAGGATAGAAGTTCTATTGAATGAACCGATCGGCAGAATCAATCCCGAAATTTACGGGCACTTTGCCGAGCACCTTGGCGGCGTCGTTTACGGCGGGATATGGGTCGGCGAAGATTCGAAAATCCCCAACGTCGGCGGGATACGCAAGTCCCTGATCGACGCATTGCAGCGAATCAAGCCGTCGGTCGTTCGCTGGCCGGGCGGGTGCTTTGCCGATAGCTACAACTGGCGTGATGGAATTGGCGCGAGGAATCAGCGCCCTCGCCGAACAAACTTCTGGCGTGATGCAGGTGAATGGCCAAAGGACGTACCCGATGGGCCGTGGAACTACGACACCAATCAGTTTGGAACGAACGAATTCATGCGCTTCTGCCGGTTGGTTGGCGCCCAGCCCTATGTGGCCGCGAACGTTCGAAGTCTTACAGCCAGGGACTTCTATGAATGGGTTGAGTACTGCAACTCACCTCCGGGCACAACGACGCTGGCTGATATACGGGGAGCCGGTGGAGATCGAGAGTCGTTCAAAGTGCGTTACTGGGGCGTCGGAAATGAATCATGGGGTTGCGGAGGAAACTTCACTCCCGAAGAATACGCCGCCGAATACCGCCGCTTTACAGAATGGGTGCCGAGATATGGAATCGAACCTGCCTTTATTGGCGCTGGACCGAACAGCGGTGACCTGGATTGGAGTCGCCGGTTCTTTACGAAAATGAACGAACGCCGGGCGCTGGGTAGAATGTGGGGCTGGGCGCTGCATCATTATTCATGGAACGTGAGCGGCGGCCGGACTACGGATTGGCGTCAGGGAAAAGGGGATGCGCTCAATTATCCTGTCGACGAATGGTATGAGCTGTTGCGAGAGGCCGATCGGATGGAATCGCTGATCACCGAGCACTGGTCTGTTATGGGAGAAATCGATCGCCAGCATCGAGTTAAGCTGGTGGTAGATGAGTGGGGCGCCTGGTACCGTCCGGGAACCGAGATGCACAACACGCACCTCCTTGGACAACAGTCGACGATACGGGATGCTGTGCTTGCGGGCCTGACGCTTAACACGTTTAACCGGCATGCGGACAAAGTAGCAATGGCCAACGTCGCGCAGCTCATCAACTGTCTGCAGTCATTGTTTCTCGCTAACGAAGACAAATTCGTTACCACACCAACGTTTCATGTTTTTGATATGTATTCGGCACATCAGGGAGCGCAATCAATCAGAACTATTTGTTCGGCACCGCGGCCGAGCTACACGCGAAATGGTCAGCCTGGAAATATTCGCGGTTTGTCTGAGTCGGCTTCATTAAGCGACAAGCGCCTGGTCCTGACTGTGGCGAATCCCGAAGCGGTTCAATCGCGAGTAGCCGAGATCACGATTCGAGGTGCGCAGGTGAAGTCAACAACGGTTACAGTGTTGGCGGGGAAAGAAATTCACGCGCACAACAGCGCCGGTCAACCTGATGCCGTCCGTCCGGTCGAGATGCAAACAAGTGTTGGGCGCGGCGGAACTTTTGTGCATGAGTTTCCGCCGGCATCGGTTACTAAGTTGCAGATGATACTCGAATGAGGCTGAAACTTTTTCTGAGGCATCAGCACCAACAACATGATTGTGACCATTTTATTGGTTGACTGCGGATCAATCTGGTAGACTCTGTGCGATCGCGAGCACGCTTGTGTTCGAGCCGGATAGGTTAGTCAAGGAAGTCCGGCGCCGTTTACAAATAGTTAACAAGACGCTTTGTAAAGCAAAACTTTGCCGCTCATTCGATTCCCGGCAAGTCGCGTCTTCGCCCAGAAGTAGCCGAGCTTGGCTTAGCCCGAAAAATAACCACGGAGGCTCAGATGAGGAAGAAGGCTTGTTGCTTCGTTTCTGTTGCTGTCCTGCTTTGTGTTCTGACATCCGACTCTTCTTCGCAAGGGAACCCGGCTCTAGTCGTCAAACAACGCGAGCGCTATACCGTCTCGATTGCTCTGGAGTTCGCGAGAAAAAATCGAAACGTTGCGGAGCGAGCGCTGTCTGTCTTAGCGGACGTCGGACCAAATGCCTACGCGACCGGATTCCTCGTCGGTGACGGGCTGGTTATGACGGCATATCATGTTGTATCGGGCCGGCTGAACAACTCAAAACGAAAACTCCTGGGCTTCAAGCCGGACGATGATCTTCAGGTAAGGGCATTCGTTGGAGGCTGTCCTGCGAGGGTTCTTAAAATTGATAAGGACGCCGATCTTGCTTTACTGAGCGTCTGTTCGTCGAAAGAAGCGAAACGTCCAAAATTCCAGCTCGACCCGACCAGGGATGAACAGATTATTCTTATTGCCCAGCCGCACGATAACAAGTTCATGCGCAAAGGAATCTTCCAGGGGCCGTACGTATTTCAGGGCCGCCAGTATTGGTCGATCAAAGTAGACGCATTCGACGGCTTTTCGGGTAGCCCGGTTTATAACCATCAGGGCGATGTCGTTGGAGTGTTCTGTGGTTACGACTCAAACGAGGGGCTCGCGTTCATTAGCCCTGGGATCAAAGCGCAACGGTTCATGGAGGAATGGGACGCCGGCATTAGCGGACCCACGAATTAGCGTACAGTAGGCAGAAAGCAGAAGGCAGTAGGCAGAACGCAGTAGGCAGAAAGCAGAAGGCAGTAGGCAGAACGCAGTAGGCAGAAGGCAGTAAGCAGAACGCAGTAGCAGCAGACATCTTACGCGATTGGGCCTTCTGGTTTCTGAGTGCTGCCTACTGCGTTCTGCCACTGCTGGCCGATTGCCTAGTGCCTTCTGCCTACTGCCTACTGTTTTTTTTCTTAGTCGACCACGTTCACCGCGCTCTTTCGCGCTCCGCGATCAAATTGCACAGATTTTTTCGTAAACGCGGACGCTTCAATTCGGATACTCTCGCTCTTTTCACCTTCTACCTTCAGAAAAACCGCAGAGCTCCCTTGTTTGGATCTGCTAATAGTCACCTCACGACTATCAATCACTGAGATCACTGGTCCGACGGTGGGTGTGATTTGAAGATTATTCAACCGTATCCGTTCACCATCCAAGCAAACTAAACCTGTGCGCGCGGAGATCTGGATGTTCTCCAACTCGATTCCGCGAATCGGCATCTCGGGCAGTCCCTCTATCTGCACTGCACGCTGAGCTCCGCGACAAACTATGTTCCTCAAGTAAATGTTTTCGAACCTCGGCGTCCCTTCGTTCACCGGCATAGATGCCCGCGACGCAGATTCCGATGGACCGGCGTTTTCCGGTATGGGAGATCCACCAGAGTAAAACATATTGAAGCCAATCGCGTCCGTAGGAATGTCTTTCATTACGATGTCGCTGATCCAAATCTTCTCGACGACGCCGCCTCGCCCGCGTGTGGTTTTGAACCGCAGCCCCAGATCTGTCCCCAGGAACGTACAGCCGCGCACCACGACGTTCTTCACTCCACCTGACATCTCGCTTCCAACAGTGAATCCACCATGACCGTGATAAACAATACAATCGCAAATAACGATCTCTTCACAAGGTCGTCCTCGTTTGCGACCATACTCATCCCTGCCCGATTTGAGACAGATTGCATCGTCACCAACATCAAACCGGCAGTTGTAAACAATCGCGCGACGACAGGAATCCAGATCCAGTCCGTCGCCGTTCTGCGCGTACCAGGCGTTTAGCGCGATGACGTTACGAATGACCAGGTCTTCACACAAGACAGGATGGATGTTCCAGGCAGGTGAATTCTGAAACGTTGGGCCATCAAGCATCACTCGCCTGCACTCTACCAGCGACACCAAAACCGGTCTGAGGTATTCGGCGGCACCTGCGTAATCGGCCAGTGGGGCGCTTCTCTGGTCGAGGGTGCGGACCAGGGCGGCTCCATTCATCGCATCAACCGAAGGCCACCAGGTGTCACCAGCCTTGTCGACGATACCGCCGGAGGCGACAAGTTTTTTCCACTCGTTCTCAGTGAGCTTCGATTTCTTGACCATTCGCCAGGCATCGCCGGCGCCATCAATCACTCCGTTTCCGGTAATTGAAATGTTCTCCAAACCCACGCCGTTGATTGGGGACATTCGTCTGACCGCCGCGGAACCTTCCCACGTGGTGCGTATGAGCTGATAGTCATTAATACTACGACTGAACTGGATGACCGCTCCGCGCTCAAGATGAAGGTCGATGCCGTTCTTCAGCTGAATCGGTCCGGTGAGCCAGATGCCCTGCGGCACGACAACTCGTCCGCCGTCGGCTTTTGCGCAAGCTTCGATCGCTGCAGCAAACGCTGATGTGTTTAGATGACTGCCGTCTCCGACCGCCCCAAAATCAGATACCCTCACGGAGCGATCTGGAATCTTTGGAAGCTCGACACGTTTCATTGTGAAGGGAAGATTTGCAGTGACGCGAGTCAGTTCGTCTTCGCCTGCCCTGGCGGCTAATTCGTTCGAGGGGACAACAGCTTGTGCGCTAAGCAGTATGAGAAAGCTCGTAATTGTAATCGTTCGCAAGATCCGCACCCCGACACCTCCGCTCGCAAGCACTAAGATTGCTGCAATGATGATAGTGTGAGAGAGAGAGAGAAATTTCAGACGATCGCTGAGTCTTTTTGCGACGTCTGGAGAAATAGCAACCGAATTAAGACGAGTACCGGCGCAAGACAGTGTACCTTCACATTACTCCTTACTGCTTACTGCCTACTGCCTACTGCCTTCCGCTTACCTTGCCACGCGCGCCGTTCCACCTTTCATCACGCGCTCTACTTCTGAAAGCGTGGCCATCGATGTATCACCGGGTGTCGTCATAGCCAGGGCTCCGTGAGCGGCACCACATTCGACCGCCCACTGCGGCCCGCGATCCGTCAGATACCCATAGATCAAACCCGATGCGAATGAATCTCCGCCGCCCACTCTGTCGAGTATCTCGAGATTCTCCCGGGTAGGAGCCTGATACAGCTCACCACCGGCGTAACATACCGCGCCCCAGTCGTTGACGGTCGCCGTTTTCGCATTCCTCAGCGTCGTCGCAACAACTTTGAAATTCGGAAACTCCACGACCGCTTTTTCGATCATCTTGCGAAAGCTTTCGACCTCGAGCTTAGAGTGATCTTTATCGAGTCCTTCCACCTCCAACCCCAGGCACGCCGTGAAATCTTCTTCATTACCGAGCATCACATCCACTAGCGGTGCGAGCATCCGGTTTACTTCGCGGGCTTTGGAATGGCCGCCAACGCCCTTCCAAAGCGACTCACGATAGTTCAGATCGTATGAAATGACTGTTCCGTGGCGACGCGCTGCCTCCATAGCTTCCCTTGCAACCAGCGGAGTCGTCTCCGAAAGGGCAGCGAATATTCCACCTGTATGAAACCAGCGAGCGCCTTCGCGACCAAAAATGTTTTCCCAATCGATATCGCCTGGACGCAATTGAGAGACAGCAGTATGACCTCTATCAGAGCAGCCAACGGCGGCGCGAACGCCGAACCCTCGTTCAGTAAAATTCAATCCATTGCGCACTGAACGACCGACACCGTCATATTTCACCCATCGAACGTGAGACTGGTCTACTCCTCCCTGCAAAATAAAATCCTGTACCAGTCGACCGATGGGATTGTCAGCAAACGCGGATACCACCGCGGTGTCCAGGCCAAAGCAATGTTTTAACCCGCGTGCTACATTGTATTCGCCGCCACCTTCCCAAACCCGAAAGTTGCGCGTCGTATGGATGCGTCCTTCACCCGGGTCGAGTCTCAACATCACCTCGCCGAGGCTGAGAAGATCCCAGCGGCAATCGTTTTTTGGCTTTATGTTTAATGATTCAGTCATTTCTCAAATCACGTTCGCCTACCGCCTTCTGCCTACTGCCTACTGCTACTGGTCCGTCACTTCTGCTTCCTGCGCCTTCTGTGCGAGCACAAGATGATCTCGCATGGCAATTCGGGCAGCCTCAGGATTGTGATCGCGAATCGCTCTGTAAATTTGCCGGTGCATCTCAGCTGATTCTTTTAGATCCTTGGCGCGCTTGACGGTTTTGCTCCTGACATCAAACAAAATGGTTGCCACCATGTTCATCAGAGCTGTGAGTATCCTGTTACCTGAGGCAGCCGCTACCATCTGGTGAAACCGCATGTCGTGAACCAGGTACTGCTCCGGATCATCGAGCGAGGCATACATTCCGGCGAGTTCCTCGGCCATTGAGGCCATGTCATCACCTGTTGCCCGTTCCGCAGCGAGACCCGCCATCGCCATTTCGATCGAACGACGAGCTTCAAACATCTCCGTGGAGGTGAACCCATCTAATGCCGCCATCAGTCGAAGAGGGCTACTATCGAGTGCGGGCGGTCCATCATTGTCAACAACGAATGTGCCTGCGCCCTGTCGAGATTGCAGGATGCCGTGTGCCGCCAGAGATCGGATTCCTGCTCGCAGCGTCGGGCGACTCACACCGAGCAACTTTGCGAGGTCGCGTTCCGGTGGCAACCGATCGCCTCGCTGCAGTTCTCCGCGATGTATCATTTCGCGAAGGTGAACGACGACTTCCTCGGAGCTGGAGCCGCTCTTATCTGGATCCTGCACTTTAAATCGATTTTTCTTGGAATCGGTCATACCAATTTCTTTGTCAGCAATTATGCGAGCCGGGATCCGTAAGTCTCAGAAGATTTAATATTTCTGGTAAATTTGCCCGCCGGTTCGAAATCTTAGCCAATCTGTGCGATATTGTCGAACGCAATACAACTCAGTTGGCGGGAAGCGCGGTCTGACCATTTGCTTAAACTGGTTTCTGGGCTCGTGGTTTATGGTTTCTGGATTCGTGTTAGCTTTAATCTCGACATTTCAGTAATGACATCCACAGATGACGCAGATTACGCAGAATAGATTCTGACCAGGAACCGGAAACCAGTGGACTGTAAGAGTGACTTCGCAAGTGAGCTAATGGAGTCGGTCCTGTACGAGTGGCCCTCCGTGGCCGCCCCTCCTCGCCGCGATTAACGTTATGTCAGAAGGGGCGGCCACGGAGGGCCACCCGTACAGGAGTAGCGAAGTTCCGTTACACTCCACCAGAAACCAGAAACTAGAAACCAGGCTACACCCCAAACCGGAGGAACCTGTGAGACAACGCCATTGGTTGGCAATCTCCGCGCTTTTTCTAACCCTGACCTTACTTAGCGTCTCAAAGAGCATCCGTGGGCAGGCGTCGCGACCGCCCTACAAGAACCCTTCTCTGCCAATCGAAGCGCGCGTCAATGACCTGGTCTCTCACATGACGCTGGAAGAGAAGGTTTCACAGATGATGAATGCGGCCCCGGCGGTTCCACGGCTGGACATCCCTGCTTACGATTGGTGGAATGAAAGCCTCCACGGGGTCGCGCGCGCTGGTGTCGCGACCGTCTTCCCTCAGGCCATCGCTCTCGCTGCTACCTGGGATACTGATCTGATGCATCGCGTTGCGGATGTGATCTCTACCGAAGCGCGCGCAAAGTATCACGACGCGATTCGTCAGGGCGATCACGGAAGATACAAAGGACTGACATTCTGGAGTCCCAATATCAACATCTTCCGAGATCCGCGATGGGGACGAGGTCAGGAGACCTATGGCGAAGATCCGTATTTGACCGCGCGAATGGGTGTTCAGTTCGTAAAAGGTCTTCAGGGTAGCGACCCAAAATACTTCAAAGTAATTTCGACACCTAAGCATTATGCCGTGCACAGTGGACCTGAGCAGGACCGGCACCGGTTCGATGCGATTACCGATCAACGGGATCTCTATGAGACTTACTTGCCGGCGTTCCAAGCCTGTGTAACCGAAGCAGGCGCCTATTCGGTGATGTGCGCTTACAACCGCTACATGGGTGAGCCGTGCTGTGCGCAAAATAAGCTACTGAGAACGATACTGCGCGACGAATGGAAGTTTCCTGGATACGTGGTTTCTGACTGCGGAGCGGTCTACGATATTCACAAGTTTCACAAAGTTGCCGACGGTCCGGCTGCGGCGTCGGCCATCGCCGTCAAGATAGGGACCGATTTAGAGTGCGGGACTGACTACCGAGCTCTGATTGAAGCAGTGAAGTCAAAGCTGATCTCCGAAGAAGAAATCGATCTCGCGGTTAAACGTCTGTTCACTGCGAGGTTCAAGCTCGGAATGTTCGATCCGTCTGAAATGGTCCCCTACGCTCGGATTCCGATTGAAGCGAATGATTCGGAAGTCCATCGCCGGTTGGCGCTGCAAGCAGCTCGTGAATCGATCGTGCTGTTGAAAAATCAGGGCGGCATCCTTCCGCTACGGAAATCTCTGAAAAGAGTGGCAGTGATCGGCCCAACTGCCGACGATCTCCAGATACTGCTCGGAAACTATAACGGCACGCCATCCCGGTATGTCACGCCGTTGAACGGAATCGAGCAGAAGGTCTCAGGTCGAGTCTTGTTCGAGCAAGGCTGCAATGTTGCCGAAGATGGGCCGATTATGCGTCTGGTTCCTGCAAGCGCTTTGAGAGTCGATGGCGCGCCGGGTCTGCGCGCTGAATATTTTTCCAACCGAAATTTTGAAGGTACTCCGTTGTTGGTCAGGACAGATTCGGAAATCGATTCGAACTGGAACAGCAACAAGGTAGAGGGCCTTCGAGACTCGAACTTCTCCATCCGTTGGACAGGCATGCTGAGCACTACGGTGTCGGGCCGTCACAACATCGCGGTTACCGGGGATGACGGGTATCGCCTCTGGATCAACGGTTCAAAGATCATCGATAACTGGTCAATGCACGGGTCTGAAACTCGCCGTGCTTCGATCGACCTACAGGCTGGCCGCTCCTATGAAATCAAGCTGGAGTATTTTCAAGCGGGTGGCGGATCTAACATCAAGCTAGATTGGGGAACCCCTGACGATACGACGGGCAAAGCAGTACAGCTTGCGAAAGAGTCTGATGTAGTGATCTTCATCGGAGGAATTTCGCCGCAGCTTGAAGGCGAAGAGATGAATGTTACGACCGAGGGGTTCAAAGGAGGCGACAGAACTAGTCTCGATTTGCCGCGAGTGCAGGATCAACTCTTGAAGGCGCTTGTTGCGACGGGTAAGCCGGTAGTCCTGGTGCTTACGAGCGGCAGCGCGATTGGCGTCAACTGGGCGAACGATCAGGTGCCGGCGATAGTCCAGCTTTGGTATCCGGGCGAAGAAGGAGGGACGGCGCTCGCTGATGTGTTGTTCGGAGATTACAACCCGAGCGGCAGATTACCGGTTACCTTCTATAAATCCGTAGATCAACTGCCTGCTTTTGAGGATTACCGAATGGCGGGCCGGACCTATCGCTACTTTGGCGGTGAGCCGCTTTTTCCGTTTGGCTACGGACTGAGCTATACCAGGTTTGCTTATGGGAGACTCAGGATCCCTGGAGCGGCAAAGACTGGAGAAAATCTGTCGGTTAGTGTCGCAATGACGAACAACGGAAGAATCGCAGGCGATGAGGTCGTGCAACTCTACGTCAAACACGTGAACGCTGCGGTGCCGGTGCCGATTCGTTCCCTGCAGGGTTTCAAACGAGTGCATCTGGCGCCGGGACAGACGCAGAGTGTTTCATTTTCACTTACTCCTCGACAGTTGTCTTTGATCGACAACCAGTCCAGACGCGTGGTAGAGCCTGGAGAATATGAAATCCACGTCGGAGGCGGACAGCCGGGTTCCAGCGGCACGTCATCAGGACTGAGTGCGAGAGTTAAATTGTTTGGCGATGTTTTTGTGGTGAAGTGAATTACGTTTGTCGTGCCCAATGGGAGCGCGTCGGGAGATCTTCTCTGCGTGCTCAGCGACTCTGCGTTGAAGCTCCAGAGCGCAAGGATAATAACCGCAGAGACGCTGGGTTCGCGGAGGTGGCGCAGAGTCTTTCGAAGCAGCCGCACTACCGGCGGAAAAGGCGATTTTGAGACCCGTTATGAACAAAGTAGCCTTCATCATAACATTCGCATTGTTAACTGCTTCGTTCCACTGGAAGCCGCAAACTGTGCCGCCTTCTCCGGTCTACCCGATTCCGACCCGTTCTCAATTGAATTGGCAGAGGCTTGAGTACTACGCCTTCATACACTTTGGTATGAACACATTTACCGATCACGAGTGGGGCGAAGGGCGTGCAAGCCCCGATACCTTCAACCCGACATCGTTGGACTGCCGGCAGTGGGCCCGAGTAGTCAAAGAAGCTGGAATGAAAGCAATAATCATCACAGCCAAACATCATGACGGCTTTTGTCTATGGCCTTCTAAGACGACTACATATTCAGTGAAGAATTCACAATGGCGCGAAGGAAAGGGCGACGTGCTGAAGCACCTTTCGGCAGCATGTCGCGAATACGGACTTAAGTTTGGCGTTTATATCTCACCCTGGGACCGCAATCATCCGCTTTATGGAACGCCCGCTTATAACCGAGTGTACAAGGATCAGTGGCGCGAAGTGCTCACCGATTATGGCGAGGTCTTCGAGGCGTGGTTGGATGGGGCAAACGACCAGAAAAAACGGATGGTCTACGATTTTAACGGATTCTTTGAGACCATCCGCAAGATACAGCCAAACGCCGCTATTTTCAGCGACGCAGGACCTGATATCCGCTGGGTTGGCAATGAGAAAGGTGTAGCCGGCATTACAAACTGGTCGACCCGCGAGAATGAGGGCTCGTTTCCTGGATTTGCTGATGAGAAGGCTTTGAACGTCGGAGACGAAACCGGAACGTCATGGATCCCAGCTGAGTGCGATGTTTCGATCCGGCCAGGATGGTTTTATCACTCGACCGACGACGACAAGGTTAAATCTGTCCCGCAGCTGATGGATATCTATTACGGCTCTGTGGGACGCAACGCGAATCTGCTTTTGAACATAGGCGTCGACAGGCGCGGTCTGGTCAATGAGCGTGACATCAATCGCCTGATGGAATTCCGAAAAGCGCGCGAGGAAGCATTAAGCCATAATTTGGTTAACGGCAAGATCACCGCGACCAACACCAGGGGGAATGATCGAGCTTATGGTGGCAATAACGTTCTTGATAGCAAGCCGTACAGCTATTGGGCCACTGACGATGGCGTTACGAGCGCATCGCTCGAAATCGACTTCGGCAACGAAATCGAATTCAACCGGTTTCTTGTACAAGAGGCTGTAGCGCTTGGGCAGCGAGTGAAGAGGTTCCAGGTGCGAATCTTTCGGAACGGCCGTTTCGAAACTGTGGCTCAGGGTACAACAATAGGTTATAAACGAATCCTCCTGTTCCCGACGATCAGGACTAGCAAGCTCCAGTTTGTTATCGAGGATTCAAAAGCTAGCCCGGTGATCTCCAACGTCGAAATCTTTAGAGCACCTGGAGAGTAATCAAGATAATCTGCGTTAATCCGATTTTCTTTTGTAAATTCGAGACCAGACGTTTTGAGCGTATCGCGACTGTGCTAGCAAACGAAATCGCAAGGAGAATAATGCGTTGAAAAAGGCAATAGCACGCAGACAATTTTTAAAGCAAAACCTGGCCGCGACAGCACTGGCGGTTTCCAAACTCAATCGCGCCGATGCTCAGTCTCAGATCGCAGATAAGTCGGTATACCGCGGGCCTCTCGCCGACTTTGATTTGGCTGATAGATACCTTGACAGTCTCCCATTCACACTTTCAAATTACGACACCATCAAGCCGTCAATGAGTTTCGCAGCAAATAATCAGTCCGCCGCTCGCGCCTGGCAAATCACTGCGCGGCGAAAGCTGGTCAAGTTGCTTGGCGGTTTTCCTGCAAAAAGAGTTTCATTGCAGACTCAGATTCTCGAGACCACGAAGTTCAACGGGTACACGCGAGAGAAAATCATCTTTCAGAGTCGCGATAACCTCTCGGTCTTCGGATATTTGTTGCTTCCTGAGAAGCGTTCCGGAGCGGCGCCTGCGGTGGTGTGCTTGCCTGGTCATGGTCGGGGTTGCGACGACATTGTTGGAATAGATGAAAACGGGCAACAGAGAGAAAACAAGAGCGGCTATTCCAGAGACTTCGCGTTGCAGGTTGTTGAGAACGGATACTGCGTCTTCGCGATCGAGCAATTGGCTTTCGGTTGTCGTCGTGATGACGCCGCGCGCAAAAAAGGAGCAGGGACGTCGTCTTGCCAACCGTCAGCGGGAGCGGCTTTGCTGTTCGGCCAGACAATGATCGCCTGGAGAGTGTGGGACGTAATGAGAGCGATTGATTATCTGATGAGCAGGCCGGAGGTTGATCATTCTCGCGTCGCTACGATGGGTATTTCGGGTGGGGGAACAGTGTCGCTCTTCTCGGCCGCGCTCGATGAGAGGATAAAAGTTGCGGTGGTTAGCGGCTATTTCAACACCTTTAGAGACAGCATCGTGAGTCTCTCGCATTGTATCGACAACTACGTACCAGGAATATTGAATTATTTCGAGATGTATGACCTTGCCGGTTTGATTGCGCCACGTGGATTGTTCATCGAGTCAGGCTTGCGGGATCCGATATTCCCAATTAACGGCAGCCGAGCAGCGTTCAAGAAAGCGCAAGAGATTTACTCGGTGTTTGGTAAGCCCGGGAATGTTGCGCAAGAGGTATTCGATGACGAGCATGTGTTTTATGGCAAAGGCGCGTTTGAGTTTTTGAAGAAGATGCTTTGAGATTTGAGACCATCGGAAAGAGAGAAGCATTGTACATCGGAAGATACCATCTGGCTTTAAGCGGATGGTATCCACGGGTTAAGAGTTTAGTCTTTGCCTGTCGACTGAAATGAATCGCTCACAAGCCTTGCGGGATCTTGCCGATCGCATGATACGAATCAATCTAACGCATCCGACTCGTGTGGCGATCGATGGTGTGGACGCGGTTGGCAAGACTACGCTTGCGGATGAGTTGGCAACGATAATCGAAGCCTCGGATCGAAATGTAATTCGAGCTTCAGTCGATGGCTTTCATAATCCTGCGAGGATCCGATATCAACGCGGTGCAGATTCGGCGGAAGGATATTATCGTGATTCCTTCAACCTTAGAATGGTGATTGAAGTATTGCTGGAGCCGCTGGGTCCGGAAGGCTCGCGCGGCTACCGTTCCGCGATATTTGACTACCGCACGGACCGCGAAATAGACCAGGCACTGGAGACTGCAGACGAACAGGCGGTGCTCCTCTTTGACGGTGTGTTCTTGCATCGACCGGAGCTTCGGGAACACTTTGACTTTACAGTTTTCGTAGACGCTGCTTTTGAGGTTACGCTCTCACGCGCGATTCAGCGGGGCGGTTTCGGACCAAGTGAGGACGGGAAGCTTCGGAATCGCTACGAGCAACGCTACATACCCGGTCAGAGGCTTTATTTGAATGAATTTCGCCCCAAGGACCGGGCCGACGCGGTGTTCGATAATACAGAAATTGGTCACCCGTCTGTAGCCTATCGCGAGGAAACAGTCCAACTGAATGCGTGATCGGAGGAAGCCGTGAAAAACCCTATCAAGCTGGGCCTCAGACTTATCGGGTTAATTCTGTTCTTAGTGATCATCTCAACCGCTGGTCAAAATGATGCCAGCAAAAAGAAGCCTCCTCGGGACTATCCTGTAAAGCCTGTTCCATTCACCGCCGTTCATCTCACCGACAACTTTTGGGCGCCGCGGATTGAAATCAATCGTTCCGTTACAATTCCAGTTGCCTTTCAGAAATGCGAGGAGACCGGCCGTGTTGAAAATTTCATCAGAGCTGCAGCCGCGCTCAAAGGTGAACTAAAGGACAAGAAGCTCCCGCCTTATCCTTTCGATGACACCGACCTGTACAAAGTAATCGAAGGCGCCTCTTACACGCTCAGCGTACATCCCGATCCGAAGCTCGAATCCTACATCGATGAGTTAATTACCAAAATTGCCGCCGCCCAGGAGCAAGACGGTTATCTTTATCCGGCGCGCACCATTGATCCACAGAAGCCTCATCCGTGGGCGGGCGCCGCTCGCTGGGAACTGGAAAAGGTAGATAGCCACGAGCTTTACAACCTTGGTCATTTGTACGAGGCGGCGATCGCTTATTATCAGGCTACCGGCAAACGGTCGTTACTAGAAATTGCGCTGAAGACCGCGGAATTACTCGACAAGACGTTTGGGCCCGGGAAGCAATCGATCTGGCCGGGTCATCAGATCACCGAAATGGGTCTCGTCAGACTGTATCGCGCAACCGGTGATGAGCGTTACCTTAAGCTGGCGAAGTTCCTGCTCGATGTTCGCGGTCCCGACGGCGCTAAGGGAAGCGGCCGGACGTACAACCAGTCTCATTTGAAAGTAATTGATCAGACCGAAGCCGTTGGCCACGCAGTTCGCGCGACTTATATGTACTCGGGCATGGCTGATGTTGCCGCGTTAACCGGCGACGCGTCATACGTGAACGCGATCGACAAGATCTGGGAAAGTGTAACCAGCGCGAAGCTCTACATTACGGGAGGAATCGGAGCGACCGGATCTGGCGAGGCTTTTGGTCGTAACTATGAACTGCCGAACATGACTGCTTACAACGAGACCTGCGCGGCGATTGGAAATGACTATTGGAATCACCGGCTCTTTTTGCTGCACGCCGATGCGCGTTACATCGATGTTATGGAGCGCACGCTTTATAACGGTCTCATCTCAGGAGTGTCGCTGGACGGAAAGCTGTTTTTCTATCCCAATCCGCTCGAATCTAATGGCCAGCATCAGCGCAGCCCGTGGTTCGGTGTAGCCTGCTGTCCAGGAAATATCACGCGATTTCTGGCTTCAGTGCCCGGTTATGTCTACGCGCAACAGAGTGACAAACTTTATGTAAACCTTTTTGCGGCGAGTTCCGCGGATATCAAGATGGAGAGCGGTCAGAAGCTCCGGGTTCTTCAGGAAACCGCTTATCCATGGGATGGAACTGTGAAGATCACAGTAAACCCGGAACGAGCAGGTGTCTTTACTGTCAACCTGCGTATTCCCGGGTGGGCTCGAAACGAGGCGGTCCCGGGTGATCTTTATCGTTTTGTTGATAAAGTCGACGACGCGGTGATTCTGAAGGTCAACGGAAAGCACGTGAGCTTCACTCCGGATAAGGGTTACGCGAGTCTGGCTCGTTCGTGGAAGGCGGGAGATGTTATTGAACTAAAGCTCCCGATGCCCGTCCGGCGAATCGCCGCGAATGACCGCGTCGAAGCTGATCGCGGAAGAGTAGCGCTTCAACGCGGACCAATCGTCTTCTGCGCTGAATGGCCCGACAATCCTCAAGGTCAGGTGCGTAATCTTATGCTTAACGACAACACGAGGCTCACTGCCGAATTCAAGACCGGCTTGCTTGGTGGCGTTACAGTGATCAAAGGCAACGCCGTTTCGCTTGCTTTTGACGAACAAAACAAAGTAGTCGGTCGTGAACAGGAGTTCACCGCGATACCGTACTTTGCATGGGCAAATCGCGGACCCGGGGAGATGATCGTGTGGATTGCGAATAGCGAAGCGTCCTCAAAACCACTCCGGCGGCCAACCATTGCGTCAACGAGTAAGGTCACCGTCTCAGGCGGGCGCAATCCTAGGGCAATCAATGATCAGGAAGAGCCGCGATCTTCGGACGATCCGTCGAATACTTACTTTCACTGGTGGCCGCGAAAAGGGACGACTGAATGGGCCGAATACGCTTTTGAGAAAGCGACTTCGGTTTCAGAAGTCGAAGTTTACTGGTTTGATGACACGGGACATGGTGAATGCCGCGTGCCTCGTTCCTGGCGCGTGTTATACAAGGATGGCGATCAATGGAAACCGGTCGAGAATCTTTCAGGGTATGGTGCGGAGAAGGATCGGTACAACAAAGTGAGTTTCAAGCCTGTCACCACCTCTGGATTACGCCTGGAGGTGTCATCGCAACAAAACTGGTCGTCGGGTATTCAGGAGTGGAAGGTAAAGTGATGCTTATTCCAAATCCCACCAACGCGCAGTTGGTGGGATTTCCCGATTATGTTGGTGGGATTCCCGGATTACAGCATTATCGCAGAGTGGCTTCTTGACGCTTTTTGGTGGCACAAATAAAA
Organism: Blastocatellia bacterium; assembly: GCA_035258805.1. Lineage (GTDB taxonomy): Bacteria > Acidobacteriota > Blastocatellia > UBA7656 > UBA7656 > Onstottus_A. The sequence goes on along the minus strand of DATFWY010000050.1, from coordinate 46,087 downwards.
TCAAATTTACCTCTCTACCTGTAAAAATATGTGAAGAGTAGGAAAGAGGCCCATCAAAGGACTAGTGCGCTGGGGCTCTGACCTCTTGTTTATGTTAAAGGCCTCGTTCGTTGCAAAAATTCTAAAATCCAGAGCTGATTTCGCGCTTTTCTAAGGCTTGCATCTGCGGCGCAACAGAGCCGCGGTGCGCCTGAATCGGAGGATAGCAGATTGATTGAAGTTGACCATTTAACAAAGAGTTACGGCAAGAACGTTGCCGTTAACGACATCTCTTTCACCGTCAGCAAGGGAGAGATCCTCGGTTTCCTTGGACCAAACGGCGCAGGCAAGACCACGACCATGCGAATACTGACGGGGTACTTGCCAGCCACCAGTGGATCGGCAAGGATCGCGGGTTTCGATGTCTTCGAAAAGTCGATGGAAGTCCGTCGTCGCATTGGTTACCTGCCTGAGAATCCACCACTCTATCCGGACATGGCGGTTCACACATATCTGGAGTTTGTCGCGCGTATAAAGGGCGTCGCGGGAGCTGACATCGCAAACCGAGTTGACCGCGCGATGGAAATGACCAATCTCAAGGATCGTCGGGAGGAATTGATAAAGCGCCTGTCGCGAGGATTTAAACAGCGAGTCGGAATTGCGCAGGCGGTTGTACACAATCCGGACGTGGTTATTCTCGACGAGCCGACCGTTGGCCTTGACCCAAAACAAATCATCGAAGTAAGAAGGTTGATCAAGGGACTCGCAGGAGAGCATACGATCATCCTCTCGACACACATCCTTCCCGAAGCGAGCCAGACATGCGACAGAGTCGTAATCATCAATCGTGGTCGCATAGCTGCGGTGGACACGCCCGATAATCTCACGAAGCAGTTGAAAGGTTCCGAGCGCGTTCAGATGGAAGTGAAAGGAGAAGAAGAAGCGTTGCGCGAAGCGATTGAGCATGTGGACGGAATAACGAAGATAGATGTCCAGGCAATTGAGGATTCAGACCACCTGAAGGTTTTGGTTGAGAGCGAGCCGGGGACCGATCTGCGAGTCAAACTTGCCGCTGCGGTGATAGGAAAGGGACTCGATTTGTTTGAACTTAGAGCGGTGAGTCTGAGCCTGGAGGATATCTTCCTGCAGTTGACGACTGAGGAGACCCAAGCTTCTTCTCAGGAGGCTGCGGTAGCAGTTTAGTTGGTCGGCAAAGAACGAATGAATTTGGACTTTGCGTCTTCGCGACTTTGCGACTCTGCGTTTAAGTAGAGTCCGGATTCGGGAAACATTGAGGGTCCGCAAAGACGCAAAATAACGAACTAATTTTCTGGAGACTAGTATGAAAGGCATTATCGCCGTTTATCGTCGCGAGATGGGTAGTTACTTTGTCTCGCCTATTGCCTACATAGTCGTGGGCCTGTTTCTGCTTGTGTGTGGCTGGTTCTTCTATCGAATCCTGGCATTTTTTATCCAGCAATCGGTCACCGCACAGATGCGCGCAATGCAAATGGGCGCGCCGCCCGCGATGGACGTCCCGGGTCTGGTGATTCAGAACTTCTTTGGCATCGTCAGCACGATCATTCTTTTCCTGCTTCCGATGCTTACGATGGGTATTTACGCGGAAGAACGAAAACGCGGAACGATGGAACTTCTGATGACATCGCCGTTGACCGAGTTTCAAATAGTATTCGGCAAGTTTCTCGCGGCGTTCAGCCTCTTTCTCGTCATGCTGGCGCCGACGTTGCTGTACCAGATCATCATGGCGACTTATGCGGAACCGGGTATTCCGTGGGCGGTGCTTTGGTCCGGATATCTTGGGCTGGTGTTACTGGGAGCGGTCCTGGTTGCGCTCGGATCCTTTATTTCCTCTTTGACGGAAAGCCAGATCATTGCCGGTGTGGCGACCTTCGCGGTTTTCTTGCTGCTCTGGGTGTTGGATTTCGGCGCGCGCGACGCGAGTTCGACCTGGAGCGATATTGTGCAGTATCTTTCGATCCTTCGTCATTATGATGATTTCTCGCGCGGGGTAATCGATACCGCAAACATAATTTTCTATGTGAGTCTGGCCGCAGTCGGAGTGTTCCTGACGCAGCGGTCGCTCGATTCCATGAGATGGAGGAGAGCTTAAGCATTATGAGCATGAAACGTCAGGAAGTTCTGAAGATCATTGCCATTGTCGGGCCTCTTGCGCTGGTCGCGGGATATATCCGCTATACGGTGCGCGAGACAATGGGTCCGTTGAATCTCACGCTGTTAATCGTCGGGGGCGTGCTGACCCTTGCAGCCGTTGTCGGCAATTTTGGCGCGATTCGAGCCTCTTCGCAGCGAAGGTCAACGAGACTCGGAGCCAATACGACAGTGATGAGCGTAGCGGTTATTGCGATCATCGGATTCGCAAACTTTTTAGGCTATCGTCATCACAAACGGATCGATCTCACTACCGACAAGCTCTACAGTCTTTCAGACCAAACACGCAAAGTTGTGTCCGACCTTAAGAAAGACGTAAAGGTGATCTTATTTGATAAAGACGATGCCCAGGGTCTTGGGGATCAGATGAAAGAATATCGGAACCTGAGCTCCCATTTTTCATTCGAGCGCATCGATCCGCAAAAGAATTTTGAAATTGCGAAACAGTACAAGGCGAGCCCCCAGGAGAATTTGGTCGTCGTGTGTGGGGATCGCACCGAACGACCAAAGGACACCACCGAACAATCCATTATCAATGCAATTATCAAGGTCAGTCGCGACAGCTCGAAGAAAATCTGCTTCGTCGAGGGCCATGGCGAGAAGAAGCTTTCGTCAACGAACGAAGGTGATGGGTATGGTGTTGTCGACAAGATGCTCAAGAATGAAAACTACGAAACAAAGACTATCAACTTAGTTGCGACGAACGATGTTCCATCAGATTGCGATGTTCTGGTTCTCGCGGGACCCAAGCAGTCGCTGTTTCCTCAAGAAGCATCGGCTATCGGCAAGTATCTTGAAAAAGGCGGCAAGGCGATGCTGCTTATCGACCCAGATACCGATCCGAAACTCGACGACGTTCTTCACGCATGGGGCATACAACTGGGGAATGACACTGTTGTGGATGTCAGCGGAGTTGGGCGCTTCATTGGGCTCGGTCCTGGCGCGCCGCTGGCCCGTTCTTACGGTTCTCACCCGATCACCAAGGACTTTGAAGGCACGATGACTTTCTTCCCGCTCAGTCGAAGCGTTGAATCAACACCTGGAAGCGGGGCTTCAACAACCGACCTGATGAAAACCTCCGAGGACAGCTGGGCCGAAACAGAGATCAAATCTGGAAAAGTTGAGTTCAATGAAGGAAAAGACAAAAAAGGACCAATCACCCTCGGAGTAGCCGCAAGCAAGACCGAAGGCGACAACGAAGCAAGATTGGTAGTTATCGGTGATTCGGATTTCGCCGCAAATCAATACGTCGGCGTGCAACGAAACGGTGATCTTTTTATGAACTCTATAAACTGGCTCTCAAAGGATGAGGACTTGATTTCCATCCGCCCCAAGAACCCATCCGATCGACGAATCTCGATGACTGAGGCGGATCAAAACCAGATGTTCTGGATAACTCTGGTGTTGATGCCTCTCGCAACGATCGGGTCAGGCTTCTACATCTGGTGGAGGAGGAGGTAAATCGACTCGGTATGAAAAGGAATACACTCGTCCTTCTAATGCTTGCTGCGGTTATTGGTGTCGCAGTTTACTTTTTGGAAATCAAACCCGGAAAACCCCGCGACGAAAAGAGTGATGAATCGAAGCCGGCTTTTGCTTTCAAACGCGAGGATATCGCTTCGATTTCAATCACGCGCTCCGGTCAATCAGTTACCCTTCAGGACACCGACGGCAAATGGAGCATAAGTCAACCGCTCACTGCCCCGGCAAATCAATCAGCGGTCGATTCAATGGTTAGTAGCCTCACCTCGGCCAAGATCGAAAGGACAATCACGCCTTCCGGCGAAGAGATCAAATCGTTTGGTCTCGAGGAACCTGCTGTAACAGTGGAGATCAAGCTCAAGAACGGCGAATCACAAACCCTCAAACTGGGTTCAAAAGACTACTCCGGCCTGTCCGCATATTCGCAAATTGGAGATTCGAAAGACGTCACGCTGGTACCTGCTTCAGTGCTGACCAATGCAGATAAGTCGTTAAACGATCTGCGTGACAAGGCGATCCTCGGCGCCTCGCAGTTCGACATAAAATCAATTTCGCTCACAAATGAGCACGGACAAATCGCGCTGGCGAAAGACAGCGGCGACTGGGCACTAAAGAAGCCGTTTGAAGCGGGCGTTGAGAGCACCGAAATGAACTCGTTTTTGAGCGAGGTTACTTCAGCTGAAGCAGAGGAATTTGTTTCGGAGTCTGCCGACGATCTCACAAAGTACGGACTCGACAAGCCGAAAATCACGTTGACTGCGCAACTCAACGATGGTTCGGAGAGGACGATCTCGGCCGGCGTCAAAGATGACAATCATTATGCAAAGGCATCGACGCGCGCGCAGATCTTCAAGATCAGCTCTTCGCTTTACGATAAGTTGAACCTCAAGCCAGCTGAGCTTCGCAATAAAGAGATGTTCAAGCTGGACAAGGACAATCTCTCCAGGATTGAAATAAAGAACCCAAATCTGAAACTGACAGCGGAAAAGAGCGGCGACAAGTGGCTGATCAAGGAGCCCGCCGACAAAAAGGACAAGGACGCTCCGGCATTCAAGGTGGTAAATCCTTTCGAGACAAAAGCCGAAGAGATCGTGGAATCGCCCTCGGGGGATGTGCGATCGAAGCTTGCGAAACCGGCTGTCGAAGCTAAGCTGACTTACAAGGACGGGAAGGTAGTCGAAGTAAAGGTTTCTTCAGCGGATGGTGAGAATGCTTACGTGAGTGTAAAGGGCCGTAACGAAGTGTTCAAAGTAAAGAAACAGATGCTGGACGATCTAAGTTTTAAGGCAGCAGATTTATAGGACCAATAGGACCTATTAGGCCCATAGGTCCTATTTTCATCAAATCGTAAGATGTAGACGAATCGGTTTCCGGGAACCTTCTTTCCTGGATTAGCTTAATGCCTTTCTCAGGCCAATCGACTTGATTCGCGGCAAAAACGGTGCGGTGAACGAGGCTGCTGCGGTCGCGATGAAACGCCTTCGTGTTGTCAGTTTCATTTATTCCTCCACTCAAAGCTGAGTTGCGAAGCCTGTTTGCAAAAGCGCCTCAGCGGTCAGTCCCAAAATGAATCCAGGCATCACCGAAGAGACGCTGAGTTCGCGGAGGTTCGCAGAGTTCGCGGAGGTTCGCAGAGTTTCCCGGTTGGACTCCTCGATATTGGAAGATTTTATCGATCAGTTTATCTTCTGCCCAACTGCCAGTCGCATTATTGCTTCTTCGCTGCATTCATTGCGTTCGAGCACCCCTGCGATTGCTCCCTCGTGCATAACTGCAACGCGATCGCTTTCCGCCAGTATTTCTTCAAGATCGCTGCTGATCATGATTACCGCGACCCCGCTCTGAGCAAGCCGCCGCATCAACTGATAGATTTCTGACTTCGCGCCAACGTCTATTCCTCTGGTCGGTTCATCGAAGATAAGAACTTTTGGACTAAGCGACAACCATTTCGCGAGCACGACCTTCTGTTGATTCCCACCGCTCAAGTTAGTTGTCTTTGACTCGATCGATGGTGCCTTGATGTTCATCGTCTTACAGGAATCAACCGCCACGCGTCGCTCGGCATTCCGATCGATCAAGCCTCCTGATGCATATGAAAACACTGAGGGCAAAGTGATGTTCTCTCGAATGGACATCTCGAGTACGAGCCCGGTTTTTCGGCGATCTTCTGACACCAAATATATTCCATTTGCGATGGCGTCGCGCGGCGATTGAATTGTCAGGGTTTTGCCGTCAAGAGAAACGCTACCGCTCTTTGCAGGGTCTACACCGAATATAGCCAGCGCCAGCTCCGAGCGCCCGGACCCGACTAATCCTGCGAGACCCAGTATCTCGCCGCGTCCCACGCTGAGGTTGGTTTTATGTCCAGGGTACCTGCCGGTCTGGATATCCAGAATTCGCAAGTAATCGCGATCGACTTCGGGCTGCTTATGATCATAGAACCTGCTTAGATCGCGTCCAACCATCAGGCTCACGATGCGGTCGTGGGTTATTTGATCTCCGCTGAGCGTCCCTGAATTGCGTCCATCGCGCAGCACTACCACTCTATCCGCAAGGACGGTTATCTCTCGCAGGCGATGTGAGATGTAGATAATGCTCACTCCCTGTGCTTTCAATTCGTTTATGACATCGAACAAGCGCGCGGTTTCGGTCAATGTAAGACACGAAGTCGGCTCGTCCATAATCATGATCCGCGCGTCGAGTGAAATCGCTTTTGCGATTTCAACCATTTGCTGTTGTGCTATCGACAGCTCGCTGGCTGGTGTGCGGCTCGAGATGGCGAGACCCATACGAGCGAGATATTGATCGGCTTGCGAGTGCATCTGTTTTCGGTCTACGAGTTTCAATGGGCCAGCCCAGACCGGCTCGCGACCTAGGAAGACATTCTCAGCCACATCGAGGTTATCGAGGATGTTGAGTTCCTGGTGAATAAACCCGATGCCTTTGCGGATGGCATCGGAAACAGAGTGAATGGCGGTCTCGGCGCCGTCTATTCGAAGAGTGCCGGAATCGGGTTGATGGATGCCGCCGAGGATGTTCATGAGGGTTGATTTGCCGGCGCCGTTCTCGCCGGCTAACGCGACGATTTCTCCGGGATAGACATCGAGGTCGACGCAGTCAAGTGCAACCACGCCGGGAAAACGCTTGCTGATTGATGACATTCTTACGAGCGGGATGGTCATTGCCAAATAAATTCGTCAGTTTGTCATCTCTGTAATCTGCGCAATCTGCGGATAACGTTGTTCGCACTTTGCAGACCTGTTGTGTCGACCATCCGCAGACTACACAGATGACGCCCCATCAGTTTCTACCCCGCAATTGGTTTATCTTCTTCGTAAACTCTTCAACGTTGTCCTTTTTGATCACGAGCGTCGGGATAATCTTCAGCTTGTCCGCAGGAATCATCGAGCGATCGCCTCCAAGAACTTTTGCCATCAACTGTACGGATTGATAGCCAAACTCATACGGTTGCTGAACTACTGTCGCGAAGATTGATCCTTCTTTTACACCCGCAAGAGTTGCGTCGTCTTCATCGAAACAGACGATCTTGACCTGTCCGACCTTGCCGGCATCCTTTACTGCGTTCAAGATCGCGGGCCCGTTGTAATTCCAGAGGCCGACGAGTGCTGCAATGTCGGAATACTTCACAAGAGTGTCAGCGGCATTCGCTTTTGCCCGCACTGTATCTGTATCGTCTGTACGCACGTCCAATATTTGAACGTTTGATCCCTGCAGCACATCCTGAATGCCCTTGAATCGGGCCTGCGCGTTCTCTGCATCCATTTTGCCGACGAATACCATGATCTTGCCGCCCTGGGGCAACGCCTGTTTGATCAACTCCCCCGCCTGATTTCCCGCGGCTCGATTATTCGTTCCCAGGTAACAAGCGCGATCGCTCGCCGGCGCATCGCTGTCCTGAGTGATGATCAGAATCTGTTTCGCAAGATCGTTGATCATCTGTGTTTGATTAGTCGGGTCGACCGGACTGATGGCAATGCCGTCGACACCCTTTGCCATCAGATCGTCGACAATGCGGCGCTGCTCGGCTGCGGTTGAGTCGGACGAAATCTTGAACTCCACTTCTACGTTGTCGAGCTCAGCGTCAGCCTGTTCGCAGCCTCTTCGGGCAATCGTCCAGAAGTCCGCGGCATTGTTTGTTACGAAAGCGAGTTTCAGCTTATGAGATGAGTTGCCAGCAGGGGAACACGAAAATGAGGTAAGGGTGGTGAATGCTAGAAGGCAGGGGAGTATCAGTCGAAAAGGGCGCATCTTTCCTCCTGGAAAGTTAGAAATCCCGCGTTTTGTTGGCGGACTTTAAGTTTGCTGATCCTGGTGAATGTTATCGACCGGCGATCGCTAAACGCCAAAGCGGGATCTGAGTTTGCTGATCCTGGTGAATCTTATCGAACCGCGATGCCATCGATAAACGCAAAGCCGCAGCGCCGCCGAGACGCAAAGTAATGAACTACTACTCGGGCGTTAACTTCAAAACTCCAAATGCAGCGCTGCCCGGTGATGAACCCGAAAAAACATACGGGCGGTAGCCGGTCTTTTGTTCGTAGCGCTCCACAATGCCGTTGATCGCGGCCACAGCTTCGCATTCTCCGAGCACTGCTACCGTGCCTCCGCTGCCGCCGCCGGTGATCCTGGCTCCGTAGAGTCCCCGACGCGAACCAGCCTCGCGCACTAGTTCCACTAAAAGGTCGGTGGCTTCCGAGCCCAGGCCGCAAGCGGAGTAGCTTGCGTGCGATTGATACATCAACTCTCCCATTAACTCCAAGCGGTCTGACGACGGCCTTTGCGCCATCAGATCCGAGAATCGCCTTACGCGTGAGTTCTCAAAGATTGGATGAGCAGTCGATGCTTTCACGGAATAATCGCGGCCAGGGTCAATTCGCGATACTGGATCTGTTATCCCCTTGTAGCGGGACAGAAACTCCGCACCGCTCATTCGTTCCGGCAAATGATTCGCATAGCTGTTCTCAAATTCCTCAGGCGAAACATTTGCCAGATATCCGCGTCGCGGTTGATCTTCTACCCGAACCGAACCTTCGGTAGCATTCTCACTGACGCTCAGCCCGTCGATCTCGGCTATCATCCGATAGCCCATAAAAGCCGCTGCGCGCACATCTCCGTAAGGATTTCCGCTAACAGAGTGCCGCACACCCGAGTCCAGCCCCCAGACCTCCAGGTTACCTGGTATCGAGATCATATTTATTAAGTTCGCTGGTTGACAAAGCAAAGCTAGCAGATGACCTCGCTCGCCGCAGGACACGGTTATTTGATCCATTATTCCGCAGGGCGCGCCAACAACCAGGTTCTCAACCTTCTGGCAGAGGGAAGCAAGCTCGACAGAATCCAGTAGAATCTCGAAGCCCGCCGCGACCGCACTCATCGTGGCCACTTCGAGCGCGGCGGATGAGCTGACGCCTTTCCCTTCAGGTACGTTCGAGTCAATAAGTATGCGAGCGCCTTTTTCAAATACAACCCCTCGTTCGCGCATCAACACCAGAAAGACCCCAGCAACGTACGCTGCCCAGGCTCTCGACGGACACTGGTTAAACGTTCTGCGAGCGAGTTCGTAGCTGACCGGTCTGCCGTCATCCTCAAATTGTTCAAACGGCATCTGGAATAACATCTCGTGGCCGACGTGTTCGGACAAAGTAATAACTGTTATGGTCCTGGACGAATCGAGCTGCAACGCAGCAAATATCGCCTCGCTGATAGGAAGCTCCAGAACCAGCGAACCGGAGTAATCGGCGATGCCGCCCATTACATCAAGTCTGCCCGGCGCGCGAGTTACGAAGATGCTCTCTCCTGGATCAAAGAAATCCCGAACTTGGGATCTTGGATGGTTCCTTAGCGCATTTATCTTCTTCACAAAGGGGACAGCATCCTCCGAAAGTTGCGAGATGTGATGCGGGATTTGATGCATTGATTATAAGACCTTGTGAAAAATCCCATTCACCCACGAAATTGTTTTAAGCGTTCGTAGTTCGGCCTCAGGCGGAAGTTCGTCTGTTGATGTTCGCGAAAATTACAAACTTCCGCCTGAAGGCCGAACTACGAACGTCTCTTTTTCGCACGTCTCTCTTCTAAGCAGAGCGCGATGTTTCACCTTGAATCACTGTCTCTGCTTCTGTGGTCACAACACGCTTTCTTGCCCTGCGTCTTTTAAGTATCTGATCGCCGGCGACGCCCAGGAGAATCACCGCACCCATCACCGCGAAGTTAAGCGACGACGGGACGCCAAGTAGATTAACCAGGTTTTGCAAAACCTGAAGAAGCGCGACTCCTATCAGGATTCCAACTATAGATCCCTCTCCGCCTCGCAGGCTGCAACCTCCAAGAACCGCTGCAGCAATCCCGTATAGCTCAAAGAAGTTGCCGTGTGATGAGGGCGATATCGAATTTGTATAGAATGCAAAGATGATCGCCGCCAATCCCGCCAGCCCGCCTGAAATAACATAAGCAACATTGATGATCGACCGAGAGTTTATGCCCGAATATCGCGCCGCCTCTTCGTTGCGACCTACCGCAAATAAGTAGCGACCATATACTGAACGATGCAGCAAAACCCACATCGCCACGCTGATGATTGCCATGAGGACAAACGGAGTCGGAATGCCGGCCAGGCTTCCAGTAGCTAAGTCGCGTAGATTCTCGAATCCAGCTGCGCTGCCAAAGCCCTTGGTCTCGTCCTTTGCGATGAATCGGGCGAGCCCGCGGTAGAAAAGCAATCCGCAGAGTGTGACGATGAACGGCTGGAGGTTTAATCGTGTGATTAACAAACCATGCAGGAAGCCGAGACCAAGCCCAATCGAAACGACTACGATCACCGCCGGCACTGCTGCCCAACCCCATTCGGTGAGGATCATCGATAGCAACACTCCCAGCAGCGCGAAAACCGATCCGACCGACAGATCTATGCCGCCGGTAACGATAACTATTCCGATACCAATGCTGAATATCCCGTAAGCGCCGATCAATCGCGCCATATTTTGCAGGTTGGCGCCAGCCAGGAAGCGCGGATTCAGGATAGAGACGATTACGCACAATACAATCAGGAGAATGAATATGCCGAGTTCTTTTCTCATAGGCCGCGACCAGCGAGCGCTCGCTGCAACAAGGGCTCAATCTCCCGTTGAATGTCCCTATTTGCGTAACCGGCCCATGCAACATTGGTGTTTACATCAAGCGGCACTTGAAGCAGTTCCCCATGCGCGTCCGTTACGATTACGCCCGCTTCTCGGGCGATGAGCTCAGTGCATATATCATAAGGGTGACAACATATGCCGAGCGCGAGTCCTCGACGGTTCAATAAAGGTTCCATGAGCGGCCGCAAATCAGCTATGAATCGATCGTGTCCGGCGATCAGCTCGTACAACTGACCTCCGGTCGATAAATATTGATCTTCAAAGCAGTGGGCCTTCCCAGGTTGTACTTCACCCAATGCATTGCGGACTATCTCTTCGTCGATCGCAGCAAGTTCTTCTCGCGCGCCAGGAAAGAAGCGAGAAACCATCGAAAAGCCGTGACTTATGCTGTTGGCTGTGGAAGGCTTCAATTTTATTGAACGTCGTTCGACACTGATTCGATCGTATCGTTCGGCGTGCACGCCCGATCGGCGAAACGCCCAAAGCGAGTCAGAGAGGTGTTGCTTGAGGGTTGGTATCTCGGTTTGCAACGCAAGCACGATGTCCTGCAGGTTCGTTTCCGGGCCTCGGTTCGGAGCGACGCCGGTGAGAACCCACGCGCTTCGCTTCTGATACATGATCTCCCGGGTTCCATCAATAGGATCGACTATGATTCGCCAAAGAGCGTCGTCTTCTTTTGTGCCTGATGGTAAGACAACCTGGCCGTCGGGCAAGCCCTCCCCGATAAGAACAACCGGGGCGATCGAAGCGATCTCGCTCTCAAACAAGCCTATCAGTGCGTTCTCACTGATTCGATCGATCGCATAGAGAGTATCACCGCTGCTGTCATCGTCATCGACGCGCGAGAGTGCTTCAAGCGCAGACCGTTCGCATGAAGAAAGCACTGCGTCACGAACCTGCTCGTGGACCTTGCGTAATGGTCCGAGCAGATTATTGATGTCCGTTTCTCGCATCACCTGTCCTAGTGACGAGTGATAAGTGACAAGTGACACTCGTTACTCATCACTTGTTACTCATCATAGTTTTGTATCGTCGCTCGTCATTTGTCACTCATCCCTCGTCACTCATCCCTCGTCACTCATCACTGTTTTGTAATGAGTATCCGATTGTGATCTCAGTTCTGCTGCCTTTTCCTCAGGAGCCGTATCGCTCAAAAAGTTCCCTCCGCCGATCTCGGGGCCCGCAAGGTACTTGAGCAGGTTCGGCCGTCTCAATGGCGGGTGGATTTCGATATGAAAATGAAACCCATCATAGCTGACCCCGTCCGTAGGCGCCTGATGCAACGCCAGCACGTATGGGAATGACATTCGCCATAGATTATCGAGCCTTACCAGTAGGTTCTTTATTGCTTCCGCAAAGCCCTTGATTTCGTCCGCTGTCATCGTCGCAATACTTGCGTGTGACCGTCTTGGCGCAACATACGTTTCGTAAGCATAGCGAGCAAAATAAGGAAGAAACGCAATCGCAGTCTCGTTTTCAAATATGATGCGACGACCATCTTCAAGCTCCGCCGCAATGATATCCTGAAACAGCACCCGACCGGTCCCGGTAAAATGCTTTTCGGATACACGAGCCTCAATCTCAATTGTTTTGAAGATGAAGTTGGTTGCATAGATCTGACAATGCGGATGCGGATTCGAGACGCCCACCACATCCCCCTTGTTTTCAAAAATCAGAACGTGATTGATTCCGTTACGATTACCAAGCTCAACGTACTGTTCCTGCCATACCGTCAATAGCCTTTCAATTTCCGGTAAATCAAGTTCGGCCAGCGTCAGGTTGTGACGCGGGCTATAGCAGACTATTCTCGCGACGCCGCTTGCTGCAGAGTTCTTAAATATTCCTGCCGGAGTTTCGAGTTGGCTCGTCGCATCGGCGCCGACGCACGGATGATCATTATCGAAGACAAATGTGCCGGTGTAATTCTCATTACGTGCACCGCTGATTCGAATATTTCCGGGACAAAAATAGCAATCCGGCAAGTAAACGGGGAGGGCCGACGGACCTGGATCGATGGTCTCGCCGATCCAGGGCCGGTCCTGTCGATGGGCTGCGACGACGACCCACTCTTCGCGTAGAGGATGCCATCGCTGTTCCCAGGTCATAACCGAGCCATTCGATCACTTCTGTGCGGAAAATTTGTAGATAGTGGTGCTTGTGTATTGTTGTCCCGGCTTTAAGACAGTTGAGGGGAAACGGGGCTTGTTCGGTGAATCCGGGAAGTGCTGGGTCTCCAAACAGAATCCAGAGCGTTGTTGGTAAACCTGACCGCCTTTCCCGGTGATGCTGCCGTCAAGGAAATTGCCGCTGTAGAACTGTAGTCCGGGTTCGGTAGTTGAGACCTCCATCACCCGGCCAGAGCGCGGCTCATAAACTCGAGCGGCTAATGAAAGCTTGCCGGCGTTGTTTTTGAGAACCCAGTTGTGATCGTAGCCCTTGCCGAGAATCAATTGCTCATCCTGCTGGTCAATGCGCGCCCCAATGGCGGTAGGCTTAGTGAAGTCCATTGGAGTGCCTTTGACGTTTCGCAGCTCGCCAGTCGGAATCAGTCCAGCGTCAACCGGAGTAAACTGCTCCGCATTGATCATCAATTCATGCTGCAAAATGTTGCCCTCGCCGGCGAGGTTGAAATATGAATGATGAGTAAGGTTGACTACGGTCGTCTTATCGGTTGCTGCTGAGTACTCGATCCTGAGCTCGTTGTTATTGGTAAGGGTGTAAACAACTTTAACAGACAGATTCCCAGGGAATCCCTCTTCGCCGTCCTTGCTCAAATATGTTAGTGAGAGGGCAGCCCCGTCTGTTGACCTGTCCTCGGTTGCTTTCCACACCACTTTGTCGAAGCCTTTGATTCCGCCGTGTAAAGTATTTTCCCCGTTATTCTTTGGAAGCTGGTACTGTTTGCCATCGAGCGAAAAGCGTCCTTTGCCGATCCGATTGCCGTATCTACCTACTATCGATCCGAAGTACGGGCTATTCTTTAGATACCCGTCGAGCACGTCGTAGCCCAGAACAATATCGCCGAGCATGCCGTCACGATCAGGAACTTGCAGCGAAACCACCGTGCCGCCGTATGTCATTATCTGTACTCGAGCATTTGACGCATTTTTCAGCGTGTAAAGGTCCACCGCCTCCCCGGACGTCGTCTTTCCAAACGGCGTTTTCTCGATCACTGGCATATACAAGGTGTTATTTAGTCCTCGCGCTGACAGGTACAGTAGCGCTACCGTTGCCGCAGCAAATGCGATCTGCAATCGCTTCACTTGCGTCCCTCCGCTGGATTGCCTTTGCGCGATTTATTGCCTGCGAACGTAACGAACTAAGAGCAAATCAACTAGGTAGTACCTTAGGAATCAAAGACAAGTCAAGGAACCACACTACCTGTCTGAAAAACCGAGGGACACATAGAATTTGAATGCGCTACAACTCAATGGTTACCTTGCGCGCGATTCGGTAAAATGGTTCGCGCCTGGGATCGATCCCGAACTCGCCTGAGCCATTGTTAGACATGTTTTCTACGTATCGTAGAATATCGCTTCGGAATCGGGGGAAATTGAGATGCCAACCGACAAATACACGCCGCTACCTGAACACAAATTCACCTTCGGATTATGGACGGTCGGAAATCGAGGACGCGACCCGTTCGGAGACGCAGTGCGCCCGTCGATGCCGCCAGTTGAACTGGTCCATCTTCTTGCTGAAGTTGGCGCGATGGGCGTCAACTTACACGACAACGATCTGGTGCCGATCGATGCAACACCGGCTGATCGCGGTCAGATCGTGCGCACCTTCAAGCAAGCCTGCGAGACTGCCGGGCTGAAGGTCCCGATGGCGACCGTAAACCTGTTCTTCGATCCAGTCTTTCGGGATGGCGCGTTCACCGCGAACGATCCCAGCATCCGAGCTTACGCGCTTCAAAAGACCCTGCAGGCGATGGACATCGGAGCCGAACTTGGAGCAAAGGTCTTTGTGCTTTGGGGTGGGCGTGAAGGTGTTGAGACCGATGCCTGCCGTCGCGCCGATGAGGGGATCAAGCGTCTACGCGAAGCGGTGAATTACCTATGCGAATATTCCATAGATCAACGCTACAACTACCGCTTTGCCCTGGAAGCTAAACCGAATGAACCTCGCGCAGATATTTACTTCCCAACGACTGGCGCATACCTGGCGTTCATAGGAACTCTGGATCATTCAGACATAGTTGGCGTCAATCCCGAAGTAGCTCATGAGCACATGGCCGGTCTGAACATGACTCACTCGGTCGCACAAGCCTGGGAGGCGGGTAAGCTCTTTCATATCGATCTGAACGATCAGATTCCGGGCCGTTACGATCAGGATCTGCGATTCGGTTCAGCCAACCCGCGCGCCGCATTCTGGTTGGTCAAGTTTCTTGAAGATGTTGGGTACGACGGCTCTCGCCATTTTGATGCGCACGCGTACCGCACTGAAGATTACGAAGGCGTCAAAGACTTCGCGCGCGGTTGCATGAGAACGTATTTGATTCTGAAGGACAAAGCCGCTCGTTGGAACGCGGATCCTGAGATTAAGGCCTTGCTCGCAGAGGCAGATGAGTGGAACTCACATGCCACGGCGCCCGGCGGCTACTCAAAAGATAATGTAGCAAACCTAAAGGGGCGCACCTTTGATCGCGAGCGTCTTGCCTCGAAGGGATTGAAATACGAACGTCTTGATCAACTGACCATCGATATCCTTCTCGGCGTGAGATGATGCGAGTGATTCATGAGCTTGTATCTCGGCATAGATGTTTCGACTACCGCTTCGAAGGCACTGCTCATCAACCGAGCAGGTGATGTTGTCAGCTGCTCAGTAAAACCCCACGTTATATCCAATCCCCGTCCGTTATGGTCTGAGCAGGATCCTGCAGCCTGGTGGCAAGCCGTCGTGGCGAGCATTCGCGAAAGCCTGACTGAAGCCGGTGTGACCGGCGAATCGATCTCGGCGATCGGATTGACCGGACAAATGCACGGTTTGGTTCTTTTGGATGAGAGCAAGCGAGTCCTCAGACCCGCAATCCTCTGGAATGATCAGCGCTGTGGCGATGAATGCGATCAAATTCGAACAAGAATAGGCAGAAAAAGGTTAATAGAAGTCACTGGCAACGAAGCCCTGACAGGGTTCACTGCGCCGAAGATCGTTTGGGTAAAGAACCACGAGCCCGAGATCTTTTCTCGAGCTCGACACGTGTTGCTGCCAAAAGACTATGTCAGGTTGAGGCTCACTGGTTCGCTTGCGATGGACAAAGCGGATGGATCGGGCACGATGCTATTCGACTTGAAAAAGCGCGATTGGTCGAATGAGATTCTTGATGCGCTTGCAATCCCTCGAGATTGGATGCCAAAGACATTCGAGGGGCCGCAAGTCACCGGTGAGATTAGTGCTGAGGCAGCGGATGCGACCGGCTTACTTGCCGGCACTCCGGTGGTGGCCGGCGGAGGAGATCAGGCAGCGCAGGCTGTGGGCGTCGGCGCCGTGCGGCCAGGCATCGTAGCGCTCACGCTTGGAACATCAGGCGTAGTGTTTGCGTCAACTGATTCATGTTTGATCGAACCGGAAGGGCGATTACACGCCTTTTGTCACGCGGCGCCTGATCGATGGCATTTGATGGGCGTGATGCTCAGCGCCGCGGGAAGCTTGCAGTGGTATCGAGAGACGGTTGCGCCTGCATCAAGTTTTGAGGATCTGATGCTGGAGGCAGAGACCGTTCCTTCTGGAAGCGAGGGGTTGGTTTTTCTGCCGTATCTTAGCGGCGAGCGCACGCCGTATCCTGACCCGCTTGCTCGCGGAGCGTGGATCGGCTTGACTGTTCGGCACTCCAGAGGCCATCTGACGCGTTCGGTTATTGAGGGCGTGGCGTTTGGGCTCAGGGACTGTTTTGAATTGTTAAGAAGCGCCGGACTTGGTTCGATTGAACAGGTCAGGGTTTCCGGGGGCGGCGCGAAGAGTGCATTGTGGCGGCAAATTCTCGCGGATGTGCTCGATGCAGAGCTTGCAATGGTGAATACGATGGAGGGAGCGGCGTATGGAGCGGCGATCCTGGCTGGAGTGGGTGCCGGAGAATGGCCGAACGTTGAAAGGGCGTGCTCCAATCTAGTGAGGATTGTTGACCGGGTCTCGCCTGATATGAACAAGGTGCCGCTGTACTCGAAGGTGCACAAGGAGTACCGAGCGATTTACCCGGCGCTGAAGGGCTCGTTTGAGGGATTGTCCGAGATGTAGCTTGGCGAGTGACGCCTGATGAGTGACCAGTGATGAGTTAGCAAAACCTGAATTTGTCATTGGTCATTTATGCGAGTCACTATCACTCATCACCCTCACTCATCACTGATTCACTCATCACGACTCACGTGTCACTCGTCACGAATCACGTATCACTCATCACAACTCGCTCTCATCATGAATTAGTCATAAATTCATCTGCGAGGCGGCAGAAACCAAATCCCAAAGAGAGGTAAATATGAAAAAGATCTGTCTCTGGCTCGCTCTTATCGCTTTGCCAGTCTCGGCACAAGTTCCAACCGTAGCTGACAAGAATGCTCCGGCCCGAGTGCTCATCACCACCAGAGACGAGCCCGGCGAACGACTGATTGTTACCGGGCAGGTCTTCGCCACTGATGGTGTTACCCCGATCCCGGGAGCTTCGGTTTACGTCTACCACACGGATGCGAAGGGCTATTACACGCCAGGAACAAACGACAACCGCAATCCACGGCTGCGCGGTTATATGCGAACGGACTCGAAAGGCGGTTATGAATTCAACACAATAAAACCGGGCCCGTACCCGAACAATCGGATTCCCGCTCATATCCATTATGTGGTGAATGCTCCAGGTTTCAGTGAACGGATATTTGAGATCGTTTTTGAAGGTGATCCTAATCTCGACGATCGAGTTCGCTCGGAAGCGGCTAAAGAGTGGAGCGGTTTTTCACTGAGACGATTAGATAAAGACGATCAAGGGGTCCTGCGCTGCACTCAGGATATCAAGTTGAAGCGGTGAAGAGTGATGAGTGACTAGTGACGAGTGAAGAGTGATGAGTGACAAGTGACAAGTGACGAGTGATCAGTAATGAGTGACGAGTGATCCGCAAAATCGGCCCAATGATATTATTCAGGTTCAGGTCACTCGGCATCCATTACTCGTCACTCATCACTCGGCACTCGTCACTTGTCACTCGTCACTGGGCACCCCTCATTGACAACCATGTGGTATTATTTGCGGCGGCAAATTGGTCTTACCTTTGGAGAAACTTGTAAATGAAGATTGTCGACGCAAGAGTGATTGTATGTTGTCCTGACCGCAATTTCGTAACGCTCAAACTCATAACTGAGGACGGAATCTACGGCCTTGGTGACGCGACCTTAAACGGGAGAGAGCTGGCGGTCGTCAGTTATCTCAGAGACCACGTCATTCCTCTCCTGATCGGCCGAGACGCCCGGCGGATCGAGGACACCTGGCAGTATCTCTACAAAGGCGCATATTGGCGGCGAGGTCCAGTGACGATGGCGGCCATTGGCGCCGTGGATACAGCGCTGTGGGACATCAGAGGCAAGTCTCTCAATACTCCTGTATATCAGCTTCTCGGAGGAGCTTCTCGCGAAGCAATCCTCGTCTATGGTCACGCCAACGGAGACGATATCGACCAGACTGTAGCTGCGGTCTCGCACTACATTGAGCTTGGTTACAAGGCAGTGCGCGCGCAATGCGGCATTCCGGGACTCACCGGTACTTACGGAGTCGGCCGCGGGCAAATGTATTACGAACCTGCCGAGAAGGGTCTGCCTCCGGAGAATGTATGGAGCAGCGAGCTGTACCTTAACTCCGTTCCCGAATTGTTCAAGCGATTGCGGGCGGAGTTTGGCCCAACCTTGCACCTGCTTCACGATGTACATCACCGGCTGAGTCCCATAGAAGCGGCGCGATTGGGCAAGAGTCTGGAACCTTATCATTTGTTCTGGCTCGAGGACGCGGTTCCGGCAGAGATGCAGGAAGCATTTCGGTTGATTCGACAACATACGACTACTCCGTTAGCGGTTGGTGAAGTTTTCAATACAATATTCGATTGCCATCAGCTGATACGCGAACAGCTTATCGACTACATTCGAACCGCGGTGGTTCACTCGGGCGGTATCAGCCACTTACGAAAGATTGCGAACCTTGCTGAGTTGTACAACGTGCTCACGGGATCACACGGCGCTACAGATTTGAGCCCGGTGTGCCTGGCTGCCGCATTGCACTTTGATCTCAGCGTTCACAATTTCGGTATTCAGGAATACATGCGTCATTCCGAAGAAACGGATCGCGTATTTCCTCACCATTACACGTTTGCGGATGGGATGATGCATCCGGGCGATGCTCCCGGGTTGGGTGTGGATATTGATGAGGAGCTGGCGGCGACCCATCCGTATGATCGAGCTTATCTTCCGGTGAACCGAAAGTTGGATGGCACGATGCATAGTTGGTAAATGGAAAAACATCTCGGAATCTTAGGCGGTGGCAACATCAGTCGAACCCACTTGCGCGCTGCGGGAGAAATCGATGGTGTGAAGGTGGCTGCCGTCTGTGGACAGAATCTTGAAAAAGCGCGTCAATTAGCAGTTGAAGCGGGCGCCGCGGTCTATCAGGACCCGGATAAATTCCTCGATCACCGCCCGATGGATGCCGTTCTGATCGGTTCACCATCCGGACTGCACGCCGAACAGGGCATCGCTGCGGCAAAGCGTGGCCTTCACGTGCTCGTCGAAAAACCAATCGATATCGACGTCGAGCGCGCAGAGCAGCTGATCGAAGCCTGCGAGATTGCCGGCGTCAAGCTGGGCGTGTTCTTTCAGGACCGTGTAGCACCAGACCTGCAGAAGCTGAAGAGTGTGATCGACTCAGGCGTGCTCGGTTCGCCGATATTGATGTCTGCTTCGGTGAGGTGGTACCGGCCGCCGGAGTATTACGAGAACTCGCGCTGGCGAGGTACGCGAGCCCTCGATGGCGGCGGTGCTCTGATGAACCAAGGAATACACACGGTCGATCTGTTGCTCTGGCTCTGTGGCGATGTTTCCAGCGTCTGGTCTCGGGCGATCACTGCTTTGCACCACATCGAGGTCGAGGACACTCTGGTTGCATCGTTTCAGTTTTCCAGCGGGGCGATCGGGAACCTGGAAGTGGCAACATCAGCGTATCCCGGTTTCTCTCGGCGCATTGATATGACCTGGTCGCAAGGAACCATCACCATCGAGGACGACAAAATAAAGTCGGTCAATTTACGTGAGCCGATCGCGGGACTCTGCGCTTTGCGGGAGATGAGTAGTGAACCGAAGATAAATGACGAACGCGCGGTCTCACCAGTTGTGTCGAATACAAAGGGGCATCGGGCGATCATCGAGGATTTCGTACAGGCAATTGATTGCGATCGAGCACCGCTTTGTAGTGGTGAGGAAGCAACACGCAGCGTGCAGCTCGTGAATGCTATGTACCATTCGGCGCGCAATGGAGTTGCAGTCGATCTCAATGTAAGGACAAAAGTATAAGGAACAAGTGGACATCTCGCCGGTCCAACAAGGGTATGAGGAATCAAAATGGCAAAACCTTCCAGAAGCACCTTGCAGCCGGATCGCTACTTTAGCTCAGATCCGCAACAAAAACAGATTGCTCGCGAGCTTTATGCTTCAACCGAGCATCTTCCCCTGGTTTGTCCGCACGGTCATGTCGACCCTCGTACCTTCGCCGATCCCGACTTCAATCTGGGTACACCGACCGATCTGTTTTTGATTCCTGATCATTACATCTTCCGGATGCTCTATTCACAAGGAATCAGTCTGGAGCGGCTCGGCATACCGACAGTTGACGGCGCGGTAGTCGAAACTGATCACCGCGCAATCTGGCAGATCTTTGCCGACAACTTTCATCTATTTCGAGGAACCCCGACAGGTACGTGGTTGACTCAGGAGCTTCATTCGGTTTTCGGTGTCGATGAGAAACTCACGAGTGAAACCTCCCAGAGCATCTACGATCACATAGCCGACCAGCTGACCAAACCCGAGTTCCGGCCGCGTCGCCTGTTCGAGCGTTTCAATATTGAGGTGCTGGCGACAACTGACGCGGCAAGCGATCGCCTCCATGATCATCGCTCGATTCGCGAGTCGGGTTGGAAAGGACGAGTCGTACCGACTTTTAGGCCGGACGGAGTGGTCAACATCGATCGTCCCGATTGGCGCGAACAGATTGACCGACTCAGCGAAGTGTGCGGTTTTGAGATCAACAGTACGAGCCGCCTGATCTCAGCCCTCGAGCAGCGCCGAGCGTACTTCAGAGAGATGGGCGCAACGGCGACAGATCATGCTGCGCTGACTCCGTACACCGCCGAGTTGTCTGAGACTGAGGCTGATCGGATCTTGCACAGTGCGCTGGAAGGAACGGCTGGTGAAGACGATGCGAGGCGTTTTACCGGGTACCTTTTGATGGAGAACGCTCGGATGAGTATCGAGGATGGGCTGGTGATGCAGCTTCATGTTGGATCGTATCGAAATCACAATCGGGCCATTTACGAGCGGTTCGGAGCGGACAAGGGAGCGGACATTCCGATCCCGCATGAATTTACTCGCAATCTGGCGCCGCTGCTTAACAAATACGGAAATGATGCGCGTCTAACGCTGATCTTGTTCACGCTTGACGAATCGACTTATGCTCGTGAGCTTGCTCCGCTTGCTGGGCACTATCCGGCGGTGAAGCTTGGTCCGCCGTGGTGGTTCAACGACAGCATTAATGGGATGCGTCGTTATCGCGATCTGGTGATGGAGACGGCGGGAATCTACAACACTGCAGGATTTAATGATGACACGCGAGCATTTCCTTCGATCCCGGCGCGACATGATTTGGCAAGGCGTGTAGATGCGGATTGGATAGCTGGGCTTGTCCTGAGAGGAATCGTGGACAGGACAGATGCTGATGAAATGGCTTTGGACTTGGCTTACAGGCTTGCGAAGAAGGCATACAAGCTTTGACGAGCATTTCTTTATATTTGATTTCGCATGTGCTGGTCTTTAGCAATGTCCAACATAAAAATGATCAGATGACAGAGGACAACTCATCACGAGTGGTTTAACACGAACACTTGGTTTTCCGCGCACCTGAATCTACAATCTCGTGCAAGAAGTTTTGTCATGTCACGCAAGCGTATAACCGTATCTGAGAACTCATGGAACCTACCTCTACCGCAGGAACTACTGGATGCGATGGGAATCGGCGACGGGGATGAAGTGGATGTCTCTGTAGTGGATCGAACAGTCATTCTTCGACCGCTGGATGACGCCGAACGTGCGCGTACCATTGAGGATGTCACCAAATCTGTCTTTGAGCGTCGTAAGAGTGCATACGAAGAACTAGCCAAAGGAGTGGAATAAGGCCTTGCCATTTCTCTTCCCTCAAAAGCGGGAAGTACTACGTATTCACGCACAACTTATATAGGTGTTCGGCGGTTCTCCCGGCCTGCGTGACGAGCGCGCGTTAGTGTCGGCGTTAGCCGCTTCCGAAAACCGTGAACACTATGAAAACGCCGACCTCGCCATATGTGCCGCAACTTATGCTTGCCATCTAACTCAGGCGCATGCATTTGTTGATGGAAACAAGCGTCTCGCGGCCGCGATCTCTGAAATCTTTCTTGAAATTAACGGCTCCGTGCTTGACGCGACCAACCAAGAAATAGTGACTCTATTCCTGGAGATCGCTGCTGGAACGCTGACACGGGAAGATGTAGAAGCCTTTTTCAAACAGAGAACACTTCGACAAGATAAATAAAAGCCGACGGAGCGATCCTGGCAGCTGGGAAGCGAAACCAGTAAGCTACGAAGATATCCCGCACAACTGAGCTCACTCGTCCTCCGTTTATACTTCAACTGCGGGCGTCCAATCTCGACCGGGGGACTCCATGAGAGTTCACACACCGTCGCCCTCCCCTCTTATTGAGTCGATTGGCGGCACGGCAGATGCCCATATTCAAAATACAACGATGTTTCGGAAAATTGGGCTAGAAAACCTGTCTCAATTGGGAACATTCGTTCGCTTGCAATACGCATACAAAGCAAGAAATGAGACTCACGGCGGCGCGAGGGCGCTTCTTGAGATTTCAACCGGGACGCAAAAAGGAGGTTTCGTTATGTGCTACAACTGCGGATGTGGAATGCCAAACAACGATATGGGCAAAGCTGAGAACATTACCAACAAGACTTTCGAGCAAGCCGCCAAGGCAATGGGCCAATCCTCAAAGGACGCAAAAAAGAATGCCCACGAGTTACTAGCAAAAGTGCTCGCCGCTAAGGAAGAGAGCCAGGACAAAAACTGGCGTCCTTGAGACCAAACTGTTTGCGGATACGGAGCACACGTGGAACGGTTTTCAAGAATGGAGGTATGACTCGTCGCATAGTATTGTATTTTTGTTGCCACGTTGGCTATAGGTCGCCGGCGGTATCGGGTTCACAAGGGCTCTTACTCCGGATTCGGCATTAGCAGCGGATCCGACTGATAAGCAGTGTGCGTTTCGCAGTGATATGCGCAAGCTTTGGGAAGATCACATCACCTGGACGCGGGTGTTCATCATAAGCGCAGCGGCCGGCCTGCCGGATAAAGATGCCGCCACCCAACGTCTGCTGCAAAATCAGACTGACATCGGCAGCATAATGAACCAGTTCCCAGGAAAGGTGTAATGTGGCTGGAGGTCCTTTTGCAAACTGCCTGGGTGATGAAAGGCTTTTGGTGAAATCAGGATTGTATGAGTAATTCTAATTCAGCGGCTAGTGCCCAGCCCTTGCCACGACAAACGAGGCATAATTCCCTGGCGAATGTGACTCGATCGTGCGGGTCTGCCTTACCGTTTCCCTTGCAGCGCGGGCACGTGATTGGCGGTTGGTGTACAAGTACGAATCGCCGGCCTTGGCAAGCTGGACACCGAGTGTGTTTGCTTCGGCCGAAGCCCCGACAGAAGCCACAGAGTTCGGGAGAGAATTCATTTCCATCGGGAGAGAATTCATTTCCATTATGTCGGTTGTAGTTCTGCTTATGGGCAATGAGGAGCAATTCAATAGAATGTTTCAGCAAGTTTCGCGATTTAATGTGTAATCGTTCAAGCTCAGCGTGGTCCCGCGCTATGGTCAAGTGTTGAGATTTGAGCGCTTCGTGTATCTGTTGCCGATCTGCTGATTTTGTGAGCGGATCAAGTAGGTTTGCAAGCAGTTCGTCTTTGCGACCGTAAGCATCGATGAGTTCAGCGAGCGATTTCAACTCAGGTTCTATGTCCTGCGCTGAACCGTTCCTAATGCTTAGTATGAGCTCATGTAATCGTGATTCGACAAGTTCGTCCAGTCCGATCGAGTCGGGGGCTTCGCGTCCAGCTTCCATTGAGGGTACACCTTAGAACAAATTGCTTTGATTCGGCGGCCCACATTCTAACATCTTCGTGGACCTCTTGCGCAACAGTGGCGGGACGAAAATGGGCCCGGGAGAGGTTGACCCGCATGGATGCTTACGGGATTATTCGCGTATGGTAGACGTGACTAAAAGCTCACTGATGTGGAAGCACAATTAGTTCAACCACGTCGCTGCGTTTCTTAGCTCTCAGTCATGCCCTCGCCGAATCCAGGAGGGTCCAAAGCAGAGCAGCAACTAAGCCCACGAAATCAATTTCTCCGCATCACCACCAGACTCTTGAGCTTGTCTTCACACCCGTCGAAGCTCTCGATAATTGGACGCCATCTGTGTCCGTTGCGGGCAGGCAAAGCTTCTTCTTTCTTGCTCGTTTCGATCACAGACTCCTGGTCTAGCTTGCGCCGCGGAGTCTTGGTCGATGCATCATTTGCAATACAATGCATACGGTAGGGATGGGCAACTGATGTGCCGGATGTGGTGAAGAAAGTCGAAGCGTGAAGTCTCTGGTTCTCAAGGACTTCCAGGGGAGCAGCAATTTCGGATGTGGCCGATTTGCAAACGTAATATGACAAGGCTGACTCTGATTACACTCACTGGCCAGGCCAAAAGCATGATTATCAATAGTTTGAGAGTTGTCTCTCTGTTATTCGCATAAACGGAGAATAGACTCCTCCCTCCCGTAAAGTTAGTCACCGCTGCAAAAGAAGGGAGTATGGCATACCCTTTGATCACCAAACGTTTGACTTTCCAGTCTGCGAGGAGGGTTGTCGAGGTTCCGCAGACTAGTCTACGGTACGACTACGATATTGGGAGCACGCCATGTCTAATGCGTTAGCACAGAGAGCCACAGTGAAAACGTTAACGTTGCCATGCGGGAAGCTGATCCACGTTCTCGGCCAGGACAGCGAGCAATAAAATAACATGTGGCTGGTGAGGAGAATTCATCGCCCGGCCGAGGCTGGATTTCGTCAAAACGATGGTGCCTGAATCTTGTCAAGACAGTGTGACACTAGACAAAGTGTCACACTGTTCTTCGTAGGCTGGAAAGTAACTGCGCTAAAGTGTAAGCGAATGAATAGTGAGTGCTCGAAGGCAATTGTCCGCCAGCCCGGAAGCAAAGTGTGGCCTGCCGCGCTTTTTCATCTCGTCCTAAGCGCGAGGTCCCCCATGTCTGCAATAAACCGATGGGGATTCTTACTTGCCGTTTTGATTGTTCCCTTATCAAGCGTCGACGCTCAAGTCGTAGTGAACAAGGTATTTGGAGTTGGAATGAAGCCCCCACCGAAAGTACGAGCCCCGGGATTATCATCAGCCGCGGGAAAGTGCTACGCGTAACCTAAGCGCGCGGTTTTCTATGTTTGAAAAAAATTCATGGGTATTCCTGTCGGCGGTTTTTATAGTTTCCATTTCTACCGTATCCGCTCAGGAGAGGCGAACTTTCTCGGTGCCGGATTCGATACTGTTATTCGCCGAACCGTACGAAGATCTGACTGTGGTAGGCCCCGGCGGTACTGAGCTATTGCGTCCGCCGGTGGATGTTAAGGCCAACAGCGGTTATTTCGTGCGTCCGAGCATTTCACCAAGTGGCGATCTAGTCTCTTGGGGATTCGTCATTGCGAATGACGATAGCAGAGGGAGACTCGTGCAATTTGCACTGGGAATCTACGCAACCTCAGAGCACAAATGGAGAACCTACAGCGACTTCGACTTGCTGACGGCTACGGCATTCTCTCCTGACGGCTCAAGGATCGCACTTACCGGAGAAGCACGAGGCAGCGATAAACGGGAGTTATCAATCCTGGAGCTTAAAACGGGAGAGATCAGGCGGATGAAGTATATCGCAGCCGTCCAACCCAGCTGGTCGCCCGATGGCAAGAAACTCGCTGTCAACATACAAAGGGGCGAGAAGGTCCCGCTTCTCGCAGTTATTGACATCAACTCTGGGAACATGAACACAATCGCCGACGGAGGTGGCGCACCTGCCTGGTCTCCTTCCGGTGAATGGATTGCGTATCTCGCTCATTCGGGCGAGCGGTGCATGCTTGTGCATCCGGATGGGACGGGCAGCAAGATTGTGAGTGAGGCAAAGAGCAGCTTCTTCCATTACAGGCGATTCGGCTACGCGGTGGTGTGGTCACCAGATGGCAAGAAACTCTTGCTGAACAAACTAACGAACAGCTTGGGTAAGCTTGATATAATGCTTGTCAATATCGAGGGCGGCCGGTCGACGACAAAACTAAAGAATAGCGTCCCTGTATTTGGATGGGCGTCTCGCCGCAATTAGCAATAAGCGTGGATTTCGGACTCGCCTTCGACGCTGCACTCTGCTAGCAACAGAATATCCTCGATAGCGGTGCTGAAACATTCAAAGAGACTTCAAACACGCCCGGCATCGGCAGACCGTTTTCGACTCGTTCGTACGCGAAAGCGTCAGTGTATTGACATCGTGAGTCAGCAAAACACGCCCTTCGCTAGCCGCCCACTCCAATACAGTCGGATCATCTGCCCCTTCCTTCCAAGTTTGCATCTTGCAGGCGCACTATATCCGCTGCTGGAAAACGGCGTAGGACCCATTGATAACGCGGATGTTGAAGTTCTCGTCAGCGGCAAAACTCAACATAGCGGCGCCGTTCTTTTAGCGTCTGGCAAGAAGCCGTGTGCGAATGCCTTTTTGCGGAAAACGCTTGTCGTTCTCTTTTCTGATTTGAGCGGATTCGGCTTCGCGCTGGCGGAGACAAGCATCAACCTCTGTGCGGTTGTGGAGGTAGTAATTGACGACCGCGTAAACGTCCCCCCAGTTCGAGCCTGGGGTAACTCATTACAATCTCTTCAGCCGACGCCCCCTGGTTGAACGCATACACAACAGTATCGAGTGGCACCCGGGTCTTGCAGACTCGCAGCACGCCCCGGCGATTCGGTTCTCAGGGCACGGGAGGCGCTTCAATAACTAGGCTCATCGGTTACTTTCCTTCTCCAGATCTAAGACTGCTATCGGCCAGCAGGCCAATTCATCTTGGACATAACGCTTGACGTATGCAACCCCCGCTAATAGGGCTTCGTTTGTTCCTGTCTGGCCTGTTCTCTCGATAAGTGATTGCACCTGTAGATGAACCTGTAGACGAAAAGAAAAGGCTACCTGTTCGGTAGCCGTAAATGATAGGATTCAAAGTGAGCCGTGGAGGACTCGAACCTCCGACCCGCTGGTTAAAAGCCAGCTGCTCTACCACCTGAGCTAACGGCCCATCTCAAACTAAGCAGGTCCGCACGTTCAGGTCGCACGTAAGTCCTGCTTGAAAAGCAACGATGATGTTAACCCGCCATATTTTCTGCAGTCAACCCAAGCTACAAATGCAAGGTAAATAGACGCAACTAAGACTGTGAAGGCCTAAGATACCATCGGGCTGCAAGCTTGATGGTGTCTAAGACTCCTTTCACGCGTTCGAAAAGTTGAGCGCCTTCGAGGTTAAGTGCCCCAGATCTATTGACAAGCAAAAGCATTTTCACTATAAGCTTGCCTCACGCAATTCGAAGAGGCTGATTCAATCATAAGGAATGCTCTCTAGAAGATGTTTTCGAGAGGCTCCTATCGCAGTGTCTGTTGATGTGCTTAAGCAGCATTTGCTGCTTTCATTTTTGGAGTTCATTGAACACGTGTGCATCAATGGGTTTGACCTCCATTAAAGACATTGCGCGAGCGGCGAAGGTCTCGCATTCGACTGTCTCAAGAGCCCTGCACAACAGTCCTCTCGTCAGTCACGAAACCGCCCAACGAATCCGCGAGATCGCTCGCGAAAAAGGCTACCGTCCCAGCGCCATAGCCCGCAGCCTGGTCACCCGCAGAACCAAAACAATCGGCGTAGTAGTCACCAGAATCGCAGACCCTTTTATCGCCGAAGTGGTCAACGGCATCGAAGAGGTCGCCAACGATCACGGTTACTCGGTCTTCCTCGCCAATTCCAACGCTGATCCTGATCGTGAGGTCAAAGTTGTTCACTCCTTTCACGAGAGACGCGTTGACGGAATCCTCGTAACTGCGTCGAGGGTAGGTGCGCTCTATATGCCTCTGCTCACTGAGATGAGAGTGCCCACCGTCCTTATAAACAACCAGCATCCGGGTGATTTCGTTCACTCGGTGATGATCGATAACGTAATCGCAAGCTCGCAGGCCACTGAACATCTCATACATCTCGGACACAAGCGAGTTGCTTACATCGGCGATCAGTACGGCTTTCAATCTGATACTGAACGGTTCGCGGGTTATCGAAGAGCGTTGGGAATCGCCGATGTGCCGTTCTTACCGGAATTAATAGCTCACGGCGATGGAAACGCCGAGGGCGGAATGCGTGCCATGCAAAAGCTTCTCGAAACAGTCGAGCCGCCAACCGCAGTCTTCTGCTACAACGATATGTCGGCGCTCGGCGCATTGAGAGCCATTCGCGCCAAAAGCATGCGAGTGCCCGAGGATATCTCCGTCGTCGGATTCGACGATCTCTTTATCGCGTCGTACACAAATCCGGCTCTTACCACCATTAGTCAACCGATGAAACACATGGGAAGCACGGCCATGGAAATTCTGCTCAAATTGTTCAATGGCGAGAACTCACAAAACAATATCAAGGTCCAGGGCCAACTTATTGTACGCGAATCGACCGCAGCACCGAGATCAGTTCATTAGGAATATGCCAAACATGACCGCCGAACTTCTCATCAGACCTCCTTCGAACGAGTCAGCGAAGGATTTATATGTAACGAAGAAGCAGTCCGGGTTCGAGTTTCTGACGTTTCGGGCAAAGCACCTGACAAAAGACGAGAGTTTTAGTGTCGAAACAAGCGCAAACGAACTTGGATTGGTGATATTGGGCGGACGCTGTTCGGTCGAATCATCTGCCGGATCGTGGCCCAATTTTGGCGATCGTGCACACGTGTTCAATGGTCTCCCGTACACGCTCTACTTGCCAATTGAGACCAGTTTTACCGTGCGCGCACTCACCGATTGCAATCTGGCGCTCTGTTTCTGTCGTGCCGAGCTTAGATATCCTGCGCGTTTGGTTACTCCGAATGACGTGGCGGTTGAAGTCCGTGGAGGAGGAAATGCCACCCGGCAGATCAACCATATCCTGACGCCGGAGTTTCCCGCTCAACGACTGCTCATAGTCGAGGTCTACACTCCAGGCGGCAACTGGTCCAGCTATCCTCCGCACAAACACGACGTCCACAACCCGCCTGATGAAGTCGATCTGGAGGAGATTTACTACTACAAAGTAAGCCATCCGGATGGCTATGCCATTCAGAAAGTTTACACGCCCGACCGCCGGATCGACGCAACATTGACCGTGCGTGACGGTGAGCTTGTGCTCATACCCGAAGGTTATCACCCCGTTGTAGCGGCTCACGGATACGACGTTTATTACTTGAACGCGCTGGCAGGCAGCGCGCGCTCCATGGCTGCTTCGGATGACCCGGCGTACGCCTGGGTTCGACAAACCTGGAAGGACAAAGACCCGCGAGTTCCCGTCGTGAGGTGAACATATCTCCTTCCAGTTGAGATTGTTAATCAAGAGTTTAGATAGAAATAGCGCGAAGCTTACATAGGAATGCCAAGCTATTCCCTCACCGAATAACATTAAGCGACGAACGATGCTCGAGCGAAACTTCGACATTCTGGCGATGGGCCGCAGCTCGATCGATCTTTACGCAAACGAAATCGGCGCCGCCTTTCCGGATATCAAGAGCTTTGCAGCTTATGTCGGCGGTTGTCCGACTAACATCAGCGTCGGCACTCGACGTTTGGGACTTCGCTCGGCTCTCCTCACAGCGGTCGGAGAGGATCCGGTAGGGGATTTCATACTGGCCTTCCTGGAGCGAGAAGGGGTGGTGATCAGCTTTATCCCACGCAAACACGGCTGCAGAACCAGCGCAGTGATCCTGGGCATCGAGCCCCCCGATAAGTTCCCGCTCGTTTATTATCGCGACAACTGTGCCGACATAGAGCTTACGATTGACGACGTTCTGGCGGCGCCAGTGGCCCAAAGCCGCGCTCTGTTGATTTCCGGGACTGGACTCAGCCGCGAGCCCTCTCGTAGCGCGACTTTGTTTGCCGCCGAACAAGCCAAAATCAATGATACGACCGTCTTTCTTGATCTCGATTTTCGCCCGGACCAGTGGCACGACGCGAGAGCTTATGGCGTGACAATGCGTCAAGCGATGCGATTTGCCGATGTTGTTATCGGTACCGCCGACGAAGTAAAGGCAGCTGCAGTGAAGAGTGAGTCCGCCGTTTCTGTTGAGCACTCACAAGTATCGGGAGCACGAGTCTCAGGCGATGTAATGCAGGCCATCGACGCCGTATTGTCGGCCGGCCCGCACGCGCTAGCCATGAAACAGGGCGCCGAGTCTACGACAGTTTATTTAAGAACAGGCGAAGTGATCGAAGCAGCACCGTTCCCCGTTGAAGTTTGCAATGTACTTGGAGCCGGTGACGCGTTCGCCAGCGGTCTGATCTACGGTTATTTGAAGGGGTGGGACTGGCATCGCGCGGCGAGGATGGGGAATGCATGCGGCGCGATTGTCGTGACGCGTCACGGTTGCGCCAACTTCATGCCGTTCGAACAGGAAGCATTGTTGTTTATCGAACAGCGAGGAGGTTTCTGAGTGAAGGCGTTTCAAGAAGCGGTGCCATCTGAATTCCTTTCCCGGCTCACTGATATTCGAGTGAATGATCCGGAATACGCGCGGCGAGTTGCAAAGACACGCGTTCGCCGCGCAACTCTAACTTCAGACGGCAAGCTCAATATTCTCGCCGCCGATCATCCCGCACGGCGAGTGACAATTGTGGGCGCCGATCCTCTCGGAATGGCTAACCGTCACGACTATCTGAATCGCATAGTACGTGTCTTGCTCGGGGCGGACGTCGACGGTGTGATGGCGACGATGGACATCATCGAGGATCTTCTCATTTTGCATGACCTATTCGGCGATGAGGGTTTTCTAAGTGAAAAGCTTCTGATTGGCAGTCTAAATCGAGGAGGACTCGCGGGAAGCAGCTGGGAGATGGATGATCCGATGACCGGAGCGACTCCGAGGACTTGTTCGGAGTGGAATCTGGACGGCGCCAAGATCCTGATGCGCGTTTGCGACGACGAACCAGACTCGCTTAAGACGATGATAGCCAGCGCGGCAGCGATCAATGAAACGAATGCGCTTCAGATCCCGATGTTTCTCGAGCCTCTCCCGGTCACAAAAACCGACAAGGGATACAAAGTTCAAAAGAATGCAGAAGTTTTGGCAAGAATTGTTGGCGTTGCGTCCGCCCTCGGCGACAGCAGTCGTTATCTCTGGCTGAAGCTTCCTTATTGCGAAAACTATCAGGCAGTTGCTCGCGCGACAACCTTACCCATTCTTTTGCTGGGCGGTGAATCAGCCGGGGATCCGACGTCCTTCCTCCGTGAAGTTTCAGAGGGAATGTCAGCTGGGACGAACGTTCGTGGAGCTCTGGTCGGACGGAACGTGCTTTATCCCGGTGAAGACGATCCATTAGCGGTTGCTGAGGCGGTCGGCGGCATAGTCCATAAGGGCTGGACCGTCGAACAAGCGATGAAAGAAAAGCTGGGCCGGAGGCAGTAGTGAAGACCCGACGATTGACAATGTCTCAAGCCCTGACGAGCTTCCTCGCAAACCAGTTTGTGGAGCGCGATGGGCACGAGACCGCGTTCTTCGCCGGGATGTGGGGAATCTTCGGTCATGGAAACGTCGCTGGAATTGGCCAGGCGCTGCACCAACAAAAGATGCTTCGATACTACCTGGCTCGAAACGAACAGGCGATGGTGCACACAGCAACGGCCTTCGCGAAGATGAGCAACAGGCTGAGGACATTTGCGTGCACATCTTCGATAGGACCGGGCGCCACAAATATGATCACCGGCGCTGCTACCGCAACGATCAATCGCATTCCGGTTTTGCTCCTGCCCGGCGATATTTTCGCGCGACGAAATGTGGCTCCGGTTCTTCAGCAGCTCGAGTGCAATTACTCGCAGGACATTTCGGTCAACGATGCCTTCAAGCCGGTCTCGCGTTATTGGGATCGCATTAATCGAGCAGATCAACTTCCATACGCCCTCCTGGAGGCAATGCGAGTCCTGACCTCTCCATCGGACACCGGAGCGGTGACCCTGGCACTTCCACAGGATGTGCAGGCTGAATCGCTGGATTACCCCGAAGAATTGTTCGAGAAGCGGACCTGGCGAATAACGCGTCCGCTGGTAGACCGAGCGTCGCTTGAAGAAGCAGGACGGACCATTCGCAGCGCAAAACAACCGCTGATCATTGCCGGAGGTGGGGTGATCTACAGCGAGGCAACTGCTGCTTTGGCCCAGTTCGTCGAGCGCAGCGGAATTCCAGTTGTCGAGACACAAGCGGGCAAAGGTTCGCTCAACTTCGATCATCCCCAAAATCTGGGGGCTGTCGGAGTTACCGGAACGCCGGGGGCGAATATTATCGCTCGCGAGGCTGACTTAGTGATTGCTATTGGAACGAGGCTCAGCGACTTTACGACGGCGTCCAGGACCGCGTTTCAAAATCCTGATGTGCGCTTCAGCAACATCAATGTAGCTGAGAGTGACGCGCAAAAACATTCGGCGCTTCCGTTAACCGGCGATGCCCGCGCCACGCTCGAAGAATTGACGAGGGTTCTTCAAGGCTATCGGGTTGATGATCGCTACGGGGCTCGCGTTTCCGCATTCAAGAAAGAATGGGAAGGAGAAGTGAATCGATTGTATGGGCTGCGGCACGGACCGCCGGTGAGCCAGAGCGAGATCATCGGTACGGTTAACAATTTTTCCGGGCCGAAGGATGTTGTCGTTTGCGCGGCCGGGAGTTTACCGGGCGATCTGCACAAGCTCTGGCGTGCGCGAGATCCCAAGGGCTATCACCTGGAGTATGGCTATTCGTGCATGGGCTACGAGATTGCTGGGGGTCTTGGCGTGAAAATGGCCGATCCATCTCGCGATGTATACGTGATGGTTGGTGATGGATCCTACTTGCTGATGTCGTCCGAGATCGTCACTTCGATTCAGGAAGGCTACAAACTCAATATCATCGTTCTCGACAACCACGGGTTCTCGAGTATTGGTGGTTTATCTCAATCAGTTGGATCGTCCGGTTTCGGAACCGATTACCGTTTTCGTGGATCGGATACGGGTCAGCTGGATGGTGAGTATCTGCCGGTTGATCTTGCTGCAAATGCCGCAAGCCTTGGGGCGCATTCGATACGTGCGGTATCGCACCAGGACTTCGAGCGTGCCCTCCAAGAAGCTCGAGCGCAAGATCGCACGACGGTAATAGTGATTGAGGTTGATAAGGAGATGCGGGTGCCGGGTTATCAATCGTGGTGGGATGTCCCGGTAGCCGTAGTATCCGAAGTAGACGCGGTGCGAAGCGCTCGCGAGGCATACGAAGAAGCCTTAAAAAAGGAGCGCCACTTCTTTAAAAAATGAGTCGTTGTGCAGCACTTCAGTCCGATATTGCCGGAGTTACGCTCGCATCGATACTTATCGTAACCCTGGGCCTCGTGTCGGAACATGTCAGTGCTGGGGCAATCATGCAACAACGAGTCGAAGAAACCGCCGAGTTTCATCATCAGTTGGGGGTCGCATATCATCTCCGTCGCTGTCTGGATGACGCCAGTCGCGAATATGCACGCGCGCTTGAATTGGATCCGCCACGCCAGCTCAACGATGAGGACTGGAAGCTGGCGCGCAGGTTCGCCCCTCGTATCTACGTCACCCAATCGGAGTTCTTTCCGCTCAAAGACTTTGCGGTTGTTATCCACCCGACAGAACGCCTGATCGCTTACCATCTTTTCTGGGAGGACGACATAGACTTTCCCGAGGACAACGACCCATGCGATCACGAATTGATGTGGGTCCGCTATTCGAGCGACCGCATGTCGATCGAGAAGATATGGACCTATTTTCACGGGAGGCTGCTCGATGGAGGTGAAGCGGCGCTGGCAGATGCACGTGCTAATCGAATGCGTCCGCGCGTCAACGTGCAATGGGGGAAGCACGGCTCGATGCCGGTAGGTTGGGAAGAGCTCAAGATCATCGGAGATCGCGGCGATGCTGAAAACAAGTACTATCCGATTGATCAACCGATTTCACTGAAGGTTTACAACGAGGGCACGTTTCGCAAGCTTAAAGAGGAGGGCAGACGACTTCCCACACATCCTCTAGGCATACGCGGCAGTTGGCCAACGAAGTTCGCCGGGACCTGGAATGACTTTGTTAATTTTTCTCGAGTAATCGAACCTCTGGAGTGGTTGGATAAGAACAAGCTCGCCGCAGTTTCGCGTTGGAATAGCGCAACAATCAATCAGCACTTTCTTAGGTACAACTTCCGACCGAAGACTGAGTGGCCTGTTGAAGAGAACAATCGACAGGTCGCCCCCTCAAAACCTGGATGGTCGATCTACGGGCTCGCTTCGCTGTCTCTGGATCACTTTCAGCTTCCGTCGAAATCGACTTTCGACAAGTCGATGCCGCGTTATCCGAATCTGTGGTTTTATGTCGATGCATCTCTCGCCGATTCGTATGAAGGCGCGGTCAAGTTGATAACCGGTCACTTGCGGCAGGCAATGCATTTGCGGGAGTTCTATGGGCCGTTTGACAACCCTGAAGGTTGTGATTTCGAAGCGCGGCTTGAACATCTTCAACCATGGGAACACCGAGAGCACCGGGCGCTGCAGCATTCGCACGCCTTTCACATGAGGTATTACTACAGCGCGCTGGCACGCGCGAAACTGGATCGAGTGAAAATCAAAGCTGCGGGAATTGAGCGCGAGTTTTTCAGATTCGCTGCAAGCGTTCATTACGAAGTCGAGCATACCAACCCAAATCACGCCGATGTCGAGATCTGCCCGATTTGTGGGCGTACCGGAGACTACAGCCAGTTGAAGGGGAATCTTGTCGAATTGGTTCACGACCCATTGGGACTCGAGATGGTGATGACCGGAAAGATTCGCGGTGAGACCGTGAGGTTCGAAGACTGGGACCAGCGTGAAGTTGGCAGCCTAGACTCAATGAAGTCGCTCTTTGGCATCGATGGCTTTATTTTCTCCGGACAAACTGGCGAACGTAATACCTTGCGCATTGGCGTGATAGTAATCTCGCCTAAAGGTTAATGGCGAAGAACGAGAGCTCAAATGAAACTTTCCCTTTGCCTGGAAATGCTCTTCACCGAGCTCCCTTTTGCCGATCGAATCGCAGTCGCATCACGGCTTGGATACGACGCAATAGAGTTTTGGGATTTTCGTAATAAAGACCTGAACGATATCGCCGAGACTGCAGAGCGCCACGCACTGACGGTGGCGGCGATGAGCGGAAATCGACGTAACGCACTAATCGACTCCGATGCGAGGGCGGCGCTAGTCGAAGAAATGGAGGAGGTCTTCGAGGCGGCCAATAGTGTGGAGTGCCGCAACATAATGATGCTGAGCGATGTGCTCGGTAAAAATGGTAGCGCCGCAACTAATTCTCAGAGAAGTCCGCAGGAGAAGCTGAACGCTATGGTCGAGAATCTGCGAATGCTGGCGGCACACCCGCAGGCAGCAGACTTCACGTTGCTGCTTGAACCACTGAACACCGCGCTCGACCATCGCGGCTGTTTTCTTGACCGCTCAGCGATCGGTGCACAGGTGGTGAAAGATGTTAATAGCGCAAATATGAAGCTGCTTTACGACATCTATCACATGAGCATGATGAACGAGGATGTGCTGGCGGAAATTGAGAAGAGCTTCGATTGGATCGGATATTTTCATGTCGCGGATGTGCCGGGTCGACATCAGCCTGGGACTGGGAAAATCGATTTTGAAAAGGTGAATGCGCTGCTTAATAAACTGCGCTACGACGGCTTTGTCGGGATGGAGTTCTCAGCGCTTGGTGATGGCAAAGTTGCTGCGGCTGGGCCGCTGAATATCTTTATTTGAACTGTGCCACACGATAAGCACCAGGGAAGCGAGTGCTTTCTAACGGAGTCTTAAGCGATGAGCGAAGCAATGCAAGCGATAGTTTTTCATGGACCGGGCCACTGGGCTTTGGAGGATTTCCCTCGGCCAAAGATCGCGTCGGCAGACGATGTCTTGCTGCGGGTTGATCGCGTCAGCATCTGTGGCACCGATATCCACATCCTCGCCGATCCGCCGGGCCATCCGGCAACTCCCGGAAGCGTTCTTGGGCACGAGTACGTAGCGACGGTTACCGACATCGGCGATGGCGTAAGCAACGTAAGTCCCGGCGATAGAGTGGTGATTGACCCAAACATAACCTGTGGCCTTTGCGAATACTGTCGAAAGGGGCTTACGAACGTTTGCGAGAACATGACCACGTTGGGCATCTTTCGTCACGGGGGTCTCGCCGAATTCAATCTTGCTCCTGCAAAGGCTTTGCACAAAATCGACCTCGATGTTCCACCTGAACGAGCTTGTCTTGCGGAGCCGCTTGCGTGCGTCTGGCACGCTTTTGAAAAGACACAGATTTTACCTGGTGACAGTGTGGCAATTCTTGGAGCGGGACCAATCGGGTTGCTGTTTCTGATGTTGTTCAAAAGCGCCGGCGCTGGAAAAGCTTACGTCATCGAACCGACGGAATTTCGCAGAACGACGGCTGAACGATTAGGTGCCGATGTCGCCATCGATCCGCGAAAGGATGATGCCGCTGCTGAGGTGAAAGCGCTGACGCGGATCGGAGTTGATGTTGCGGTTGACGCTGCCGGTAGCTTGCTCCCGGAATCACTCGAGCTTGTCAGGAGAGGCGGACGGGTAATTCTGTTTGGCGTAAACCAACACGCCGAGCGCAGTTTGAATCAATACGCGATCACCCGATACGAAGCCTCCATACTTGGGTCCTTCATTCAACGAACAGCCTTTCCGAAAGTGGTCAGAATTCTGGAAGCAGGGCTCCTGCCCGTTGAAAAGTTGATTACGCACCGGCTGAGGCTTAACGAAGTTGGTGTTGCACTGGAAGCCATGCGGGTCGGCGAGGCGATCAAGGCAGTAGTTCAACCGTGACAACATCGATCATTCGGCACTTGGAGTTTGTGGCATTGCAGGCCAGCGGACAAGACGGGAAGGGAGCAAGCAGATGAAAATCGGAACCGCGCCAGTAAGCTGGGGAATCATAGAAGCTGAAGGTTGGAGCGGAATCCAGACGTACGGAACAGTACTCGACGAGATGAACAAAGCCGGGTATGCGGGAACGGAACTCGGGCCTTACGGATATTTGCCAACCGATCCAGATCGTCTGAATTCCGAATTGTCGTCCCGAGAGCTTAAGCTTGTTTCTGCTTTTGTGCCGGTGCATCTTGCAGATCCTGCACGCCATAAATCTGATTTTGACCAGGCAATGAAAGTCGCGAGGCTGTTAAACAATGCCGGTGCTGGATTAATCGTGCTGGCGGACGAGATGAATGGACCGAGAATGGCGGTAGCCGGAAGAGTTGACGAAGAGAGGGATGGGATGAGCGCGAGTAAATGGAGCAGCGCTATTGAGATTCTCAGTCAAATCGCGCATGCCTCCCGTGAATTGGGGTTGCTTACCGCGTTTCATCACCATGCGGGAACGTTGGTAGAAACGCCTGCCGAAATCGAACGGCTTTGCTCCAGTATGGATCCGGCGCTGATCGGTCTCTGCCTGGACACTGGGCATTATGTCTATGGAGGGGGCGAGCCGGTTGAAGCGGTAGACAAGTATTCATCTCGCATACTTCACGTGCACCTAAAGGATGTGAGGCTGGATGTGCTCCAGTCAGTCAAAGAGGACCGAGTCGGATTTCTGGATGCGGTCAGTCGTGGTGTGTTCTGTGAGATTGGAGATGGCGCCGTTAACGTTCCTGTGATCGCTCAAAAGTTGACTAAGTGCGGTTATGACGAATGGCTGATTGTTGAGCAGGATGTGGATGTCAGTTTGCCTGGTGTGAACCCCTTCGAAAGCGCGTGCCGAAGCAGGCAATACTTGCGAGAGGTCGTTGGTTTGTAATCAAGCCGCTTACACAAGGGTAAGTACTGTACGGGCGGTCCTCCGTGGCCGCCTCTCCTTTGCAATCCTCTTACTCTGCGAAGAGGGGCGGCCACGGAGGACCGCCCGTACAGAACTTACTCGATTAGACAGTTTCCAAAAGCGCGTTTACTTCCTCAAGGGTCGGAAGCGACGTTCGTGCCCCGATTGCGCGACACTTTAAACCCGCCACTGCATTTGCAAATCGCAGAGTATCTTCTACTGAAAAGCCCGCCAGCAGTCCATACATAAACCCGCCGTGAAACGCGTCTCCGGCGCCGGTCGTATCGCGGCACTCCACCTTAAAAGCTGGAGAATGAATATATTCGCCCCGGAAGTAGGCGAGGACGCCCTCTTGACCTAACGTTGCTGCTACGAACAGCGAACCGGTCATTTCCTTCAACCTCTTCAATGCGATCCGCAAATCGTCTTCCTTCGTAAGCTTTCGAGGGAAGCTGGTTGAGGAAATGAGAAAATCAATCAGCGGCAGCAATTCTTCGGCGCCTGGATAAATTGTGTCGATATCAAGCACCGTTGGGACGCCCGCATCTCGAGCGAACGTCGAGGCGGCGATCGATGCTGAGACGTTATGCGCGTCAAGTAGAAGTGCTCGGCCCGAGATAACTGCGTCCCGATCGACTTCCGACGGATCAATCATCAACCGGTCGTCCCGGTGCCAGATCACCGTGCGCTCACCGCTTGGCTGATCTACTACGATGTAAGCGATCTGGCTGTCGGCGCCTTCGACAATAGTTACACCAGACGATTCGACGCCTTCGGACGTCAGCGAACGAACCTGTAAATCGCCGAAATCATCGGAACCCACCTTTCCGATGTAGCGCACGCGAAGTCCAAGCCGAGCGAGGGCGACCATCGCAGTGGCGCATTGGCCGCCGGGCGCGATTGTATGGGAGATCAGAGGGACCTTGGTATTGAATGCGGGATAGTGTGGGACGACGATTAGATGATCGATCGCATTGAGCCCAAGAGCCACCGCATCGAAGGGCTTGTCAGTCGGTATCTCAATGCCAAACTCCATAACGAAAAAACAGCAGGCAGTAAGCAGACGGCAGTAGACAGAACGCAGAAGGCAGAACGCATAGGCAGAAAGCAGGAGGCAGTAGGCCGAACGCAGTAGGTATATGCCATTTACCTTCGTTAGTGCGCTCGATTTTACTTGCCTAAAGTTTCCTTCTGAATGTCTGATTTATTCTTGCGTAATTCAGCTTACTTGTTCCTGCCGACTGCCTCCGGCCTTCTGCCTACCGCCTTCTGCCTTCTGCCTACCGCCTTCTGCTTTCTGCCTACTGCCTGCCGCCCCTCAGTGCGACTGGCTTACCGCGTTATTGGTTAGCAGCCGCACCTCTACCCGGCGATTCTGCTCGCGACCTTCTCTGGTCTCGTTGTCGGCGACCGGGCGGCTGGTGCCGAATCCAATGATGGACATCCTGAACAGGGGAACGTTGTGATGCTCCCCCATGTAACGCTTAACCGCTTCCGATCGCGCTTCACTCAACCGTTCATTCAATTCCGGTTTGCCTTCCGCTGAAGCGAAGCCCTGAATCTCCAGCAGAAACCCGTTCCGATCTTTTATTTGGCTTGCAAGCTCATCGAGGGCGGCCGTCGCCTCCGGAAGCAACTCAGCTTTATTGGCATTAAACCGGACCGTCACTGTTTTTTGAACGGTATACTTGTCGAGATTAGCTCGAAGGTCAGAGACCGTTTGTTCAACACCGCTGACTCGAGTGTTGGCTTGTTCGGCGGAAGACGCGGCGCGATCAGCCTGTTGTTGTGCTCGGTCGGTTTTCTGGCGCACATCTTCGATTTCTTTACCCAGGCGCCCAATATCCTGTGTGTTGCGCCGCGCCGTTTCTTCTAACTCGCCGGTTCTGCTTTCCAGTGGGGTTGCGCGCTCGTTTACTCGATTACGAACATATTTTTTGGTTGCGCAGGCACTGCCGAAAACTACCGCAGCCATTATGACGGCCGCAGACATCCCCTTAAGATTCATAGGGCCTCCTTAAGATATGGTGTGGCTTGAGGTGTCGAGGCAAAAGGTAGAGCATGAGCTTGAGATTCGTCGCGCCAGAGATGATGACGTTGCCGTTATGTTGCCGGCTAACTTATACTTTTTTTGTATACAACGTCTAGAGTTAATACACGAAAGGCCTTTAGGGAGTCAAGAAGTGATGAAACAGCTTCTAGTGGTCTCATTAGCGGTCGTCGCTATGGCTTCCGCCAGCGGAAACGCTCAAACCTGTTCTGCGCCGGAGCTGATCTGCAAAGCCGGTGACAATCAGGATCGTTCTCTGTATTTCCGCGATCACTGCCGCTACCAGCAGAAGATTCACGTAGAACGGTTCAAGAAAGCTGACCAGCAAAGTCCTGAAGAAATGCGCGATACCACTGTGATTGTCGAGGCCGCAAAACAGCCGGATAAAACTGGGAGGACTCCTGTCACGGTCAAGGTGATTGCTGATACCGACAAAAAAGGTAATCCAAAGGACAAAATCAAAGAGGACGAACCTACGTTACTCTCGTTCGGAGCAGTTTGGGACATCGCCTTCTTTCCTTTATTGCCAGAGTTGATTAAGAATTACAACTTTCAAGAGGTGGTCTCCGATCGTAAGAACGAACGGTGGTTTCGATTCGTGCCGAAACCCGAAGTGACAGACGTGGCTTTGGCGTCGGGTGTCGCGCAGTTAGATGCCTCTACCGGAGAAGTGCTTACTATAAAGATTGAAGGACTGCACAACCTCGAGAAGCTGGACAAGGAAGCAGGCAAGATGAAGTCGTTCGGAGCGACGATCGACTACAGTCAATTCGAGGGAACGCTAAGAATGCCGACGCTCGCCAGCGGAACCGGAGTCTCCGGGATTCGTCGCTTTGAAGGAACCTTTAAGTTTACATTTGAAGAAGGGAAATACGTGCCTCGTTTCAAGCTCGAATAGAGTTCAGAATTCTGGCGCCCCAATCGCTTCAAGACGGGCCATTGTACAATTGGTGAAACAGCAATAAGGGCGGCCCCGGAGGCCGCCCTTCCAACTTAGCGATGACACTCGAGGAGAAACTTTCAAACCTGCCCACTCAACCGGGCTGCTACCTCTTTCGAGATAAGAGGTCCAAGATTATCTACGTTGGCAAGGCGAAGAACCTGCGCAATCGAGTTCGGCAATACTTTCACACCGATCGAGCGCAAGTATTCAGGACCGGCGACCTGGTGGCGCGAATCAATGATGTCGACCTCATTGTCACCGATAACGAGATCGAAGCACTCGCGCTTGAATCGAATCTAATAAAAAAACATAAACCGATCTTCAATGTTCTGCTTAAAGACGACAAGCAGTACCCGCATATCAAAATCACCAATGAACCTGCGCCTCGAGCGATGATCGCGCGAAAGATTCTCAAAGACGGAGCCAGCTACTTTGGCCCGTTTCTGCCGATTTCGCTCGCCTGGAATACGCTCGATCTGATCAACAAGAACTTTCAGCTTCGAACGTGCACGATGGAGATCGACGGCAAAGCGGACCGGCCGTGTCTTGAATACCATATCAAACGTTGTCTCGGCCCCTGCGTCAGCCGGCTTTGCTCTCCTGAACAATATGATGAAGCTGTGCGAGATGTTGGATTGTTGTTGCAGGGTAAAACCGAGGATCTGGAGGCCGACCTCAAGCGTCGAATGCACGAGGCTTCGGATGAGCTCAGGTATGAAGCTGCCGCGCGCCTGAGAGATCAGCTCAAAACCATCGTGAAGCTCGGCGAGCAGCAAAAGATGATGGTAATCTCGCGCGAAGACATCGACATCTTTGGTTACCATCGCGAGGGTCCGTTGCTGGCCCTATCGTTGTTTACAATGCGTGAAGGAAGAGTAGTCGGCAAACGCGAATTCTACTGGGAGGACATCGCCGATCCATTCGACCCGGCTTCGTTCATCGGCCAGGCTCTAAAGCAGTACTACACCGGAGGCGACTATGCCCCGGGCGAGATCTATGTGCCGGTCAGTTTTGAAGATTGCGAGCTGCTCGAACAGTATTTGAGCGCCCAGCGAGGTCGTCGCGTTCACATCGTGGCACCACAGCGGGGCGTAAAACGTGACTTGATCGACCTGGTTGAGAAAAACGCCCGGTTGAATTTCGACCAGCGATTCCGGATGCAGAGACCCGATATGCAAAAGGTCCTCGATGAGCTCCGCGAGACGCTGGAATTGCCGACAGTGCCGGATCGCATCGAGTCATTCGACATATCCAATATTCAGGGCGCCGAGAACGTAGCTTCGATGGTGGTTTGCGAGCACGGCGCGATGAAGAAATCCGACTATAGAAAATTCAAGGTCCGATCGGTTGAGGGTCAGGCTGATGATTTCCAGTCGATGTATGAAGTGGTGGGCCGGCGCTATTCGAGGCTATTGCGCGAGGCTCGGCCGCTGCCCGACCTTGTGCTGATCGATGGTGGGAAGGGACAACTAGCGGCCGCAGCTCGCGCGCTGCACGAGCTCGGCCTGGAGGCGCTTCCAACTGCGGCGATCGCGAAACGCGAGGAATTGCTTTTCGTAAAAGGCAGAGAAGAGCCGATACGCATCGATCATCACTCTCCGGTGTTGCATTTGATTCAGATGATTCGAGACGAAACGCACCGGTTTGCGGTTACTTATCATCGGCAGCGCCGAACTATGCGTGATTTCGAGAGCGAGCTTACGACGATACCGGGCGTGGGTGACAAATTGAAGGCGAGGTTGTTGCGGAATTTTGGAAGCTTGAAGAGAGTATCAGAAGCGAGCTTCGATGAATTGAGACCCTTCGTTGGCCCTGTGGGCGCGCGGCGTATCGTGGAGCATTTTGAGGGAATAAAGGCGGCGGAAGACGGGTCGGGCGTTGCGGAATAGATATCATCGGCAACAGGAACATTAAGACACATTGGTCCTGTTGGTCCTATTGCACAATATTTTCAACTGGTAGC
The DNA here is from genome assembly GCA_035258805.1 of Blastocatellia bacterium. Taxonomy (GTDB): domain Bacteria; phylum Acidobacteriota; class Blastocatellia; order UBA7656; family UBA7656; genus Onstottus_A. The sequence continues at coordinate 2,849 of DATFWY010000050.1, read as the reverse complement.
GCGGCTCACAATTCGGTAGATTAGTCCCGATACGAGCCTCAAAAAAGAAATGGAAAGAGAAGAGCAACAAGGCGCGATCGAGACGACTTCACTGCACGCCGACACCTATCAGCGGTTAATGCGTGCGCGGGAGTTCATCGACGAGTGCTATCATCAGCCGCTGGATCTCGAACAGATTTCCGGGGAGGCGTGCCTGTCCCGTTTCCACTTCTTGAGGCTCTTTCGGCGAGCGTTTAACAAAACACCTCATCAATATCTGACTCAGCGGCGCATTGAGAAGGCTAAGGAACTTCTCTCCTCCAGCGGATTGACGGTTACCGATGTGTGCTTTGAAGTCGGTTTCGAGAGCCTGGGATCTTTCAGCAGCCTTTTCCACAAACATGTCGGCCACCCGCCGATCACCTACCGAGCCATCGTTTTCGAGCGCCTCGAACGCCAACGTCGGGTCCCTGCCTGCTTCTTGATGATGAACCGAGTCGAGGGCTTCGCCCCCGCCAAAAGTTAGCAATTTTCGAGAAGCCAGATTTCCCGCGTTTGATTTATTCTCTTGTCACCATCACAGGAGGTGTTTAGTTATGATTTCAAGAATGTCGCACGCTACTATTTACGTTACAAATCAAGACCAGGCACTGGAGTTTTACCGGGACAAACTTGGTTTCAAAGTTATAACAGACGTCACCATGGATGGCGGGTTTCGCTGGCTGACCGTCTCTCCGGAAAATCAATCGAATTTCGAAATCATACTTATGGAGCCGAAACCCGGCTTTATGTTCGAGGAAGAAGCGTGCAATCAGCTACTTTCGTTGATCACCGGCGGTAAGCTTGGCGCCGGCGTGTTCAACACCCATAATTGCCAGGCGACCTATGAAGAACTCTCGGCAAAAGGAGTTGAATTCCTGTCCCCTCCAGCGCAGCGACCATACGGGATCGAAGCAATATTCAAGGACAACTCCGGAAACTGGTTCAGCTTAACTCAACACGAAGAAGACTAATCACTACAGATAATTTCTTAGATTAAAGGAGATCAAAATGAGGAAACACTATTTGATCGCTCTGGGGATATGTGTGGTCTACGGGATAGCTCCAGGCTATTCCACCGCGCGAAATACCAAGGCGTCGCCGGCAGTTGATGCTGCAACGCCCGGAGTCGTTCACGCGCAGCTGGCGAAGCGAGCCGGCGAATATACAACTGTAACTAAGTTCTCAATGCAGCCGGGAGGGCCAGCGAGCGAGTCGACCGGTACCGCGAAGCTGACCGTTATTTTGGACGGCCGCTTTTTGATGGAAGAGGACGCTGGCAACTTCATGGGCCAGCCAACTAAAGGCATCAGGATTTGGGGGTACGACAACGGTGCAAAACAATACGAGTCCTCGTGGATGTACACTGGCTCAACAGGTATAATGCGTCTGACGGGTAACAGCAGCGATGGCGGGAAGACCGTAAAATTCGTTGCGACTTTCAATGACGAAAGCGGTGCGAAACAGACTTTCGATGCCGAATTGCGGTTCCTGGATGACGATCATTTTGTGGTTGGACTCTATGCAAGAATGCCGGACGGTAAGCCAGGTCCGACATTTGACACCACTTACACGCGCAAGAGATGAGCGAGTTATCTTGCTCGCAGCGCAAACCGGAACTGGCGGGTGTTGATATCTGAATTCTAGAAACGAGGACGACTTCTGGTCGAAGATGAAGCTCGTTGAGCATCGCAGGAGCTCAGGATGTTTATTGGACCACTAGTCGATGCTGTGATAAAACACCGCTCGTCAATGTGGAGCTCATTCCGTTATAGAGGCGAAAGAGGTTTATATGGCTCGTGAAGCAGCCAAGAAAATCAAATCGGTGTATAGCGTTCATCCAAGTGTCGCAATGGTCCAGAAATGGATCGATGAACTGCCTGTGAAAACAGGACGAAGCCTCGACCAGTGGCTCAAGTTCATAAAGAAATCCGGACCAAAGACCGAAGGTGAACGCCGTGAGTGGCTCAAGAATGAGCATGGTCTCGGTACAAACTCCGCCTGGTGGTTGGCGGAGCGAGCCGAAGGAAAGGAAACATGGGGCAGCGACCCCGAATCTTATCTGCGCGACGCAGAACAATACGTAGAAAAAATGTTGGAGGGCCCAAAGTCAAATTTGCGACCGATCTACAACGCGCTGCTCAAGCTTGGGCTGAGTATGGGAAAAGATGTGAAAGCTTGCCCGTGCCAGACAATCGTACCGCTTTATCGCAAGCATGTTTTTGCGCAGATCAAGCCTGCGACACAGACTCGAATCGATATGGGTTTTGCGCTAAAAGATCTTAAGGCTACTGGACGCCTGATCGACACTGGCGGTTTTGCCAAAAAAGATCGCATCACGCATCGGATACCGATTACATCACTTGCTGACATTGACGATCAGGTAGAACGATGGCTGAGGCACGCGTATGAGTTGGATGTGTAGTGGGGGTGGTTGAGCGAAGTAGTCGGCGCCACTCCAACTCCTTTCGCGTCGGGGAAGAGTTCCGAGGTTCGTTCTTTTTTTCGAAGGTGTCGTCAGTAGACGCAACGTGGAAGGAATTAGTTGTTGAAATGATGCAGATTCAGATTCAAATTTCAGATTTCAGATAATTTCATATTGCAAATTTCAGATTTCAGATATATTTCAGATTGCAAATTTCAGATTTCAGATAATTTCCGATTCCGAATTATTCCAAATTTCAAAGTTCAGATTTCTGTCAAGCCTGCTGGTTGAGTCCAAATTTCAGATTTCGAATTTCATTAGGCAACACACTAGCTCACCTCCGTCATCCCACCAGCGCCAAAAAGCATCTTTTTCTGTATTTAGCACGAACCAAAGCCCTGAGGGA
>DATFWY010000049.1:0-4113 GCA_035258805.1 Blastocatellia bacterium | reverse complement strand
TGGGGAATCGACTTTCAATATTGGCGGCAACGAACAAACAAAACGTATAGGTGAATTCAGAGCAACCGGCACTAAAGTATCCTTTTCCACAGATCTTCAAGCAATGGATATTCACTTCACCCTGCGCTTTACTGGAAAGCGTTATGAGAATGGCCTCAGGGGATCTTTCGACGCTATTCGAAGCGACGGAACCGCTACATCAGGAACATGGGCGCTTGAACTTCAGCAAAGCACTGGGCCGGGCCGTGCAATTTCTGAGTTGCGGGCACCTACTGGTGAGTATGCAATTGGCAGAACATCATTCCACTGGAAAGATCCATCGCGGCAAGAAGTAATGACCGACGACCCGAAAGACTTTCGTGAAGTAATGGTTCACGTCTGGTATCCCGCAGAACATCCGCTTAGAGCTTCGGTCGCAGCTTATTTTCCGGACCTGGAATCATTGAGGACCTTCTACAGCGAATCGCAGCAGGCTATTCTTGGATCTCTGCACAGCCATGCGGTTGCTGATGCCGCGATCGCTCAAAGCCGGGATCCGTATCCGGTTGTGATCTTCTCTCCGGGTGCGGGGATGGGCGGATTTTTTTATTCGGCTATCATAGAAGAGTTAGCAAGCCACGGGTATATTGTGGCGGCGATCGATCATCCTTTTGAATCCAAAGAAGTGATCTTTCCTGACAAACGGATCGTCAGGTACGACGAGAGTCAGGTGAAGGACGTTCTGCGTTTCGCGCGTGAGCGAATTGAAGTCCGAGCAGCGGATGCATCATTCGTCGTCAGTCAACTGATTAACCTCAACATGAGTGCGGGCAGGTTTCGAGGTCGCATCAACCTCGCGCGCATCGGGATCTTCGGTCACTCCCGCGGTGGACTGGCTGCTCCTATGGCCTGTCAGCAAGATCAACGCTTCAAAGCGTGCCTCAATATGGATGGAGGAACTCTCGGAGGTCCATTTTATCCTGATGCCGTTCCGAAGCAGCCTTTCTTGTGGTTCATTCGATTTAAACCGGAACCGTCAGATGAGCAATTGCTAAGTTGGAAGATGACGCGGGAGCAGTGGAACCAAAATCGGGACAGAATAGAAAGCCGCGTTAACGGTTACTTTCAAAAGATAATATCGGGAAGTTACCGGGTTATTCTGAACGGTGCTATTCACCAGACCTTCAGCGACGTCCCTTTGTTCGAACCGAAGGTAGATCTCGAAACACTAGCGTTTCGCTTTAGGATGATGCGTATTGTCAGAACCTACACTTTAGCGTTTTTCGATAGACATCTAAAGAATGAAAAGTCTCAATTGCTGAACGGCGCTTCAACTGATTTTCCCGAAGTCACAGTCGAGCGGTTCGAACCTCATTCGCAATAGCAAAGCTGCTGCATATATGTAGTCGGGTATAATAACGACGAATTTTCGAACAGTAGGATAAGCCGAGCGCAGTAAGCGCTTTGGCGCGAATGGCGCGCTGGGACCTGCAAGAGCCAAGCTTGTTTCAGGATTGTTCGTGAATCTTACAAATTGATTTGGGCGGTACGAAGCGTCGGAGTAATCGACCTTCATAATATGATGCCCTACTTGTGTTAGCAGACAAACGAATGGCCACTCTTTCGAGAGGTACTGGTGCCAAGTAAACGAAACTAGAAGCCTGCTTTCTACGTTAATGGGCACTTGGATTATCCAGAAAACCTGATAAAAGTGTTATTAAGTTTCTCGCCGTTTCATATTAGGCGGCGATCACGCTTGTTGCCATGAACCTCAAGGAAATAGAAGAGCCCAATGTTTACAAAGTGGTCGGCTATCTCGACGCTATCGGCGATGTCATTCGTACCGGTGAACTAAAGTGGTCTTTCGAAGCAAGGCTGTTTGAATACGAGGGCACGTTTTCCGATATACAATCACTCATCAAGGACGCATATCCCGATTCCAAACCGGAACTGGCCAACATCACTGAAGGTACTATTCGTGACCTTGCGGAAACCTTCAAACATGAACTCGCCCGCTGGTTAACGGAGACCGAATTTTTGCGCATGCTTACGCCGGTGACCGAAATGCGTGGCAAAATGTGGGACTATCTAAATGCTTGCGTTGACCTCGAACATTCGCGCGTATTCGAGTACTTTACGCATCAACCGTTGGACAGTTTTGGCGCTGGCGGCATCGTCGGTAATATTGCGGCAGTCATCCTAAACGAAGACCAGAAACGTTGTTTGCTTCTATCGGGCGGTGACTGTGACTAAGTCGATGCCTAACAGTTGCATCAACCGGCGCGCGGCGAGCGAGCTTCTATGCTTCCTTGAGTGTTCTGCGCCGCGCCCGGTTATGCACAGCGTTAGGCGCGACTAAAGGGGAGACCTGATGATGAGCCTTGGACGCTTGGCTTGGCTGGTAGGCGTGGCCGTCCTGGTGTTGGTCGTGAATGTGGGGTTCAGCATCGTGTACATGGTCGTGTACAGCTACTTGATTGACCCCGGTCACGACGAGCAATACTACCGCGAACACATCAACGTAGCCGCGCCCTACTGCAGCATCGTCGCCGGAATGCCCTTGATGTTTCTGGCGGGCTGGTGGGTTGCTGGTTGGTGGGAGGGCCAGTTCGCGGTCAAGGCGGCGTTGGTGGTTTGGCTGGCCTATGCCCTCATCGACATAGCTGTGTTGGTGGCAGCAGGCCTGACGACTAGGATCGCGGTATTGTCCGCTGTTTCATTGCTGACCAAGTTAGCGGCCGTGTACGTGGGAGCACGGGTCGGTAGCCACAGTCGCGCAATTAAGGAGAAACTTAATGGCTGAGAACAAGACAAAACCCACTGACGCTAGCGTGGATGGCTACATCGCATCAAGAGCTAATGAGCAACAAACTGTTGACTGCCGACAATTGATGGCTTTGCTCAAGAAAGTTACTCGGCAATCCCCGAAAATGTGGGGGCCCAGCATTGTTGGCTATGGTTCCTACCGCTACATCTACGAGAGCGGGCGGACAGGAGAAATGCCGTTGGCGGGTTTTGCCATCCGCGGTCGAGAGCTCGTGATCTACCTCGTAGCAGAAGGAGAAGAGCAGAACTCATTGTTGTCCAAGCTTGGCAAGCACAAGATGGGAAAATCTTGTCTGTACTTCAAGCGACTTTCCGATCTTGATTACTCGGTGCTAGAGAAGCTTGTGACTAACTCGGTCGCAGATATGAAGCGGCGCTATCGGTAGCGTGGTCATGCGAATACGAGCGTTTTGGGTAGCGATCTTTGTGTGTTGCGTCTTAGGCCTCCCGCGGCCCGCGGATGCACAGGTTGATCAGCAACGCGCCCAGGCATTTTTCAAGGAGGCCGAGGCGCTCTGCCAGCGCGACGGCGGGCGTCTGTGGGGTGTGTCGCTGTGCGGCCCCATGGTGATCGGCGACATGCGGACCAAAACCTTCGCCACTAGCCAGCCGCCGCCGGACGCGCCGCGACCGCCAGTTGCCGGCCTCACGAACGGACCGGTCAAGTGGGGCGGGGTCACTTGGACGTCGTACTCCTGGAATGACCTGGTCGACAGGACTACGCAGAAACGGAACGAGGTCCTTCTCCACGAGTTGTTTCACGTCCAGGTACAGCCGAAGCTCGGACTGCTGCTGCCGCACGTGGAGAATGAACACCTCGACGCACTGGAGGGGCGCTATTGGTTGCAGCTCGAATGGCGCGCGCTCGCGCGGGCGCTCAGGACGTCTGGAGCGCAGCGAAAGGACGCCGTTCGCGACGCGCTGACGTTCCGGCAGGCGCGACGCCGCATCTATCCGGGGGCTGCGGAGACCGAACGAGCCTTGGAGATCAACGAGGGAACCGCGAGTTATACCGGCACCGTTCTCGCGGCATCATCGAGGACCGACGCGATAGCGAGCGCACTCGTTGGGCTGACGCCCGCTGAAAAAGGGGAAAGCTTCGTCCGTACTTTTGAATACCAGTCCGGGCCGGCATACGGCCTGTTGCTGGATGAGGCGTTGCCGAGATGGCGGCGAGAGCTGCGTAACATCGACGATCTCGGCACGCTGCTGATGAATGCACTCGCTGTTCAACCGGCGAACGAAGCCGCAGGCCGTGCCGCCGAGTACGGCGGCGTCGAACTTCGTGCGGCCGAGCAGCAGCGCGAG
>DATFWY010000048.1:0-4628 GCA_035258805.1 Blastocatellia bacterium | reverse complement strand
GCGGGGATGAGTTAGGGGCTCGGGGATCATGCCGGAAAAACGGTCCGGTTGATCCGCGAGCAACTGCTTGACCTACTGACTGTCCAGGCTTCCATCGTAGCGGGCAACAATCTGCTGTACTCGCCGACTATCTGCGGGAGTCACGCTGGACATCGCCGCAAAGAGTTCCTATTTTGTTCTCCTCACAAGTGCAAGCCCGCTTCAAGGAATGGAACAGAACGATGCTTGTCTTGGTGTCTTCAGGGGCTAGACCGCGTTATCGGGACGACATCGTCCGCGCGCTCGCATTGCCGTCAGGTGCCGATCTGCAGTTTCGATACGACCGAACCTACGTCGATGACTTGGTTGCGCGCAGGATAGACGGCGGCGGCCTGCGAAATGAGCCGGGGATAATCCTCTATCTTTGGAGCGACAGGGACAAATTAGAGACGGAGTTTGTCCGCTGCCGCTTCGTCACAATAGCCAATGCAGAATTCGAAGGCTCGTCTTGTATTGTGACGTTGCGGGTTGGAGGTTTCGTCTCGGATTTGGACGATGCAAAGCTCCGGTCTTTATTGGACAGTGCCGAAAAGGCGCTCTTACCCAGCTGGGAAGCGAAAACCGGAACTGGTTCAGTTTTGAAAGGCAAGTTCTTTTTTAGCGTTCACGCAGACCTGACCCAACGCTCAGCTGATAGCACCACGACATTTGAGGCGACCGCTACCGCCCTCGTTCGATACAAAGATTTCGCAGCCCAGCAAGGAACCATTGTTTATACGGTTCGCCGACTTGTGAAACTCGATGGCAACAGGAAAACTCCTTTTTATCCGATTGCCGGCGGGTACAAACTCTCTTCAGGTGGGCGATACGAAATGCAGATCTACTGCTTCCTTCCTCGAAATGCGGAGCCCCGCTTAGCCAGGCTTCACATCGACAGCGATGTTAAGGCGGTAGAGTTTCCCCTTGGAGAAACTCGCGATATCGATTCACGATACGATTTGAAGCAATTTTCCTTACAAGTCGCGCGGCGAACCGAAACGGTATCGGCTGGGTTGCACCTCTACATTACCGGCCCGGGAGATGAAGACAAACCTCATTCAGATATCCTAATCCCTGTTTCGTTCAGGGGGTCTCTCTTCCTTACAGTGGTCCGCATTGCAGTTATTGGCATCGGAACGTCGGGGCCTGGAATGATCGCTGCGAACGCCGCGGGCAAGTTGAATTTTGGCATCGCATTGCTGATGCTTTTCCTTGGACTATTAGCGGGCGCAGGAACGGTATTTGCGTCGCTTAAGAAACCGTGACCCCTGAGGCGTACCGCGATGCGTCCAGGCAAGTTCCGAAGAGTTCGCCCGTTGATTCTGCTACTCATCATATCGATCGCCAGGTGTACAAGGAGGCAAAGGAAATCGCGCAAGCAACGGCTCTGCAAAGCGATTGTTACCAATCAGCATGATGCCTTGAGAAAGCGTCGTGAGCTTGACCCGCATTTCGTTGCTCAATCGCCTGTATACCTGTCCTGATATTTCGCTACTACCGGTACGACCAAATACACGCGTAGCGGAATTGTCGAAAATTTGTTTGTCAACTTCGGAAGCGAACTGCTCAGCTCCAATAAGGGCTACGTTCGAGCTTCGGCCACGAGCAGTAATGTCAATCAGTTGAGGCTTAAGAGGACTGCCCGGGCCCGAAGGTGCAAACTTGTTCAATTCATCGACAAAAATTACCACTCCATCAAGACCAATCAGACACGTCCTCCATACAGTTCTGAATGTCGCGTACGACCTTCGCAAATACGAGCCGCTGTCCATTTTCAGGTAACCGCTGTATGTCAATTACAATCACTCGACCGCGAGCCAGAACGCTGGGGCGACCCTCCTCCGAACGAATTTGCAGAGGTCTATGAGCAGCTGGGTTAGGTGCCAGCAAGCCGCGGTATACAGCCCTAAGGCGACCGAAATTTCGATGCCACCGCAACACGGTGACGCCCGCCGACCCTTGCCACGTTCCTAGTTGGCCGCCTTGCCTGGCAGGTCGAACCCCTTGAGCGACTCTCCCCAGCTAAGCGAAAAAGCCCTGCCAGGTATCAATTTCATTCTGAGCAAGATGCTCCATGAAACTTTCCCAAAAGGATTGAGCTTGGTCATTGAACGTTTCTTTATCGTAGAAGGTGGGTACGAAGCGTCGTATGTCTCGATACTCCCAGCAAATTGGTTCTGGGTTGATCCAACCGTCTCGATTATAGTTGCTGACGCGACGTGTTTGTGGCTGCCGCGGATCATCTGGATTGCTCGGCGCGAAATAACGAACATCTCGAAACGGCTCAGGAGGTACGCGACACTGTTCATAGAGTCGGCGTGAAACCGCCGCGAGTTCGGTGTCTTCCGCCAATGCGGGGTTCGGCTGGTCAATGTAAAGTAGATCCCGGCTCTTTACGTTGAACATAACGGCGCAAATGCTTCGGCGATCAGGAAAGTGATCCCGATCATTGGTACTTACGAGCGATCGAATCACAAAGAGGGCGAAAGAGGTCTTACTTGCAAGGCCAGAAATACCCGCAATGTTAAGGTGAGCCCCTTCGGGTCCGATCACATAGTTCTGATTCAATTGAATTGGATATGTTGTTCCATCACCATTCTCAAATATTCCTACGGGTATGCCGTCCTCTTCCAACGACATGGCCCGCTGCAAACCTTCGCCGGTCGGAAAATGTACCGCTCCACGGCCGACAGGGCGTGCCTGCTCGCTAATATTACTTAGGAACGCACACTTGACGATCGTCAGCTCTGTCAATTCGGACGGTGGCACGGTGCCGGGGCGGCCATAATCGTGCGAAAGATAATCCGCCAGGAAGCTTTGTGCGTCGGTGATGCTTCGCATTTCAATAATCACGCCAAAAGTAACGTCGTCTGGTCCAACCGCCGCAACTATATTCCCTAACTGCAGACGTCTCTCATCACCCGAGCACCAAAAATGGAAGTGACTTGTTGTATTTGGTTCGCGTTCAGTAGAAATAGCGAGCCCGATGGGCCCTCCGGGTTGGCAGTACCGCGTGCGAGCGCGTTCTAGTTCCTCACCAGTAACCGGTGCCATCGGCTATCTCATATTCGTTGAGTCCGGCCGAAAGCAGCCTGCACGCTTGCGACCGGTCGGCAGCGGCTACGCAGATACTGCTCGCACTGCCGGATAGGATAAAGCAAACGATCCCAACGCGGGTCAGGGAAGGCAATTGGATAGCGTTCGGCAAAGAGACTCGATGAGAACCGCTCTGCAAGTTCCGTGCATCGGTCGGCATGTGCCTTACTTAGCTCGCATCGCAACAGTCCGAATTCAGGGTGCCTACCTTTCGTATTCCGAATCCGAAGGTACCAGCTCAGTCGATCTCGAGCGCCAAGACGCGGATCGTCGTCAGCAGTCTTAAAATGAAAAACCCAGGATCGCTCCCCCTCTATTAGTCCGTAAATTTTCCTATGATTATGTAGCTCGAAGTAGCGTTCAATGACTTCCTTTGATACGCCTAGGCATCGCGCGACGGCATCTTCGGATCTGAGATTCATCAGTGTTCCATCAATAACGAGAAAGGAGCCATCCTTGAAGGTCTCAGCCCACTTTTCAATTACTATTTTCTCCACAGCTAAGCGCTCGTCCTTTGCTTGATATTGAGCCGCACGACAAAGCTCGTTAAAATTTCGCGTCGCCCGTCCTGTGTCGACTACTTCCACTCCTGAGCGAGTAAGTCTGTCAAGGGTAGAAGGAATCGGCACGTTTGCCCTAGAAACGAGCAACATATCGCGCTTGAGAAATAGTCCTTCCACCAAATGAAAGCTGCGATCTTCACGCTGCAAAATAACTGCAGCTGCAGTGCAATAATGAACTGGAATGTGGAAACCGTTTACAATCAGATGCCCGACATAGAGGGTCCTCTGTATACCGTCTTCAAAAAATCTGAATTCGCTATTACCATCGCACTTGACCTGCTGTGCGTCCGTGCGTTCAAGATTTACGGTCTCGCCAGCATGCTCAAGCTCCTCTGCAATTGGGTTATCTTCTTCAAGAATGGAGCCGGCGGCAAGCACTCCACCATTTTCAAGCATGAAGTCTTTGATGCTTGATAGATCGCTCAAAGTGATTTCCTCATGGCCTCGTGAAAGACATACACAAAGATGTCTTGCGAAATTCCGTGCTCTTCGCGTCTAGCACTGAAACCAGATCGAGCAGTGCCAGCCGTTTGGCCGACCCTCTTCCAATTTGCCGCAGTGTAACATGTTCCACTAAACCGAGTCGGATCAACGAAGGTCTCAGCCCACGCCAATTCGAGACTGTAGTAGTCTTGCCAATAACGACGCATATTTCGTTTCGCGAGCGCTAGAATCTTCGAGGCTAAGTTTGGCACATTGACCCACGGCAAGATCAGAAATCGTGTGTTATTCACACCATGAGACACACTTGCCCAACCATTTGAGAACGTCATGGCGAGGTAATTGTCTCTTGGCGCAAGCTTTAGAGACGGATCGCACCAGCCGAGGCACGCTATTGGTCGATCGCCTAAAAATGCCAATTGTCGTAGATTTCTTCCAACAATCGTCTTCTTTCCTAGATAGTGATGGGTTTCGACCAGATAGTCCCATAATTGAACCTGCTCCCGCTCC
>DATFWY010000047.1:0-5607 GCA_035258805.1 Blastocatellia bacterium | reverse complement strand
GAACTGCGTGAACGTGAAGCACGCTCCCGTTATCAGCACGTCCTGCAACCGCCCGCACGGCCCGCTCGACGGCGTCACCGAGATCACCACCGGCGCTCTCGTCCCCAACAGCAACGAGCACGTCGTTGTCCTCGTGAACCCGGCCGTGTTCGGGAAGAACACGTTGTTGTCTCCCGCTGAGAACGTCGTCGTGATGATGATCGTCGACGGTCCTCCGCAACACGTCGCCGGGAACGCTGACGTCGATGTCGGCCCGAACGACGCACTCACTGGTATCGTCGCTCTCACCAAATTGCAGTTAACAGGCGTCACGCTCGTCAACACGATCGTCGCCTCTGCCGTTCCGTCTCCGTTCGTGTCGCATGCCAACGTCGCTGCCGTCGACACCGTCTTCCCTGGCCGCTGCAACGGGATCCCTGTCTGGGACGTGAATCCTTGACAGATCGTCGTCGTCTCGTTCGGGAAGAACAGAATAAGAGGAATTTCCGTACACGCCATTACCACTCCATCACAACCTGCGCTCGTTAGTTTTGACGCAACATCGCGAAGATACTCTCTTGTAGAACTCTTCAGCGTGCCTTTGACGAGTTCCTCAAAGATAAATGTATTGATCCTTTCTCTTTCTGCAGCTTCCTGGATCACTGCCTCGATGCCACGATTCTCTAAAACTTCCCGATAAACTTTTCCTTCCATCAGAAACCTGGTTCCGAGAATGCCGAGCTTCGAACAGCCCTGGCTTACTGCAGCATCAGCCACAGCTTCTACTATATGAAGCCACGGGATAGGAGATCTTTGCCTCATAAACTCGAATGCTTCGTGAGCTGTATTAGCGGGGCAGATGGCGAAATCCGCACCGGCGCGAGCGACCTTCTCAACGGACGTAAGTAATAACTCGGCGAAACCTTCCCAATTTAGTGGTGATAAAAATCGCATATAGTCTGCCAGTGGGAAAGAGTGCATCGTGATCTGCGGGTGATGATACTCACCCGTCACGACGGCGGCCTGCTCGCAAATGGACCGGTAGCAGAGGGCAGTGCCCTCATAGCTCACGCTAACTATGCCAATGTTTTTAGTCATCAAGATTACAGTGCCGTCTTCGAAAATATGGCGTCACCGCCCGCGGCCTGAAGAAGTTTTGAATAAACAGAAAACACCACCAACTGGCCGTGGGTGGGATTTAAGACTTTCACACATCACGTGGGTGGTATTTGGATTCTTTCACACAGTTTTTCACTTGGGTGGTATTTTCGATTTTTCACATCTTGTGAGTTATTGCACGCCGAAGCCGCGTTCGTGGGCAAAGACTATTGCCTGCGCGCGAGTCCATACGCCCAGCTTGTCGAAGAGATTAGACACGTGATTGCGCACAGTCTTTTCACTTATTGAAAGGCGCTCCGCAATCTCTGCGTTGCCGAGGCCTTCTGCAATCAGCGCCAGCACCTCTCGCTCGCGCGCCGAGAGCGAGGCGAACGCAGGGTCCTCGCCGCGAACCGAGCCCTTGAGCCCGCAAAACTCCGACACCTCATCGCAGAAGCGTCCCCAGGCCGGCTCGTTCTCAAGGAGTATGTGATTGTTCGAGTCCAGTTCGACGAATTGGGCGCCCGGGATGCTTGCTGCGAGGATTTGACTTTCTGCAATCGGGACGACGACGTCGCCGCGCGCATGGAGCACCAGCGTCGCCGCCCGCACCTCGCCGAGCAGGTCCGTGACGTCGATCATAGCCCGCGACTCGAGGAGTCTTGCAGCGATCTCCGCCGTCAGGGTCTTCCGGCACAGGTCGTTGTACCAGTCTAATTGTTCATCGGTCCCTCCGGGGATGAACCGCGAGGTGAAGACCTGTCGAAAAGTAGGATTATCGCTGCCCCATTCCAAACGAACGAGATCAATCATCGCCTGGTAGAAGCTCGCCTTATCGTGGTCGCCGCGGCGGAACGGTCCACGCGCGTATCCGCCGTAGAGTACTAGTTTCGAGACGCGCTCCGGGTGTTTTACGGCGTAGGCCACACAGATCGCCCCGCCCTGAGAAATGCCCAGCATAGAGAAGGGTTCACGGAGGTCGGCCGCATCGACGATGTCCTCAACGTCTGCGACCCACCGCTCGAGCGAGAGATCGCCGATGTTCCGGTCAGTCATTCCGCAGCCGCGCTCATCGTAACGAATATAACGGAAGCGGTCGCTGAAGAAGCGTATCCAGTGACGCCAGACCGGACTCTCCCATTCGTACTCGAGATGGGTCAGCCAATTCGCCGCCTTGATGAGCACCGGCCCAGTGCCCGATTCAGCCCATGCGAGTTGGACTCCGTCCTCGGTGCGGACGTATCGGATTCGTTGGGACACCCTCTTAGTCATCGAATCTCACTTGTTCGCGCGGACCGGGACGAATGTCCTGGCGAAATCTCCCGCAGTATATCCAAACCGGGACGAAACGCCCATAGCCTCGCAATGCCGAAAGCCCCATCATAGGGGCCGACGAAAGCAGCACTCACTGGTTTCGCAGATCAGGAAACAATCAAATTTTATTAGGAGGAACCCCATGAAGACTTTTCGCATTTCTCTCGTTCTTGTAGCGGTCTGCTCGCTGCTCATTGGCAGTGCGGCAATCACCGCTCACACCACTTCAGCATTAGCCGGCAGCAAGGGTGGCGACTCAGGCGTCCAACAGGAACTGGTTCAAGCACGACGCGCGACTGCCAGGTATCACGACATCGAACAAGCCCTAGCCGACGGCTACGAAAATTTTGGCTTGTATGAGTCGGGAGAAGGGCACCATTACGTGAAGTTCTCGCTGATTGACGGCACCTTTGATCCCGCACAGCCGGAAATGCTGCTCTACTCTCCGGTGCCCGGTGAAGAGCGCCTTGAGTTAGCGGGAGTGGAATACCTTGTCCCAACTTCGCTGTCGTCCAACGCGCCCGCCGGATTCACTGGGGATTTCGACCAGTGGAGAAATGATATGGAAGGGTTCGGACTGTGGGAGTTGAACGTATGGATCTGGATGCACAATCCTGATGGCATGTTCGCGGACCGCAATCCGCGTGTGCCTTAGATTACAGACTCTCGTTAGATTGCACCCCAACGACCATGGGCACAGAGGCGGCTAAAATAAAATAAGGACGCAAGCTCCCCCGGCTTAAAGCCGTCCTCTGTTGCCAACATCTCGAAGCCTACACTTCTTAATTGACGTCAGTGGTTCGTCATTCTCTGTCCCAACCACTCTGCGTCGAGTCACATCAAAGTTCGAGCTTCGATCGCCTGCGCGAGAAAGCCAGGCACGATTGAAGAGTAAGGAGGGATATCCATGAAAATGAGAGCAATCAAGGTTTCCATTCTCTTTTTAGTGACCTCAGCATGGGCGCTGCTTATGCTCAACCCGGGAAGCGCTGCCGATAGCGGCGTAGCTCGCGGTGATCAGCAACTGGAAACTATCCTCGCACAACTTGGCTTCACCGGTAGGATTGAATCCACGTTGGAACAGCGCGTTGGACGGCATATTGATCAC
Organism: Blastocatellia bacterium; assembly: GCA_035258805.1. Classification (GTDB taxonomy): domain Bacteria; phylum Acidobacteriota; class Blastocatellia; order UBA7656; family UBA7656; genus Onstottus_A. The sequence goes on along the minus strand of DATFWY010000047.1, from coordinate 2,108 downwards.
CAGCTCGCTGACATCGGTAGGCTGCTCTTTTTTGACACTGTTTCCGGCCTGAATAACGACAACAATTGTTCGGGCTGTCACTCACCGACCAGTGGCTTCGGCGATACGCAATCGATTGCCATCGGGATTGATAACAACGCCATTGTGGGGGCAGACCGCGCCGGCCCAAGAAATCAACGTCGCACGCCGACGGTTGCCAACACCGCCTTCTATCCCAACTTAATGTGGAACTCGCGCTTCGTCTCGCTCTCGAATAACCCGTTTGATAATAGCGCGGGCTTTTCGTTCCCACCGCCGGAAGGACTCACCCTTTCTTACTTGCCGCACCTGCTGGTTGCACAGGCGTTCATTCCGCCGACGGAACGAGTTGAGATGGCGGGGTTCAGCTTCCTCGGTGATGGTTTCGACATTCGCAACGAGGTATTGAGACGGATCAACAACGTCGCAGAGTACAGAAGGCGGTTCGGTAAGCTCTTCCCGTCGGTGCGAGACGGCGGCCTAATCACTTTTGACATGCTCGGTCTTGCAATCGCCGAATTTGAGTTCACCCTGGTTTTTGCCGATGCGCCCCTCGATCGATTTGCGCGCGGGCAACGCAACGCCTTGACGGACGAGCAGAAACAGGGAGCGCTGCTGTTCTTTGGCAGGGCGCGATGTGTCGAATGTCATCAGGTTTCAGGGCCCTCCAACGAGATGTTCAGCGATTTTGCTCCGCACGTCATCGGAGTGCCGCAGATTGCTCCGGTTGCTGGCAATGTGACGTTCGACGGTCCGGCTCAAAACGAAGATTTCGGTCTGGAACAGGTCACCGGTGACTCAAGTGACCGTTATAAGTTTCGGACCTCGCCCATCCGCAACGTAGCGCTACAGCCGACCTTTTTTCACAATGGCGCCTTCACCAGGCTGGAGGATGCTGTGCGGCATCACCTCGATGTTTTCGCTTCAGCTCGCAACTATAGCCCCGCCGCTGCCGGTGTCGCCCCCGATTTGAGAGCGCCAATGGGTCCTATTGAACCCGTGCTGGAGCGTGTCGATCCCATTCTTGCTACACCGATTCAGTTGACCGATGAAGAGTTTACCGAGCTTGTCGATTTCGTCCGCAACGGGCTGCTGGACCCGCGGGCAAAGCCGGAGAACTTACGTAAGCTAATTCCAAGAGCGGTGCCAAGCGGATTTCCCGTGCTCAGATTTGAATAACGCAGATGAGAAAGGTTGGGTCACAGCGGTTTTGTGGCCATAACCACGGCCGGCCCCCCAGGGCTGGGAGATTTACGCTGAGAAAGGAACAGATCATGAAGGGAATCATCAGACTCAAGACCAGCATTCTCCTCGTCTGCCCGTCTGCTTCTGGATTGATTAACTAGTGGGCGTGGTAAGGTTTTCATCCGGAATCCTACTTGAGCATTTGCACGTCGTAATCCTTTGGACGTTCCACGCGTCCGGAGGCGTGCTGCCCTCTTAGAGTTAGAGTCGCCAGCAGGATCAAACTACCTTGAAACATCGCTCCTATAAGTAGAACCACTTGGCCGGGCACTGGTCCGATAGCAGCGTGGTCCCATAGTTCTCCCAGCGTTCTCGCGACCGTAGGGTGCACAGCTATTTTAGTGAGATAGCTCACTCCCTGGATTGCGAAGATCCACGCATAGTTGCGTCGCAGCCGTCGACCGGCGGCTTCCCAGAAGCTTATATGGAACTGAAGATGCTCGTAGTCTCTCGCAAGCGCCTCGTTCCAACCGCTCTCGGTCCGTAACCCTCGGCCCTTTAATATCGGACCATAGAAGTAAACCTCCATCGTTCGCACCCTTGTTCGCCAAATGTCGAAGTAGCGATACCGGCGGGCCTCGATACCCAGAAAAACCATTACCAGCAACCCCACCAGAATCAACGGCAATGGCGAGTTCTCGTTGCTGCTAAACGTGACCGAAAGCGCGATGCTGGTTGTAGCAACGCTCCAATTGGTTGTGGTATCCAACCGGGTCCGCCAAATCTTACTTCGATACATTTCTCCTCTGTAAAGGTGCGCAAGCGCGCCAATCTCCGCGGCATTGAAGATAGGATCCGAGACGCGTTCCATTGCGTCCATGACAATCACCTTATTAGCAGGGGGG
>DATFWY010000046.1:0-5265 GCA_035258805.1 Blastocatellia bacterium | reverse complement strand
CCCAGCATCGCGCTCGATATCGCAATTCAGATCGCCGACGCTCTCGCCGAAGCCCACTCACACGGAATAGTCCATCGCGACATTAAGCCGCAAAACATAATGCTGACGACGCGCGGTCAGGCGAAGGTGATGGATTTCGGTCTGGCAAGGTTAATTCGCCAGAAATCTTAGCTCGAAACCGAAGCGGAGACTGAAAGCCTCCTTTCGGAGCCTGGAATGGTACTAGGAACTGTTCCCTACATGTCTCCCGAACAGGTTAGAGGCGAAGCGTTAGATGCCCGCAGCGATATCTTCTCATTCGGATGCGTGCTTTATGAGTCGTTGACCGGAAAGGGGGCCTTTACGCGTCCGTCCATGGCCGAAACAATGGCCGCGATCTTGAAGGATGAAGCTCCGAGTCTGGTCGGAACTGGTGGCAAGCTAACTAGTGAATGGAACGAGCTGATCAAACGATGCCTGGAAAAGGATCCAAATCAACGTTTCCAGTCATCCGACGAGCTGGTTTCAACTCTTAAAGCTATGTCTGCAAGCTCTCGTAGCGGCATACCGGCTTCAACTACTTCAAGGCGTATTCACCCAATCACGTGGATCGCAGTCGCGCTGTTTATCGGGTTAGCAGTCTTAGCTTGGTGGCAACCGTGGCGATCGACGCGAAACTCGCAGCCGCAGCAACGGTTGATCTCATCGTTTCCAGGATCGCATCGCGAAGCGAGTTTCTCTCCCGACCACAGCATGGTTGCCTTTATCAGCGACGCCGGCGGATTGCCACAAGTATGGGTCAAGAATCTGGCCCAGGGAGACCCGATTCAGATCACAACCGGAGAGTTCGCCGCGCGGCGTCCACGGTGGTCACCCAGAAATGATCAAATCATCTTTTCCAGCGGAGGAAGCATATGGTTTGTGCCTACACTCGGCGGCAAACCAAACAAATTGATTGAAGACGGCCGAAATCCCAACTGGTCCTGGGATGGCAGCAGCTTAGTTTATGAAAGGGATGACGAGATCTGGACCGCTAAGGCCGATGGATCCGAGCAGCACAAAGTAGAAGGTGTGGTAATCCCCGACATTTTGCTAGCTGACCGCATGCCGGCGTTTTCACCCGACGGTTCTCTGATAGCCTACTTCCAGTGTACCAAAGGGCCCATTGGCGATATTTGGGTGATACCATCGGCTGGGGGTCAGCCGAGGCAGTTAACGTTCGATGATCATTTTGGCGGTACTCCGGTGTGGACGTCTGACGGCCGTTCAGTCGTTTTCTCATCACTGCGTGGCGGCAGCCGGACGTTGTGGAAAGTTGCCGCTGCAGGCGGTAAACCGGAACCGGTGCTTGTGAGCCCAGGCGAAGATACTGATCCCGAGCTTTCTCGCGACGATACTGAGCTCATTTACACGAACACCCGCAATAACTTTGTTCTGACGCTCTGGAATCCGGTCACAAACCAAACGACGGAATTGGTGGAAGCCAGATACGACTTGACCGACCCATCTTTCTCACCCAAAGGCGATAAGATTTCATTCTTTCTAAACGAGAATGACGGCGGCATCCAAATTCGCTCTATCGATACAACTGGCGGAAGTCCCATACAGGTTACGCGTGGAAAGGAGCGAAATATTCATCCCCGGTGGTCACCGGATGGTTTGTCGTTGTACTACTATCAAATTTATCCCTCCTATTCATTCCGAAAGATCTCCGCGAGCGGAGGCCAGAGTTCCGAGATTGCTGAAGGCTGGACCTGGGGATCACACAATGCCGCGCAGGTGGATCCGCAAGGCAAATTGATTGCATACGTCAGGCAAGAGAAAGATGGTCCCCCAACGACAATGATTCGAGAGATTGAAACCGGAAAGGAGACGATCTTCAAAAGCCTGTTCCGTGATCCGCAGTGGTCAAAAGATGGGAAGATGATTCTTGGGACTGATCTCACTACCGGAAGCGCTCCGGCGCAAAGAACGATTTCGGTCTGTGCAGTTGAAACCAGATCTTGCCGGCAGATAACGCGAGGTCGCATTCCACGATGGTCAAGTGATGGCTCGCAAATCTATTTTTTGCGTGATAGCAAATCGGGATCTGGAAAAGAGCTGTGGTCGATCTCAGCCGAGGGTGTGAACGAAAGACTGATCGGTGTACTGCAGTTTCACCCCATTGGTTTGTTCTATGATGTTTCACCCAAAAAACGAAATCGTGTATGTACGATTCAATCCCGGCAAGTCAGAGTTGTGGCTTGTTGACTTCCCGCGGCTTTGAGAGAAAGCCGTTTGTTGAGAACGGGGCAGTTCGCCGTAAGTGAACATCATTGATTATCGTCGTCAGACAGGATGATCTTTGGGTCGTTAGGCGAACGAGGGATGCGTGACGTCGCAACTACTTCTACTAGCTACTTGCGTCTACCTCGCCGGAATGGTTCTGGTCACCTACTTCACTCGTGCAAGCGGCCGCCGGTTCCTTGGAGCGTTGGCCGGGGGATTGGCGGTTGCGATAGTCGGAGTTGGCGTGGAAGTACTGGCCCATTCCGTGGGACTATGGCACTACTCATCCGTCGAAAGGTCTTACGGACCGAGGCTGATGTACCCTGTGATCGTTCTGATGTGGGCGGGGTACTCGCTCGTTGGCTGGCGCGTGATGCGACGGTTTGCGCGACGTGGGCTTATGGTGTTCCTCGTCGCAGTGACGGTGCTCGGCACGCTTCGTGATTACTTGATCGCCGACAAAGCGATGGGGTTCATCACACTCTCGCCTGGAATCGCGACCATCCTTGTAGATGGCGTTTGCTGGGCGGGACTGACTGCTTTGGCCCTGGTGGTGATGCGACTGATTGCTGGTCCAGCTTCGTCAGATCGGCTCTCGAGCCGGCGATGGAGGTCGCCTAAACATGTTCAAATTTAAATTGTCCGCTGTTTTGGTTTTCTTCGTGCTTGGGGTGCAATCGAGTTTCGCTGATGATCGCTCACATCTTCACGGAGTTTGGAAACTGGTCTCCTATGAAGTTGAGGTTCAAGCGACGGGCCGTAAAGAGCCTCTCATGGGGAGAAACCCCAGGGGATATGCAATCTTCACACCCCAGGGGCGAGCGATGTTTGTCATTACCGGCGAGGGACGGAAGCCTGCGAAAACCGTCGAAGAGCGTGCTGAACTGCTGAACAGCATGTTGGCGTACACAGGTACGTACCGCATAGAAGCAGACATGTGGATTACGAAGGTTGAGGTTGCCTGGAATCCTGAATGGGTGGGCACGGAACAGACCCGTTCTTTCAAGGTAGATGGCGATCGTCTTCAAGTCCTCACGCCGTGGCGAGTGATGCCGAACTGGCCTGAGAAGGGAGTGACGAGGAGCATCCTCACCTTTGAACGGGCTAAATAGCGATTGACTATACGAAGCAATCTGGCTCGGGTATCATGCAGAGATTAGAAAATACCTATCGCTGCAAGGCCGCTGTCCAATTGACAACGACTGTAATCGGATTCGCGCTGATATCGCCAAGCAGATTATTCGTCAGAAAGCGCTGTCCATCAGCTGACACATCGTAACAATTTCTGGGTCCAGGGTATCCCGGAAGGCGGGTCTGAAACAGCGTTTTCGAACTACCAACCTCAAGCGTCGTTGTGTCAGATTTGACGTCCACCGCTATCAACTTGCGGTCTGGGGAGATGTAGAAGAGTTCCTTGCCGTCGCGCCGCCAATAGGGTTGTGCCCCACCCCCAACAGAGATCTGCCATTTTCTGCCGGATGCAGGGAATGTCTGGACGTACACCTCGTTGCGGCCCGACTCGTCGGAACTGTAAGCGACGAATCGGCCGTTGGGAGAGAACTTGGCATAATCTTCGTTGAACGTTGTCTGTAAATACGGGACCGGTTTGCGGTCGCCTTCCATTGGCAATACCCAAAGATCAAATCCTGTCTTGGGATAGATACTTGTATAAAGGATGAATCGCCCGTCCGGCGACCAGTCGGTGGTCCACTTGCGCTCGTTCGTCTTCAGGATCTGTTCCTCATTGGCGGCCCCGCTGGAAGGCTTTTGGTACAAGTTACCCGGACCGTCCTGGTCCGAAGTGAACACGATGCGTTCATCATCTGGAGACCAGACCCCCAGCCATTCATCGACCGGGTCGAAAGTGAAACGCAAAGGGGTGCCGCGCGCAAGATCAATGAGCCAGATATCGCGCGTCCCTGTTTGAGAATCCACCCGCGCTGCGGCGATCCTTTTATCATCGTGCGAGAGCGCGACATTGATGTAGCGACCCAATGGAGTGATCACACCTAATGATTTACCAGTGCGATCGAACCATTCGAGCCGACCATTCAGCTCAGTGAAACTCGCGTATGCGAGGACATTTTCAGAGACGGAGAAACTGGCGTGTGCAGTTGGAATCATGCGGTTCAACTCTTCCACCAGCGGGACCGCCTCACCCGAAAAATTCAGCGTGTTAACGTCGAACGCTTGCGCCATGAGCGTCCGTCCCCTCAAGAAAAGTAAATATCCTGGCGGCGCGAACGCCGCGCTAACGTTCGAATTCAGCAGTCGCTTGGTCTCTTTCGAATCCAGTGAGCCAACATAGATAGCTGTATTTTCGACTTGCGAGCTTTGAGCGAGGTACAGGAAGTGGTTGCCATCCGGGAGGAATACTGGCCAACGATGAGAGGTTTCGTTGCGGGACTGGTCAAGCGAGGTGACTGGGACCGAACTGCCCCCGGTCGCTGAGATCCGGTACAAGCCCGTTGAGTTTTCGGGTGAAAAGAGGATCACACCATCGCGATTCCATGCGCCGCCGACTCCAAGCAGCGCATCGCATATTGTCTGCGGAGGTCCGCCTGTTGCCTCAATCTTTTTGAGCTTTCCGTCGGAGAAAAAACCGATAAATCTGCTGTCCGGGGACCAAAAGCAGCTTATTGATCCGGCGCTCCCTGTTCCTGGGAGCGGCCGTGCGTCCAGTGAATCGAGAGAGCGCAACCAAAGCTCAGATACTCCTGAGGAATCCCAGACATTGATAACCAGATGACGACCGTCTGGGGAAATCACTCCCCCTTCTGAAGTCGAAATCACGCCCGTTTCAGCTGGGGCTTTCGTGCTGGTCTGGGAAATAAGAAATCGGATTGGATGGGCTCGTTGCTCTTTCGGACGCCTGAAAGCGAGAATTCCAAGCGCGATTGTCGTTAGCGAAAGCGCACCGATAACCGCTATCCATAGCCACTCGCGTCTCACTGCTGGCGCCAGAGCCGTATGCCGCGCGGAAGCCGATCCTGACGGTTCGGTGAGCGCTTCGAGTGC
>DATFWY010000045.1:0-5612 GCA_035258805.1 Blastocatellia bacterium | reverse complement strand
ATGCCCAACATATCGCCGCGGAGCTTGTGAACAAGCTCACCTTCGATCGGCCTCCCATCGCCGCAATCGCGCTCACAACCGACACCTCGATTTTGACGTCCGTCGGAAATGATTCGACCTTCGACGACCTGTTCGCCCGCCAGGTTCGCGCGTTGGGGCGTCGTGGTGACGTAGCGCTGGCAATTTCGACGAGTGGCAACTCGCCGAACATCTTGCGGGCAGTCGAGGTCTCACATGAGCTTGGAATAAAGACTATAGCCTTAGCAGGCCGGGACGGCGGTAAGCTGGCAAACGACGTTGATCTCGCGCTAATCGTTCGAGCTGACTCAACGCAGCGGATCCAGGAGACTCACATTACAATCGGCCATATCCTCTGTGAAATCGTCGAGAGCGCGCTTTTTCCCTGATCCTGACAATAACGCCAGAATGATTCTGACCGAACCCTCTCACTCGATCAGAGCCTCTGGCAGTCATAGCGACATGACACGATACAAAGTAGAGCCAATCGAGCTTTCAAAGATTTCTACTTATCCGCTGTCCTCCCGTCCCAGCAAAATTGGAACCGGCGATTTTGCAAAACCGTCTGAAGGCGACACATCGCTAAAAGCCTTTCTCAGTAACATGCCCAACATTCTCGCGGCGCGCGAGCTCCGCGAGCTTGCATCGATAATCAAAAGCGCAAAACAAAATAGTCGTGCAATTATCGTCGGTATCGGAGGTCATATAATCAAGACGGGACTCGCCCCGATTTTGATTGATTTAATGCAGCGTGGATATATAAACGCAATTGCGATGAATGGTTCGGCGATGATCCACGATTTTGAGATAGCAGCAGTAGGAGCCACCTCGGAGGATGTAGATGCCACGCTCGGATCCGGAAGTTTCGGGATGGCGGAAGAAACGGGAAGGATCATAAACGAAGCAGTCAACGAGGGTGCGAGAGACAAGATAGGGATGGGCGAAGCGATCGGTCGAAAGCTTCAATCAATGACGCTCTCTGATGCAAAACAGTCGCTGCTTCACGCCGCTTATGATGCTTCCGTTCCAGTCACCGTCCACGTAGCGTTGGGTACCGATATCGTTCACATCCATCCGGCCGCTTATGGCGCATGCATCGGACAGACATCGCTACAGGATTTTCGGCTCCTCTGCTCACTTGTTCGAGATCTCGACGGCGGTGGCGTATACCTGAATCTGGGATCAGCTGTGATCCTCCCTGAGGTTTTTCTGAAAACGATCACAGTGGTACGAAATCTCGGATTCAAGCTGCAGGACTTTTACACCGCAAACTTCGATTTCATTCAACAGTATCGCCCACTGACAAATGTGGTTCGGCGGCCGATTGCCGGAAGCGGCCGCGGTTTCTCATTTATCGGCCATCACGAGATCCTGATTCCCTTGCTCGCCGCCTCGATCTTGAGCATCTAACCGTTTGTTTCGGGAGTACTCGAGAGGCTTCGTATATTCCGCGTTCCTCTTTTTCCTCTGCGGTTAAGACCAATTGAACCACGGAGGAAACAGAGGCTCCTCTTGCGCGTTGATCGACGCTGGGTTATTTTCGGCGCGGTATGTCGAAATCTAAGCTAGGGATTCTTATCTCCGGTCGCGGATCAAACATGGTGGCGATCATTGACGCAATCCGCGACGGGCGTCTCGATGCTGAAGCTGCGGTTGTTATAAGCAATATCGAATCAGCGCCTGGTCTCGAGAAAGCGCGCGACCGGGGCATCACGACTGTTGTCATTCCTCGGAAAGGCCGTCAGCGTGAAGAACACGACCGCGAAATCATAAGCGCACTCAAAAGTTACGGCGTTTCGCTTGTATGCCTCGCCGGCTACATGAGGCTCCTCAGCAGTTTTTTTGTGCATGAGTTCGAGAATCAAATCTTGAATATTCACCCTTCACTGCTGCCGGCGTTTCCCGGTGTGGATGCTCAGCGTCAGGCTTTAGAAGCAGGGGTGAAGGTAACCGGTTGCACCGTACATCTTGTAGATGAACAGCTCGACCACGGTCCTATCGTGGTGCAACGGGCGGTCGAAGTTCTGGATGCAGACACGGTGGAGAGTCTGTCAGCGAGAATTCTCGAACAGGAACACCAGATCTATCCGGAAGCGATTGATCGAGTGTTGAGCAAAAGATTTCGCGTCGAAGGCTGCCGAACATTTGTGACTGACTAGATAATGAAACCAGTCAACTTCGTTAGACACTGTTAATCCAGGCGTTTGGTGGGATGAGCGACGGGGTTCCCGAATGCTTCGATAAAAAGATGATGGCAACGACCCGCGTGTCGGACTGCCTCGAAAGGACGATTCTACCAGCGTTATTTAGTCGGGTCGTTGCCTGTCCGTTAGATTCATCTGGCCCCCTGTACGGGTTGCCTTTTTTCTCTAGAATTCTCATTCCTGATCCCAAATCAAAGAATCACTCATTCCACAACAAATTGGAACACCCCAGACTGCTTTCCGTCCGGATTCATTACAATCGCCTGGTGAACTCCCGGCCTCTGTTTGCGCTTCTGAGTCCTCAAGGTTGTCACATCCAGCAAAGCCGCTGACAACTGCTCGCCATCGACGTAGACGGACGCACCGTCTTCAAAATTGGTCCCAGTCAAAAATACCTTCTTATTCCGATATTCAGCCGAAGCTATTGCCGGCGACAGACCCGGCTGTTTTACCATCAGGATGAAGCTGCGTTGCGACGTGTTGCCTGCCGAATCCCGAACCTGAACGACAAACGGGAAGTCTCCCCAGTTGCCTGTCTTTCCAAACAACATCCCGTTCATTCCGAGTTGCATACCCGAAGGCATCTGACCGCTGACAACGCTCCATTGATAGGCGCCCGTCCCGCCCGTCGCTTCAAGATTTGCCGTGTAGTCGAGGTCCGGCTTGGCAGCAGGCAGATCACTCGTCATTATGCTGAGCCGGCTTCCATTCGATGCGCCAGGATATATTGTGGTTATTCCTTGAACGTCATCCGGTGTCACAGATGCGCAGCGGTTGTCAAAGTGTACGTAAGGCGACATCGTTGCGGAGTTGTCCGAGGAGTGACCGAGACCCAGCGCGTGCCCCATTTCGTGTGTCAACACTTCCTGGATCTGACATCGATTCGTAAAGTTACAAAGTGCGTAAGGGTTGAACGACATGTTTGATTCAACCGCCTTGGCGTATCTGGTACTGCCGATGGTCTTCGTTTGACTCGGCATATACCTGACGATTCCCGAGACTGCCAGCAATCCCGAACAACTTTGCGATACAGCAAAGTAATTGTCGCAGTTATTGAAAGAGATCGTGTTATACCCGTCCGCGCTCTGCGTACCGCAACCATTGGTCTGTCCACCATAAGTCACGCGAATCGAACCGCCGGCAGTCGACCAGGCAGTCATCGCACTTTGAACATCATCCGGGATCCGCATCAGAGCCGGAGCACCACTCGGATTCACATAGAAGACCACCGATTGGTTATTGTCAGGCTCGAACCATCGGGAGGGCGATGTCGGGTTGAGATATGCCCAGAGAGGCGTCATCTCATTTCGAATCACTTTAGACTCGAACTCAACCGGCTGCGACAGCACAGGGATATTCGAATAGTATCTTCGCTCGAAGGAAAGGATTTTTTTACGATTCGACTCAACCAGGTCCTTCACCATGCGAGCGTACGCAGCAACCTCGCTTCTATTTGTTCCGCTTGCTGAAGCGCTCAAAATAGCGACATTTTCGGAATCACTTTGACGTTCGACGAACATCTGGCCGGTAGTCGCATCGCGAGTGATGTTGAACTTCCCCAGGAACCCCTGGTGAACTCGAAGAGCTCCGTCCGGCCAAGTGTTGAGATATACAAGCACTTCCTGGCCAGCCTGAAATCTAGGCATTCCAAAGATCATTGTTCCTCGATCTCGCGTTTCGCCCCCGAGTTCCTTTAACACAACCTCACTGTCGATTATTTTGCCCTTTAAGACTTCGTTTACCTGAAGACGAATGTAGGTATAGACCAGGTCAGTATTAGTATCGACGGCAGTCGAGACTTCCGTAACTCTTCCGGTAACGATCGCGCGCGATTCAACAACCATTTCGTCGTCTCGCGGGATTATCGCCGTTGTTGCGAGAGCAGCTCCGCTGCACGCGATTACCAGGAAGCATCCCACTATAAATGACTGGTAAAGTCTTACTCTGAACATTGTTGTACCTGACTTCTTTTCTTGAAACACAGGGCGGAGGGGCAGACACAAATCGACCAGGGGCTTCCTGGTTTCAAGCAAGGGTGATGCCAACGCTCATTAGAATGAGTCGCTTAGCGTTGTTGGATTGAAGTGAGGAATGTGTCCCCGTTTTGGGGACTCAGGCTTTTTGTCAGTCTCTTATGCAGTGCGACGACGCGAACCCGCGGTCATACTAACTCAGGTACTCTCTCCGCAGATTCTCATTAATAATGAAGTGTGATTTCGGAGATGCTAAGCTGAAGACAACAATGCCGCGTTCTTTCTCAATGACAGAACGCGGCATCATTTTTTGGGACCGAGGGAGCTGAATCGCGCTTTACCTGACCGTGGATTTGTCGGGAAGATTGAATGTCATCGGTCTTGTTGTGACCATACCGATTTCGGTTCCGCTTCTTAACTCGACTTCATTCCCTTTGGTGAGCATAACTCCGGCCACGCCAGCGCCGGCGCCAATCGCAGCACCGATACCGGCTCCCTTGCCTCCGGCAACCACGCCGCCGATTATGGCTCCGCCAACGGTGCCGCCACCTATGTATCCGATGTTACGTTTGTCGGATGATTTTCCGCTAACCTCGTTCTCGGAATCCACCTTCCCGGAGTTGTCGGACTGGAGCTCTGTCAAAATTCCGTCCAGCTGATGTCTGGTTCCATCGGGTGCAACAACAGTGTCGAATTGCACACCGATCTGCCCTTCACGTCCTCGCGTCCGCGCCGCAGAAACAGAGGTTACGCGACCTTCGACGATCGAACCGGCCGGGATGACTTCGACGCCGCTTGCGTAAACCGGAGTCACTACGGTGGTCTGAAATCGCTCGCCAACCCTGGTCGTTCCGGAATTGAGAGTCTGGTTCATCCGTAGCCTGATGTACTGATTCTGCGGCAATGTATAGGTTGCGAACACCGGTCCCACGACAGCCGCATTGGCAGTGTCGGTTTGCGCAGCTACAGCGCTGGCGGTTTGCGCTCGTACTTTGCTTCGAGTACTACGCAATGACGGCTTACAGCTACAATTTCGCTTCTTTTGGGCAGCTAAGACGATTGATTCGGAGAGCGGAGCCGCGGTGGCGATAAACATTGCGGCTGCTACAAAGGCGGTAACGAGGCGTCTATTCATACTCCCTCCTGAGCGTACTTCGTGTTCCCTGGGGGCCGCTGTTGCCATTCTGGAGCACAGCGCGCTTAAGTGCGAGACGCGTGCTTTTTTGGTGCGCAAACCTTTTGGGTGCGCGATGTGCTCCCTTGGTTCGCGTCGTGCTCCCTCAGGGCTTTGGTTCGTGCTAAATACAGAAAAAGATGCTTTTTGGCGCTGGTGGGATGACGGAGGTGAGCTAGTGTGTTGCCTAATGAAATTCGAAATCTGAAATTTGGACTCAACCAGCAGGCTTGACAGAAATCT
>DATFWY010000044.1:0-119313 GCA_035258805.1 Blastocatellia bacterium | reverse complement strand
ATAATCACACCCTGCGGTTCGAGCTGCGTTTATCAGATCGGTTTGAACGTGAGATACGAAGCTCACAATCGGTATGTGCTTAAACTCCTCGCGTGATTTCAGAAACTCAATGGTCTGAACCGGGTCAAACCGATCGGAATTGAGATCTATCAATATCAGCGACGGGGGGTTCTGGGCGAGACTTTCAAGCTGCTCCTTCGATTTTATTCGCTCGATCCGTCGCCCACACTCAGCCGCAGCAGAATTAATCTTTGAATTGAAGAACATGTCATCGACGAATGTTACGATCTGATCAGTGTCGGTTGTCATAAGGTAATTCTACCGAAAGCGAGAACAGATCACACCCAAGGATCGCGCCAGATTTCGGCCACAACGTTGTTGCAGTCGATCAAAACCCGATGCTTTCCTATCCTTGATAGAATCGCAAACCTAAAGCTATCATTCCCAACTAAAATTAACTCGAACACTCAAATTGGAGGCAATCAAAATGAAGCTCAAATGGGTTCTGATTTTGGTAGTTGTCTTATTCTCCGCAATCAACACCGCCGCTGCTGATCCAAAGCTCGAAGGTGCATACAGATTCGTTTCGCTGAAGTTCCAGGGCGGCGGGCAGACTGATTCCGAGGCCAAGGGAATGATTGTGGTTCATGGAAAATACATGGCATTCGTAAAGGCGGGCGTAGGCCGGCAGACCTGGGAGCAAAGCGAGCCTCAGGAGGAGCGAACGAAGAAGATCGTGGCGGCTTACCAGGGACTTGCCGCGACCTGCGGTACCTTCGAAGTACAGGGTAATGTCATCAATCTTCAGCAAATGGCGCAGGCGAGCCCCGGCTCAATGGGAACGACGACGAAGTGGGAATATAAGCTCGACGGCAAGACGTTAACCCTCAAACCAGTCGCTAATCCCGGAGTCGAGTTCACGTTCGAGAGGCTCCCTTAATCACATTAGTCAGTAGTCAGAGTCATTAGTGCAGTTTATCGTTCAGTATCGGACGTTTTCACGTTCAACGTTTAACGATCACCGTGCAGCATGGGGATTGTGCATTCAGGATAAGTGCACTGATTGCTATAACGATTTGTAGTTACAAGAACGCTGAACGCTGAACGTTCAACGCTGAACGTTGAGCTATGAACGTTGAACTGACTGCCCTACTCTTCACCGGAGAACCTGCTTGTGAGAATCATCCGAACCCTCCTCATCCTCTATTTAGTTGCCGTACTGTTGCCCACTCAGTTGTGGGGGTCGACAAAACGCCAACCGGGACGTTCAGCAGATGTTGGAGCACAGGATCCAGCAGAAAAGCCTGCTCAGGAGCCTTCGGCAAAACCTAAAGAAGAACCGCGACGACCATCCGATCCAATGTCCGCACCGACCTTCTCCGGACTACGACTGCGGTCCATCGGACCCGCCTTTACCTCAGGCCGAGTGGTTAGCATTGCTGTTGATCCTACTGACCATAGCCGCTACTTCGTCGGCGTCGCTTCGGGAGGCGTGTGGAAAACCACAAACGCAGGCACGACCTGGGCTCCGATCTTCGACAACGAAGGTTCATATTCCATAGGCACGATCACGCTTGACCCCACGAACCCGTTCACGGTTTGGGTAGGCACCGGCGAGAACAACAGCCAGCGCAGCGTGTCGTACGGCGACGGCGTCTATCGTTCAGATGATGGCGGCAGGACCTGGAAGAATGTAGGACTGAAAGCCTCGGAACGGATAGGCAGAATCGCTATAGATCCTCGCAATTCCGATTCGGTGTACGTCGCCGCGCAAGGTCCGCTGTGGGGCCCCGGCGGCGATCGTGGATTGTTCAAAACAACGGATGGCGGCAAGACCTGGAAGAACATCCTTTCAATCAGCGAGAACACCGGAGTTACCGATGTCGCCATCGATCCTAACAATCCGGATACCTTGTACGCGGCGTCGTACCAACGCCGTCGTCACGTGTGGACGTTGATCAACGGCGGACCGGAGAGCGCGATTTACAAATCGACTGATGCTGGCGCGAGTTGGAACAAGTTACGAGCCGGATTACCGACTGTCGAGATGGGACGGATCGGACTGGCGATCTCACCTGTTGACACAAATGTAATCTACGCAACCGTCGAGGCAGCCGACGGAAGGGGCGGGATCTTTCGTTCGTCGGATCGAGGAGGCAGTTGGGAGCGGAGGAATCCGTTTGATGCCGGCGCGATGTATTACGGCCAAATCACCGCCGATCCGAAAGAAGTGGATCGAATCTATGTAATGAATGTTTTCTTGATGGTTTCGGATGATGGTGGCCGCACGCTCCGTCGTCTCGGAGAGAAATCAAAGCACGTCGATAATCACGTAATATGGATAGATCCGGAGAACACACGTCACTATCTTGTTGGTTGCGATGGCGGTGTGTATGAAAGCTATGATCGGGGTTCCAACTGGGACTTCAAAAATAACATGCCAATCGGCCAGTTCTATGATGTGACCGTCGACAACTCGGCGCCGTTTTACAACGTGTACGGAGGAATGCAGGACAACTACAGCGTGGGCGGACCGTCGCGTACCAGAAGCGCATCAGGGATTGTGAACTCCGATTGGTTCGTCACTCACGGTGGCGATGGCTTTAGAACCCAGGTCGATCCCGAGGATCCAAACATCATCTACGCCGAGCTGCAGTACGGCTCGATA
Organism: Blastocatellia bacterium; assembly: GCA_035258805.1. GTDB lineage: Bacteria > Acidobacteriota > Blastocatellia > UBA7656 > UBA7656 > Onstottus_A. The sequence continues at coordinate 116,645 of DATFWY010000044.1, read as the reverse complement.
GTGCGATTCGACAAGCGCACCGGCGAGCGAATGGGTATCCAACCCGCCGAGCGAAAGGGCGAGGAAGGCTTACGGTTCAATTGGGATTCGCCCTTTATCATCAGCCCGCATTCGCATACCCGTCTCTATTTTGCCGCCGACAAGCTCTTTCGCAGCGATGATCGCGGAGATACGTGGAGGCTGATAAGCGGACAACTTTCGCGCGGGCTGGATCGAAATAAGCTCCCGGTGATGGGCAAGATCTGGGGGCCCGATGCTATTGCAAAACACACATCCACCGATCCGTTCGGGAATTCATCGGCGCTTGCAGAATCGCCGAAAAAGGAAGGATTGATCTATGTGGGAACGGATGATGGCTTGATCCAGGTTACCGAAGACGGCGGGAAAAACTGGCGCAAAATTGAGAGCTTCCCAGGCGTGCCCGATATGACTTACGTTAGCCGAATCGCCGCTTCGCAGCACGATGCCGACACAGTCTATGCTGCATTCGAGAACCACAAACGGAGCGACTTCGCGCCTTATCTGTTAAAGAGCACCGATCGCGGCAAATCGTGGACTTCGATCAAGAGTAACCTTCCAGCTAACGGTCCGGTGCTCGCGATAGCCGAAGATCACGTCAATCCGAACCTTCTTTTTGTCGGTACCGAATTTGGATTGTTCTTCACGATCGATGGAGGTCAGAAGTGGATTCAGTTAAAGGGCGGAATGCCAGTCATTGCGGTTCGCGATCTTGCTATCCAGAAACGCGAGAATGATCTGGTCGTAGCTACGTTCGGTCGCAGTATCTACATTCTCGACAACTACACGCCTCTTCGTGTGCTGAAGTCTGACATGCTCAATCAGGAAGCGGCGCTGTTTCCTGTCAAAGATTCAATGTTGTACATCCAGTCTCAACAGCTTGGCGGTCGTGGAAAAGCATTCCAGGGAGAAAGCTTCTTTACCGCGGAGAACCCTCCATATGGTGCGATGTTTACGTACTTTCTGAAGGATGTTCCGAAGACCAGAAAACAGAAGCGCCAGGATGCGGAGAAAGAAGCCGAGCGAAAAGGCTCGCCTTTGTCTTACCCGTCGATGGCCGAATTGAGCGCTGAGGAAGAAGAGGAAGCGCCATCCATCATTTTCACGATTACCGATTCGAATGGAAGAATTGTGAGACGGTTGAACGCGCCTTTGACAGCCGGCATGAACCGGGTGACTTGGGATCTTCGCTATCCGGCGGCGACCCTGGCGCCACCTCGACCACCGGACGGCGAGGAAGACCCGTTCGCGGAACCACCCGGAGGCCCGCTGGTGATGCCCGGAAAGTATTCGGTTACGCTTTCCAAACGGGTCACCGGAGTAACGAGCAAACTTGCCGGGCCACAGGAATTCAATGTGTTCGTGGACGGACAGAATACGATGGCAGCTCCTGATCGAGCCGCTCTTGTTGAATTCCAGCAAAAAGTGGCTCGGTTACAACGAGCGGTTTCAGGAGCAGTGGAAACCGCGAACCAGGTAAAGGGCCGGCTTGTCCAGATCAAACGGGCTCTCCACGAAACGCCCGCCGCCGAGGCAAAGCTCACAGATGATGCGGCCTCGATCGAAAAGCGCACGAACGATATTCTGCGCGCTCTGCGCGGCGATGTGGCGCTTCGGCAGCGTCAGGAGACTCTTCCGCCTTCAATCGTTGAACGAGTGGGCACGATCGTCTCCGATCAAAGAATGTCCACATCGGCTCCTACTCAGACACAAAGACAGCACTATGAGGTCGCTGCTCAGGAGTTTGAGCAGGTGCTTAGCCAGCTTCGGCCTTTGGTGGAAGGAGATCTGGCCAGGCTGGAAAAGGCGATGGAGGCCGCTGGAGCTCCCTGGACTCCGGGTCGAATTCCGGAGTGGAAGGATAATTGAAAGGCGTCGTACCGTAGACTAGTCTGCGGCTTTCACAGTAGACCGTCCGGTCTGCAGTTTTCTTCGTACTCCGTCGAATCGGTTTCTGGAGCTGATTCGATGCCGGTCCCTCCTACCTCTCAAGCCGACTGACGCCTTCCGCAATTCACAACCCTCCAGGCCCAAACTAGCCAGTAAGCAGTGTTGACGTTAACGAATCATTAACCGACACAGACCCAAAAGGTCCCCCTTTTGACTTTTTTTAAAAAAAATTTGTGCACTGGAAGAAATACAAATTCCGTCCTGTCATATAGCAGTAGAAGAGATTTTCGGCGGAACGAAAGGGCGATGGTTTAGCAGGGGCAATTTATATCTGGTCTCATACGCGGCGGCGCCCTCCATTATGAAAGTAGCCGCCGGAAAGGCCGGTTCCTTCACGCCGGCCAAAGTATCCCGGGAGTTGGGACCTAATCCCTCTCGACTTCCGGGAATTGAGCCTCATCCCTGCCAAAAACCGACTTTCGCCTGAGAGTCGAGAGGCTCAAATGGGGGTGCGGGAAGCCGTCCACTTCTCGCGCCCTCCTCCTCAGGTAGTTTCAAATCCAAGCTCGGGGTGGGCAACGTAGTACAAGATCGAAGACAGCACACAAGGGTCTCGGAATCTCCGAGCAGGACTGGAATATCGCGCTAAAACATCTTGTGGCAACGTTGACGAAATTTTAAGGTCCCGGAGAAGGAGCAGAAAGAAGTCGCCGCGACGTTGACGGCGCTGAAAGTAGACATCGTCGAGAACCCCGTGAAGGAATAATTTCTAAATCTTGACAAGTCGTTTCTAGAAGCATCATGGCGGGGCCATCAATTGGCCCCCTTTTTTTCTGACAAACTTTTTGGAGTTGTCCCGCGCATCAATCCCTTACCAGAATCTGCAAGTTGAGCGTGTTTGATCGATCTATTGTTGGAACTTTCCCTGCCCGTGATGGTCTAAGTAATCGGAGGTTACAAAACATGAGATACCTCTTGATAACGGGAGTCGTGTGTTCGCTTATACTGTGTTGCAGTTGTGCAGAGGAAAAACCCAACGACCACTCGAGTAGATCCGCCCCAGCTAATGCAACACCGCAAGCGGAGAAGCCAGCTGCAGCGTCATTACCGCAAGCGACTAATGCGGTTCAAGAGTTCGTTCGCTCAAGACCGGTGCCAGCGCGACACAGCGGCGACAACGAAGACAATTCCGGTCCACCAGTCGTCAGCGACGCCGAACAAGCCACGCTATCCGTCATCAGCACTGTTCAAGCGTCGACTCAGGCCAGTGACCGAAAAATCATCCGCGATGCGAATTTGACCATCGAGACGGACTCGCCCACCGAAGGTCTTAGACAAATCACCGCCATTGCAGAAAACAACGGCGGTTTCATCGTCACCTCCGACCTCAAACAAAACGACGGAGGCACACAAGCCAGAGCCACACAGACTGTCACCGTAATCGCACGCATACCGGCTTCCCGCTTTGAGACCGCACTGAGTCAGATTCACAGTTTCGGCGGCCGAGTGATCAACGAAAAGGTCAGTGGCCAGGACGTATCCGAAGAATACCTCGACCTGGAAGCACGACTCCGGACAAAGAAGGCCCTCGAAGCTCAGTTCCTGGAGATCATGAAACAGGCACGAAAGGTTACCGACGCGCTCGAGGTCCAGAGCCAGCTGGGCGAGGTACGCACAGAGATCGAACGGCTCGAAGGCCGCCGTCGCTTTCTAGAAAATCAGGCAGCCCTATCAACCATCACTATTACGCTTCAAATGCCGCAGCCGATCATCGCAGCCAGCACCACCGGCTTTGGCACGACAATAAAGCGCGCATTCGGCGATGCGGTTGATACAGCAGCCTCGATAGTTCTTTTTGTCATCCAGGCGGTTATTGTCTTAGTCCCAATTACAATCTTTTTTGGTCTGCCTCTTTGGCTGATTTGGAGAGTGGTTCGTCGCAGGATTCCGATACGAAAGCCCGAGCCCTCGCCGATTCCGAGCAAGTAAGGCTGGTTCAATTGTGATACTTGTTCGTGATGGGCATCCGGCGATCTCTCCCGAATGCCCTTGAGGTAATCTTGATTCCCGGGGGCGACTGGCGTCGCTTGTACTCCGCCGAGTCCACCCGGTCTATCACCCACCTGACTGTTTCGCGCGCAAATCCCAACTCTACGATGGCTTCCGCGCTCATGTCCTTCTCGATATATGCCTCCAGTATTTCGTCAAGCACTGAATAAGGCGGAAGCGTATCCTGGTCTGTCTGATTAGGTCGTAGCTCGGCTGATGGAGCTCTCGTAACAATATAGCCCGGAATTACAGGATGATCGCCTCGCACATTCACATATTCGACCAGCTCATATACCAGAGTCTTGGGCACGTCCTTTAACATCGAGAAACCGCCAGCCATATCGCCATACAAGGTCGAGTACCCCACGCTCATCTCGCTCTTGTTTCCGGTTGATAAGACCAGTCCTTGAAACTTGTTGGAGAGCGCCATAAGAATGTTGCCGCGAATCCGAGCCTGGAGGTTTTCCTCTGTCGTATCTGCAGGAAGCCCGTTGAACGAAGGAACCAGCATTCTCAAGTATTCTTTGAAGGTCTCTTCTATCTCGATTACCTGAAAGTGTATTCCGAGGTTCTCAGCAAGTTGCTTCGCATCGCGACCCGACTCCTCCGCTGAGTAGCTTGTCGGCATGTAAACAGCGTTCACTCCATCCGGTCCGACCGCCTCAGCGGCGATCACCGCGGTCAACGCCGAGTCAACACCGCCCGACAAGCCGAGATAAACTTTGTCGAAACCGTTCTTCCATACGTAATCGCGAGTCCCAGTCACCAGGGCTGCGTATATCTCCGCTGCATCTTCCAGTCGGGCCTCGACCCGCTCGGCGATGGGAGACCTTTCTTTTGAGTTCGTAACAATGTCCGTAAGATCGATTGAGTAGAGCGCCTCATTGGCTAGAACCTGCAACTTTTCGCGGCGTCTGCGGGGGTCGTGCAAGCGCTCCGAGAAGACACGTTCAATGTTGATGTCCGCGACCACCAGGTCTTCAGCAAAAGGTTTACCTCGCGCGATTATGCGACCCTGTTCGTTGATGATCACGCTGTTCCCATCAAAGACCAACTCGTCCTGCCCACCAAACAAATTGCAATAGGCGAGCGCAACCGCGTTGTCCTCCGCGCGCGTGCACAGCATTCGTTCGCGGTCCAGAATCTTTCGAGCGTGATACGGAGAGGAGGAAATGTTGATTATGATGTGCGCGTCGCCGACGAGCGATTGCAATTTGGTCGGACCGCCCGGATACCAAATATCCTCACAGATATTCAGCCCAATATGCGCATCTCCAAGCGAGAACACCGGACAATTGGTACCTCTCTGGAAATAACGCTCCTCATCGAAAACCCCGTAATTGGGTAGGAAATTCTTGCGATATGAATCAACCAGTTTTCCGCCCGCGATAACCGCCGCCGCGTTATAGATATCGGAGCCGTCGGTATCTACAAACCCGACCACAACCATCAGGTCTCCGGCAGAAGCAATGACGCTTTCGAGTGCGGCAAGATTTTCGCGAACGAAGTGAGGTTTGAGCAGTAGATCTTCGGGAGGATAACCGGTAAGCGCAAGTTCCGGAAATGCAACTATGTCAGCAGAGACCGCTCGCGCTCGCGAGATGTAATCGAGCACCTGACCAACATTACCTTCAAGGTCGCCGACAGTCGGATTGATCTGAGCCAGTGCTATTCGGATGGTGTTCATGCGTCTTTCACGGACTACTCACTTCCACCGTATCAACAATTCCAACTACCGCCGCATCGATCGGGCATTCCTTGCATCCGAAAGCCATTCGGGCGGAGCTGCCCTGCACTATCAATACCACCTCGTGGATTCCTGCGCCTACGGTATCAACTGCAACAAGGTGACCCTTTTCATCCTGGCCATCAACACCAACCAACCGCGCGACCAGAAGCTTGCGGCCGTGAAGGCGGTCATCTTTTCGCGTCGCTACTACCGTCCCAACTATTCGGGCAAGAATCATGATTTAGCTCGACGAGTCTGCGTCAGCAGGCGAACCTGTTACGCCTTAGTTCTCAGTAATCAACTCTACTTCTCTCTGGATTCGTAGGTCACAGGCATATTCTCATCAACCGCTGAATGCGGTCGCGGAATCACATGAACGCTTACGAGCTCGCCTACGCGTCGAGCAGCTGCGGCTCCAGCGTCAGTCGCAGCCTTCACCGCCGCAACATCTCCGCGCACGATAGCGGTGACTAACCCCGCGCCGATCTTTTCGTAGCCAATCAGAGTTACATTAGCAGCCTTCACCATCGCATCAGCCGCTTCAATCATTGCCACCAACCCCTTCGTCTCAATCATTCCAAGAGCTTCCATGTGATCTCCTCATCTATCATTTTCGTTTGCACTGCTGATGACTTGTCAAAGACTAGTTCTTTATTTCGCGAGCGACCAGCCGCGCTGCTTCCGTAATCAGCGCCGTCAGCTCCCTTCTGGATAAGGTAACCGTATCATCTCCGTTCGAGGCGTATGAGTGAGTCGCGTGACCTACAGCACAGGTGGATGAATGTCCCTGTGGAAATCCGCAAGCCTGGCAGCCCCGCGCCCCCGCCGGCATGTAACCCGCACGTTCTCGCACATCCAATAGTTTTTCTATCGCTTCCGGTGGCAGCTCGTGTGGACGTCCAACCAAACGCGCAACAAGCGTTATCTTCGCAAAGTGCTCGAGCGTCTCCATTCGCGCGAAGGCCAGCTCGAGGTCGGGTCCGTATGCCACCGCACCGTGATTTGCCATTAACAACGCATCGTGGTGCGGGATGAATGGCGCGAGTGACTGTGGCAACTCCTCGGTTGAAGGGGTTCCGTATCCTGTGAGTGGGACGCATCCAAGCGTCAATATCACCTCTGACAGAAGCGGCTTGTCCAATGGAACATTTGCTACGGCAAAACCGGTTCCGAATGGAGGGTGCGCGTGGACGACCGCATGAACATCCGGCCGAAGCTTGTAGATCGTCTTATGCATTGAGAACTCGGACGACGGATTACGCTCATCGCGACGCTTTTTGTTCCCGTCTATATCCACCAGGACGAGCATATCCTCGGTCATACGCCCTTTGCAGACCATGGTTGGCGTAGTCAGGATGTTTCCGTCTGGAAGCCGAGCGCTCACGTTGCCGTCCGAGGCGGCGACAAAACCAAGCTCGTAAATACGCCGGCCTATTTCGACAATTTGTTTTCTGAGTTCTCGTTCGGTCTGCATTGTAGCCGCTAACCTGCGGGAAGCCTGTTTAACCCACCGAGATTGTAGCAAGGTTGGAGGTTAGGGGCTAGGGATGGGGATTGGGGGTTAGGAGTTGGGGGTTGGGGGAATTAGGGTTTGGGGTTTTAAGCGGGTGGAGTTAGGATTCGAATTCAGGTTTGGGATCTGGATCGGAGTTGGTCGATCAAGCGTAGCCTTGCCGAACATGAACGCAAAAACGGCGAACGGCTACGCCCAGGGACAAACCAACCCCAATCCCTAATCCCGAACCCCTACTCATGCCACCTCCAAACAAAAAGGAACGAGTCGGCGTACGGCAAGGCTATGACCTGTGGTCAGCGACCTATGAGTCTACTCCAAATCCAGTGGTTACGATGGATTCGCGTCACACCATCAAGATCCTCGCTCCCGCTGCGGGCGAACTCATACTCGACGCGGGCTGTGGGACCGGCAGAAACCTGAAGCCTCTACTGGCGGCCAGTACAACTGCCATCGGAATAGATTTCTCGATCGGTATGCTTCAGGTAGCTCAACGACAACTTGATGATTTCCCCCTCGCGCTCGCCGATCTTCACGCAACTCTCCCGTTTCCAGACGGCGCCTTTGACGCGATCTTGTGTGCTCTGATAGGAGAACATTTGAGCGACCTCGGTTCGGTGTACTCTGAGTTCTATCGAATCTTACGTCCGCGTGGAAGGCTGGTATTTTCTGTTTATCACCCGGAAATGTCGGCGGCCGGGATCGAAGCAAACTTCGAACAACAGGGTGTCGAGTATCGCCTCGGCGCAATTCACTATTCGCTGGCAGATCATCTTCAGCTCCTGGATGAAGCAGGATTTGGAGGAATCTACGCCCAGGAATTCAACGGCGATAGGGATCTGATCGAATCTGTTCCGGCAGCTGAAAAGTACCTGGATTCTCCAATACTGCTGGTGTTAGCTGCATACAAGGTCTAACCACATTATCGATCAATCCACCTACCTCAGTTGCAACTTTCGTACGCGCAACATAAAACTACACCTCGCTCGAGGAGGCTCGAATGAAAACACTGAAAGCACGCGCAATATCAACAGCCATGGCTCTCTCATTTGCGGCACTCGGTGTCTTTACGATAACCAATCAAAGTACTGCCGAGCCCCAAGGTCTCAAAGCGCTCGTTGGCGGCACGCTCATCGACGGGTTTGCAAGCAAGCCGATTCGCAACAGCGTAATCATCATTGAAGGTGAACGGATCAAAGCTGTGGGACAAGTCGGCGTTCTTCCGATTCCAAAAGGGACGGAGGTCATCTCCACCGAAGGTATGTCTGTCCTTCCCGGACTTTGGGACATGCACGTCCACCTGATGATTAATGGTCACAGCGACTATGCTCATTGGGACAAAACCTATCCGCCATTGCAGGAGTCAGTGATCATGCCTGCTTCTGCAAAGCAACTGCTCCTGGCCGGAGTAACGAGTGCACGTGATCTCGGAGGACCTCTGAAGGAGAGCCTCTCGGTTCGAGATCGAATAAACTCCGGCAAGCTTCCTGGCCCAACGCTGTACGTCTCGGGACCTTTTATTCAACATGAGCCTTATCCCGGTACTGAATACTTTCGATGGGGGGTAAACGGGGCATCAGACGCTCGTGAGAAGGTCCGCAAGCTCGCTGATGCAGGCGTCAACTGCATCAAGCTGATCGATCAGGATCAAATGACATTGGAGGAGGTACAGGCAGTAGTCGACGAAGCTCACAAGCACCGCCTCACAGTAGTCGCACACTCGCACCGGCCCGACGAAATTCGCAGAGGACTTCAGGTCGGTGTGGATTGTTTCGAGCACACTGGTCTTGCCGCCTCACCAGAATATCCCGCAGATATTCTGGCAATGTTGCGCGAGCGTACGGCGAAGATGAACCTTGGCCCGCTGTTTTGGACGCCGACTATTGAAGGATTACTAAACTACGAATACACCCGCGACAATCCTGAAGCACTTGATGATCCATCGTGGCAGGTGGGATTGACCGAGCCCATCATTGCCGACATCAAACAATCGCTTGCGCACCCGGAGCGTCTTTCCTATTTTCAGATCACACCAAATCGAAGACCTACTTTGAAACGCAAGTTCCAGCAGCTAAGTGAATCGGGTGTCGTCCTACTCATAGGAACCGACAGTGGAATACCAATGAAGTTTCACAGCCAGAGCACCTGGCATGAACTCGATGCGTGGGTGAACCAGTTAGGAGTAGACCCGATGATGGCAATTCGCGCGGCGACGTACTGGCCTTCGGTGCTGATGCGGGTGGACAATCAAGTTGGAACGGTCAGCGAAGGCAAATACGCGGACATCATCGCAGTCCGCGGAGATGTTCTAAGATATATCGACCTCCTCCAGAATGTTACAATGGTCATAAAACACGGAACCCGGTATAAGTGATGCAGCGACCTCCGAACAGAAGCACGCCGTCCGTTCTATTCGCTCGCGGAACCTCCGAATGGATCAAGCGAGTCAGCGAAAACCACAAACAGCTCACCTCACTCAAACTTTCGAGTGACCAGAAGAAAAAGCTCGAACACTGGACTGAGGCTGAGTTCATCCATTCCACGCTCGCACTTGAAGGAGTCAATCTCGACAGTGAGAGAATCGCGCATCTGGTTTCTTCTGAACCCGCAGTTCAAACTGATGCCGCGAACGGAGCAGCCGCATTGCTGACTTCTTTGCGCAGGATCGCAGCGCTGGCTCGCGTACAAGGTAAGAGCGCGGAACTCACAACTGACCTCATTCTGGACATTCATAGTGCGCACGACGCAGGTTTCCGAAAAAGTCAGGGCATAATAACCGCGACCCGGAAGCCACCTCCACCAGAGCATTTGCCTGCGCTTCTCGAGAGCGCTTGTCGATGGTACACCGCGGACTCCTTTGCGGAATTGAATCCGATTGAACAGGCCGCGTTAGTCCTGCTTCGGCTGATCGAGATTCAACCGTTCGAGGAAAAAAATGAACAGACGTCGTTAGTTGCGGCAAGTCTGTTTACTTTGCGCAGCGACCTGCCGCCGCTGGTAATCAAAGCCGAGATGAATGCGGAGTATTTAGTTGCGCTTGATGAGGCGACCAGGATGAATACAAAGCCGATGGTCGAGCTGCTGGCGTGGGCTGTCGCAGACACACTCGAAGAATCAATCAAGCAAGCATCCTGAGGAGAGGAGTCCACGTAGTAACGACTTCAGTCGTTCCTCATTCAAATACGAACAAGAACGACTGAAGTCGTTACTACGTGAGAAAAGGCGAGTGCTCAGAGAATAGAAGAGTGCTCTAAGCTCAGTTTCGGTGCTTTGCTGGCGGTTTACCCTTGGCCGCAGGCTTCCGGTAATAAATCTTAGGCGTGATACGTTTTACTCGAAGGTGTGACGGATCGGTCCTGATGGCCTCGTACTCAACAGGAACGGGTTTGCCGCTTTCATCAAGCTCGTGAATTGTGAACCCTTTGTGATCAGGGTGAATGCTTACAGGGAGCACCCCGTGCAAGCTGTCTTCAATATAAGAACCGGTGTAGCGGCCCTTATCCGGCAGGTAGGTCAGTATCCAAAGCCTGGTGAAATCGATCGGGCCTTCCGTACTCAAATTCTTCATTAGCGCGATGTAATTGTCTTTTGGCTCGCCCTTCTTCGGTTTGGTCTGATCGAAAACAACCCAGCCGGTGAATCTGCGGCCCTCGCCCTCGAGCCACAGTATTTCGTCAGGAGTATCGAGCTGCACCTGCTGCGCTCCGACCCAACCGGCGCGCAGGACTTCCGATTCCGGGAGGCGAATCTGATACCAGATCACTGTGCGCGTTTCAGGTTCGTCGGCATCTTCGCTGTCATCGGAATCCTGTTGCTTCTCGGGCTTGAACACAGTCCGAGCCTTGCCGACGATATCGACCATCATTCCGCGACTGAGATACGAAATCACGTCGCCGCCGGCCTCTGCGCGAAGTTTTGTTTGCACCTTCAGGCGTCCGGTGCCTTGCGAGGTTATGCTCTTGGATTTCTCGAATAATTCCTGGGTCTTGTCGACAATTGATTTGTTAATAACGTATCGAGCTTCCACCCAGCCCTCGGTTGCGTCTTTACTCTTTGTTCGGACCTTGTACCACTCACTTGTGCGGGTTGGGGTCTTGACCTGCGCCTGTTCGAGAATTTCCAGACGATCGCCGCGCTTCACTTCCGCAAGGTCAAGAGCAGCGAGGGCGGTTGATGAACGTATCTTCAGCTTTGGAACGTTTACGATACCCTCATCAATTTTTGAATCTGATGGGAGCAAACCACAAGCAGCGCTAAGAACAGCGTAGAGTGCTACCAGCAGACCAATGACTAGTCTCTGGAATACGATTGACTTCAACAATACTGACGATATTTGCATGCAGTGATTGATTTGAAACTAGCCGAGGGGCTCTCGGCATGTCAAGCAATGGGGCAGGTAACAAACGTAGGAGGCCGATAAGCGTGGTCGGCTCCGGACAAAGGAAGAATCCGATTGCCCGGAGCAAGACCGATGGATATGCAAAGAAGATCTAAATTACTTCGCTGATCCTTCAAGTTCCCCAAGGATCGAGCGAACTTGCGTGGCATCCTTCTTTCGCCATGCTTCCGCCAGATCGAGTACCTTCTTCTTCATCGCTTCGTCACTCGCGACCGAGCAGTGTGACTTCGGGTCGTTCCACAGGAGGCCGTCGTTGATAATCTCCGAGGGATGTCCGAAATAGTCGATCAGAGGATCTTTGGCGGCCATTTGAGAAAGACGCTTGATGCAATTTGGAACGCCTTTTGGCACTCCAGCCATAGCGGCCTTCTTCTTTGGTTTTGGCTTCGGCTTGGCGGCAGTTTCGGCCGGGGCTGGCGCGGGCGCATTTGCCGGTTTGGCCTGAGGTGGCGGGGGCGGAGCCTTCTTTTTAGCGGCCGGTTTGTTGGCGTTTCCTTGTGCGACCGCCTGCGACGATGCCTGTACTACAAGCGCCAGAGTAGCAACTGCGGTGATGCAAAACGTCACGAGTTTCACTCTCATATTTAGAAACCTCCGTTGATGTGCGTCCATCGCGCAAGCCTCACGCGATATAGTTGGGGAAGGCAAATAATCAGGACGGACAAATTCATTATCTCCCGCCCGCCGATTTACGCGCGAGGATTATACGATGAAATTCCTCCAATGTCAGGGCGGTTTCGATCAGTTTCCGTACACGGAGAGGTCGCCCGCTTCAGCCTTGCCCAATTCCGTTCATCTCTTGCGCATTCGTTCAAGCGCCTGCCGAAACGTCCCCCGCATCTGATCGAGTTGTTCAGCGAGGTGATTGACCTCGTCCTTCAGGAATTCTGCTGGAATCCACCTCGCAAGAAACGGTTCCCGATCCCGGGCGAGTGTACTCAAATCACCCAGGCTCCATCGGCCGGCGGCCTCTTTCAGATCTTCGAGCCGCGCTCCAATTGCGCGCCCAAACACGAATCCGGCCGCTGCCGCCAACAGCGTCGCTACGCCGCCAATCAGAATAGCGATAGTTCCAGCGACCCCTTCCATCTCTCCTTCGGAACGCGCAACGCCAATCGCGCCTATTTGGGATCCATCCAGCGCTTTCAACGGTTGCCAGGCGACAACGTAGCGGTTCTCATCATGCCGAAAGGCCTCCTCTGTCTTGGAGACATCGCGAATTGCTCCAACCAAAGCGGGACCGCCGGACGCCTCGCGAGTGTTGCTCGACGGTACGCTCGAAGCCACAATTGCTCTGTCCAGTGAAATCACCGCCCCGGCTTCCTCACCGGCGTACGAAAGAATTTGTCTGGCCTCTGCGACCAGCGGCGTTTGCAGCGGGCTCGAGCTTGCCCGAGATTTGTAATAAGTGTTGAGCATCTGCCCAATCAAAACTATCCCTACAAACCGTCCGCTGCTGAAGATCGGGGCGCAGGCCTCGAGCATCAGCGCCTGATCCAAAGTTGTTCCATCCAGCAGATGAACCTGCGCTATCCTGTCCAGACCTAATCTCGTATAACGCTCACCACGTTCAACAAGACACGCAGCAGCCGGTATGTTCCCTCCTGATATAACCCGCTCCGCGAGGGCGTTCTTATCTCCCGTATCAAGCAACGTTTCTCCGGTTGCTGGTCGGTCGTTGTGTCGAGCAATGACTCTACCAAGGGGGTCGGCGACAATCACAAAATCAAGTGAAGCTTCACTCTGGGTTCGTGGTAGTTGGTCTTGTAAACGCGCAAGCGCTGCCGCATTGTTTCGATCCAGATTGTCGGCACTGACCAGCGCGCGGTTTGCCACTTCATCAGCCAGCGTTTGAGCGACGGCGCGTAACTCAATCAGCCTCTTGTCACAGAGAGACGCAACCACGCGAGCATCGCTGCGCAGATGCTCAAAAGCCTGGCTGCGCGTTCGGGAGGAAGCCTGAGAAATAACCAGGAGGGAAACTATGACGAGGGGAATGAAAGCGGCGAGAGCGCAGAGGACTGCAAGCTTCAGGCTCAATCGCATAAGAGTCCGTGGTCAGAAGAGAGATGATGTGAACAGTCCTAATACTTCACACAATCTCTGCGTGGATGGTTTTCCGGGGACCTTCGGTGACGCTTTACTTCGCGTCCTTCGCACATCGAAAGCCAACTTTGGGGTAGGGTTGGCTGCCGTCAAGATATCCTCGGTAGGCCGCATCGTTGTTTTTGCTCCCGTCGTAAGCCCCGCCGCGAATCACTCGAAAGGTTGTGCCCGGCGTGAGGTTCAACGTGCTCTCGGTGTTTCCACGGTAGACCTTGATTTCATCGGCCACCCATTCCCATGCGTTGCCGATCATATCAAGCGCTCCCACTGGACTTGCGCCGTCAGGATACTGGCCAACCTGCTTTACACCCGCGGGATATTGCTCCGAACTGATCTTATCCGGCTTTTGACCGATGTTGGCAACGCCTGTTCGCCATTCATTTCCCCAGGGATAAATTCGAGCTTCCGCGCCCCTTGCGGCCGCCTCCCATTCAACTTCAGTGGGTAAGCGTTTGCCCGCCCAGGCCGCGTAGTCAGCAGCATCTTGCCAGGTCACACCCGTAACCGGCCAATCGCCTTTGCCTTCAGGAAAGGCGTTGCCGGTCCAATTACTCGGTGGCTTGCGACCGGTAGCGTCTACGAACTTCTTGTATGCTGCATTAGTGACTTCCGTCCTATCGATGTAGAAAGGACGAACGTCAGCCTTGTGCTCGGGATGCTCCAGTGGATCAGCGCCATCTCTGCCGATCGTGTATGTCCCGGCATTAACGGAAATCATTCCCTCGGGAATCACCGGCGCCGGCGGCTTCTCCGGAACGGGCGTTGGCGGTGGAGGCTGTTCAACAACCACAGGTGGAGGAGGGGGTGCAGGTCTCGCTCGACCAAAGAGCAACCACCCAACATATCCTGCGCCAGCCACCAACAGGAGGATTACGATTCCGGTCGCAATCGCCACTCCGGTCTTCTTTGGAGGCGGCTGAGAGGTCACTTGCGATGAATCGATCTCAGACTGCGATAACGCTCGAGGAGCCGGTTCCGATGCTGCTGGAGCTTGTTTGGAGGGTTGGCTTATTTTCCCGGTTGCTGCAACGCGGTCGGCCGTTGTTCCCGGAGGCGCTTCCATCACTCGCGTCGGTTCGCTCGCCACCGCTGGACGTTCAGGAGAAATCATTCGAGTTCCAACGTCATCTGCTGATGGCTGCTCCTTTGACGCAGGTCGATGCGCAGGCGACACGAAAACCGCGGTCTTGCTCTCGGAACCGGCTGGTTGCCCTTCCGACTCGGATTCAGATGACAATCCAAGCGTGGTAGGCTCGTCCTCTGATTGCGGAGGGGGCGGGACTGCCGCAAACTCCAATGTTTCCTGGATAGGCGTGGACTGCTGATCACCGCCAACTTGCGCCTGTGAATCAGAAGGCTTTAGAGACGCGCTGTCGAGATCCCCGGACCGGCCGGACGGGCCCGGAACCTCGTCTGCTTCGACAGGTCCGGTTATTCGACCCATCTGCATTATTGCCGTCGGCGCCTGCTGCTCAGACCTCGATCCGGCGGTGCCAGGCAGCATACTCGTATCAACGCCGCCCGTGGGGGGGCCGGCTTTGGGATCCTTACCGGTGAATACGACTGTGTTCGCGCCGGAATCTGCGGGATGCTGTTCGGATGATTCGTGGAATTCCTCCAGGTCGGGCAGAGTAGGAGGCTTCTGTTGAATAGTTGTAGCCCCGGCAGGAACGTCGACGACAGCGCGCGAGCCGTGAGTGAAAGGAGCGCCGCATATGCGACATTCACGGGACCCAAGTGGACTGTAGCTCTTACAAGCACCGCAGAGGAGTGCGGATCCACTGCCAGCGGGCTTATCGGTATAAACCGCTGATCCGCATCCCTTGCAATAGAGCGAGCCGGTGTCCAACCTCTCACCGCAAGTGGAGCACGTCGCGAAGATTGTCGTGTCGGTTGACTCCGGACTTGCAGCTTTAGCTCGATCGACTAACAGGTCGTGCCCGCACCGCAGGCACTTTGGAGATCCGGCTTGGGTCTCGGCGCCGCATGCTGGGCAGACCGGCGAAACACCCTCACGTGCAACCGTGCGGAGTCGCTCGCCACAGGCTTTGCAGTAAGTCCAACCGGGTTGAACCGCGGCTGAGCAACTCGGACAAGAGTGCAGCTCACTGGTTATCCGAGGGCGGTCAACCAGGGCTTCTCCGCACCACTTGCAGTAGCGCAGCCCTTCAGGGAAATCGACATTGCATCGTTCACAGTGCATGGTAAATCTGGTTTGCAACCGTGTGCATCAGGATAGGTGAGCAATATAGGCGTAGGAAAACAAAATTCTCCTACGCTCAGGTCTTTGCGGCTTTCCTTTGCACCCGTGCGGCATGGAGCCGAGTTTATATCACATCTCGCGCTCGACGATGAAGCGAGGAACGCTCAGCAGGGCCTGGCGATAGAGGGAGGGCGGGAAAATACTCAAGGATTCGATTGCTTGGCCGGCGTAGCGCTCGGCTTCAGCTCTCGCTCGTTTAAGCGTTCCTTTGTCTTGGATTAACCGTAGGATTTCTTCTCGCCGCACCGATTCAAACCCGCGTTCGTGCATAACCTTCTCAATCAGTCGCCGATGCTCTTCATTACCCTCTTCCATCAAGTATATCAGCGGTAGCGTGAGCTTGCCTTCCCGGATGTCATTGGCTACGGGCTTTCCAAGCTTCGCTTCTGTTGATACGAAATCGAGCACGTCATCGATCAACTGAAATGCGGTTCCAACTGATAACCCGTAACAAGCGAGCGCACGTCGCTCCTCGCGCGACGCACCCGCCACAATGCCGCCAACCTCTGCGCACACGCTGAACATGTAGCCTGTTTTTCGTCGGACGATCTCTAGGTGCTCTTCCTCGGTAATATTGCTGTTTCCGACTAGTGATAGCTGGATGATCTCACCTTCGACCATCCACCGCGTCATCGAAGTCAGTGCGTCGAGGATATCAAAGCTTCGTTCGCGCAAACTCATATCAAAAGCGGTCATGTAGAGCCAATCGCCAATCAGTACCGTGCGATCATTTCCCCACTGTACGTTGGCAGATGCCCGGCCGCGTCTGACGCAGGCTTCATCTATTATGTCGTCGTGAACGAGCGTGGCGGTGTGCAGCATCTCCATAACTGCTGCCATTCGAATGGCCGCCGGAGATGCTTCGCCGCTGACAAGCTTCGAGGCTAGCAGAAGCAGCGCTGGGCGAACGCGCTTGCCGCCGCCCTCGTGAAGATAGCGAGCGATCGAAGACACGGCAGTGGAAACATCAGACACGTTACGGTCGAATTCTTCCTCTACCAGCGCAAGATCATGGTGCACCAGAGAAAAGATCTCTTCCGGTGTCATAAGTGAGTCTTCTGCCGCGGGTGCTTGCAAACCGCTCTGCATCAGATCTGAGGCTCCATCTCGCACTGAGCACACTCAATTTGTCTTTACCTCGCCCAATGCGACGGGAATCATAACAAACCAATCGGTGTGAGGCAAAATTAGAATAGCTCCAACATCTTCCTCCTATTGCGTTATAGCGTGCTGCAGCGGCTGGCGCAAACTGGGGGAGTTAGGGGTTGGGGGTTGGAAATGGGGATTAGTCATTGGGGTCGGGTTGGGGAGTTAGGCGTGATTGGGGTTTCTGTGCTACGACTCTGTAATTTCGACCATCGCTAATCCACTCATCAACCACGAACCCATCAATTCCAACCCGAATCCCAACCCGACCCCTAACCCCCAACTCTAATCTCCAACCCCCAATCCCAAACCCCCAACTCCTGTTGTCAGAACGGCGACCACTCAGACGACGTATGTTGTCTTGAAATAAGGCGCTACTTAAATTTTTCGCCTGTGTTTGGTTATGGTAGACTAATGACGAATTCCAATATGCCTCACCCCGCGCGCCTGTTTTTTGCGAAGTCTGAGCCCAGCACGGTTCAAATGGGCCCGCAAGCGGTGGAGCCGAGGCCGCCGGTTTAGGAGGTCAAATGTGGGCTAGACTCAAGAGGCTGTTTCGTTCGATTTTCGGTGGGCTGATCGAGAAGGCTGAAGACCCAGAACTGATCCTGCAACAGACCATCCGCGATATGCGCGAGAAGGTCCCCCAAATGCAGAACAATGTCGTTCAGGTGATGGCGACTGAGAAGCTGTTGCAGAAAGAAGTGTCCACACTCGAAAAAGAAATTAAGGAATACGATGCAAAGGTCAAGGCTGCTATTTCGTCAAACCGCGACGACATAGCACGGACCTACATCACGGCGTTACAAGAGAAACAAACCGCGCTCGATCGCGCTCGGCAACAGCTCGAAACCGCGCACGCCGCATCCGAGCAGGCCAAGAAGTTCCTGGATAATTACATTTTGCAAGTCAAAAAGCGTACCGCCGAAGCTCAACAATTGGTCAATGAGGCGCGCGCCGCCAAAATGCAGGAACAGCTTTCGCAAGCCATGGCTTCGTTTCAGATTGGTGACGATGCCGGTACTTTTCAGGAAATGCGAGAGCGGATCCAGCGACGCTCGGCCGCCGCAGAGGCCCGAATGGATCTGGCAACTGGAGGCGTTGAACAGCAAATCCAGGATATCGAACGCGAAGCGCTTAACATTCAGGTGGAAGATACTCTTACCGCTTATAAACGCCAGATGGGGATGGTGCCCGATACACCCGCATCAGCACCAGCTCCGCCGTCGACTCGAAGTGATTCCGCAGCTGAGAAAACACTCGGACCATCTGACAGAGCAAAGGCTTTGGAGTGAGAGCTACTTTTTGCTACACCTCTCATATAGATGGATCCTGAGTAACGATGAGCGAAACGCGTAACGGGCAGGAGCAGAGATGAACTCTGGTCCCTGACACGATCCACGCATCACTCGTCAAAAGAATCGATATGCCCGAACAGGTCAGCTACATCAAGGAAGCAGTCAAGGAACCGCTCAATATCTGGGCGATAGTGCTGTTTGTCGCGCTCGCGGTCTTTGCTGTTACTGCCGCGCCAGACTTTGCGTTTCTGCAATGGCTCGCCTGGTGGGGACCCCTGGCCGCCGGCGCCGTAGCGGAGGCCCTTTACCTCTCAACCGTTCCGAATACACCGGGGTACCGTAGACTGGTTGATCAGAGAACCCGACGCCGCGCCCTTGCAGAGCGCAACCGAAGAAGAGACGAACTCGTCAAGACGTTCGATCCACGCGAGCGAGAAGCGGTCGAGTACCTGCGTTGGATGAAGAATCAAATCTACCAAAATTACAAGAAATTCACGGGCGTAACAGAAGTACCGGAAAGAATCGAAACCCTTGACGTCTATTGGGAGTCCTACGTTGACCTGCTCGATACATACAGACGCCGCAAGAACCACATGCGCTCGATAAACCGTCAAACGATTCAGAACCAGATCCAGCAGGCGGAGCGTGCGATTGCAACCGCACCCGATGACGACACCCGGAGGCTTTATCAGACGAACCTGGATTTTCTTCAAAAGAGGATGAAAACTTACGACGATATGGAGCGCTCCATGAAACGGGTGGAGGCGCAGCTTCAGTCGATTGAAAGCTTCTTCGGCCTTGTAAACGATCAAGTAATCACCATGCCGACCCCCGAACACATCACCTCGCTTGATTTCGAATCGTTGCTATCGTCGATTGAATTGACGAAAGAAATATTAGACGAGACGGCGCCCATTATGAACCAGCTGGATCTGTCAGAAAGAACATCATCAACGCCGCAGGGTCGCCCGCCCTTTGCCCAGAGACAATAGTTCGAAAACGATTCTTACATGTCATCCTCACGAACAAGACTATTACTTGACGAAATAGATCAGCTTCCACAGTGGGCGGCGCGAATGGCGCGCAAGTATTACGCCGGCGAGGCAAGTCATTTTCTCCTGTACAACAATATCTATGATCTGGTTCGATCAAACTCCGACTACATCAGCCTGCTGAATTACCTCCAGCGCGAGCTGGTTGGGACCAAGCACCTTCTCACTTACAACCGCAGCGAAGGAATTAAGTTTGGATCGCAGGAAGCCGAGCGTCAGTTTGCGGCGTTGTTGCGAGTCTCCGACCCTCTGATGAACCGCGATGCATTTCGCCAACTGCCAAAAGAACCCAGCCGGGCGCTTCCGTTGATCGAACACTTTTTGCTTTACGGCGAGCAGGTCGCGGTAATTATCAACTTTCTGGATACGATCATTCCGGCGGGTGATGTGAGTTACATGTCGGGCGATGATCGCACGAATCTGGTAGCGTTTCAGCGCTGGATCACCAGTTCGCGCCTGTTGAAGAAAGACAATATAGTTATACTGGTAGCCGAAAGCGTCGCTGAAGTACATCCGCGCATTCGCCAGAACTCGCGGCTCGCTGCCATCGATATACCTTATCCAGACGATGCTGAAAGGCTTGAGTTCATCGGCCATCTGCGAGGCCAGTTGCCCTCTTTATCCACCGACGTCAGCGATGAACAATTGGCACTTACAACTTCGGGACTGAATCGAGTACATCTGAATTCGTTACTGAGAAGCGCAGCTTCCGAAGGCGCCGCGTTGACGCTTGACAGCATTCGCCACAAGAAGAAGGAACTCATCGAGGCGGAATGTGTAGGTTTGGTGGAATTCGTTCACCCGCGGTTCGGCCTCGACTCGGTCGGTGGCATGTCAAAAGCCAAAGACTTCATGCGGTCGATAGCGGACACGATCCGTCTCGGCAACACAGAAGAAGCGCCGATGGGAATTCTGATATCCGGTCCGGTGGGTACCGGAAAGACCTTTCTGGCAGAGTGCTTCGCTCACGATTGCGGGTTGAATGTGGTCGCGTTTAAGAACTTCCGGGAGCGGTGGGTTGGCTCAAGCGAAGCGAATCTCGAAAAGATTCTCAACCTGCTTCAAACACTGGCTCCAATCGTCGTTCTCGTGGATGAAGCGGATGCGACGCTTGGCTCGCGCGAGACCGGAGGAGACTCTGGTGTCGACGCGCGAATTTTCTCAAAGCTGGCTGGCGCGATGGGCGACACAAGAAATCGCGGCCGGATCTTGTGGATACTGATGACCAGTCGGCCAGATTTGCTGCCGATCGATCTGAAGCGGCAGGGGCGCGCGGAAGAACATATTTCGCTGTTTTATCCAGAATCGGAAGAAGACAGGCTGGCAGTGATTGAGGCGATGGTTCGCAAACATAAGATTAGCCACGAGGTAACCGATTGGTCTCCGATCACTAAAAACAAGTTGACACTTTCGGGGGCTGACATTGAATCGATGCTCGTCAGAGCGAGACGAACCAGCCGCCTCGCCAAACGCGAAAAGATGGCTCAGCAGGATATTGAAAGCGTTGCAAACGAATTCAGTCCGGCGCGCGACGAAATGGCGGTCGAGTATCAGATTCTGGTTGCAGCTCGTGAGGCGACCTCCAAAGAGATGGTGCCCGAACAGTATCGTCATCTCTCTCCGGTGGAGTTAAGCCAGCGCATCGAAGCATTGAGAGCGTTTATACGTTAGAGAAGAATTGACTCATTGGATCATTGGTTCATTGACTCATTGGTTCATTGATTGTTTGAGTAATCTAGTCCGATATCAGAAACCAATGGTTCGACAAGTCAACGAATCAATGAGTCAATGAACCAATGAGTCAATGAGTCAATGAACCAATGATCCAATGAATCAATGAATCAATGAATCAATTCGTCAATGAGTCAATGATCAAGGCCGACATATTTTTCGAGGAGCTTGCAAACAGTATCACGCATGGCGTTGGGCTTGCGCTGAGCGTTGTAGGTCTCATCGTCTTAGTCGTGCTTTCCGTGACTCGGGGAAACGCGTGGCACATTGCCGGTTGCACGATCTTCGGCGTAACACTTGTCCTGCTGTATTCCGCCTCCACGTTTTACCACGCATTCAGAGCGCCGCGGTTGAAACGCATCCTGAAGATACTTGATCACACCGCAATCTATCTTCTGATCGCCGGCACTTACACCCCGTTCACGCTGGTGAACCTGCGCGGGTTCTGGGGTTGGACGCTGTTTTCGCTCGTATGGGGTTTATCGGTCTTCGGTATCCTCTGGAAATTTTTTCACGCTGAGAGGTTTCAGATAATCTCAACGCTGATTTACTTAGCGATGGGATGGCTGGTGTTAATCGCAATCAAGCCAGTTACGGTGGCGTTACCCTTATCGGGGATACTATGGCTCGTTGCGGGCGGAGTTTTCTACACGATTGGCGTCCCATTTTTTGCGCTGAAGCGGCTCCCTTATAATCACGCTATTTGGCATTTATTTGTGCTGGCTGGGAGCATCTGTCACTTTTTGGCCGTCATTCTTGCGGTTTTGCCTCGAGTGTAATCAGCTCAGCCCGAACCGCCTTCCATCTCCAGCTAAAGTTAATATTTCACATAAATTAATGGTAACCGTGTAGGGCAGATGGCCGTCTTATGGTCTGTTGGCCCGGATTTTTGCCTGGGGTCATCAATAGTTCTTTGCAATAAAGCTTGGCGGGCACGCTAGCGGGTTGATGAAAAAGGCGAACAAAGTTAGCGTTATTACGTCAGTCAGAGTACGTTAAGTCAGGTTTTTAGCCTAACTAGTCATCCTTGCTCGCGCCCTCGACAGAGCTGCGACATTCAGCGAAGTCGATTGCGTTCGAAGCACACTTCGGGGACAAACCGAATTTCAGTGGAGTGTAGATTGAAGCAGGCCGATAACCGCAACGCGCAGAGCACAACTCGTCAGGCCCTGGTGAGCGACGCATCGAACATCCCGCTCATAGAGTTGGATGTGCGGGATGATGAACGCGTCGACAGGCTTGATGCGCAGTCATCTGCGGTTACGGAAGAATCAGTATCGCCGGATGATGGAAGCGCTGCAGTCGCAGGTGATGAGGACGAGCTCATCAGAAGCAGCCTGGCCGGTGACGATGATAGCTTTGAGATTCTGGTACGCCGTCACAGTTCGCGCGTCTTCAGCATAATCGGAAGCTTCTTCCGTCGCCGCGACCTCGTCGAGGACATCGCGCAAGAAGTCTTCGCGAAAGCGTTCTTCTCTCTTGGCACGTTTACACTAGGTCGTTCATTTGAGGCCTGGGTAGCCAAGATAGCGGTGAATGCCTGCTACGATCACCTGCGTGCCCAGCGACGGCGAATCGAACAGCAACTGCCACACGAGACGCAGCAGGAAGACGAGTGGTTCGAATTACAAATGCTGGAGGTCGCGCGTGATCGGCACGCGAGTTCTGAACGGCAGCGCGACGCAGCTGAAATCGCCGAGCGATTGCTTGGAAAGCTTGAACCCGAGGATAGACTGGTGGTCGTACTGATCGACAGAGATGGCTTCTCGGTAAAAGAAGTCTCTGAGATGACCGGTTGGGGCCAATCGAAAGTTAAAGTCCGTGCTTTCCGAGCCCGTCGTGTTCTCAGAGCAGCCATGAAGAGATTGGTCCTCAGTGGAGAGCGAATGCAGAGGAGCAAGAAGAAATGAGCGACACCGTTGGTAGAGAACGAAGCATTGCGTGCCGTGAAGCGCGTAAGCGATTTGCCGAACTCGATAATCGCGAAGGCGCTTCGAACAGAATGAATAACGCCGAACGCGCGGCCATCAGTCATCACGTGAAAAGCTGCTCGCGGTGCTCGATGGAGTATCGACTGTTTGCACTCCAAAGGACTACTCTCGATTTAGCCGCCGGCGAGCCCTTCAGCCCCGACGAAGAATTCTTCAAAGGGGTTCGCGCGCGAATCGCAAGGGGACCTGAACCTTCTCGCACCCGCCAGCCTGACGAATCCTGGGCCGCCGCCTTGTTTGTTACCGCGCGCCAACTGGTTCCGGCGATGGCGGTTCTGCTGCTGTTGATGCTTGGAGCAACGCTGTTTTGGAATCGGCCGCGTCAACTGGAGACGAGCGCCTCAGTAAGGCCGAGAGAGCGCGTCATGTTTCCCGATATGTACGATTATCCCGAGCCCACGCAAGATGATGTGCTCGAGACCCTGGTCGCAATCGAGGAGAAGTAAAAATGAATAGTGATTCGAAGAGTCAATCAAAGGCTCGGTTAATTGTGATTACGGTATTCGTGATCGGGTTCGCCGCGGGCGCCTTGTCTCTGAATTTGTATCAACAACTCACCAGCTCCGACAATAAGAAGAACCAGCCGAGAGGCGGCACCGAAATTCTACTAAAGAGGATGAACGACGAAGTTGGTCTCGCATCAGATCAACAGGAACAGATCAAAAAGATTCTCGAGGATACCAACGATAAATACCGGGAAATCAGGAGAGAAATTGATCCGGTTCTCAAGCCCTACGAGCCTCGTTTTAACGCGGTGCGTCAGGAGTCTCGTGATCGCATCCGCGCTTTGCTGACTCCCGAGCAACTTCCGAAGTACGAAAAGATGGTTGAGAAGCACGACAAAATGCGCGAACAGGAAAGAGAACAGCACTCAAAGAAGTAGCACTTCACGTTAATCACCTAATTTTGAAGGATTCGAACGCCCCTTTCTGTGAGTGGACAGTCTGGTACGAATCAGTGGAACTTGTTCACTGTGTCAGCTGAATAGAAGAAAAGACTTAGTTCACTGTGTCAGCTGACTAAGAAAAGACATAAAAGAAATGAAAAGAACAGTTGCAATTACGCTTAGCTCGTTCCTATTAATCGTTAATCTTCTTACCCTCGTCGGAACCGGAGGCGTCTCCGCACAAGCCTCGGTTGAGCTACGCGGTACGGTCATAGATGAGACAAACGCCTATATCGCCGCCGCGCCAGTGATCCTGGAAGACGCACAGGGCAAGAAGTACACAACAGTAGCGGACGACCACGGTCGTTACCGCTTCAACGTCAAGCCAGGGCTATATACCCTTACCGTGGAGGTCGAAGGCTTCGCCAAATTCAGTGAACAGGTTGACCTCACTTCGAAACCCAACAGTCCGTTTGATGTAAAGCTAAGGGTAATGCTGTCCGAACAAGTCGAGGTAAAAGACAACGCTGCTACGATCTCAACCGATCCCGACAAGAATCTATCTGCAATTACCTTAACTGAGAAAGACCTGGAAGCGCTTCCGGACGATCCCGATGAATTGCTCGAGACTCTCAAACAGATGGCCGGCGCCGCAGGTGCGGATGCAAACGTATTTGTTGGCGGGTTCCGCGAGCGAGGACAGATTCCGCCCAAAGAAGCAATCCTCAGAATCAATATCAATTCTAATCCATTTTCTGCTGAACATACGGAAACCGGATTCGGACGTATCGAGATCATCACCAAGCCAGGCGTGGATACCTACCACGGCGGCTTTAACATGAATTTTAATGATGAATCTCTCAACGCCCGTAATCCATATGCTACATTCAGGGCGCCCTTGCAGGTGCGCAGGTACGGCGGATATTTCAGCGGACCTATCGTTCGCAATCGCGCCGGCTTCTTTACCGATTTTTCGCGAAACGAAACCGACGAGAACGATGTCGTAAACGCCATAGTTCTCGATCCGGTAACCTTTCAACCCGTGCCGTTCAACACGACTTTCTTGACACCTACCCGAGGCTACAACATTGCTGTACGAAGCGATGTCCTTCTAAGCAAAAAACATACGATCGCTTTTGGGTATCGTCATTCGCAAAACGAACGACTAGGCCTCGGAGGCAACGGCTTCTATTTGCCCGAGCGAGCTACCGCAACCAGCTTCAAAGAAGACACGCTGCGGTTTTCACTGACGACAATCGCCTCCGAACACGCGGTGAATGAGTTTCGAGTTCAGGCGAGCCGCCGGCCAAACCAGTCTCGTGGTGTCTCGAATGATGTAGCAATCACTGTGCTGGATGCGTTCGGCAGCGGCGGAAGTCAGACCTTTACAAACAACGTAAACCGAAACCTGGATACCGCCGAGATTCTCACCTACACGCATAAGACCCACACGTTCAAGATGGGGATTACTGCTGAGGCTAATCAGTATGAGAATCTGAATCGATCAAATTTCAGAGGCAGTTTTACCTTCAGCTCCCTGGCGCAGTACTCCGCAGTGCTGCAAGGCGTTCCCGGTGCTCGCCCGACACAGTTCTCAATCAACCGCGGCGATCCGTTCCTGGGATTTACGCAGTGGGAGTATGGGACATTCTTTCAGGATGACTGGAAAGTATCTCCGAAGCTGACTCTATCTTTCGGAGCCAGGGAGGATTTGCAGACTCATCTCGATGATAAGGTCAATATCTCACCCCGGCTCGGAATTGTCTTGGCAGTCAATAAGAAAAGCAATATCCGTGGCGGAGCCGGTGTGTTTTACAGCCGTCTGGATACGGGGATAACGTCAGACACGATCAGGTTCGACGGAGAGCATCAGCAGCAGTTCGTGATTCAGCGACCGGATTTCTTTTTGAATATCCCTGATACATTCGATACAACCGGACAAGTTCTTCCCACGACGCGAATCAAATCAGAAGGCCTGAACGCACCTTACGTGATCCAGACGAATATCAGCTACGAGCGTCAGCTGCCAAAAAACATGTTCGCTTCCGTTTCATATGACTTTTTCAGAGGCGTTCACCTTCTTCGGCTTCGAAACATCAACGCTCCGACGGGACTTGAAGACGGCCAACCAATACTTCCGTTCCCGGATGAAGGGCCGATTCTGCAGTATGAGTCAACGGGGTTCTCCCGCCGGCATCAATTGCGAGTTGGTTTGCAGGCAAGAATAAATCAAAAGATAAACCTATTCAGTAGTTATGTCCTCGGCTTTGCGCACGGAGACACTGACGGATCAGGAACCACTCCCGCAAACCCGTATGATCTCACCACTGAATACGGAAGATTGGGTTCAGATAGACGTCATTCGTTCAACTTGGTAGGCAGCTTCACACTTCCCGGCGAGGTGCGTCTATTACCCAGCGTGCAAATGATAAGCGGCGGACCGTTCAACATAACTACCGGCCGGGATAACAACGGCGACAATCAATTTTCAGACCGACCCGCTTTTGCCAAACCAGGAGAACCCGGAGCAATAGTTACTCCGTTTGGTACTTTCAATCCCTTGCCGTTAAAGGGGGATCAGATCATTCCAAGAAACTTTGGTGATGGGCCTGGTGCGATCTACGTGAATCTCGGAGTGTCGAGAACATTTGGTTTTGGCCCGCCACCGAACAACTTCCCCGGATTGGCAGCCGCAAATCGGGGTCAACAGAACCGCGCTCAGGGTGGTGGCACGCAAGCCCAGAATGAGCGAGCCGGTCGTGGCGCGGGAGGTCAGCAGAACGCGCGCGGCGCGGCTGGTGGTGCCCGTGGCGGCGGAAATCCCGGCGGTGGTCGTGGCGGGGCTCAGGCTGGCGGAGGCGGTCCGACAATGATGATGGTTGGAGGCGGCGGCGGTGGCATGATGATGATGATGGGCCCCGGTGGCTTCCCAGGCCAGCGTCACAAATACAATCTAACAATTAGCGTAAACGCATCCAACGTGCTCAATCATTTTAACGAGGGTCGTATCAACGGGACGCTCACATCACCATTCTTCGGGAAATCTAACAGTACCGGTGGTGGTGGCGGTGGGTTTGGATTTTTTGGAGGAAGCGGCGGGCGAAGAATCGATCTTAGCTTGAGGTTCAACTTCTAACGTAGAATCAACGTTGCGCGACGGTCTCAACGGAGCAAAGTATGAACAAGTTTTGCGGTGTGGTTTTTTCAACAATAGTAATCATAGGTGGAGTAACGCTTGCGTCCGCACAAGATGTTCCCGTGCCACCACCACCTGGTGGTTTTGGTGGCGGTCAACGGATGATGCAGTTCCAGATGCCGACTTTTGCTGATCTGGACAAGAACAAAGATAAGAAGATCAGCAAAGACGAGTTTCCGAGCCAGTTTCCCCCTCAACTGTTCGATCGAATCGATACAAATCACGACGGTTCGATAGATGAAGAGGAATGGAAAGCAATGCAAGCGCAGTTCAGCGGCGGTCGAGGACAGATGATGGTTGGTGGACCTCGCTTTGGTGAAAGCCTTACAAAGCTTCTGGATGCGAATTCAGACGGGCAGGTGTCGCGCGAAGAATTTGCGAAGATCGTAACTTTGTTTGACGCTCTGGATAAAGATCATAATTCTCAGTTATCCCAGGAAGAATTGAACGGATTTTTCCGGGCAGTAAACGAGGTTCAGACGCAGGCCACTGGCGGCGTAGAAGTGAACAATCTCTTTGAGAAATACGACAAGAACAAGGACAACAAGATCACCGCGGAGGAATTCGGCAACGAGCGACTCTTCAAGTCACTTGATCTTAACAAGGACGGGGAAATCACTCGCGCTGAAGCGGACACCGCTCTCAAACAGCTTAAAAAAGCTAGCGATGCAAAGAAGGCGGCGCCTTCGCCCAATAACTAGAGACCAGTACTCATCTTTGTTCCGCGCCGGCGAACCAAAGCTTGCTGCGACGCGGAAGTCACGAGGAGTGATTTGCTGATTGAGCAACGTCACTCCTCATTCATTTTGCAGATATCTATAACTTGAGCGGCTTATGTTAAAAGCGATCATTTTCGACTGCGACGGTGTGATAGCAGATACCGAGCCGATACATATGGATGCGCTCCAACGCGTACTGGCGGGGGAGGGTATCTCGCTAACGAAGGAAGATTACTTCGCTGAATATCTTGCTTTGGATGATCGCGCTTGCTTTACCAAAGCCCTTTCACTGGACGGGCTTCCTGACGCTCAGGAACGAGTTAACGAGCTGATTCGCAGAAAATCTCAGTGCGTGGATAAGATCATTGCAGAAGGAGTTCAAATTCTGCCTGGAATCTCAGAGATGATTCGCGGCGCTGCGAATCACTACCCTCTTGCGATTGCTTCAGGCGCCCTTCGCCGTGAAATCGAGGCGATCGTGCATAATGCAGGCCTGGACCATTTCTTTAAAGTAATTGTGAGCGCCGAAGACGTAATGAGAAGCAAACCATACCCTGATCCCTTTCTGAAAGCTCTTGATCTCTTCAACCAGTGCTTGAACGAAACGATAACCCCGGAAGAGTGTCTTGTAATCGAGGATTCGATTCACGGCATTCGCGCTGCACACCAGGCCTCAATGCGATGTCTGGCGGTAACCAATTCTTACCCGAAAGAGAAACTTGCTGAAGCTGAGCTGGTAGTCGACACGCTTGAAGGTTTGTCAATGAATCGGCTGGAGATGCTATTTCGGCAATAATCAATCCTTTAGGGTTCAGCGTTCAAAGTTCATCGTTCATCGTTTAGCGTTTAGCGTTCCGAGTTTAGCGTTCCCGCCTTTATCCGAACTTGATTATCTTAGGATTCCTATCAATTGCACTTCGGACAGATAATGAAGCTAAAGGCTGAATCCTAAACGCTGAACGCTAAACGCCGAACGCTGAACCGCAGGTTCAGTTCGTGGACATTCAATGCAGGGCATCGTAATATACTCGCGGTTGGACGAAGGCACCACGAAGGAACAATGATGGCGCAGCCTGTGATCGAGAACATCGTACCGCGCGCAGGAGTTGAGGGCGGCGAGGTTATCATCACCTGCAAGGATTTTGTTTTTTCTACCTATGATGATGCCCGGGTCTTGTTCAGCGGAGCGAAGACGAGGCCAGTGAGCGCTTCTTCAACTCGTGTCATCGCTCCGGTTCCCTCGGATCTTTTTTCCGACAGCGGTGAAGTCTTCATAACCCTTGAGTCAAATGGTTCCGTTAGCGAAGGTGTTCCATTTATTGTGGGCGTGAAGCTTGCCGAGAATCTTCATCCAGTAGCAAATCCAGCTTACGATCGGGACAACGGCGCCGTCTACACGACTCTGTCGGGCTCTCGAGGGCAGAAAGTGCCGGTCTCGGTATACAAAATTACACCGGGCGGCGACAGTGAACCGTTCCTTACAGAAATGATCAATCCGACTGGCCTTGCATTCAGTCCGGGCGGTGAAATGTTCATCACCAGCCGCTTCGATGGCACGGTTTATCGGGTAACGCCATTCAAGGAGGCGGAAGAGTTCGCGCGGAACCTCGGAATCGCAACCGGTATTGCGTTCGACTCGGAAGGCCGAATGTTTGTCGGCGATCGCAGTGGCACGATATACCAGGTAAACGATATCGGCGAAGGAACCAGTTTTGCCACGCTCGAGCCGAGCATGGCTGCATATCATCTTGCTTTTGGACCGGATGGTTATCTCTACGTAACCGGCCCGACACTCTCGAGTTTTGATTCGATAATGCGGATCAGTCCCGATGGCGAAGTGACCAGGTTTTTCTCGGGGCTCGGTCGCCCGCAAGGTCTCGCATTTGACAGAGACGGCAATGTTTATGTAGCCGCGAGCCGGCGGGGCCACAGGGGCATTGTGAAGATCACGCCGGACGCGGAAGCTGAGATGGCGCTCGCGGGCATAGGAATCGTGGGAATGTGTTTCGACGACCAGGGCAATATGATCGTGGCCACAAACCGCGAGATCTTCCGGGTACATTTGGGAATCGAGGGCTATTGGCCTTTCTAACGAAAGGCGTTATAGCGTTTAGCGTTCATCGTTTATCGTTCATCCCTCCTGCCTTCATGCAAACTCTATTGCTCTTAGATTCCTATCAAATGCCTTTCGAGAGCTAATGGAAGCTGAACGCTAAACGCTGAACGTTCAACATTGAAAACGTTATCATCGCCATTCTTTGACAGCCCACCAGTCGCGTGTTAGTTTGGCTTATGACTTCTCTGCCATCGAGCCTTTCGGGAGCGTAAACGATTGAGAAATTTCAACCCCGGTGACCTCATAATCTGGTTTATTGTCTTGTTGTTTTCACTCTCGTTTCACGAAGCCGCGCACGCGTGGACATCGGAGAAATTCGGTGACTCTACCGGGCGATATCAGGGACGGATTACACTGAATCCGATCGCACATATCGACCCGTTCGGGACGATATTGTTTCCGATCATCGGATTCGTCACCGGCTTTCCGCTTCTGGGTTGGGCAAAGCCGGTGCAAACAAATCCGCTGATGTGGCGCGACAAAAGAAAAGCGAACATCAGCGTCTCGGCAGCAGGTCCGATCAGCAATTTCATCCTGGCAGCGATTGCATTCATCATCATAAAGATCATGATCGCTGCGGGGATGCTCTTTGCGTTCCAGGGTTTTTTTACATTGGTATTGCCGATGCCTTCGCAGCCGGCATTTATGGAACCCCTGGCTAAGCTATTATCCGTTATGCTTATGCTCAACATCGCACTGGGCATTTTTAATCTAATACCCGTTCCACCTTTGGACGGAAGCCATGTTTTGGAGGAGTTGCTGCCGCCTCAAATGTCCCAGGCTTATGAGCAAATTCGACCGTATGGCTTTCTACTGCTCTATGGACTTTTGTTTCTCGGAGTATTCACCGCCATCTTCAACCCTCTACACGATCTGATCGTGATGCTCTTACGCGCCTGATTGAGGAAGAGATTTGTCGTGAGCAATTCAGATACAAAGACTGGAAAGAAACGCATTGTAAGCGGAATGCGCCCAACCGGAAACCTCCATCTTGGCAACTACGAAGGCGCGCTCAAGAACTGGATCCGCTTGCAGGATTCTGGTGACTACGAGTGTTATTACTTCATTGCCGATTTGCATGCGCTCACCAGTGATTACGCGGATACCAGTGCGATCAAACAGAACACCATTGATATGGTCAGCGACTGGCTGGCTGCCGGGTTGGATCCGGAGCGCTCGACGATATTCATTCAATCCTTGATCCCGGAACATTCAGAACTGCATGTGATTCTATCGGCGGTAACGCCGTTGGGATGGCTTGAGCGCGTGCCGACCTACAAGGAACAACGCGAGAATATCACCGAAAAAGACATAGGCAACTACGCGTTTCTTGGTTATCCGGTGCTCCAGGCAGCCGACATAATCATGTATAAGGCCGACTTTGTTCCGGTCGGAAAAGATCAAGCTTCTCACGTTGAGCTGACCAGGGAAATTGTACGACGATTCAACAACTTCTTCGGTGATGTTTTCCCTGAGCCCAAAGAATTGCACACCGAAGTGCCGGTTCTGCCGGGGACCGACGGTCGAAAGATGTCCAAGAGCTATGGCAACGCAATCTATCTGATCGATTCAGCGGCAGTCATCCGTGAGAAAGCTCGGATGATGATAACGGATCGGACTAGAATCAAGAGGACTGATCCCGGTCACCCCGAGAACTGCGACGTTTGTCAAATGCATCGATTCTTTCTATCAACCGAGGCTGCAGATCGCTTCGATGACGATTGCCGTGGCGCGCGCATCGGCTGCGTAGATCGCAAGCGTGCACTGGCGGACTCTATAATTGAACGCTACGGCGTCATAGGTGAGCGAAGCCGCCAGCTGCGCGAAAACCCTGAAAGGGTTGTAGCTGTAATGAAGGAAGGTTCGAGGCGTGCCGGGCTCGAAGCAAAAAAGACCATGTCAGAAGTGCGTCGCGCAATTAAAATGGATTGGGAATAAGTAAAGATTTCGCGGAAAGACGATGAAAGAAGCAAGCCAGCAAACAGACCCCGGCTTATTAGAAGCGCAACCGGACTTCGCGGAAAGCTCTGACCAGTACAAGGTCAAGCTATCGATGTTTGAAGGCCCGCTCGACCTTCTCCTCTTTCTTATCCGAAAAGAAGAGGTTTCGATCTACGATATCCCGATAGCCCGAATAACCGAGCAATATCTCGAGTATTTGCGTGCGATGCAGGAGCTGGATATCGGAGTGGCCGGCGAGTTCCTGGTTATGGCTGCAACACTGATTCATATAAAAACTCAGATGTTGTTGCCGCGCGACCCTAATGCGTCCGATGAAGAGATGGAGGATCCGCGCAAGGAGCTGGTTTATCAGTTACTCGAGCATCAAAAGTTCAAAGGCGCGGCAAACGTGCTGCATCAGCGCGCGATGATGGAAGCTGCAGCGTTCACCCGCGCTTCGATGGACGAGGACAAAGATAATCCTGAGGTGGCCACGACCCTCTTCCAGCTATTCGAAGTCTTCAAAGAGGTAATGGATCGAAGGCGCGCTATCACCGAGATCGAGATCGCTCGCGACGAAATGACGATGGCGGAGAAGATCGCCGAGATAAAGCTAATGCTGAATACCAGCGAGAAGGTAAGCGCCAGAAGCCTGTTCGAACGTGCCGCTTCGCGTCGCGAGATGGTTTTGATATTTCTAGCAGTGCTCGAGCTGGTCAAGGAGCTGCAGATCCGACTGAAGCAATCTGCAATATTCGGTGACATAACCATAACGAAACGTGAAATTGAGCAATCAGATTCTGATCACAAGATCTAAGCCAGGACCATTTTTTAGAGATGACCGTCGACGAATTAAAGCCAATTATTGAAGCGTTGATCTACGTGTCCGAGGAGCCGATCAGCTTGAAGCAACTCGCGGCGATCCTCGAAGGCGAGTCAGCAGACGATATTCAGGCGGCGGTGGAACAGCTTTCGGCTGAGTTCAACTCTCGGGGTGGTGGTCTCGAGGTGCGTCAGCTTGCAGGCGGTTACCGAATAACCACGCGACCGGAACTCAGTGAGTACGTGCGAAGATATTTGAAGTCGCAGCCATCGGCGCGCCTGTCGCTGGCGGCGCTTGAAACGCTTGCGGTGATCGCCTACAAGCAGCCGATCACGATCCCTGAGATTCTTGAGATTCGTGGAGTAACATCGACTTCCGCGATAAAGACCCTGCTCGATAGACGATTGATAGTCGCAAGAGGCCACAAGCCGGTTGTCGGGCGACCAATGTTGTATGGCACATCAAAGGAATTCTTGATTCATTTCGGACTCAACGATCTCTCGGAGCTGCCTAACCTCGAAGATTTTGAAGACCTGATGACGAGCTGAACGATAGGTCAGACAGGTCCTATTCGCCCCTATAGGTCCCATTATTTTGCTGGAACGTCTCCAAAAGATAATCGCAAACGCGGGTATTGCTTCGCGTCGGGCCGTTGAAGAGATGATGGTGCGCGGCGAAGTAACCGTTAACGGCCGCGTTGTGACCGAGCTTGGCACAAAGGCCGATCCCGAACACGATCACATCAAGGTCGGCGGAAAACTTATAACTTCGCATCGTCAACAAGAGAAGCGCTATATTCTTATCAACAAGCTTCGCGGCTATCTTTCTTCGGTTTCGGATCCAAAGAATCGGCCGCTGGTCGCACATCTCTTGCCGCCATCATCGCGTCGTGGTCTTCATCCGGTAGGCAGGCTCGACTACAACACCGAAGGTCTGATCATTCTGACAAACGATGGTGAGCTTACAAATCTCTTGACCACCGGCGGACGAGTCGAAAAGGTTTATCACGTCAAAGTAAAAGGCTCGCCTGGTGAATCGCAGATCGAGCACTTACGAGCAGGGATAATGATCGGGAGATCTCGTACCGCACCAGCCCAGATTAGGCTGATTGAACGAACACGAGAGGCGGGGAATACCTGGTACGAAGTTATACTGCGCCAGGGGAAGAACCAGCAGATTCGGAAGATGTTCGATTCAATTGGGCATTCGGTTGTAAAACTGCGCCGAATAAAAATCGGTCACATAACTGACGCAGGTCTCCCACCGGGTCATCATCGAGAGCTTACGACTTCGGAAGTAAACAGATTCCTTAGGACACAGGCTGCAACAGCCTCACGTAAGCTCAATAATGCATCAGCTCGCAGAAAGAAACGTCACCGTGAGGGTTCAAAGCGTCGCGCTGAAACAGTCCGTTGAAATCTTGATTAGCCGTGACCTGCGATGTGCCGCTCAACCGTGAGGAGCAGGACATTCAAGTTTTCTTCAGTGATAGCTTGCTTCTGAGCCAGCCTGTTTAGAGCTTCTTCCGTATTTATTTGTCTTGCCGCAAGGCTGCTGAGAACTTCTTCGGTATTGACCTGTCTTTCCGCAAGAGTTTCTAAGATGGCGCTCGTGCGCTCGTGTGAGTTCGCGACCTCAGCCATAGTCTGCATCACTTGACGAATCGTCTCCTCAAATTCGTTCTGCTTCTTCATCAAACTCTCCAAGTCCATGGGGCCTTCTTTCAAATCAAGGTCAAGGGAAGTAAGCTCGCCCAGGCCGGATTGCTTCCACGCTTAGAATCATCAGTTTGCGTTGTTATGTCAAGCATGCTTTTTCCT
This sequence comes from Blastocatellia bacterium, assembly GCA_035258805.1. GTDB lineage: Bacteria > Acidobacteriota > Blastocatellia > UBA7656 > UBA7656 > Onstottus_A. Next base: position 81,959 of record DATFWY010000044.1, on the reverse strand, counting down.
CAATGCACGTGTAAAATGTTCAGTTCGCACCAGCCCCTGGTCGTTGACACATGATCGGAGGCACGGCACCGAATCGAGTCGCGGAGGTCCCGATGGAGTTTGAGCTGAACGAAGAACAACAGCAGATCAAGAGAACAATTCGCGAGTTTGCCGAAAGTGAGCTGAGGCCCCATGTCCTCGAATGGGACGAAGCCGCTCATTTCCCGATTGATCTAAGACCCAAGTTCGCCGAACTCGGGATTCTCGGAGTGCTGTTTCCCGAAGAGTACGGCGGAGCGGGAATGGGTTACATGGAATACGCAACCATAATCGAAGAGATCTCACGAGTTGACCCGTCTATTGCGCTCTCAGTCGCTGCACACAACTCTCTCGGCGCAGGACATATCTATGTCGCGGCCAATGAAGCCCAGAAAGAGAAGTATCTGGTGCCGCTGGCAAAAGGTGAGAGCTTTGCGGCCTGGGGCCTGACTGAGCCCAGTTCCGGATCGGACGCAAGCTCGATGAGGACCACCGCAGTTCGACGAGGCAAAGGGTGGACCCTCAACGGTTCCAAGAACTTCATAACTAATGCCACATTCGCCGAGACAACCGTCGTCCTGGCGATTACCGACCGGACCGCGGGCTCTCATGGAATCTCCGCTTTCATAGTTGAGAAAGGCACCAAGGGCTTCTCAGTTGCCAAGAAAGAGAACAAACTCGGAATGCGTGCGAGCGATACTGCAGCTCTGGTCTTTGATGACTGTTTTCTACCAGACGCAAATTTGATTGGGGAGCCCGGCCAGGGATTTATCCAGGCAATGAAGGTTTTGGACGGCGGAAGAATTTCAATCGCTGCGCTGGCGGTTGGCATCGCCCAGGGAGCTTACGAGGCGGCGCTGAAGTATTCGAAGGAACGGCATCAATTTGGGCGATCGATAGCCGAGTTCCAGGCAATTCAATTCAAGCTTGCGGACATGGCAACCCAGATCGATGCTGCACGGCTGTTGACCTATCGCGCTGCCGCAATGAAGAACAATGGGCGAACGACCACAAAAGAGTCTTCGATGGCCAAGCTTTTTGCCAGTGAAGTAGCGGTTCGGGTATCAGAAGAGTCGGTACAGATTCATGGTGGTTACGGCTACATTAAAGACTATCCGGCTGAGAAGTACTGGCGAGACTCGAAGCTCTGCACAATCGGCGAGGGGACAAGCGAAATACAGCGTACTGTAATTGCACGTCAGATCTTGAAGGCCTGAGCATTGTAACTAATCAAGAGATCAGTCGTCAGGCGCTGCTTTAATCGAGCTATGAAGTCACTCAAGGATCGAATTCTCAGCGGAGACAAGCGCTCGATTGGACGTGCGATCAGCGCCGTTGAAGACGCGCGCCCGGAAGCCACCGAATTGCTTAAAGATATTTTCGCTCACACCGGAAAGGCGACAGTGATCGGGATTACCGGCGCGCCAGGCGCAGGCAAAAGCACCCTTGTTGATCGGCTTGCGGCGCACTATCGTGCGGCTGGCGAGCAAGTTGGAATCATCGCCGTTGATCCTTCGAGCCCATTTACCGGTGGCGCGCTGCTTGGGGATCGAATTCGGATGCAAAACATGGCGACCGACCCTGGGATCTTCATTCGAAGCATGGCTTCCCGCGGACACCTTGGGGGGTTAGCGCGCGCAACGGTTGATGCGGTAGCGATCCTGGATGCCGGTGGTTATAATAGAGTGATCGTTGAAACAGTCGGAGTCGGCCAGGATGAAGTAGATGTTGTGAGGGCCGCTGATGTTACCGTCGTCGTGCTTGTGCCGGGGATGGGTGATGAGGTACAGGCGATGAAGGCGGGGATAATGGAAATCGGCGACGTTTTTGCAATAAATAAGGCCGATCGCGAGGGAGTCTTGAGGACCGAGCGGGAACTTGAGACGCTTCTCTCGATCTCCGAACGCTCCGATGGCTGGACACCACCAATAATAAAGACCGTAGCAACCGAGAATAGCGGAACTGAAGCCCTCGCAGCAGCAATCGCGGATTACAAGCAGTTTATCGGTGATAAGGGTGCGCAAGCGGACGGACGCCGCATCAATACGGCCGAGCATCGGATAATCGAATTGTTGCGTGAGCGATTGCTGAAGACTGCGCTCAACAAGGGTGTAACTGATGCGCAGCTGCGCGAGCTGGCATCCGATGTAGCCGAGCGCCGCCGTGATCCCTATTCGGTCGTTGATGAAATAATAAAGAGGATTGGAATTCAATAATAGGTCCTATATTGTTCTATTGCGATGAAAATCGACCATCTCGGAATTGCGGTTCGTTCAATATCCGATTCGCTGAACTTTTATCGTGATGCATTGGGACTCGAATTGGCCGGCACTGAGGAAGTGCAGGATCAAGGGGTACGAGTGGCATTGCTTCCTGCCGGCGAATCGCGAATCGAACTGCTTGAGCCCTTTTCGGAGGACACTCCAGTCGGCCGCTTCATAGCTCGTCGAGGCGAAGGGTTGCATCACATTTGTTATGAGGTCGATGACCTCGCTTCGAAATTAGACGACCTGCGGTCACGCGGCATACGTCTGTTGGAGGGCTATCCGCGACGCGGGGCTGAAGGAAAACTTGTTGCCTTTCTTCATCCGGCAAGCGCACATGGAGTTCTTGTCGAGCTGGTCGAAAAGGCTGAACTTCACGAGGAGATTTAATGAAATTACCTGTCAAGGTTATCGCTATGATGCTGGTTTTGGGCGTGTTGGCGTCTGGACTTTTGTTCGTGCAATGCTCATCATCGTCGACAAAGGCAGCCAAGCTCACCGCGCACGACATGCAATTGATCTTTCAGGAGCTGCTGCCGCCACAGCAACAACAGGAAATTGCTTCCGATCCCGAGGCGAAAAAGCAGCTCGTCGATAACCTCAGGAAGCTGCTGTCAGTCGCTCAAGTTGCCGAACAAGAGGGCTACGCCGAGCATGCGGATCTGAAGTCACAGCTCTCCTTTCAGTTGGATCGCGTCCTGTTTGAAGCGTACAAAAAGAAAAACCCCGACGCTAAAGCAACCGATGATGAGATAAACGCTTACTACCTCGGTCATCCGAAGGATTTTGACGATTTTTTGGCTGCCAATCCTCGAGCATCACAGCAAGCTCAGGGAGCGCAACGCGACGAACTCAAAAAGCAAGTCGGCGAGTTCAAAGTCATTGCAGAGCGGGCCCGAAAAGAGGGCCTTGAACGCGACGACCTTACGAGATTGCAGCAGCTCATCACTCGCAGTCAGACACTAGCGGGCGCTTACCTGGGCGATCTCCAGAAGAACGCGGACAAGCTGGTCGCCGACGCCGACGTACAACAATATTTCACGGATCACCCCTCTGATTTCGATGAGGTTCGCGTGCGCCACATTCTGGTCAGCACTCAACCAAAGCCAGAAGCCGAAGACGAAGTCGACAACAAGGACGTCAAAGACAAGAAACCAACCGAAAAGCCAAAGGCATTAACCAAAGAAGAGGCGCGAAAAAAATCAGAGTCACTTTTGGAACGGGCTCGTAAAGGCGAAGACTTCGCGAAACTTGCCAGTGAAAACTCCGATGATCCAGGCTCAAAAGATAAAGGTGGCGAGTACGATTTCTTCGGCCATGGGAAGATGGTTCCAGAATTTGAAAAGGCCGCTTTTGCTCTGAAGCCAGGAGAGATCAGCGATTTGGTTGAGACTCAATTCGGCTTCCACATAATTAAGCTCGAAGAGCGCCGATCGGCGGCTTCCCCTGATACCGACCAGAAGGTACGCCAACAGATAGTTGAAAAACTCAAACAGGACAAAATCGAGGATCGCATAAACCAAATCACTCGAGAATCATCTGTCGTCGTGCCGGAGGACTTTGATACCACACCTAAGGTGGCCTCTCAGCCGCAGACTTCAGGACTAACCCCATCAGGTGTACTCAAACCCAGGGAGAATCAGGCTACGTAAGAACCCCGACAAATCCAGGTTTGTCTTAAAGCTACCAAACCCCTGATTGGTGTTAGCAGGATCATCAATCGACACACTGAAGCTTTGCGAACATTATTGAGGAGATAACTAGTGTCACAGGCAAGAATTGGAGTCATTGGAGGCAGCGGCCTTTACGAGATCGCAGAGCTTACTGATGTCGAGGAAGTGGCGGTACCTACTCCGTTTGGAGATCCGTCTGATGTATTCCATATCGGAACGCTCTCTGGAATAAGGGTTGCATTTTTGCCACGCCACGGCCGCGGCCATACTTTGCTGCCCACTGAGATCCCTTTCCGCGCAAATATCTATGCAATGAAGCTCCTCGGAGTTGAGAGAATTATCTCCGCGAGCGCAGTTGGGTCCTTGCAAGAGAAATTGAAACCCACTGACATTGTGTTTCCGGATCAGTTCTTCGATCGTACCCGCCAACGGCCGTCAACCTTCTTTGGTGGCGGGATCGCGGCACACGTATCATTTGCCGATCCCATCTGCGCGGATCTGGCTTCCGCTTTGGAACAGGTTGCCCGAGCTGGTCTTCAGGAGATCGATGTTCATCATGGCGGCACATATATCTGCATGGAGGGCCCTGCGTTCTCGACGAAAGCAGAGTCGGAGACATACAGGTCGATGGGAATGTCTGTTATCGGCATGACAAATCTTCAGGAGGCGAAGCTCGCTCGCGAGGCCGAGATTTGTTACGCCACGATGGCCCTGGTAACCGACTACGATTGCTGGCATCCCGACCACGATTCAGTGACTGTTGAAATGATAATTGACTACTTGAATCGGAATGCGGAGAACGCACGGAAGCTGGTTGCCATGGCTGTTGCTCAGCTGGCGGACCAGCCGCGCAACTGTAAATGTGGCGACTCGCTCCGTCATGCTATCATTACATCGCCTGAGAGAATCTCGCCTGAGGCAAAAGTACGGCTGAAGGCGATTATCGGAAAGTACGTCAGTTAAAATTAGCGAGGTTAACGATGTTCGGCATGAAGTTCTTTGCCAAAGCTATCCTGATCACGTTCTTGCTCAGCACCTTCGTTGGTTGCTCAGTGTTCGCGCAGGGCCCTGGGAAGCCATTAGAGTCGCCTCGAGATCCTGCCAGGGAGATCGCTGCCAAGCACAATCTCGATGTCGCTCGTTGGAGCATAACCAAGAGAAAGGCATTTGAGGGCGCTCGCGACCGCCTGCAGGAAATCATCGACACCTATCCGGAATTCTCGCATATGGACGAGGTCCTCTTTCTGCTGGGCGAGATTTATTACAAGACCGAGAAAATCGACAAAGCTACTGATTCTTACGATAAATTAGTTAAGGATTTTCCTGACAGCGAGTTTGCGAAGAAGGCGCGAGCGCGGCTTGATGAATTAAAGACCGTACCGAAGAGATAACTGGAGAATGAAAGGTAAGAACTGGTGCCAATTTTAGTGGTGGGCTCCGTGGCGTTTGACGCCGTCAAGACGCCTTTCGGAGAAAGAGAGCGAATACTGGGCGGCTCGGCGACGTATTTCAGCGTCGCCGCTTCTTTTTTCACGGACGTCCGAGTGGTGGCGGTGGTCGGAGAAGATTTCGGGCCATCCGATGAGGCGGTCTTTCACCAAAGAGAAATCGATACCTCCGATCTCGAGCGGGTCTCAGGAAAGACTTTTCATTGGAGCGGTGAATACGGCTACGATCTCAACGTCGCACATACTCGCGATACGCAATTAAATGTCTTTGCCGATTTCAAGCCCAAGCTGTCAGCCTCGGCCAAAGAAACGCCTTACTTATTCCTGGGCAACATCCAACCTCAGCTTCAGGTTGACGTTCGTGAACAGGTGAGAGCCAGACTGGTAGCGGCAGACACAATGAACTATTGGATCAACAACACTCCGGCGGAACTTGCCGAAATGCTGAAGCACATTGATATCCTGGTGATCAATGATGCCGAGGCCAGGGAGATCGCAAAGGAGGCGAATCTTGTGCGGGCGGCCCGTCGAATCCTCTCGATGGGCCCAAGCCGGTTGGTAGTGAAACGTGGCGAGTACGGCGCGGCTATGTTCACGCGCGAATCCTATTTCGCGACGCCGGCTTATCCGCTTGAAGAAGTATTTGATCCGACCGGCGCCGGAGACAGCTTCGCAGGCGGGTTCATGGGCTATCTTGCGGCAACCAACGCTGTCGACGAAGCAGCATTCAGACGCGGAATTATTTACGGGTCCGTAATGGCCTCGTTCAACGTCGAAGAGTTCGGCTGCGAGCGAATGCGACGCCTGACGTACGACGACATAAACGCGCGATTCAGAGAGCTGCGCGCATTTTCGAATTTCGAAGAAGCTGAGATGCCTCCCTTTTGAAACGGGGAACTACGGCATTCTGGCTTGGGGTTTCGCGGGCGTCAGATTCTTGATCGTCCCGTACCCATCTTTGCCGATCAGTCCGGAAAGCAAGTCCGGCAGCGCTTTAGGCCCCTTTGGATGGCGGCCTCTTCACTGATAGCGGTGCGCTCGCAACGGGCTGGAAGATGTGTAGAAACGTGGTAGAAATCTTTGTCGGCAGCGCAAGAGTAGACCAGGCGTAGCGAAGGAGCTAACACTTTTGCTTCCGAGGACGACTCCTTGACTGGAACTGTTGCCGCCTTTGTGACGGAAACAGTCTCCGGAGAGCCGCCACGCCAGCGGTCAATTGCGTTACTCTTGAGGTAGCTGACCGCTACCCATCCGACGCCAAGCATTACGAGGAAGGCAGTAAGAGATACGATCTTATTAACAAACAACAGCGGGTGGGCACTGCGTACTGGGCTTCGAGCTTGGAGGCTTGCCACAGATTACGCTCCTTTCAGTTGTCCACGCTTTAACTACTTGGGGAAGCCGCAAAGTAACATTTTCCGAGGCTTACAGTCAAGCGCACATGAGTGATCTTAAATTCACCAAGACCCAGGGAATGGGTAATGACTTCCTGATCATTCCCGTCGAAAATGGGGCCACGTTGCAAAGCGCCGGCGAACTAGCTCGCGAATTATGCCAGCGGAACTATGGCGCCGGAGCTGACGGAATCGTATTTGTGACCCGGGCGAGGCACGACGACGCGGACTTTGCCACACGAATCTTTAACGCCGATGGCAGCGAAGCCGGTGTCTCGGGCAACGGCACACGCTGCGCCGCCGCCTTCATCTATCATTCGGGACTATGGAACGATCCCACAGTTCGAATCGCGACCGCCGCCGGCATAAAACGCGGCAAGCTGGTGTCGCGCAATGGTTCCCAATTTGTTTTTGCGTTCGATATGGGACAACCGATTCTTTCCAGCCAATCTGTGCCAATGTCCATCACCCCTCCCGTTGAACGCGTGGTGCGATATCCCCTGCACCTGGCTGGAGATATTCTCGAAGTGACTTGTCTATCAATGGGCAATCCTCAGTGCATTATCTTTGTGAATGACTTAAACATCGTCAAATTAGAAGAGCTTGGGCCGCTAATCGAGAATCATCCCATTTTTCCAGATCGCGCCAATGTCGAATTTGTGCGAATAATCACCCGCGATGAGATAGAAATCAGAATCTGGGAGCGAGGCGCCGGGCACACTTTATCTTCAGGCACAGGTTCATGCGCTTCGGCTATAGCGTCGAGTTTGAACGGATTCACCGAACGATCGGTCGGAGTATGCACCGAAGGTGGCAAGCTCAGGGTGGAGTGGGATGATAATGATCGTGTTCTGCTGACCGCTTCCGCTGAAGTCGTTTACGAAGGTCGTTGGCTTCGGGAATAACTATTTCCATTGATTCGGATGCTGATCGGATAATAGTTCCCTTTGACCAGGAGCACAGCGTAAGGGGACATGAGAACGGATCAGGCTTCAGTAACAGCACTCAAGGTCGATGGATAGTCTTTGAACTGAATTTCGTGAAGACGTTTATACAAACCTCCGCTCGCCAGCAACTGTTCATGGGTTCCTTCCTGGACAATCCGGCCGGCATCAAGCACGACGATTCTGTCCGCTCGCCGCACCGTTGAAAGCCGGTGCGCAATGACAAACGTCGTACGCCCTTCCATCAATGTTTCCAGAGCGTCTTGAACCAGTCGCTCCGACTCCGAATCCAACGAACTGGTCGCTTCGTCGAGAATCAATATCGCGGGATTCTTCAGCAGGGCGCGGGCAATTGCAATTCGCTGCCTTTGACCTCCGGAGAGTTTGACTCCCCTTTCACCTACAACAGTGTCGTAACCATCAGGGAATTCTGTGATGAACTCGTGGGCGTGTGCTGCACGCGCCGCAGATTCAATTTCATCAGCGGTGGCGTCGAGCTTACCGTACGCAATATTCTCGCGAATGGGTCCTCCAAAAAGAGTGGTTTCCTGGGGGACCATTCCAATTCCGCTTCTGAGGTCTGCCAGTCTCACGGTACGGATATCGTGACCGTCCACCAGAATCGCTCCCGAGCTTATGTCATAAAACCTCGGAAGCAGGGAAACCAGCGTGGACTTCCCTGCCCCGCTGGGTCCAACCAGCGCGATGATCTCACCCGGCCTTGCTTTGATTGAAACGGCCTTTAAGACCGGCAGAGAGCGCTCATCCGGATAAGTAAAATGCACGTCGACCAGCTCGACGAAGCCCTCAATCTTTTCGAGCGGCACCGGATCATCTGGCTCAGTGATTTCAGGTTTGGTGTCGAGCAACTCGAAGACGCGCCTGGTGGCGCCGATCGCCTGATTGAATTGTCCATATAACTCCGTCATTCCGCCGACTGCGCCGCCAACGAAAAAAGTGTACAGCACGAACTTAATCAGATCGCCGGCGGTCATTTGTCCGGAGATTACCATTCGGCTCCCAAACCATAAGACCACTGCGATTCCACTGTAGACCACCAGGATTATGAACGCGATGAAGCCCCCGCTGGCAATCGCACGCTTCACCGCAAGCTTTAGTGAATCGTAAATCCGGTCTCGATAACGGCCGCGTTCGTAGTTCTCGCGGACAAATGATTGGACAATGCGAATCGCTGATAAGGTTTCTTCAAGAACCGAGCTGGCCTCAGCCAAGCGGTCTTGTACCTGCGTGCTCAGTTTCCGAACATAACGGCCGTACAGATGAGCCGAGACAATCACCACCGGCACAATCCCGAGCATCAGCAGCGAGAGCTTTACGTTGGTGATGAAGATTATTGTGACCCCGCCGATCAGCAGAAGCCCGGATCGCAACAACTCGGTGATGCTTCCGGTCGTTACCGTCTGAACAACGCTAACGTCGGAGGCAAGACGCGATGTAAGCTCCCCGACTCGCCGGTTGGCAAAGAAAGAGACCGGAAGCCCGGTCAGATGGTTGTAGAGCTGAGTTCGTACATCGGCGACTATTCTCTCCCCGGTGTATGAAAGCAGATACGTTCGCAGGAAACTGAACGCCGCCTGCGCAGCAAAAACGCCGACTAAAAGTAGAGCAAATCGATTCAGCTTTTGCGAGTCGCGCTGAACGAATGCGGCGTCGATTAACATGCCGACTACTTGTGGAAACAACAGTCCGAGGCCTCCGGCAACGAACAGCGAGAGTAATGCGATCGCGAGCCGAACGCGGTACGGCTTAGCGTACCCAAGCAATCGAAGTAAGTCTCTTTGAGAGAATTTGGGCTTTTCTTTTGTGCGATCTTCCTTCATAGCACGCAGCTGTTGTGTAGATTGACCACTCACAATGCTTAATAGCTTCAGTCACCGCTAACGCTGCGGTCAAGCATTATAGACGTCCTTACTGGATTTTGTGACACGTACGAACCAGTGTTCCCTTGCGCAAGGGCCAATCGAAGCGATCGTGCAGCAAGCGTCCGAGACACGAGGTTCATTAGGAAACGAGTCGTTAGGGAAGTTCTGAAGTAAGCAAATGTTCCGTGTGCCGCATAAAAGAGCTTGATGAAATGCGGTTCCTCGACTAACATTTTCTCAGGTTCCAGATCGTAACGTCTTGAAGTATTCTGAGGAATACCTCTCTGAGTGAAAGATCCACTATTCCCCCGCCCCGACCGAATTTGATGAATTTGCTCGAGTCTCGTCTACTCGGACTGCTTGAGCGAATTCGAACTAAACCAATCGAAGGAGTAAAGGCAGAGCTGGATTCATTGGTCAAGCTTGTCGACGCATATAGACTCGACCGTTGACCTTCTGGAGAACCTCCTAAACGCCACAACCACGGTTGCGAAACGCCAGGAGATACTAGACTTACTTCGTTTCCAGCGGCTGAACGTGGCTGAGAATCGCGCGGAACTGCATCGTTTGCACGAAAAGTCACTAGGCATGTTGGAGCACTCAGCTCAACTACTCGCAAAAATAGATCGACAAATTTACGAGCAAACGCACAAAAACAGGGAGTATGCACCTGAAATCTGCGCCAGTTGTGCGGGTGTCGGTATGATTGCCGGAAAACCATGTGGGGGTGTAAGAGCAAGCGCACTTTACTAGTCCATCAACCGCCAATTAAGTGCCCACGCTGCCTTGGAACCGGCCGCTCTCGCCCTCGCGACCGAGCAGAGTTTTCGAACAATTTTTGCATAATTTGTCGCGGCACGGGCTTGGTTTTGGTGCGGGATTCATAATCGGCGAATTATTAAGACCTTCCTCCTTACTACTGCAGCTGTGATCGTTTAAGTCCTCCACAAGTTAACAAAGCCCAGCCCCGGATGTATCAATCGTAATTCAGATGGAACCATTTAAGTCAGCCAAGCGTTTTGCAGACTGAAGCGCTTGTCGAATAGTGGGGTATGTGTGTTTAACCTCGATGCGCAGCATATCTGAACCGGCCAGCGCATTGTACTCGCTTTGTATGGCTGGTAGACTCGATCCGCTCTGGATCTCAATTCAGGAGGTTTAACCTTGACTCGAATCATTAAAATCCTTCTAATAGCTGCTCTTGTGACTGTGGCTGCGGCTCAGTCGCAACAGGTCCCGCTTTCTGATTCACGACTAACCGTTCATACCTTGCTCCGTGAAGATATCTTCGCCGGATTTATGGCCGATGATATGAAACGCTTCGAAAGAGGCGAAAAGAACATTCAGTTATTGCTGGAACAGCGTCCTGACCAGAAAGGCAATCTTCTCGCCTGGAAGGGAGGCGCATTGCTGTACCGCGCGGTGATAGCGAACGAGAATAAACGCGCCGACGAATTCCAGCGATACTACCGACAGGCTCGCGAAGTATTTGGCGAGGCACAAAAATCACCCGGTAACGAAGGAGTAGCCCCAATAACCGGGGGAAGTTTCGCTCTGTTTGCTGACCGCCTGCCAAGTGAGTATCGCGCAGAAGCCTGGGCGACCGCTTACGATAACTATCAAGCGCTGTACAAATCGCAGGCTGCTTTTGTGGATAAGCTGCCTTTACACCTGAAAGGTGAGGTTCTCGCCGGTGTTGCGCAGACGGCCCAACGGACAGGGCGGAAGGAAGAATCTGCCCAATTCGTCGATAAGATGCTTGCGCTTCTGCCTGGCACACCATATGAACCAATGGCCAAGAAGTGGAAGGCGAACCCCGAGTCCGCCGCCAATAGCAGCCTCACATGCATGACCTGTCACGACCCGGGGCGACTAGCCGTTCGCATGGCCGATCTCAAATAGGTCCGGCTGACTTGCATCAGAAATCGTGAGTTCGTGAATGCGGCCGAAACGTCCAACCGCGGGACGTTTCGGCCTTTTTATCAAGAATTGAATCATTGAAGAATTGAATCATTGAGTCATTGAATCATTGAGTCATTGAGTCATTGAGTCATTCATTAATTCAGAGTGTTCTGTCATTGATTCTCTGTTGGTCAATGAGTCGATAGCTCAATGATTCCAATGATTCAATGACTCAATTCTTCAATGATTCAATGATTCAATGATTCAATGACTCAACTCTTCAATGACTCAATTCTTCAATGAATCAATTCTTTTCGAGGTTAGTATGAACCGAATCTTCCTGGCTGCTTCCTTAATCACCTTGAGTCTGGTTCATCAAGGCGATGCCTTTGTTGCTTCAAATCAGACAGGTGACGTCGAAAAAGAACTGGCTCAAATCGAGCAGAAGATTGTTAAGGCCTGGCTCAACGGAGACCGAAAGACCATCGAATCTATTCTGGCGCCGGATTGGTCCGTAATAGATCTGACGGGACGCGTGCTGACGAAGGCCCAGGTGCTGCAAGAACTAGGCTCCGGCGAGCGTAAGATTGAATCCGGATCCGTAGACGATCTGAAAGTACGTGCGTTTGGAAAAATCGCGATCGTTACGGGACGGTCAGTCCTGGCTGGAACCTACCAGGGCAATCGTGTGAGCGTGGTCCTGCGATTCACCGATGTGTTTGCCAAGAGAGAGGACGGTTGGCAGGTCGTAGCCTCCCAGGGAACTCAAGTCGCGCAACCAAAGGCTCAATAACAAAACGTTCTTGCGGACTCCAAAGGATGATCAGGACTATTTCAAGGATTGTATACAGTCTCTTTGGCGCATTGTTCCTGATTGTCGGCGCGACCGTAATGCTCTTTCATACCGGGCTTATGCCAGAAGCCTTGCGTCAATTCGTCATCGAATTTGCTCACAACGACGATCTCGCAATTCATTTGATTCAGGAATTGTCATCACTATTGGTGTTCACCGGTTTGATAACCTTTTGGTTCGTCCGCCACTATGACCAAAGTTTGCCGTTCCATTGGTCGATGACCGTCTTTTGGGCTCTGTTTTCGTTTGCTCACTGGTTCAATGGAAGCGAAGGTCCTCGATCGATTAAAGGGCCAATCATCAACACAATTCCGCTGCTTGTGTTTTTGCTAATCGGTCTGCTTCGAGCTGGCTTTGAGCACAATACCGCACCATCTGTGCGCTCAGAACGGCGGGGGATAACGTAGACTGTCCAGCGGTACCGTAGACTGTCCAGAGGTACCGTAGACTGTCCAGAGGTACCGTAGACTGTCTAGCCTGCCGAACCGGGCCGCGTAGCGTTCACCTCTCGATAGCATATCCCACGACGACGCGAACCGGGCCCGTGTAGCGGTCACCTCTCGATAGCACCACGACGACGCGAACCGGCCCGCGTAGCGGTCACCTCTCGATAGCACCACGACGGCACCACGACGACGCGAACCGGCCCGCGTAGCGGCCACCTCTCGATAGCACCACGACGACGCGAACCGGCCCGCGTAGAAGGCGTGAAAGAAATTAGCTATCGCATTGATTTAGTGAAAGAGGCCTGCCGATCAGCGGTCCTAGGTTGATCATGCGGTCTAAGATCATCCTTTTAGCGGCTTGGCCGAACTCATCGTCCCAGACTTATTTCGTTTGTAATTAAGTCATCGTTTTATCCCCTCGCGATGCCAGTCGGAGCTACCGTGCTTTGAGCTAGAGAGTCAAACGGGGCCTCCAACTTAATCGTATCCACTGTTGAACGTTATAGGTAAGGCAAGCCCATAGCGCCTCCGTTCTTACTTTCTCTAACCCTCGCAGCCGAAATTGTCGCAAACCGAGTTTGTCTTTGATCCAGGCATGTGGAAACTCGGCCACCGCAGCTCTTTGCTTGTAGATAGCTTTCGCCTGCTCAGTTTCCATTTTCGCCGCTAGCGCAGCTACCTCGGGCCTGGGCTCGCTCCGTGTTATTGATCGGCCCTTCTTGATTGCCTTAGGGCAACATTGTTCCTTGTATGCGCAATGTAAGCAGTCGGTTGCTGCTGCCTGGTATAGATGAGCGATGTTGCGACCCTCTATTTCATCCTTTATATGTACTAGGTTCTTACCAGTCGGACACAGATATATATCGTTATCAGGATCGTAAGTAAATTTCTCGGGAAGGAACTCCTTTGCTATCCCACGTCGCTCAGTCCTTCCCAGATGCTGATTGCCAAACGCTCCGATTAAGTCAATCCCACGACGGTCCATCTGAATTATGTTGTTAGCATTCACATATCCACCATCAACAAGCACTTGCTTAGGCGCCTCTCCCAAATTCTCTGCTACCTGCTCGATCCCTTGCTGTAATCCCTCATAGTCGTTTGCTGCCTGTGTCACGTCGACTCCCACGATGATCTTGTTGTCCACAGCAGTTGTCAGCTGGACATTGTAGCTGGGGGAGAATCCTTCCGTCGGCATGCCTCATCTTCCGCGCCTCCGGGTCGCTTACGCTTGCTCTAGCATCTTCCTTTTCTTTCCCCTTTTTCGACTTACGCACTTTCTGCAGTTCCTCTAGAGCCTTCTCCAGATTCTCTTTCCTTTCACGCGCCGCCCGCGCACGAGCCTTCATTCTCCGCCGGTTCATTTCCTCTTCGCCGATCTGATCTATTTCCTCAATATATTCTTTCGCCAGTCGTATCGACTCTTTGATTTTATCTTCCCGCTTGAATGACTTGCTCGATGCGAATGCTTTGATCTTGGTTCCATCCTGGGTCACTCGTTCCAGACTGATCAACCCATCAGCTCTAAGCAGCCCCAGCATTTGCGCGAATAGCCCATCCAATTCTTCCTTGTGCTCCATTCGAAAGTCCGACAACGTGTGGTGATTCACTTTTTCCATCCCCGCCAACCATCGATACGCCGGATGGTGTCCGCATAACCGCTCAATCTCTCGCGCCGAATTCACCCCGTCGCTATATGCATATATCCACAAACTTATCAGCAACTGCGGATCCCACCTCGGACTACCCGCCATGCCCTCTACTGACTTTACCTGTTCGGCGTATCCACTCAAATCCAGGCGTCCTGCTAACTCCCAGATCGCCCTCGCCGCATGATCTACTGGTATCAATTCCTCCACATCGATTGTTGTCATCACCATCTGTTCTCGGTTTGGCGTCTTCAATCGCAGTCTGTCTCCCTCTCTTATCGTTCGCTCACTCTCTTGCCCTTTTACTGCCTCCCACTCCATCTGTTTGCCATCGCGCCCTGTCAACATCCTCTGTTCATCACACGCCGCATCATCAGCTTCCGTCTTGTTTTTCATTAATTCACCTCCCTATTGTGATTTCATTTATCAAGACGACTCATCCTCAAGACTAGTTACATTCTCTGTGCGGCTCTTTCGATTTTTTCACACCTTCGTAGCGGTCACCTCTCGATAGCACCACGACGGCACCACGACGACGCGAACCGGGCCGCGTAGCGTTCACCTCTCGCGGAGGTTTACAACTGCGCTTAGCTCTTCACCAGACTTGCCATCTACCAAGTCACAGACCGCACAGTCTACGGTACGTCGCACATTGACTCAGTCGCAGCATTGCGATATCAGTATGCGGAGGTAGCCGACCTATCGCTCGCTGGCTAGGCTTAAACCATCGGAGGTAAACAATGCAGACAAATATCGCCTCAACTAACCAATTCTTGCGCGTAATTAGTGTTGCGCTAATTATCGTGCTCTCTTGTGGCCTCCTGGTAGCTACGGCAGACGCGTCACCAGCTCGAGCACCAAAGCGTGCGATTGAGCTGAAAGATTATTACCGCGTCGAGTCGGTCGGCAGCCCATCTATCTCACCTGATGCGAAGCTTGTAGCTTTCGTCAGAACCTATATCCTGGAAGCCGACAATCGTCGCAACAGCGAGATCTGGATCACCCCTTCCGATGGTTCATCCGCTCCCAAACGACTCACTGATCCAGCTACGAACTCTACGAACCCCCGGTGGAGTCCCGACGGAAAACTTCTGGCCTTCTCCGCAAGTCGACGACGAGGAGCCACCAATGCGCCCGAGGCAAGTCCTATATGGTTTCTTCGGATGGACCAACCAGGCGGAGAACCGTTTCAGATCCAGGGTGTTGGCGGAACTCCTATCTTCAGCCCCGATAATCAATGGATCGCGTTTACGAGGAAAACGCCGCCCGAGGCAAAGAAACCCAAACGGTATGCCTCTGATTTTGAGAAGAAAATCGATGAGCGTTTCAAAGGGCGAATGTTCGATTGGATGGAATACCGCTTCGATCAACGCGGCTACCTCGCTGATCCTCGGGATGCTGACGCGACTCCTCCCGAGGAACTGTACATTGTGTCCCGCTCCGGTGGAGAGCCAAAGCAGCTCACTCGTCTCGCCGTGAACGTTCAATCGGCATCGTGGCGGCCCGACAGCGGAGCGTTGGTAATCGAAGCAAACTCATACCAGCGCGATGAGTACACCTATGAACGCTCAGATTTGTGGATCGTCTCAACTGACGGGCAAATAAAACGCCTCACCAATGACGGCTTCAATCAAAGCACCCCCTGCTATTCCCCTGATGGCCGCAGCATAGCCTTTAGACGACAGCAGAGCCTCAGTTCGGTGATCGCCTCAAAACAAAACCATGGCGGAGCCGTTGATATTTACAGAATGCCGGCAGATGGCGGCGAAATGCAGAACCTGACTACATCGTGGGACCTTCTGCCCGGGCCCATCACTTGGAACGCGGATAGTCGTTTCGTCTACTTCAGCGGCGGCGTTGGGGGTAGTAATCATCTGTTCCGCGTACCTGCGTCGGGTGGAACTGTGGAACAAATCACTAAGGGTGAGCGAGGCTTGAATGGATTCACCGCTTCCGCAGCATTCGATCGAATCGCCTATGCTTCGACGGACTCCACGCATCCTTCAGAAGTGTTTGCCGCAAAGATCGACGGAACTGATGAAAAGAAACTCTCGGGATTCAACGACGCGTTGACCGCAGAACTGGATTTAAGCCCTGCTGAACGCATTCTGTACCCGAGCAAGGATGGCACCCAAATCGAGGGTTGGGTAATGCGTCCACGAGGATACGATCCAGCAAAGGGCAAGTATCCGCTGATTCTTAACATTCACGGCGGTCCTCACGGTGCGTATGGCAACGATTTTTCATTCCAGTTTCAGCTGCTGGCAGCCAACGGATATGTCGTGCTGTACACAAACCCGCGCGGGTCGACCGGCTACGGCGAGAAGTTTCTATGGGGAACGTGGGGCGGCTGGGGCGTCCTGGACTATGAGGATGTTATGGCGGGCGTAGACTACGCAGTTAAGAGCTATGCAATTGATGAGAAGCGGCTGGGAGTTACCGGTTACTCTTACGGCGGGTTCCTGACCGATTGGATTATCACACAGACTACCAGATTCAGTGCTGCGGTAGCTGGCGCGGGAATCTCTAACTGGGTTAGCGACTACGGTACCGCGGACATTCCAAGAACAAAGGAGAGCGAATTTTTCGGTCCGCCCTGGGAGCCGAAAAGCGGCGAACTGCTGGTCAAGCTCTCTCCAATCACACACG
Source organism: Blastocatellia bacterium (assembly GCA_035258805.1). Lineage (GTDB taxonomy): Bacteria > Acidobacteriota > Blastocatellia > UBA7656 > UBA7656 > Onstottus_A. The sequence goes on along the minus strand of DATFWY010000044.1, from coordinate 64,839 downwards.
TAGCAAATGTCACTACGCCAACACTATTCGTTCACGGAGAGTCAGATTTGAGAGTTCCGATTGAGCAGGCCGAGCAAATGTACACTTCGTTAAAGAAGCGACGCGTAGAGGCGGCGTTCATTCGCTACCCCGATTCATATCACGGCGGTTGGACACCCTGGAACACGGTGCATCGTTTCTTTTACGAATTAAAGTGGTGGGACTCGCATCTGAATAAGAATGGCGACGCGAGCGGTTCGTCCGAAGCACACCGAAGGTAACGAATGCTAGTCTCGCTCAATAAGCCTACTTGAACTAAAACTTTTTGCATTCCTACATACCCACTTCGCCAGAAGCAGGTATGTAGGAAAACGGGAGGTGCTTTCTCCTGTAGGCTGGCATCAAGCACCCGCTACATCACTGCAAAATCAAATTGCTCCTGATGCAGATTTGGATCCGGTTCGATTGTTACAGGTGTTCCGAAATGCGCTTCAATCTCTTCCATCACTTCACGCTCGGTTGTGCGCAAAGACTCTGCCACGTGCGGCGACACCCTAAGCATCACATCGCTAGCTCCCGCTAACTGCTTCGACGCGGCTTTTGCCTGCTCGAGAATTTCAAAACACATCGTCTGAGCCGACTTCACCATCCCCGCTCCCTGACAATACGGGCATGGCGTGCAAAGGGTACGTTCAAGTGATTGTTTCACTCGCTTGCGTGTTATCGCCACCAGTCCAAAATCATTGATCGATAGGATCTTCGACGGTGAACGGTCGTGTGATAGCTCCTGCTGCAAGGCCATCATGACCTTCTGCCGATTCTTTCTTTCTTCCATATCGATCAAATCGAGCACAATGATACCGCCCAAATCCCGAAGCCGTATCTGCCGGACGATCTCCTTAGCCGCTTCCAGGTTGGTCCTGGTGATCGTGTCTTCGAGCTTGTCAGACTTACCGACAAATTTACCGGTGTTCACGTCGATGGCCACCAGAGCCTCGGTCTGATTGATTACAATGTAACCTCCTGATTTCAACCAAACCCGTGGACGCACCGCTTTGTCAATCTCCGCCTGGACTCCGTACTTTTCAAGAATCGGCTGATCGCCAGTGTAAAGCTTGACTCGTTTAACGAGTTTTGGTTGAACTCGATTCACAAACTCGACTATTCGCGCGTATTCGACTTCGTTGTCGATGCGAATCGCAGTGAATTCTTCGGACATCTGATCTCGCAGGATGCGCTGAACCAGGTCGAGGTCTCGGTGTGCCAGGGCTGGAGCCTTGACTCGTTCACCTTTCTTTCGGATGTCTGCCCAGGTGCGCAACAAGTAACGCATGTCATCGGAGAGCTCCTGCTCAGAATGTCCTGCGCATGCGGTCCGCGCAATAAACCCTCCAGTGGCGCCTTCGCGGTCCCGGAGCCCAGTAACTATCCGTTTTAGTCGGACGCGCTCAACCTCATTGGGAATTTTCCGCGAAACGCCAATATGGTTTACGGTCGGCATGTAGACGATGAATCGTCCGGGAAGTGCTATGTGGGACGTTATCCGCGCACCTTTTTTGGCGATGGGTTCCTTGGCAATTTGAACTAAGATTTCCTGACCTTCGTGGAGCAGCTCGCTGATCGTCGGGGCGCCGCCTCGTTCGGGCCGCCTCGACGGAGCAAGATCCTGCCGCCTCTGTTCCAGTCCGCGAAGATCAGGCCGCCGATGATCGGGTCTTCGCGAATCCGGTCTTCGCTGTTGGTGTCTTGAGCCCTGAGATCGATGAGCCCCGCCTCGAGGGTCCTCTGAGCGAGATTCACTGGGTCGCGACTCTGTCAATTTTGCATCAACCGTTTCAGCTGCTTCGGAGTGAATGCTTTCTTCTTTCGGGGTATCATCGTGCGACTGGATTGCATCGTCCTGCGCAGTTGCGGTGATTCCCGAATCCTCTTCGGTGGGTGCAGATGGATGGGCCGGTGCCGGCTGCTCTCGCCGACCCCCACGTCCGCGCCGCCCTCGGCCGCCACGCCGGACGGCGAATTCACCGCGAGAGCCTCGATCACGAACCTCGGCCTCTCGATCCTCATCTGCGGAGGATTCAGCCGTTGTTTTCGCCTCATCACTAAGCGGCGCATCCACAGTCACAAAAGGATCCGCGCTGTACACTTCGTGGATCGCGTCATCCGAACCAGCGTCGCTTGCCGCAGTTTCATCAGCGGACGCGTTGGATTGAATGCGGCCATACAGCCCTCGAACCACATCCGACAAATGCCTGAACGGTGAGCTTTTTGGCTCCGAAGGCTCCGAAGGTATCTCTAGAGGCGCGGTCTCCAGATTCGAAACCGATTCAATTTTTTGTGAGGACGCCTCAGCGTTCTCGTCCACTACGCGCTGGAAGCTCGACTCCACGTCTGAGATTGAACGCAAACTCCCAACTCTCCACTCCGGTTCGGGCTCAGGTTGAAACAGACCGGTTTGAAACTCAGCGTTGTGCACTTGTTCGATTATTTTTTCCTGAACGATCGCGTCTTTCAGAAGGTCGCCGGCATCCGGTCGAACATCTTCATCAGTAACGCGTTGAAACGAAGTTGCGCTCTCCTCACTTGTAGCTTCGTCGTCAGCGCCACGTCGCGATGAACGCTTTGCTCCCGTCTTCGATGTTCTCCGTGTCCCTTTAACAGGTTTGTCCTCACTCTTCGCGGCTTTCTTTTTTGGTTCAGCGGATTTTCTTCCGCGTCCTCTTTTTGGTTTCTCCTCAGCTTCAACAGCTTCAGCAGCCTCAGCGGTTACGGCAGTCGACTCCTCTTCCGGAGCGCTGACAAGGTCAATCGGTTCGTCATCGGTAATGCGCTCGACTGAAACGGTTTCGATTGGCGGCTCAGCCGCCAACCCGGCGTCGTGCTCCGGAAGTTCTTCTTCCGGAGGCGGGGGTGGGATCAGACTCTCGTCAGCAATTTCGGCCAATAGCTCGACTGCGTCTTCGATTCGCACAGGTCTTTCTGCAGACGGCTCCTCCAGACGGGGCGGCTCGGCTGCGGGAGTGGGCCTGTTGAAAGCCGAAATGGGTTCAGGTCTGGGGCGATCGCCTCGCCTCGACCGATCGTCGGTTCGGTGACCTGTGCGTTGCTCGTCGCTTACTTCCCGGAAGTCTATTTCTTCCGCTTCTTCCATAAATTCGGTGAAATCCGAAACGTAGAGGAAGGCATCGCGTTCGAGTCCGATATCAACGAATGCAGACTGCATTCCCGGAAGTACTTTCATTACTCGGCCTTTGTACAGGTTGCCGACAACCCCTTGATTCTCATCTCTACGTTCGACATAGAATTCGGTGACCACGCCGTCTTCCAGCATTGCTACCTTTTTCTCGTGCACGTTTGCACTAATGATTAGCTCTTTTGCCATGAACTCTCCTGGTTTTATTTTAGGTGTGCCGCGCTGGTAAGTTTAGTAGCGGGTGAAATAGACTTTGGACTTAGGTCGCTAAATCGAAGCTAGATTCGAGCAGATTGAAATTAGGGCCTGAGATTACTAATCCGTCTCAGTTAAAAGTCGTTTTGGCGGGCGCATTGTGTATTCTGTAGCGCGCGCTTGACAATATATTGCTCTGCGATCAATTTCTCGCTGCTCCGCTCTCAACCGCACTGGTCGCTTCTCAAAACTTTGAGCTTATCTGGACCGTGCATTAGAGTCGATTTATCAAAGCTCACCGTGCTGCCTTACGGCACCAACCGTTTTTTCCTGCAATGAGTGACAGAGTCACTCTCAACTTATCTCCTCGCTCGCTCATAGAGCGGCGGCCATACCTTGAATAGAACTCTCAGGATGGCACATTTGATCCTCGGAATACAACCGCAGACGTCTAACACGAGAACTGAGAGAAATTGTCTCAGTGTCGGTCAAACCATAAATTGCGGCCATCACTTCGACCGGCTTTACACCGCCGTTGGGCGTTATTTCGGTCACAATGCTAATGCTGGTCTGATCTTCAACCAGTCTCAACTCTCGGGTATATCTCCTGACATCTACCCGCTGACGCTTGTCCCTGCGCACTCGCTCAATAACGCAGGACTCACGCGCAATAAAGCTTTCGAACAATGCGCGGTGAATTTCCGCCGTTTGCATTCCCTCGAAACCGCGTCGTTCAGAGCGAATTCTTTTGATCGCTTCCTCGATCTCAGTCGTTTTGAGGGAAACGGAGTACTCAGCCCTGTTTATTCCCTTGATCAGCGACTGGCTCCCGGCGGGAAGAATGCGAAGCGACTTAAAGCGAAGGCCCGACGGCAAAACACTATTCATACGATCCAGGAAATCAGCTTCGGTCAACAGCTCCGTCGAATCGAAGTCAATCAACTCGTTACAGCCGACTGTTCCGACTCCGAGCGCCGGTCCATATTGAATCAACGGCATTGGATGATAGCCCTGGCTGTAGCCAAGCCTGATCTTCGCACGTCTGAACGCGCGAGGCAACGCTCGGATCAGGTCAAGGTGTGAAAGGTACTTCACCTCTTCGCCTTTTTCGAAGGTAGTGCGATAGCGCACCAGAGGGTTAGGTCGTGCCGTGAAGCCGGTCAAGTCTGCAGAGTTACTTGAATCCGTATGTTTTCGCTGCTTATCAACATTTGTCTTTCTTGAAAGTTGAATAAGCGGCTGTTCAAGCGATTCCTTCACGCTTGCAATGCGTTCTTCATAAGTTCGAACTTCCCGGTGAAGCGAGTAAGCATCGTCGAGATGTTCTCGAGATTTGGCCAGGTCGCATTCAAGGCCACAGGCATAACAGAGCAGCGGTTGCGAGGCGACGCGCTCGAATTCTTCGTGCGAAGGGGCGATTGCAGTCGGCCGTCCGTCGATAACCTTGACTGGCAGCTCACAAGGCGGAGAAATCTTCGCCTTGATTCCTTTCAAGTACTCACGGGCATTAAACTCGCGTTTTACAAGCGTGTCGATGTGATCCCAGGGTAGCTGCACCAGAGGCGCACCACTCTTGTTGAACTCTCGCACAGGAAATTCCTGCAGATATGGTTCGATGGCGATACCTTCGAGCCTGAACGCTTCCATCCATTTATCGAAATTGAAGTGATCCGTCCACCCGTCGAAGCGGCAACCCAAAAGCCAGGCGCGCTCAATAACTTTGCAAAGCGCGCGATCACCCCGAGAAATAATTCCTTCCAGAAGCGAAGTTTCTGCGTGATGTACCTTTACGTCTATCCGATAACGCCTGCCGAACTCTTTCAGCATTCGCTGCTTGCGCTTTATCGAATCGACATCCTCCTGTTTACACCATTGAAACGGTGTATGCGGCTTTGGCACAAAGTATGAAGCCGAACATGTCGCTTTCACATTCTTGTTATATTTGGTTTTTCCAAGCTCGCGTACTTTTCTGCCAAGCTCTGCGATACCAACAACGTCGTCATCTGTCTCGGTCGGCAAACCGATCATGAAATACATCTTCATTGCCGACCAGCCTTCCTCGAATGCCACCGCACAAGAGTTCATTACGTCCTGTTCGGTGATGTTCTTATTGATGACGTCGCGCATTCGCTGAGTGCCGGCTTCCGGCGCAATCGTGAATCCTGTCTTACGCACGCGAGCGATCTCGCGAGCAAGCGATTCTGTGACTCCCGACGCTCGCAACGAAGATACTGAGAAGCTTACGTTGCGTCGCTCTAACTCAGCGCCAAGCATTTTGACAAGCGGCTCGAGGCACGTGTAATCAGCGGTGGACAACGAAGTCAGGCTGGTCTCGTCATAGCCGCCCTTTTCAATGCCATCAATGATGGTCTGAACAATCTGTTTCGGATCGCGCTCTCGCACTGGCCGATAAATAGTTCCAGCCTGGCAAAAGCGGCAGCCGTCAACGCATCCGCGAGCGATCTCAATTGCAACACGATCGTGTACTGCTTCAACGGCAGGAACCGGAGAATCCGAGGGGAACGGATAGTCGTTAATGTCTTTCACCACCCGGCGCCGAATCGGGAATGGAACCTCCGGATCGATAGGCTTGTCGACGATCAGCAATCCGTGATGCGGGCTCGTGGAAGTCGAATAGAGCGATGGCACGTACATCCCCTTAATTCTGGCAATCTCTTTGAGGATCTGTTCACGTGTGAGATCAAAATCTGAGTCACGAAGCTCCAGGTAACGTGACACAAGCTCCGGGAATGCTTCTTCCCCATCGCCGATTACAAAGACATCTATAAAGTCAGCTACCGGCTCACACGAATAAACCGTCGGCCCGCCGGCAATCACCAATGGATCGTTGAGACTGCGATCTCGAGTGTGAAAAGGAATCCGCCCGAGGTCGAGCATGGTCAACACATTGGTATAGGTCATCTCGTACTGCAGAGAAAAACCCACAACATCGAAATCGCAGAGGGGCGTGTAACTTTCAAGCGATAAGAGCGGAATATCACGCTCCCGCAGCTTTTGTTCCATATCGGGCCAGGGCGCGTATACCCGTTCTGCAGCCCATCCGTCCTGACGATTCAACAAACTGTAGAGAATCTTGAGACCGAGATGGCTCATTCCGATCTCATAAGTATCCGGAAAACACAAAGCGATACGCGCATCGAGGTCCGACGTCGATTTCCTGATTGCGTTCCACTCGCCGCCTACGTAGCGAGCGGGTTTCTCGACAAGCGGCAAAATCGCATCAAGTTCCGCTCGATATTTGAGGTAATTTTCCATTCAAAAATTTCGCGAGCCCGCAGTGTACCGTGGACTGTCCGGTCTGCGGAGAGTGTACCCTAGACTGTCTGGTCTGCGGCGTTGCTGAATTCCAATAATTGCCGCGACGTCCGTCGTTAGCCAGATCAGTCGATCGACATCTGCCGCAGACTAAACAGTCTACGGTACATCATGCGACTAATTTACAAACCTTCGCATTCGCACGCTTAACGCCAGGCCAACGCCTATGAACATTGCCATCACCGCGGTGCCGCCGTAGCTCATGAGGGGAAGGGGTATTCCCATGATCGGCATCATGGCCACAACCATACCTAAGTTGCACAAGATGTGGAACGCAATCAATCCAACAAATCCCATCACGAGCAGCGCGCCTGCGCGCTCGCGCGAGGCTTTCGCAACGGCAATCAACCTCCATATCAGCAGCAGGTAGAGAACCATCATCAACCCGACGCCTACCAGACCCGTCTCCTCCGCTATCACCGCAGCAATAAAGTCAGTCCAGGCAAACGGTAAAAACCCGAGTTTCCCCTGAGTACCGTGGCCGATTCCTTTGCCCATTACTCCGCCCGATCCTACTGCGATGACTGATTGAATAGTCTGATAGCCATATCCCTTCGGGTCCGCCTCTTCCGGGTGGATGATCACATTGATTCGTTCCTGCTGATATTTCTTTAGATGCGGATAGACTCCAATTAGGCCGACCACAACAGCGACCGCGCCAATTGCGAGAAAGAGCTTGCGCATACCGGCGAGGAAGTAAAGAGTGGCCAGAATAGCTCCGAAGGTAAGAGTAGTTCCGGTATCGTGTTCCGCATAAACCAGAATCACCGGAGGCAGCGCTATTGCCCCCATAATGATCGTGTCTTTTATTGAAAGAGTCGTTTGGCGAACATTCGAGAGATGGCGGGCAAGCATTAATATGGTAGCTGCCTTTGCAAACTCGCTTGGCTGCAAACTGAATCCCGCTATGCGCAGCCAGGCTTTATTACCGTTGATTTGCGTTCCTGCAACCAGCACCAGGGCCAACAGAATCAATACAGCTCCATAAAAGAACGGTGCGATGTTGACAACGATTTTGCGATAGTCAGTGAACATTATGACGATCGCAATAACCAAACCGATCCCGAGTGAGATGATTTGCTTCTTCACAAAACTGATATCCGGCGCGCTGCTGTTGATTCCGATGCAACCAAAAGCGGTCAGTGCAATCGGCGCAAACAGCAGTACCCAATCGACGTCCTTCAGTTTTCTTTGACTGATGTCAACCATAAGTCCTCATCGTGAGGATCGAATCCATCCCAGCAGAATTCATTGAGTGACGGGTTTACGCTTGCGCTCTGCGGCCGTCGTTGGAGGCGGAACCGCTGCGGTCGCGGACGCTGTTGTCGTCGGCTGCGAATTCAGCGCCACCAACTCGGGAAGAATTGGGCGCCCGAGCTTCTTGGAAAAGTAAGCGGCTTCAATCATCTTTACTTTAGGAGCAGACGCCGAAGCACCCCATCCGCCGTTTTCTGTTATGCATACCACGCCTATCTCCGGCTTCTGATCGGTGTGCATTGGGGCAAAACTAATGAACCACGAGTGATCCTTGTGTTCTTTTCCGCGCACCTTTTCCTTTGCGATAACCTGGGCTGTTCCGGTCTTGCCGCCGGCATTGATTTCGCGAGGAAAGCCGACACCACCAGCGGTACCGCCCTCATTGACCACTCCCCACATTCCGTAGTCGACAGTCTTAAACGTCACGTCCGAGAGTTTGAGCTCAGTAGGTTTGTCTTCGTAATAGGAGATTGGACGAAGCGAAGTCTCTTTGGCCACTTTGAAGAAGTGAGGCGTATGGAAGACACCTCCCATGACAATTCCGGATTCGGCGCGGAGCAGCTGCATCGGAGGAACAGCAACGGAACCCTGCCCGATCGATGCCAACACCGTGTCGAAATCCTTCCAGACCGGATCACGAGGATTGACGCGTTTCTTCCACTCGCGGCTGGGAATTATCCCTCTCACCTCGGCCGGTAGATCTACACCGGTTCGTTGTCCCATTCCGAAGCGAGTGACCCAATCGTGGATCATGTCCACGCCCATCTTCAGACCAAGGCGGTAAAAATATCCGTCGCACGAGTGCACTATTGCCAGATGTATGTCGGGCGCCCCGTGGTTCTTTCCGCAGTGAACAAACCGGTTTCCGACCTGGATGCCTCCACCGCAAACAATTTTTGAGCTCTTGAGTGTGATTACTCCTTCTTCAAGTGCGGCGGTGGCCATCATGATCTTCCACGTCGATCCGGTGGGATAAGTACCCTGAATCGCTTTGTTGTAAAGCGGATGCTTGGGGTCATTGACGATGGCGTTTACTTCCCTTCGATTCTCGCTGGAAACCACGTTGCGGGCGAACACATTTGGATCGAAGCTCGGTACCGAGACCATCGCGAGTAGTTCGCCGTTTTGCGGGTTGATGGCAACCGCAGCCCCGGTTTCGTTCTTTGAGTAAAACTGTTCCTCGGCAACTTTTTGAAGATCCAGATCCAACGTGATGATCAGGTCCTGGCCCTTGATGGGGTCAATTTTTTCGAGCTCGGCTTTCGGCACTCCTCGACTATCAACTATTACGCGGCGCATGCCGTCTTTTCCGCGAAGCACCCTGTCGTAAACCGCTTCCAGACCACCCTGTCCAATTATGTCTCCCGCTTTGTATCCGGCATCTTTAAAAGATTGCATATCGAGCTGCTTAGGGCTTACTTGCCCGATGTAACCAAGAAGGTGGGAGGCAAGCTTTCCATATTTATAAATTCTTTGCGGTTGCTCTTCGATGGTGATCTCTGGATGCTCAAGCTCGTGAGCCGAGACCCACTGTTTGTCGGCGCGGGTAGCGTTTTGTTTTACCAATATCGGTTGCGATTTCGGCCTCAACGGATCATTTAAGGCAACTAACACCTCGCCGCGGTCAACATTAAGATTTTGAACTAAAGCGTTGACGGTATCTTCTTTGTTGCTTATGTCCTCGGGAGTAACCACGACGTTGAAAGCCGACGAATTATCCACCAGCACTCTTTCCTGTCGATCGAGGATCGCTCCTCGTGGTGCTGGAATCGGTATATCACGGATGCGATTGTTTTCCGCGCGCGCCTGGTAGTCTTCGTGTCTCGTAACCTGAAGAACGTAGAAGCGAATGCCTAGTATTATGAAAACAGCGAGCACAAGATATTGAACCAGGTAAACGCGCAGCTCCAGGTTAAATCGATCTTCTTTAGGGTTGGTACTACTCATAGAACCTCTTCTTTATGGCCATTCGCCGGGCTGCTGCCGCCTCGGAGAACACTCGGTCGAGAACAACAAACAAAACGATCGAGGTAACTGTATCACCAAGAACCTTCCATCCAATTGTCGCGCCAAACTCCGGCCAGGTGGAAACATAGGGCAAACTCTGTTCAAGCAGCTGGTTAAGTCCAACAAACAGGATCGTGTTTCCGGCCGACGCGATGGCCATAACCGAAATCCGAGCTAGCGGATTCTCAAGTGAAAGCCGGACGCTAGCAGTTCCTACAACATAGCCTATCAGCGTCTTGCAGAATCCTCCAACTCCCAGAATGCCACCACCCACGGCATCCCCGCCGAGACCGGCAAGAAGGCCGACAAGCATCCCCAAAACCGGCGCACGTTGCAGTCCGAAATAAACCGTTACAATCAGCGGAATATCGATGTAGCGAAAAAACCCCACCTGGTTGGGCAGGAGCATTTGTAGCAAGAGCGCGACGACGATGGTCAGGGCAATTTTAAAGGTCTGCACTCTTCAGGCTACCTCGCCTCGCTAAATGAAGCGTGTCATGGGCGGTCGGAGGACGATTTCGAATGTTTGAGGGCATCGACACCGCTCACCTCATAATCACTTCACTTCGCTTCGTCACCCTTCGAAATCTTCGCATCATCAATCTTTAAGTCCTTAGGTTCAACCAACAGCACCAACAGATGCTCGGCTCGATCAACCGGAGCCCCCGGTTTGACAATGATCTTGTGCCACGGAGCGTTGGGATCAACTTCAACCGATTCCACCGTGCCAATCAATAATCCCTTCGGGTAAATCCTATCTAGCCCGGTGGTGACGATCGACTCACCGACCTCCACCTTTTCGCTGGTCGAGATGCTCTTGAGCTCACATCGATCGCTATCCAAACCGCGTACTTCTCCCATAGCTCGAGAGCTTTGCAGCATTGCCCCGACGCCCGCGTGCTTGTCGGTGATCACCTGCACCATTGCAAAGTTCGGACCCACCGAGATCACTCTGCCGACGATGCCGCCGGCCGTCGCCACCGGCATGTCTTTCTTGACTCCATCTAAAGCACCGCGATCAATTGTCAGACGTCGAAACCACAAGCTTGCATTTCGTGAGATTACATTAGCAGCGACCTCGTGATAAGGAGGCCGGGACGGAAGCGCCAGCTGGGCTCGCAGGAGACCAAGTTCGGCAGCGTCCTCGAGAGCCTTATTTCGCTCGGCAGTCAACAGCTCCACTCTTTCTCGCAGCTCTGTGTTGTCTTCGCGAGCATTTTTTACGTCGATGTAACTTGCCCCGACGCCTTTTACGGCTGAGAACACCGAGTCGGCTACGCGCACCACGGGTGCAAAGGCAGTCACCATCCATATGCGCAATACTGACTGTTCGCTGTCAGGATGCCGCGCATTGGTGGACATCAAAACAAGCTGCGACAGAAGCAATGCTGCAAGTAGCCAGGGTGCTTTCTGGTGTGCAGTGCTTGCACTCATAGGAAAAGGAGTTAAGGTTCGGGGTGGGGGTGGACAACCCCAAAGCCTACGGCGTTATCCTCCATCTCACAAACCGTGGTGGAGCATAGTATTTTCCCAGCTTACACGGCTGAGCAGGTCGAAGTCGGCGAGCATTTTTCCGGTCCCGAGTGCTACCGAGGAGAGGGGGTTCTCGGCCAGGGATACGGGCACTCCTGTCTCATGCATTAGTCGCCTGTCTATTCCTTTAAGCAACGCGCCGCCACCGGTTAACACAATGCCGCGTTCGGCGATGTCCGCAGACAGCTCAGGTGGCGTTCGTTCGAGAGCTACACGGACTGCATTCACTATCGTGGAAATCGGGTCAGCCAACGCTTCCCGGACTTCCTCGTCAGTTATGGTTAGAGTTCGAGGAACACCTTCAATCAGATTGCGTCCCTTGATCTCCATCTGGATCGGTTCTTCACAAGGCCAGGCCGAGCCGAGCTCGATCTTGATGGATTCAGCCGTGCGCTCGCCGATCAGAAGATTGTATTTTCGTTTGATGTACTGGATGATCGCTTCGTCGAGCTCGTTGCCGGCTACTCTCACCGCTCGAGAATAGACGATACCAGACAAAGAGATCACCGCGATATCGGTCGTGCCGCCACCGATGTCCACTATCATGTTGCCGTAAGGCTCGGTTATTGGAAGACCGGCGCCGATTGCCGCAGCCATCGCTTCAGCAACAAGGTAAACCTTAGAGGCTTTCGCTCGATAGGCCGCGTCTTCGACAGCCCGTCGCTCAACCTGGGTAATTTCGCCTGGAACTCCGATGACTACACGCGGAGAGACCCACGAGCGTCCGTTGTGCGCCTTTCGAATGAAGTGTTGGAGCATCTTTTCGGTCACTTCGAAATCTGCAATCACCCCGTCCTTCATCGGTCTGATGGCGATAATATTTCCTGGCGTCCGCCCCAGCATCTCCTTGGCTTCCTTGCCAACAGCTTCTACTTTGTTCGTAACTTTGTTGATGGCGACGATTGAAGGTTCGCTTACGACGATTCCGCGTCCTTTGGCAAACACGAGCGTGTTTGCGGTACCCAAGTCAATAGCCAGATCGCTAGAGAATGGGTTGAATAGATTTCTCATCCTCATTATCTTTCTTCGCTTTTTTCCACCTGCCCTCGGATAGTTGCTCGCCAGTTCCGGGGTTCCATTGGAAGCGGCTTCTTCCACGTAGTAAAGAATTTATTCGTCCCCGTTGGTATGTTAAAAGCCAAAGAACGAATAAATCCATCACTACGTAGGGCGCCGAACGTGGCTATGAAGCGGCGAGCTTTACGTTGTTCTTGTCGCGCTGCTTGGCCTCATACATCGCCGCATCGGCCAGTTCGATCAATTTCTCCGCCTGAGTGGCGTGCTCGGGAAAACTCGCGACCCCGAAACTTGCCGTTAAGTAAATATCCGCGCCGACGCCGCCTTTGAATCGATGGGCTTCTATTCTTTGTCGCACCCTTTCGGCCATCTGAAGCGCGCGTTTTGCTGGAGTTTCTGGCAACATTAGCACAAACTCGTCGCCGCCATACCTGGCTACAAAGTCGGAATCTCGAACGGATCTCGTGATCACCTGTGCGACTTCGGTTAGGGTGGCACTGCCTGCGCGATGACCATAGGCGTCGTTAACCATCTTGAACCCATCAAGGTCCATAAATACCACTGAAACAGCTGAGCCGTACCGGCGAGCCCGCCTAATCTCGCCTTCAAGGGTTTGATACAGATAGCGTACGTTGTATAAGCGGGTCAGATCGTCTATCAGTGTCTGACGCGTCGCGTCGTGATAGTCGATAGCATTTGCGAGCGCTGTCGCAAGCGACGAGCAAACAAGCTCAACGACGCGTGCCTCTTCTTGAGTGAAGGCTTCTCCGCTCCTGCGAGTTGCCTGGACCGCGCCCACAAGGCGTCCGCTGGCGATCAGTGGAACGCATAATGCGGCAAGCGGAACCACGTACTCCAAATCGGACTCACCGCTATCACCAACTTGATCCGCGATAATTGTGCGCTGCTCATTAACCGCCCTGGCAATCGGAATCGGCGCCTGTTCTATTTCGACAAACGGACCGACGGGCAGCTGAGTCGCGTTGATTGCTCTAACCAGCTCAAGCCGGTTTGTCTGCTCGGTTTTTATGAATACCGCCCACGACTGGGCATTTACCAATACTGGAAGGGACTCCAAAGCGCGAGCCACAATTTCGCTTGCATCCAGTGACTCGTGCAACTTCATCGCCGCACTAAAGATCGATGGTCCTATTTCGTTATGCATTCTCCGCCTCAGTCTCTTTGCAAAATACACTCACGGCGGGTTCAATGAACGCAGCCCATTGAATAGCTCTGCACTTTCCCACTTGCCCATCGATTGGGCGCTCTAACCGAGCAAGAGACTGTTTGCAAAGGGAGAAGGACCACTTAGCGTAAAGCCGAGGCGGTGGATGATTCAACAAACACAGTGTAATTATAAATGGCCGTCGACGTTTGTTACTAAATCTTACACTTATATCGCGGCCACAACTTACTGCTCGCTTAGCGCCCGTTTATTCAGCTCCCGTTCTAGTAAATCTTTTGACCACTTAATCTAACACGGACACATGCCCCACGCAAGAAAGTTTTTTTTGTAGGCTTTAAAGAGGGAATGTAAAGGACTGAACCGGGGAACAGGCCGCCGACCGAACAGCGACGTAACTCACCGGCTATAAAAGGACAAAAAAACAAGAAATGGCATCATTTTGACTTCTTTGTTCTTTTCCCGTGGATTGGTCCTGTCGTCCCATCCAAGCTCTTGCGTCCACTTGCCAATTCATTGATGCGCCGGAAAACACCTGTTATATTTGAAGCAGTTAACGGGGAGATCAAGAAAATGGCGAATAACATCAGATACGTCCCCATCGCGATCCGCAGAAACCTATTCGCGGACTGACTACTCCACTAAACACCATCTGTCACAGGCCCCATTGGCCCGGGGTCAAGATATTTTTCTGAGGTTCGTGGAGGGTTTATGCAAACAATTCACAGAGGCACATTGCCTGAAATAAAAACGAAACTTCCTGGCCCAAAGGCTGAGGAGATGCTGAATCGCGACGCAAAATACATATCGCCCAGCTACACCCGAAGTTATCCGCTGGTTGTGCAGCGGGGTTACGGGGCAATTCTCGAAGATGTTGACGGCAACACATTCCTGGATTTCAATGCCGGCGTTGCGGTGGCTGCTCTGGGACACGCTCATCCTGAAATAGCCGAAGTAATAGCTCGACAGGCCCGAGAGTTCGTGCACATATCGGGTACTGACTACTATTACCCGCATCAAACAGCATTCGCCGAGAAGCTTGCGCAAATTACACCTGGTAGCTTTGCCAAGAAGGTTCATTACAGCAACTCCGGAGCTGAAGCGATGGAGGCTGCATTGAAGGCCGCGGTCTATTCAACGGGGCGCGACAAGTTCATTGCGTTCCGCGGGGCTTTTCACGGCCGTACTTTTGGAACTCTTTCCCTGACCGCTTCACGAGCCACACAGCGTCGAGGCTTCGGGCCTCAATCCCTGGATGTAACCCATGTTCCATTCGCAAACCCGATTCGCTTTCCTCTCGAGCGACAAGCGGGCGAGAGTGTCGGCAAACGAGTCGCGCGTTACATCGAACATACAATATTCAGAACGACCGTGCCGCCTGAAGACTGTGCAGGTATCGTCGTAGAGCCGATTCAGGGCGAAGGCGGATATGTTGTGCCTTCAGCAGATTTCCTCCCCGAGCTTCGCCGCATTTGTCACGAACACGGAATAGTGTTGATCGTCGATGAAGTACAGACAGGCGTGGGGCGTACCGGTAAGCTCTGGGCCATCGAACACTTCGGAGTTGTTCCCGACATTATTTGTATGGCAAAGGCGATCGGCGGCGGGCTTCCGCTTGGCGTAACTCTCACCAAAGCGGATCTGATGGACTGGCACGTCGGCGCACACGCTTCTACTTTTGGCGGGAATCCGGTCGCCATCGCCGCCGGCATGAAAACTTTAGAGATCCTGGAAAACGGCATTATGAAAAATGCCGCTGAAATGGGCGAGTACATGATGGAACAGTTGCGCGTTCTTCAAGGGCAACATCCAGCAATCGCCCAGGTCCGTGGTCTCGGGCTCATGATCGGAGTTGAGATCTCACGCGACCGTGAGGGTAACGAGCCCTGGGCGGAGCTGCGAGACCGAACGGTTGTGGAATGCTTCAATCGCGGACTTGTTATTCAGGGCGCGGGCGAATCCGCAGTTCGCTTCTCCCCGCCGCTCATCGTAGACCGCGAACAAGTAGACTTCGCGGTAAAGGTGTTCGACGAATCATTGAGGCACGCTAACAGTTGATATTTCAGGTGGGGATTGTGGGAACTCAATCCCCATTCGACTCTGCGACCTGCAATCGCTGGATAGCGATGCTCCTACCGCTTCTCTCCTCAATTTCGACAACTACGCCATGCAGTTTAGGTTTGTCGCGAGCCGTCTGATAACGAACCGGCAGCCCGCGAATAAATCGAGTGATCACCAGCTGCGATTCAACGCCGATTATGCTGTCGTGTGGCCCCGTCATTCCTAAATCTGTAATGTAACTTGTACCACCAGGCAAAAGCTGCTCATCCGCTGTCTGTACGTGCGTGTGCGTTCCCACGACGACTGAGACTCTGCCGTCCAGATATCGGCCCATCGCAAGCTTCTCAGAGGTGGCTTCGGCATGATGATCGACGACGATTACCGATGCGCGCTTCCCGATTTCTTCGAGCAAACGATCCGCAGTTCTAAACGGACAATCAGTGGGAGGCATGAAGATCCTGCCCTGTATGTTTATGACCGCAACCTGAGTACCAGATACCGTAGATCCCAACCACAAGCCACGACCGGGAGCATCCGGAGAATAATTTGCTGGACGAAGTAAGCGAGGCTGATTCTCAATGTAAGGAATAACGTCTTTCTTGTCGAAGATATGATTGCCCGAAGTCATAACGTCCACTCCGGCATTCAATATTTCATCTCCCACCTTTGGCACCACGCCCGCGCCTTCGGCGGCATTCTCAACGTTAGCAACAACGAATTCAGCCTCGTGTTCTTCTTTCAGCCGCTGCAGCATCGACGTGAGAATCTTGCGTCCAGGTTTCCCAACTATATCTCCAATGATTATGACCTTCATTATGCCTCCCAGTGCGTACTGATGGCCTCGCACCTTTTCATTATCACTAGAAGTACAGATTCAATACATCATTTATCGCAAAAGACACCAGAGACCGCAAAGAGGTCACACGATTTCTCCGATCGATATTTCTCGAGTTAGCGTTTGCTCGCGTTCTGATCAGTGCATATAATCCTGTTCTGGGCGCCTCAACCTTCCCATGTGCAGGAAAGATGTAAACGTTATCTAGAGAGGTCTGCTTAATGCGGCGAACTTTGGTTTGTGTTTTGATACTGCTGATGACGTTCGTAACCGCTGACGCAGCTTCGGCAAAAAAATCCCGTTCCAACGCCTCATCTTCTCGTAGTCACGTAAAGCGAGACGCCGGGCGCAGTCGTTCCACCAAGGCGCGGTCGTCTCGGGACAAACGCGGAAATAAGACAATAGCCTCGCGCGGGAAACGGGGCCGCCGTGGTGCTCGTGGGCGCAACTCGAGACGGGAGATGTCGGACACAGTGGCCAGTGGCTCCTCCCGACCTTCCCCGGGAATTCCGCAGGAACGAGTCACGGAGATTCAGACAGCTTTGATCAAGGCGGGGTTCCTGGATGGTCCGGCAAACGGACAGTACGATGACGTTACGATCGACGCAATTAAGCAGTATCAAGCTCAAAATGGAATGGCGCAGACCGGATTACCATCAGCACCTTTTCTAAAACGACTTGGAGTATCTAAACGCAGCAACGACGGCTACGCCGTACCGGTGAACGCCGTTAGCGAGACAGAAAAAAAGCGACCAACGGGCGAGAAACCTCAGTTGTGAGAATAATGTTTGTTGTTTTCACCATCTTGACAGTTAGGTATAATGGGTTCTGAAAAGCGATTCGCCCCGATTCAGTGGATATAGGTTGGAACTGTTTGGCCTCCCCCTCAGTTCGTAACAAAAGTTTAATCGGGTTGTATTGTTATGCCCGAAGAATATTTCATAGAGCGACTTCAAGCTCAGGAAGACGAGATAGAGTCTCTGCGCGCGACCTTCGAAACGGCTCGTCAGCGAGGTAACAAGAAGCTGATGGGCATCTCGCGCAAGCGGCTGGAATTGGCCCTCCACCTGCGCGAGATGTATAGACGAATGCTCAAACGAGAAGGCAATCCGACGCAGACAGCCTGATAACTCTCGCAACCTGCTGCGCGTGTGCGTTTTTACCGCAGCCGGCAGTCTGGCTCCTGGGTCAAATCGCGTCCACTTACTGGCCTCCTCCTATTCTGAAGCGCAGACCGGCGCTGAAATTCAATCTGTAGGCGCGAAAGCCCAGAACTTCCTCGTAATCTTGACTTAACAGATTCTCAATCCTGGCGAATAAATCTATCCATCGAGTCGGTCGATACGACCCAGAAAGGTTAAGCCTGGCGTACCCGTCGTTAAAAACAGGCCTGCCATTAACGTCGAATTTCGCAAACGGGAACGGAATAAAATCTCGCCGTTCTCCCACTAACGAACCGTCAAGCGTTAAATCGTATCGCTGATCAATCCAACTCAGGTCAAATGCGCCAGAATGTTTGGGTCGGCGAAGCAACGGTAGCCCCAGTTCCGGGTTGGGGCCGAACACGCCTTCAAATGTTGGCGGTGGAAACGTCAACACATCTGCTGCCTTGTCGAGCCGGGACCTAAGATACGTATAGCTACCCGAAACTCGTAGCCGCGACCAGATACCGCCCGGTCGACCGCTCGCTATTATTTCAACTCCCCGACCCGATGCCCGATCCGCATTAACAAAGTTCGTTAAGGTCCCATCCGGAAGCTGGATTGGTTCAGAGGATGCCGTTGATTCGAAGGTGATAAGATCTCGAAACCGGTTGTCAAAATACGTTACTTCGAGGCTGAGTCGCCTGCTCAAAAACTCCTGAACTACCCCCGTATCGAAACTAATCGTTCGCTCTGGATCCAGAGATGGATTCCCAAGCGCGAAAACGCTCGGACCAAATGCTTCATCAAGTGTTGGCTCTTTGATCCCCGTCCCAAAGCTACCTTTTATTCTCGTGGCCCCCAAAACTGTATCGCCCTTGTGCCGGTGCGCAACAAAAGAGATCGCGACCTTTGGATTGGCCGAAAATCCAAATCCGACATCGCCGGTTGGTGCGCTCGAACCCAGTGACAGGAGCACTGCTCGCAAGTCGTCCGGCACGTTACTGGTATTGTGTTCAATTCGTACGCCGGCTGTCAGGAAAACCCTGTCGCTCCATGCAAACTGGTCCTGAACATAGATTCCGAGATTGTTCCTGGTCGGCGATACACGAGCTCGAGAGAAATCGTTGCTGCTATCAATCACTGCCGATTCGTGTTCGAAATCGAGACCTGCAGTTAGTAAGTTGGAGTTGTTTATAGTCGCAAGGGCCTGGTACTGAATGCCGCTGCGCTTCTGGTGATCTTTGAACGTAGACGCAAAATCAGCACCAAACGAAAAAGGAGGTAGCGGCGGCGTTCCCGGTTGGGTCAAGTCCTGAGCGACCGGGTCGAAGTTGTTTGTATCAAATTCCGAGTAAATAAATCGCGCACTCTGATGAAATCGACTGGCTGTTTTTAAGTTCAGTGCAGCACCGAGCGCGATGTCGCGGTGTTTTTGGCGGGCATCCGGATCCGAGAACAGTATCGCTGTTGGACCCGGGACACCAAGAGTGTTGTTGTCCCAGCGCGACGTTATTCTAAGTTGCGATGTTCTAGTTAATCGAAAACCAAGATTGGCCGAAGCCGAGCGATTGATGTAGTCGCTGTTGGGAACTCTTCCATCAGTTGAGCTGTAGCCGAAACTACTCGAATAGTCGAACCACCGTGCGATCCCTGAGAGCCTGGCGATTTCCCTGTGGGAATCGAAGCTGCCGCCCTCTCCTGAGAATTCAAACTCCGGGGTCGACGTCGATCCTTGACGCGTAATCAACTGGATGGTACTGGTCATCGCGTCGGAACCGAAAGGCGCAGTTTGCGGGCCGCGCGCGATCTCTATTCGCTCGATGTTCTCCGATGTGAGAAATGCAAAATCGAATCCGCCGCCGGCTCGGTTAACCGGGACCCCATCGATCAAGACTTTGTTGTAATCTGACTCACCACCGCGAGAGAAGATTGACGTCAAACCACCACGGCCGCCGGTTTGAACCACGGCGAGACCCGGCACGGATCGCAAAGACTCTGATACAAGCGACTGATTTTCGCGGGTAAGGTCCTCGCCAGAGATAACGTTGATGGATCCCCCGAACTCATTTTTAGGCGCCTCTGTTCGGGTCGCGGTGACCACCAGTTGGTCAGATAGTGCGGCCAATTCGAGCCTCACGTCTACGTTTTCACGCCCTCCCGGCCGTACTTCAACAACTACCTGGGTTGGTTGGATGAATCCTGAAGCTTCAACCGAGACCCGATAGCTTCCTTCGGCGATACTGGAAAATGAAAACTGGCCGTTGGAATCGGACCGAGTTTGATAAGCAACTATTCCTGCCGAATCGCGTAATAGAACGCGGGCTCCGGAGATCTTGGCGCCTGAAGGATCAGTGACAAACCCAGTCAATCCTCCACTCACATTTGTTGCCGTCGCAAATGTTAAGAGTCCGACTAACATTACTGCTGCAGACAGTGTCCTGATAACTGTAAACATGAACTTTGCTCCTTTCCTCGAAAGAGTCATTCCGCAGATCGCTGAGCGGGTTCCTGACTTAGCGCCTTGTGTCTATTCCTACGCCGGCGCCTTCCCACCTCGGTTGAGGCAGTGGCCGTAGCCGGTTCGTTGCGCTTTACAGTTGCGGGACAGTGGCGGATTCTCACCGCCTTCCCCGCAGAGCGATCCAGAAAATAGGTCATATTAGGTCCTATTGACCCGCAATCAGCGTTACGCGAGGCGCGCCGCTGATAGGACTATCATCGACAATCAAATCGGTCTCGAATACGCCGCGAAGCACTTCCTCGGTCATGACCTCTCTTGGTGGGCCAGACTTGATAACTTCTCCTTGCCTCAAAAACAGCACCTTGTTCGCGAATTCCGCAGCCAGATTCAATTCGTGAGTGACCACCACTGCTGTCATTTCTTCTTCAACAGACAAGCGCTTGATCAGCCCCAACATCTTCACTTGATGGGCAACATCGAGGTTCGCGACTGGCTCATCCAACACAAGCACCTTTGGTCTGACAGCAATCGCTCGAGCCAACATTACCCGCTGCCTTTCACCACCCGATAACTCGGTGACCGGTCTCGCAGCGTATTCTAATGTTTCGGTTACACGCATCGCCCACTCGGCTTCGCTGATATCGCGTTCGCTTTCAAAACCAATCAGCCGACCCTGTGCAAACCGTCCCTGCAGTACAAGCTCCATCGCCGTTAGAGGGAAGCGCATTGCAGATTCTTGAGCTACATACCCGACGAGCTTCGCAAGATCGCGTCGCGGGATTGCCGTTAAGTCTCGCCCGTCAATTGATACGGTTCCACGTTCCGCATGGAGAATACCCACGATGATCTTTATCAAGGTGCTCTTCCCCGAACCGTTCGGTCCTAAGAGAGCGAACAATTCTCCCTGGCCCGCGGAAAAGGAGACGCCCTTTAGCACCGGCCTGCCATAGCTGAATTCCAGGTTATACGCTTCGAGCATTGCACTAAATAGGACTGATAGGACAAATCGGTCCTATTTGTCCTATCGGTCCTATTGTTTCAATTGGTCCGTCTTAGCAGGTACACAAACACCGGCGCGCCAACCAGTGAAGTGATGACGCCAATATTCAGTTCACGCGGCGCAACAACAGTGCGCGCAATTGTGTCGGCAAGCATCAAAAAGGCCCCGCCAACCAGCGCCGACGCTGGAATCACCAAACGGTTATCACTGCCGCCAACCAGGCGCACTGAATGAGGAATAATCAGTCCTACGAAACCTATCGCCCCGCTAACCGCGACCGCCGCACCAGTCAACAGCGAAGCCGCCAAATAAACTGCGATCTTCACACGGCGTGTTTCAACGCCGAGCGTCAAAGCCTCTTCCTCGCCAATCATCATGAGGTTCAAACTGCGGGCATTTACATAGACTGCTCCGATACCGATCATCACAAACAAGGCAACAGGAAGCAGGAGTCTCGATTCACCGCTCAAGTCACCAATTAACCACGAAAGCACGCTTCGTTGACGCGCGCCCGACGCGCTTGTAACCAGAAAAATTACAATTGACGAAAGCGACGCGTTGGTAATTACTCCAGCGAGGATCAATCGTTCAGTTCCACTGCCGCGACGGCCCTGGCCCAACGCATAGACGACTGCGATTGTGAGGACTGCGCCTACAAATGCCGCTACAGGACGGCTGATTGGAAGCGATTCGGCAAAAATTGTTGCGGTGATTGCGCCTAACGCTGCTCCGCTTGAAATCCCGAGAATCCCGGGATCCGCCAGGGGATTTCGCAATAAAGCCTGGTAGGCGGAACCAGCTACCGCCAGAGCTGAGCCGACCACAATCGCCATCAGAACTCGAGGCAACCGTATCTCAGAAATAATCAGCCTGTGCTCAGGAGACACATCGGCTACTCCCCCAATGATCTTTTCAGAAATAATTCGAACAACTGTTGAAAAACTAACCTGCTCACTTCCGGTAGCAATCGAAATTATTCCAACAATGAAAAGCAAAACAGCGAGCACACAAAGGGTGAACACCAGCCGCTGTGTTGTCAGCCTTTCCGGTGTTCCGACGCGCTTTTTCATTTTCGTGACGGCTGTAGTCATCCTTAGCTGAACGACCTGCGTCATTGTGGATGCAGCTTTGTCGCTAGCTGCTCCAGAGCGTCAACAATTCTGGGTCCCGGTCTCAATAAAAGATCATCATCGATGTGATACACGTGATTAGAACGACCGGCGGGAGTTTGACGCAGGCGATCCGTGAGCCTCTCCTCACCGGACTGCAAAAGAATGATCTCCGGCTGTTTCGCGATGACCGTCTCGATGCTGTATTGCGGATAGTCGCCCGGATCCTCAGAAGAAATTGAATTACCTCCGGCGCGAGTTATCAGATCGGTCACAAAGCTTCCCTTCCCTACTGTTATCAGAGGCTCGGTGCCCAGGATTACGAAAACAGCAGGGCGAGACAGACCGCCAACCCGCGACTCAACGCTGGCTATACGGGCTCGTAGCTGTTGTGTAAGCCGTTTCGCTTGATCGCGGGCATCGATAAGCTCTCCGATTCTGTCGATCGACTCGAGCACGCCTTCGATATTCCTCGGATTGCTGACGTAAACCGGTATCCCTAGTTCAACAAGTTTCTGAAAGATTGCTTCAATCTGGCTCGCAGTAGAGATGATGACCAGATCGGCGTTTAGCGAGACAATTTTTTCAACGCTCGGCTTCAGAGTATCGCCGACAATCGGTTTTTGTCGCGCTTCGGGTGGGTAATCACAGTAGGAAGTCACTCCGCCAATTCGATCCGCGGCTCCGAGGCCGAATAAGATCTCAGTTATTGAAGGAGCCAGAGATATGATTCGCTGGGGACGAATCGAAACGGCAACGCTACGGCCTAGCTCATCGGTGACTGTCCGGATCGGCGGAGAAGATGATCTGTTGGTTGAACAGCCCGAGAAGAATGTCGTGAGAATAATCAGGATTGAGAGCCGGCAAAGCACAATATCAGTCAGCCACACCGATGCGGAGAGTCTTTGCTGAGCAATATGGGATTTGTCACTGGCCAAAAG
Source organism: Blastocatellia bacterium (assembly GCA_035258805.1). Taxonomy (GTDB): domain Bacteria; phylum Acidobacteriota; class Blastocatellia; order UBA7656; family UBA7656; genus Onstottus_A. The sequence continues at coordinate 41,587 of DATFWY010000044.1, read as the reverse complement.
AAAAAAGCCCCCGCCAACCATCTCCGCAGGTCGACAGGAGCTGCTTCCCGTGCTCCAGGAACGCCGTGCTCTCTTCCGCGAAGAACAGCTGGCACTTAAGCTCCGGGCAGGTCTCCTGACTTAGCCTCGCAGACGTCAGAAACGTCTTATTGCCGGGCAGCCTTCCCGATGTCGAATCAGTGGCGGGTAGCCGGCAGCGTCGAGAGCATCACAGTGGCGGGACCGTGCGGGAGTTTCACCCGCTTCCCTATTCTCCCCAAAATCGGGGCACCCGAAGTTCGGTCTCGAGTTACAATTAAAGATCAGATGCGAAGCAGCAACCTAACATGTTGAGAGAAATGTGGTCAATACGTGACGCATGTCAATAGTTTGTGTATTGCGATAAATTGACAGCGACTCTGGCGCGGGCTATTCTCAATTGTACTCTCACGCAGAAGGTCAAGTGGAGGCGCTTCCCCCCGCGCCTAAGAGTACCTGAAAGGAATGAGACTTGAGCGATTATAGGCCCATCATCGGTATACCCTGCAGGTATAACTGGAATACATCTTACTATGAGCTGCGTGAGACTTACGCCGAAGCACTGTATGCTGCCGGTGGCACACCGTTACTTCTTCCGCTAATTCCAGAAGGCGATTATGTCGAATCTCTTATGGCCCACGTCGACGCGGTCTGCCTGTCCGGGGCGATCAATGACGTAGACCCGCTTCGTTATGGGCAAGAACCGAGGCCGAAACTTGGCCCGGTCGTTCCACGCCGCGACGACACTGACATGATGCTTCTGGGGGCGGCTGAAGCCAGAAGTTTGCCGGTATTGGCGATTTGCTTCGGGATACAATCGTTGAACGTCTACCGTGGCGGAACTCTGATTCAAGACATCGACAGCGAAGTTAAAGAACCGCTCAAACACATGCAGGGCGATCTTTTCTGGCGACGCTCTCATTCCATCAACATTACTGAAGAGTCGTTGATCGCCAGGCTTGCGGAGTCAACTCATACTACGGTCAATAGCCATCATCACCAGGCGATCGACATCGTCGGCCGAGATCTTGAACCAATTGCCTGGGCGCCGGACGGAGTGATAGAGGCGGTGATCAACACGCGACCTGAGCAGTTCGTGCTTGGGGTTCAATGGCACCCGGAAGTCGGCTGGCAAAATGATCCGCTCTCGCAGGCCTTATTCAAGCATTTTATTGCGGTGGCTCGCGAAAGAGTTGCTTCGCGTGCGAATGAATCGGTAGCTGCCAAGCGATAACAGCGTGACTATAATCTTAGGAAATGATGCGAAGAAGAGATAAGCTGACACTGGCAGCCCTATGCGCGGGGCACTTCGTCAATGATTCTTATTCGAGCATCATCTATCCCCTCCTACCCTTAATTAAGATCAAGCTTGGTCTTTCCGCGGCTCAAATTTTCTGGCTTGCGCCGCTCTACGCAATCTCATCGTCGTTGATGCAGCCGGTGTACGGGATTATCTCGGATCGCTACTTTCGCCGGTTCTTCGCGGTATTTGGTCCGATAATAACGGGCATATTTGTATCGCTGATTGGTCTGGCGCCAACCTACGGAATCTTAATCGTGTTGCTGGTAGCCGGCGGAATTGGTATCGGGTCATTCCATCCGCAGGCTGCGGCCATGGCTGCAGCGGCGTCAAGCGAACGTCGTCGAGTTGGAATGGCGCTCTTCTCGGCATTGGGCACTTTGGGATTCGCGGTTGGCCCTCTGGTGATAACAAGAGTAGTCTCAGCGTTCGGCCTCGAGCACTCGTGGTACATCATCGGGACCGGAGTTGTGATGTCGGCGATACTCTATCGCGTGTGTCCTCCCCTTCCTGTCCAGGAGGTAATGTCGCTGGGAGTTGAAAAGATGAAGTGGCAACTCCTTTCTGCGCTGCGAACGGCATGGAAGCCATTAACGCTGCTGTATCTCATAACCGTCATCCGCTCGGGCTTGCAGATGACGACCAACAACTTCCTGCCTTTTATGCTTGAGGATCGCGGCTACTCACTGACCGAAATCGGCAATGTGATGACAGTGTTTCTTTTGCTCGGCGGAGTCGGGGGCGTAGTTGGAGGCTTCACAGCGGAGCGGTTCTCAGGGCGCGCAGTGACGTTGTATTCAGGGCTCCTGGCGGGTCCTTTGATGATTTGTGCATTCGCAACTAGTGGCGTCCTGAGCATCGTCTGTTTGGGGCTTGGCGGATTCATGTTGCTGGCAACAATTCCAGTCATTGTCGCGATGGCCCAGGAACTGGTTCCTGGCCAGACGAGCACTGTGTCGGCGCTGATGATGGGAGCGGCATGGGGAGTAGGGGCACTTTCGCCGCAAGCCCTGTCGAACCTGGTACCATCGCTTGGTTTCCGCAATGTCCTGATTGTCGCGTCGGCCATTTCGCTGATCGCAGCAGCACTGGCCTACTTCCTTCCCCGCGACGAGCGTGCTCATCGCACGGTTGTTGACTCCGACCTGGTCACCGCGTCAGCAGTTGGCGATTAAGTGCCATCTCATTCCGCACCAATGATCAATCTTAATGGTAGAGTTGCGATAATCACCGGGGCATCGCGCGGCATCGGTGCGGCAACAGCAATCGCTTTTGCCAAAGCCGGCATAAACGGCCTGTTGATCAACTACAATCGGGATCGTAGATCGGCCCAGGCCGTCGAAGCTGAATGCGAGAGCCTTGGGGCAGACGCAATGATCCTGCGAGCTAACGTGTCGCGAGTCTTCGAAGTCGACCGGATGATAGGCGCAGCCGTCGATCGCTTCGGAACCATCGATATACTCGTCGCCAACGCCGGTATTTGGAAGGAGGCTGCAATTCAATCGATGACCGAGCGGGAATGGGATGAAACCATCGATGTAAACCTCAAATCGATCTTTGCATGTTGTCGCGGCGCCGCCGCGGTGATGACCAAGAAAGGACACGGGACCATTATCCTGATATCTTCCACTGCGGGTCAGCGCGGCGAGGCGTTTCATTCGCATTATGCGGCAACAAAAGGTGCAATCATTTCAATGACCAAGTCACTGGCAGCGGAGCTTGGCCCACGGGGGGTGACCGTCAATTGCGTAGCGCCCGGTTGGGTTGCTACTGATATGACCGAAGAAGCGATGAACGATCCGAAAGAACGGCGCAAGATTCGAGAGCTGATCCCGCTTGGTCAAGTTGCGACTCCGGAGGAAATTGCCGGTCCGATTTTGTTTCTCGCATCCGATCTTGCGAGCCACGTGAATGGTGAAGTGCTGAATGTTAATGGGGGATCGGTTTTGTGCGGGTAACCGAATAGAGATTGTGTGAGAAGTTCGTAGTTCGGCATTCGGGCGGAAGTTCGTATCTTGATTTTCGAGCAAATCACGAACTTCCGCCTGACGGCCGAACTACAAACCTCTTTTTTCGCGCAGTTCTCGGCAGCGGGTGTTACTCCGACTTTCCATTTCACAGTTATGATTAAACTCGGGCTTGAAATACTCCTTGAAAAGCAGGTCGATTTGCTTGACGGTGCCAGAGTTGGGTTGATCGTAAACCCGGCTTCCATAAATCAAACCTTCCAACACGCAGCCGATCTGTTTTACAAGCACCCAAAGATAAAGCTTGTTGCGCTTTTCGGTCCGCAACACGGTATTCGCGGCGAAACCCAGGACAACATGATCGAGTGGCAAACGTTTCGGGATTCCCGAACCGGATTGCCGGCCTATTCACTCTACGGAAAAACAAGAAAACCCACACCGGAAATGATCGATGACCTGGACGTATTGGTCTTCGATGTTCCCGATGTCGGCACACGGGTTTACACATTCAACTACACGATGGCGCTGGCGATGGAAGCGGCTCGCGAAGCCGGGAAACGATTCGTCGTTTTGGATCGGCCCAATCCCGTTACCGGTGCTCATATTGAAGGCAACATTCTTGAACCTGCGTTCAGATCGTTTGTCGGGATGTTTCCGCTACCGATGCGTCACGGGATGACCACCGGTGAGCTTGCATTAATGTTCAATCGCGAGTTCGGAATCGGATGCGAGCTTGAAGTCGTAAAGATAGATGGATGGCGCCGCGTGATGTGGTTTGACGAAACAAATCTGCCTTGGGTGCTGCCGTCACCAAACATTCCTACGCCGGAGACTACGATCGTGTATCCGGGGGCAGTAATGTTCGAAGGCACAAATGTTTCGGAAGGACGTGGGACTACAAAACCATTCGAGATAATCGGTGCACCTTACATTGATCCTTATGAGCTGATAGACACATTAGGAAAAGACAATCTGCCGGGAGTCTTCTTTCGGCCTGTTCACTTTCAACCAACCTTTCACAAGCACGCCGGCGAGTTGTGCGGAGGAGTCCAGATTCATGTCCTCGACCGTGAAGCGTTTAAGCCTGTGGTCACGAGCGTCGCCATTGCTAGTGCTATCCATCGGTTACACTCGAAGGATTTCGAATGGAAGCAGCCTCCATACGAATATGTCTATGACAAGCTGCCGTTTGATGTGATTAACGGCAGTTCGGTTATTCGAGATCAGATTGAGGCAGGTACCCCGGTACCTGAAATCGAGAATGGCTGGCAATCGGGCTTGAGCGATTTCGCCAAGCTCCGTGAGAGATACCTCATTTATGAATAGAATCGCTCCGCTACCCTTACCCTCCTTCATCTGACATGCCGAGTGGGTCTATAATCAGCAGTAGCATGGAAAGCCTGGAAGAACTTCTGGTTCGCGCCGAGGAATCGCACGGTCATATGTGTGCGGGCCAGGTGCTCGGCGTACGCATGGCGATGCTCGGCTGTCATGCGGTCGGAATCGAAGACCCACGCGGCGCCGATCAAAAAAATCTGATCGCTTATGTCGAGATTGACCGGTGCGCCGCCGATGCAGTCAACACCGTAACCGGCTGCAGGCTTGGGAAACGGACACTGAAATTCGTTGATTACGGCAAGCTTGCCGCTACCTTCCTAAATGTCAAAACCGGTGAGGCGGTTCGTGTAGTGGCGCTGGAATCATCACGCGAAGCTGCAAACTCAGTGTTCCCAGAAATCGAGAATAAGTACGAGCGCCAGATGCGCGCTTACAAAATCCTTCCAGACGAGCAGCTCTTCAAGGTCGAATCTGTTCGCATTGTTCTCACGCCCCAGGATAAGCCTGGGAGGCCTGTCTCAAGAGTCTCGTGCGACGACTGCGGCGAAGGAATTAATGATCATCGCGAAGTCAGGCGAAATGAGCGCACGCTTTGTCGCGCCTGTGCTGGTGATTCATATTACGAAAAGATCCCGCGCAATTCCTAGGGTTGTCCCCGGGAACTATTTGATCACCGCGGCGTCTAATCTATCAGTCGTGGTTGCTATGAAACGCATCGTTTTGATCCTCGCCTGGCTCGCTGTCTCTTCCGTCCCGTCATCGGCAATGTGGGCGTACATCTCGACTGAGGAGCTTGTTCAAGATAGTGACCTTATAGTCGTTGGCACGCTGGATAACGTCACTGAATATTCGAAAAACGGTATCGACTTTGCCCAGGGAACAATAACGGTGGAAGAGGCAATCTGGGGAACAGCATCCCCTGGAAGCATCCTCACCTTGAAATGGCAAAATGAATCAGACCTGGTTTGTCCGCGTGTGGAGCACCGCCACAATCAGAAAAAGAGCGGCATCTGGTTACTCAACGTTCAGAATGACGGAGTGGTTCAGGCAAACTATCCTGGCAGATTCGTCGACCTCTCCGAACGAACAACAGTTGAACAGGGTCTTGTCAGAAACAAGATCCGTCTACGCACCACCCAGCTTTTCTTTCCTCCCAATGAACCCTTGATCGTATCGATGGTTTTCAGAAATGCAATGCAAGATCCAGTCGCGTTCCCTGGTGTGGAATACAACAATGGTCGACTAACGTTTGGGCCTGGGTTGGTGCTCGCGGTGCGACATGGTTATGGCGAAGGGTTAACGATCGACAAACCTATTCCAGGTCGAGTTGTTATGTCGCGAACATTGGCGCCGATCATTGTCGCGCCTCGGCAGGAAGTTACTGTTGGGATAGACGTGCGAGAGCTTTTTTCGATCGCGAACGACCAAACATATGTTCTTCAGCTTCGTAGCAAGGGCCTTGGTCGTCCGAGCAACATTTTCGTGTACACGGGCCCGCCCCCGCCTGAGCTTGCCGATCACGCTATCAACAGAAGCGCGCCCAGGGAACCGATTTCAAGACTGAAGCTGCTGATTCCATCCGCGCTCGCAATAATAGTCTCGTCGATCTTTGTTTTTCATCACGCCAGAGAACTGGGATACGACATGACCACGAGCTGACGTATTTACTTAACCGGGTTCGGTGGGCTCAGATACTTTGCCAGGAACCGATAAATCTCTGCGCGCGAATCCTTCGCCAACCTCGTATCCAATCTGTTAAACGCATGCCCACCAGGAGCATTCTGATAGATCTTATATTCGAACTGCTTCCCTGCAGCTTTTAATGCCGCGATCAAGTGCTCAACTTCCAAAACGTTAACGTCTTCATCGTTGGTGTTGGTATGAATCAACAGTGGCGTCTGATGCTTTTCTGCATTAAACGCTGGGGATCGCTTGCGATATTCCGCGACGTTTTCATCCGCGGACTTGCCCAGGTGATATGATGCGGAGAACAGGTCGCGATAACTCTGACTCTTGTATCCCATTCGCGCCACCAGATCGCTTACAGGTACGCCTGCGTAAGCCACCTTGTAATCTTTCGGGTGGTTGAAGATATTCATCAGAGTGATCATGCCGCCATGACTCCAGCCGATAATGCCAACCCGCTCAGGATCAATGTTGGAATAGTTTTCCAGCATCCACTGTTTGCCGGCGAGCACGTCATCGTTCTCCAGCCCGCCGTAGTCAATCAGCCGCCAGAATTCCCGGCCATAACCCGTGCTGCCTCGATAATCGGGCGCAATCACTGCGTAACCTTGTTCGACCATTTCGCGGACCATATGAACGGCGCTCGATTCGAAGCTACTGTGCACGCCTCCGTGAACATAAACCAAAAGAGGGAGCCTGCCCGATGAGGCGTACTTCTTAGGCATAAATGTGTACGCGGTGATGATTACCGGATTGCCGGCACCCTGACCGGTGGGGTTAGGAATCACTCGCGGCGGCGGACCGGTATAACGGACCTTATCCACAACCGCAATGTCTTCCAGCGCGCGAATCCACATCAAGTCGTCGATATCCTTCGATATCGCTTGTTGGAGGAAGGTGAGCCCCTCTTCCAGCGCGCGTAAGCGATCCTGAACCGGATCCGCGGGCGGTGCAGCGGGGCGCTGTTGTGCCGATGCTGATGGGCTACTGGATAGAAAGAAGAAAATCAGAAGTAGAAGTGCAGCGGGAAGTCTCAAAATCATCGGGGCTCCTCTCTGATGGATTCTTGTGCGAGCGGAATTCAATTACCGCGCGATACTAAAAACGGTTTCACTTGCGTATTGAATTCCGAGTCTGACGGCCCGGCGGCAGGAGTTTACTAGAGGAACCTCTCGGCGGCAAAGATTTCGTTTGTCCTTCAAGATTTGCGTTAGATTAAATGCCGAAGGCTCAAGGCCAGTCTGGAAATAGGATCTCCATTGGATCCGGTGTATCGAACCAATAGTCGTAAAAAGCTTCGTCGCACTTTTTGACTCGCTTGCCATATTGCTCTTCGAAGTGATTGGACCACATCGGATGGCTTCCATCGATATCGGTGAAACCATATTCCTGCGCAAGATCCCACGAACTAAAGACGCGACCGGTTTTTGCGAACATATCGGGATCCGATGCTACTGCTGCAACCGCACGCCCCAGGTAGAATGGAGTTTCAGAAACAATGAAGTTGGGATCCTTCTTCGCTCCGTCTCGCCAATTTTCTTCGGTCACGCCGAAGTGTTCGAGCATTGCTTCAGAGCGCAAGAACCCGGGCGTTATTGCAACTGACGTCACGCGCCGCGAACGGAGTTCTCTGGCCATCGCAAAAGCGAGTCGTATTACCGATGTCTTCACGAGATCATAAAAAATGTTCCCGCGATAAGTGAAAGAATCTCCGTCCGTTATCTCAACAATCAATCCCTGACCTGCTTCAATCAAGAGTGGAGCCGCATAGCGGCTGGTAATGATATGCGAAAACACCGCTTGATCTAACAGCTGGCGGCCCTTATCGAGAGACACCTGCCAAAAGGCCTTGCCAAATTCAGTTAAGACATCGCCACCCCAAACATCATTCACCAGAATATCGAGTCGGCCCTGCTCCGTCTTGACTCGACTGAACAATGCGCAAACATCGCTCTCGACGGTATGGTCGGTACGGACAGGAATACCGGTGCCGCCGCGCGCAGTGACCATTTCAGCCGTTTCTTCGATAGTTTCAGGTCGATTTCCGCTAGCGGGGTTACCTCGTACACTTCGACCACTGCAGTAGACGATGGCCCCGGCTTCGCCGAGTGCGCAAGCAATGCCGCGCCCAGCCCCACGAGTAGCTCCGGCGACGACTGCGACTTTTCCTTCAAGCGATTTCATAAAGCCTCCCGTTCTCAAGAAGTTCTCCAGCCTGCATTTCGTCCGCGATCGACAGATTGAGTCTGTCTAGTTCGAAGTATATTTACCGAATTTGACAACTCCTGTCATATTTCTTTGATAAAGTTCCGAGAGAACTCAACTCCGCAAAGGGGGACTTATGCGAGCAGACCGGCTGCTTTCAGTTCTACTTCTCCTCCAGGTACATCGTCGTCTGACCGCACGCGAACTGGCACGGAGGTTGGAAGTTTCTGAGCGGACCATTCATCGAGACATGGAAGCTCTAAGCGCAGCCGGGTTCCCTGTGTTTGCAGAGCGCGGCAGCGGCGGCGGCTGGATGCTGGTCGAAGGCTACCGAACCAATCTTACCGGATTAAATAAGGATGAGATCCAGGCGCTTTTCCTTACCAAGCCGTTGCGGCTGCTCGCCGATCTCGGATTAGACAAAGCTTCCGACGCTGCTTTATTGAAACTGTCGGCCGCGCTTCCTTCCGCACATCGCGATAGTGCCGAGCAGGCGCGCCAGAGAATTCATATCGACCTTTCCGGTTGGAATCGCTCTAATGAATCAATCGAGTTTCTGCCGACGCTACAGGAAGCAGTGTGGCAGGAGCGCAAACTCAGGATTACATATCAGCGCGGCGGTGCTTGCGATCCAGTTGAAAGGTTGATCGACCCGCTCGGCTTGGTGGCGAAAGGAAGCGTGTGGTATCTAGTCGCAGCCGTAGATGGTGATCTTCGCAGCTATCGCGTATCCAGCATATCCGGAATAGAACAGACCGGAGAGCCTTGCGTTCGTCCGAAGAATTTCGATCTGGCTTCGTTTTGGGAGCAATCAACGGCCAGTTTTAAGGCAAGCCTGCCGCAGTACCAGGCTACAGTACGTGTCGCGCCCGAGGCTTATCCATTTTTGCGTTTCGCAGGACGTTTTGCGCGAATTCTACAAACTGATCCACCGGATGCTGAGGGATGGATAAAGGTGAAATTACGCTTCGACGTGGAAGAAATGGCTGTCGGGTATGCATTGAGCTTCGGTGAGAAATTGGAGGTCTTAGAACCGGAGATTCTGCGAAAAAAAGTGATCGAAGAAGCACGAAATCTGATCGGATTCTACGAAAGAAAATAGGTCCTATTGGACATAAAGTGCCATTCTTCTTGTCCTATTTTCACGGTCCCGACCCACTGTATACAATCACCTGCGTTCCAACGGGCGTTAAATTGCTGAACTCTACGGCTGCATACATCGGAATCCTAATACAACCGTGACTAGCGGGCGTCGCAGGGACTGCCTTGTTCCCATGAATCGCGATCCCACCGATAATGTAATTTGGATAATACAATTCGCCCAGTGGGCTAACTCGCCATCCAGTGAGTTTTCGATACACGCGGAATCGCCCCGTAGGCGTAACCGCAGTAACCATCTCGCCTTCGAGGTCAAACTGCTTTCCATTTCCAGTTGAAACCGGAAGAATTCTCGAGACCTTCCCATCATCCGATACCATCATTAGTACCTGACGAGTAAGATCTACCTCCACGTGCGCACCGCCCCGCTCTCGTGGCTCTGGACGACTGGCATTTCGCAGAGCCCGCACGTCCTCCGCCGACAAGCGGCCGGTGCGCGTCCGATGCTCAATCTTTTGAAAAGCGATTAAGCCGTGGCGTGACGCCTCGCCCCATTTACCGTCCGCCGCTCCGATCCAGTACCCAAGATCAGTCAAACGCTGTTGGGCTTCGCGGACAACTTCCCTGGTGATTTTAATTGGCTTTCCGGTACTTTTTTTCTGTGGAGCACGACGCGCTTGTTGCACGCCCGCGAGGACTTCATTTGATCTGATGGTGACCGTCATTACTGAGTTAGCGCCAACAACGACGGCCATAATACAGCGTGCCACATTTAGTGAACCCGAAACTCTCATAAGCCGAGCATTCGCTATTGCAAGTTCAGGGCCACTTGCCCGGTGAACATATTTTACCACTGTTTTCGAAGTTTTATGATGTGCGGTTTCGAAATCGCCAGTACATCATGTTATTATTCCTGCCATTGAGAACCACGGGTTTTACTGAGGCAACTCGCATGTCTTGTACGAGCCGGCCTAACTCAGAAATCGAAAGTGTACAAGCGTCCTGGTTGCAGACAGCAATTTATCTCCTTCACATAATAACTCCCAAACCACACAACAAGGCGAGGTCTCATCATGGCACGGGGCAGAAAGTTCAGATCAACGCGGCGCATACCAGATACCGAGCGCTCTTTGTTCGAGCAGAAACTGACCGGACGCTACTCCCGCACCCTGGATCGCACTGATCTCCTCGGCTTGATACGCGGAGGAGAGGATACTCATCTCGAATTCAAGATTCGCTTAGTTAATACAGACAAAGTCGTAGCGGAAATCGTCGCGCTCGCAAATGCGGGAGGCGGCGCAATCATCTTTGGAGTCAACGATCAACGACGTCTTGAGGGTCTCGACAATCCGGAACAAGTCGAAGAACAGTTGATCGATATTTGCCGGAATCAAATCAAGCCTCCTGTGTTTCCTCGCATCGACAAAGTCTCCTTCGACAATGGCACTCGCATCGTAGTGTTGCAGGTTGATGACCGTCGTGCTCCTCATCAAACGCCGGATCACCGGTATTATATCCGAATTGGCTCTACCAAACGTGAAGCCGAGGGCTCGGAGATCGCAGCCTTGTTTGCAAGATCGCGGGTAGCCGCGCTTGAAGATATGCCTCTCGTGGCCGCTGCGGTCGAGGACGTCGATGAGGCGCTGGTTTGGAGCTATGTACGCGATCTTGAAGGCGATACTTTTCGCGAACCCGATGGATTCCCAACGGCTCTGGCAATGCGGGATCTAAAGCTTGCGACGGATTACGGCGGAAGCATCGCGCCGAGCCTGGCCGGCTTCCTCTTGTTTGGCCAAACCGCTCCAGTTCAGCAGATCATTCCGCAGAGCCAGATTGCGCTGACGAGGTTTTCGGGCGCTAATACATCCTCTCCGAGAGTAGAACATGCGGAATTCTACGGAAATCTTACTCGTCTCTTCGACAATGCCTTGTTTTTTCTGAAGAGGTACGTCGATCTGTGGGATGTTCGTCCGCCACGCACACCGTCTAATTCAGGGATCGATCCTGGAGCGCCGGTTCCCGCGCGCGCCAACTACTCACGCGCTGCAGTGATTGAAGGATTGACCAATCTCCTGGTGCATCGTGATTATGCAATCATTGGATCGATCGCTCGAATTTATATCTTCGATGATCGGATTGAATTCATCAATCCAAGCCGCACGAACGGGACGACCCGCAAGTCTATCGAGTTAGGTGCCACCGAACACACCAATCCCAGGTTGCATCACATCTTTACCAGCGAAGAATACGGAATTGAGCGCGCCGACAGAGGGATACCCGCGCTGCGCCGCGCTCATAGAGCGATCTCTCGTCGCGAGCCTCGGATAGCTTTGGTAGGTGATGAATTCCGCCTCGGACTTGACGGAGTGTGATTAATTACCAAACACGCCAGGTTCAATTGCAGCTTTACGGTCTTATAGCTCCTATACCTCATAGAATGAACGCAGTGAAACTGCTCTTTTTATCCCTGGGGCTGCTCATTTTCGCTACATGTAGAGATGCGGGAACAAGAACCAACTTCAATTCCGCTTCTCTGATAAAACAAAGCGAATCCGGATCGAAGCCCGACGGAGATATAGCAGGATCTTGTTTGAACATTAACACAGCTACTTCTGATGAATTGATCAGGTTGCCAGGCATCGGAGAGGTGACGGCTAAGCGCATCATCGAGTATCGAACTCGCCAAGGTCCCTTCAGGCGACCGGAAGAAATAATCATCGTGGAGGGATTTTCCGAGCGACGCTATCGCGCAATCGCACGTATGATCTGCGTTGAGTAACTGCCTGTCATAAATTAAGCTGTTTATTTGGCGCAGTCAGCACGAATGGAACACGCCCTTCCAATTCTGGCCGAGGTCACGCGAGGTCCGATCACCGAGTCGCGGCACCGCGGCGCGATAACAATAGTAGAGCCTGACGGTGGCTTTATCGCCGGTCTGGGCAATGATGTACTTATCACGTCGACGCGATCCACCATAAAACCCATTCAGGCAATTCCCTTCGTTACGTCAGGCGCTGCCGACAGCTTCAACGCAAGCGAACGCGAGCTTGCAGTCGTATGCGCTTCACATGAAGGCGAGAAAATCCACACGGAAACGGTTGCCGACATGCTCGCGCGTGCCGGGCTGGACGAGACCGCTCTAAGATGTGGGCCGCAGATGCCGTATAGTCAGGAAGCGGCTAAGGAGCTGGAGTCCTCAGGCGAAGCGTTCACACAGCTGCATAACAACTGCTCCGGGAAACATGCCGGTATGCTGATGACGGCCGTCGTTCGAGGTCTCTCGCTGGACGACTATATTTCTACCGAGCATCCAGTTCAGCTTGAAATCGTATCAACCTTTGCCAGGCTCGCCGGGTTGGATCAGAACCTGCCGACTGCGATCGATGGCTGCAGCGCTCCAACCTTTGGCGTCCCACTTCGCTCACTCGCTGTCGCCTTTGCGCGTCTGGTAAACCCATCCGAACTCGATCCAAAAATTGCGGCTGCCACGCGCCGGATCGTGGAGGCGATGATCGCGCATCCTGAAATGGTGGGCGGTACAAAGGGACGATTCGACACCGATCTGCTGCGAGCGGCGGGCGGAAAGCTTATTTGCAAGGTAGGGGCAGAAGCTTCTTACTGCGTCGGGGTCCTTCCTTCCGCGAAATTCCCGCGAGGTATAGGAATCGCCGTCAAGATCGAGGACGGCTCGTATCGAGGATTAGGACCCACGGTTGTGGAGATCCTCCGTCAGCTTGCCATTCTCGATGACGATCAAATCTCACAACTCGCCTCCTACCACAGGCCAGTTATTCAAAATCGGCGTGGGTTAAACGTCGGTGAAGTGCGTACGGTATTCAAGATATGAACAAATCGATTCGCTCACTTTTTCCGGTCGCTCAGAAGTTTATCTATATGAATCACGCTGCCGTTTCGCCATTGTCCCAACCGGTGCGGGATGCGATGGTTGGGATTACTGATGATGTGATGCTCAACGGTACCGGCAATTACGACGATTGGTACCGCACCTACGAACTTGCGCGGACTTCAGCGGCTCGATTAGTGAACGCCCAGCCACATGAAATTGCCTTTATGCCGAATACGTCTGCTGCAATCTCCGCCATAGCCAACGGGCTGGAATTAAGGGCCGGCGACAACATCGTCAGCTGTGACGTCGAGTTTCCTGCAAATGTCTATATCTGGATGCGCCTCAAGGAAGAGTTGGGTGTAACAATGAAGCTTGCGCCGGAGAGAGAGGGGCGAGTGGATCCTGACGAGATAATTTCATTGATAGATGATCGGACCCGGATTCTCACGCTGAGCTGGGTCCAGTTTGCAAGCGGGTTTCGTTCCAACCTCGCTCGCATCGGCAAAGCATGCCGGGAGCGCGGCGTATTTTTTATGGTCGACGCGATACAAGGTCTGGGCGCTTTGAAGCTGGATGTCGAACGTGACTTTGTTGACGCCTTTGCAGCAGATGGGCACAAATACTTATTGGGAACCGAAGGAGCTGCGCTGCTGTTCGTCTCAGATCGGGTGATTGATCAAGTCAAACCTACAGTCCTGGGTTGGACATCGGTGAAGAAGTACGACCAGTTCTCGCACTCGGCGCTGGATTATAAATTGGACTATCGGGAAGGCGCATTGCGTTTTGAGTGCGGCTCTCTGAATACAGTTGGAATCTATGGACTGCGAGCGGCGATAGACTTATTCCTGGAAGTCGGTCCAGAGAAGGTTGAGGAGTATATATTGAGTTTGAGCGATTACCTGGCGGATCGGCTAGCGGACAAGGGTTACAAGATTGTTAGTCCCAGGAGAACGGGTGAAGGTGCCGCTATTGTGTGTTGCACGCATCCCAGGCACTCCGCCGGCGCGCTGTTCGGCGCGCTCCGTTCTCGGGACATCATAACGGCACCCAGAATGACTCGGCTGCGTATATCGCCTCACTTTTACAACACGCGAGAGGAAGTCGACGAGCTCATAAAGGCGCTTCCGGATTGAATTCTTTTCTGGGTTTTGGTTTCCAGTTTTTGGTTTTGTTCTCTTCAGCGTAATCTGTGTCAGCTGCGGATGATATTCTTTGGGTGGTTCAAAGAAATGAATCCGCAGATGACGCAGAAGAGAACAAAAACAGAGACCACAAAACCAGAGGCTATAAACCGGAACCTAAACCGATTGAATTGCGGTAAAAGAGAAAGGGCGCCCAGAGGTAGGCGCCCTTTCTCTCTTCTCAAATAGATCTCGATCAATCTCCGCCTTCAGCAGCTTCCTTCAATTTTCGCTTGGCCAATTGCTCCCGCACGCCATTTGTATAAAGCTTCACAAACTCGAGTACTGATAGCGTTTGAGGCGCTCCTTCGTAATAGAACGTGCAGGCATTGCCGACCTCCCGTTGAAGCAATCTCAAATCCATAGGATCGAGCGGAAACTTCAGACAGGCTTGCGGCGCGTGTGGGGTTGTATAGATGGAACAGCGCGTATTGAAAGCGCCTTCATCAACGAAGAACGGACACTGGAATTGAATTTTGCAGCATAAGCCGCAACGATTGCATTCGCCTCGCTGGTACGCCTTGTAGCGGTAAAGAATATTATCGGGAAGCACATTTGCGAGGACTGTTCTCCGCAGCGCTCCCCAGGTATGAATCGAGAAAGGTGCGTGAGCGATCTTTTTCGTAACTGCAAGAGTCATCTGCCAATACATCCAGCGACGAGATGGCACTTCGGGTGGAAGCGGATCGACTTCGGGTTTGTGGGAGATGATGTTATCAAAGACGTGTAAGACTCGACCTCCCCCCTGCTTCTCTTGAGTCATTAATTATTCCTTTTCAAGAACAAACGATGTAATTCTAACCACAGTGCATTGCCAATTGTATAGGGGTCCGTCGCGTCCTAATCGGAAGCCGCCTGACGGAAGCTATCCTAACATAGCAGCAAACAAAGAGCGAATCGGCTTATAAACCGATTTGTCGTCATATGATCTAAAAGGGTGATGCAAAAGAGCTCTTTTTTGATAGTAATTTAGGCGAGAAAATTTCACGGAGTAATAAATTTTATTCGTTGTGACCCACGTAGTAACGAATTTATTCGTTGTAACTAATTTAGAAAGGGATCAAATCAAACGAATAAATTCGTTACTACGTGGTGAAATCAAATCAAACGACTGAATTCGTTAATGCGTGGTTAGCATTTCGACCAACTCCCGCCTAGCCGTTTATATGGGTGCAAGTCTATACTCCCGAAAGCCAAATCAGAACGCTGACGCGCCGAGGCGCTGGTGACACCGCAGGAGTCGAATAGATGGCGGCAGTGAGATTCTGTACAAAATGTGGCCTTCGGCCATTGTCGGATACGGGCAGTCTGACATCCTCCGGCCTTTATTGCGCCCGATGTTCGCCGCACTCCCGCAGGGTTCGGCTCACTTTCATCGTGATCACGTTGCTCTGCGCCGGAATCGGCTTCGCCGCCGGGCGCTATACAACCACACGTGAGCCGTTTTACATCATCGGCACTCCGATTCAAATCGACGATAAAGGCTCACCGTCCGGCAAAGTCAAATCAACTCCTTCGACTGACGAAAACGCGCCACAGGTCCAACCAGGCGCTGACTCCGCAATGAACACAACAATCTGCGGCGCAAGAACGAAATCAGGCAAGGCCTGCCAGCGTAAAGTTAAAGGTGGTGGCCTCTGCTGGCAACATCGGGCGAAGGGCTAATGAGGGCGCTTAACTCTCTGCTTTTCGCTTCCAGTGTTCTCGTGATCATTTCAGGTTCATCGCTCCGAGAAAATGAAACCGGTTCTCCAATTGAAACCTTGATCTCATTTTTTCGAGCGAATTTCTTCCCTGCCTTCTTTAGATCAAATAGTCCTTTGATGCCGACCGGTACGATAGGCACATTTAGCTGCTTTGCAAGAAACCCAATGCCTTCCTTAAAAGGTTTCATTTCACCATCAGGAGTCCGCGCGCCCTCGGGAAAGATCAAAACGTTATAGCCTCGATCCATCAATTCTCCTGCATAAGCGAAGCTCTTTCGGAACCCACTCTTCTGGGGAAGCGGAAAGACATTGAATAACGAAACAACCAGAATGTATTTCGCAAACAGTATCAACCGCCGAAGAAACCCTGTGTCAGACGGAGGCCGCCGCCAACCTCCCAGGACCTCTCCTTCCATCGCAACGGCAAACCTCTTTTGAAAACCCGATGGTATCGCCAGCATCACCAGAGCTGCATCGATCATAGTGATGTGATTTGAAGTAAAAAGTACTGGACCTGAGAGTTTTCTAAGTTGTTCTTTACCTGTTACCGTCGCGCGACCCATCCATCGCGTGAGTGGAAGAATAACCACATACAAGGTGGCGAGCCGAATCCAGGTAATTGGGAAACGCTGCGCCCATCTCGGATAGACGTGTTTTACTGCAAGATCTGCAGACCCCTCGCGAATCATTCGCTCGATGTCGCCAACAGTTGTGGCGCCGGTGAATGCTGCTTCATCGATGTCCACTTGATAATGGTCCTCCAGCACGCCAAGCAATTCGACACGTCCCAAAGAGTCAAGTTTTAAGTCGGTTTCAAGACTCGCCGCCGGATCCAGGCGAGCCAGGGATTCACCGCCGATTCGTGCTACCGCTTCAGAAATGAAAGACGTAGATTTGCCGTCACCTCCACGCGCATTCAATTCGCTATCGCCACTTGACCATTCTTTTATCTTTTCAATTACCGCAGACTTTCGAACTTTCTGTGTCGGAGTTCGAGGAAAGTCGTCGCCAGGCCAGATCGCCCATTGCCGGATCTGTTGATACGGACTAAGCAGGCTGTTGGCCCGCTTCACGACCGCAGATGCGTCGGTCCTATCGTCTCGCAATAAGAGCAAGGCATATGCTTGAGGGCCATGTGGGGTTTCCAGTGCTACGACAGTGCTGTCGCGAACTTCGGTTTGGCTGTTCAGCGCTGCTTCAAGATCGTCAGGATAAATATTCAGTCCTGCTGCGGTCACTATGACGTCCTTCTTGCGACCCTTGAAGTATAAATTCCCCTGCTCGTCAATCTCCCCCACATCGCCGGTGCGCAGCCAGCCGTCATCGCTAGTGACCGGACGCAGGTCGCCGCCCCAGTAGCCTGGTGAGACGTTCTCACCGCGAATTAGAATCTCGCCGTGTTCATCAAGCTTTACTTCCTGCCCTGGTAGCGTCTTTCCGATCGATCTTCGACTCAAATTGAAGGGGTGATTGACGGTTATCAGTGCTGCGGCCTCGGTCATACCATACCCCTGCACGACTGCATAACCGAGTCTCCTCCAGAACGCTTCTGTTTCAGGAGACAGCGAAGCGCCGCCAGATAGCAAGGACCAGAATTTCCATCCAAACTGCCGGTGGACGCGTCGAAATGTCCACCATCGCATCAGGAACGGCTGATTCTCCGCGGCGAGCAGGTCTCGCTGAAACGATTCTGCTTCACCCCCGAGCTCGTAGTCTCTTTCAATTTTTGATCGCAGCGTGTCGAGGACGCGCGGAACGCTTACAAGGACAGAAATGCGATGCTTCTTACATGACTCGATGATCTCGGATGGATTCAATGAGTCCTGGAAATGGACTTCACCGGAAAGTAGCTGTGGTACAAACATCCCCATGAACTGACCGAAGACATGACTTAGAGGCAACAGGTTCAAAAAGCGAATCGGATGAAAGAAGCGTTCATACTTGAGGTACTTTTTGATCTCGCGTTCGAGAGGATGGATGTTGGCCAGCAGGTTACGATGGGTGAGACACACCCCCTTTGGATCCGCAGTCGTACCCGAGGTAAAAATTATTTCTGCAATATCGTGTTCTGTAATCGCACTTGTTGGATAAGGACCAGGTGGCTGATGCGCAACAAGGTGGC
This sequence comes from Blastocatellia bacterium, assembly GCA_035258805.1. Lineage (GTDB taxonomy): Bacteria > Acidobacteriota > Blastocatellia > UBA7656 > UBA7656 > Onstottus_A. The sequence continues at coordinate 23,119 of DATFWY010000044.1, read as the reverse complement.
AAAGCCCTTCAATGTGCAGTGTCGGGATGGCTGAACCAAGAACGCCTTTGCGTTTGTCATTCACCAGCAGCAGCTTTGCTTGAACCTGCGACTGAACGCGTGCGGCGAATTCGATCGAACTTTCGGCATCGAGCGGTACGACGATCACCCCTCGCAGGAGGCATCCAAAGAAAGAAGCGACCCATTCCGCGCTATTGTTTGCCCAAAAGAGTACGCGATCGCCTTTAGATATGCCCAAAGCCTCGAGCTCCCGCGCAAACTGAAAAGCGGTGGTTCGGAGACGAGCGTACGACCATCGCGAGACTCTCAATCCTCGGAGTGAGGCTAAAGCCGTTTGTGACGGATGTTCCAGGCAGTCATCCAGGAAAGTCAGGAGGTGGTTGCGCATTTCGATCGAGCTTGGTGCTCGCCAAAACCCTGTTTGGTCGGTCGGCTTTGATTATCATAACGTCGTGTTGAAGCGTTTTCCACCTCGGATCGACCCTGTCCAAAGACCTGAAACCTGACATTTGAGTTTCCGTCCTTAGCCCTCTAAAATTTCAGAGGATCAGCGAAAAACCAGACTGGCCATAAACTGGGACAAAGGACAAGCGGGCTTAGCCCACGACAGAACCAAGAATCCCTTTGTTTAAGCTTCTATAAAATCGAAAAGTTACCAATGGATAATCTTGTCGTATCAAACCTCTTTTATCGCAAAACTCGCACGGTGACCACAATGATCGGTGTGGCTCTGGGAGTAGTCCTGGTAGTCCTTACCGTCGGTATAGCTCACGGTTTCTTGCACGATCAGGGCCGACGCAACGCGGCGGTCACCGCCGAGATCATGCTGGGCCCGCCCGGCTCGACCTTCGGCTTGAGCTTGAACCCGACTCTCTCACTTCCCTTAGACCTGGCAAACGAGATTCAGTCGATAGACGGCGTAAGGGACGTTGTTCCAGTCGGCCAATATTTGAGTGGTCACGTCATCGATGGAATCGAATTCGAGTCATTCAAAAAGGTCTCTGAGATTAAGATTGTTGAAGGAAGGCCGCCACAGTCCGGAGATGAAACAATCATTGACCGCATTCAGCAGAAGCGTAACAACCTCAAAGTCGGCGACGAGATGGAAATCTTTGATCGCCCATTCCGGATCGTAGGAATATTCGAGCCTGAATCTCTCGCGCGAATCAAGGTGCCCCTCGCCACCATGCAGCAGTTCTTAAACCGGCCGCTCTGTTCGATGCTGTTAATTAAACTCACCGACCGGGCAAGACAAGAAGAAGTCGCAGCTCGAATCAAAGATCAGTTTCCAAATCATAGCGTAACGCTGACGCGCGATCTGCCGATCCTCATCGGGCGAGGCATCCCAGCCCTTCAGACTTTCTTACGCGTTGTGATTGCGTTGTCAATAATTGTCAGTTCTCTGGTGATCCTGCTGACGATGTACACTACCGTCGCCGAGCGAACGAGACAGATCGGTGTGCTCAAGAGCCTTGGAGCATCAAAGTTCTGGATTGCCGGAGAAATCGAAAAGGAGGCGTTGCTGATCAGCGCGCTTGGTGTAGTAGCTGGTTCTGCGCTGGCGATTGCGGGGAAGTTCGCGATCACGCGGCTTACACCGATCAGCGTCGAGCTTGAACCACTGTGGTTGTTCTATGCATTTGGTCTGGGTTTGTTGGCAGGAGCTCTGGGAGCCCTTTACCCTGCGCTTAGAGCAGCGAACCAGGATCCGGTGACCGCGCTGGCTTATGAGTAGGGCAAACCTACGACGGGTGTCGATTGAGACGAGCATAACGACTCGGGAGACGAAATGTTCTGTCCAGGCTGCGGCTCGAACAATAAGGACGATCTAAAGTTTTGTACTCGTTGCGGAACTAATCTCGAGATCGTATCGGATGCTCTCAGCGGTAGAGCGACGGCGCAACTCGTTACCGACGAAAGAACGGTCTCGTTGCTTAAGGACTATTATCGCAGTCGGCGTATGTTGGTCATTGGAAGCGCCGCATCACTGATATCACTCTTTAAGCTGGCATTGTTGACGGTATTTGGGTTCCCAGAGAAACTGGTTCCGTTGACGATTCTGTTATTCGGTCTATTGGTTTATGGTCTTTTAACATTGATATGGGGGATTACCAAATGGAATAACTCCAGCAGCGAACTAAAGGCGTTAGGTGTATCGCCACCAAAGCGAAAGAACCTTCCTTCACAGAAAACCAACCGGCTTGCGCCAACCCAACCAAGCATTAAGGCACAAGACCTTTCAACGGGTTCGACAAGCACTCCTGCAAGCATCACTGAAGGAACAACAAATCTTCTTGATGATCCCAAGCCAATGTAGACGGCGCGAAATGTACCGTAGACTGTCCAGTCTGCGGGAGTCTGAATGCAAACCGAAAATGTACCGTAGACTGTTCGGTCTGCGGAGGTCTCGAGGGATCGCGGACAACAGAAGCAAAACCCACCCCGTTCTAACTCGCCCTTTCAGACTTTTGATCTTCGCAATAACCGCGGACTGGACAGTCTACGGTACTTTACAGACGGAACTTTACAGAGTCGTCACACACTTCGTATCATCGTTCTTCGACCTCCTGACCAATAAATGCCAAGACGTAACGACATTCACAAGATACTGATCGTAGGCTCGGGACCGATCGTCATCGGACAAGCCTGCGAATTCGACTACTCCGGGACGCAGGCCTGCAAAGCGCTTCGCAGTGAGGGCTTCGAGATCGTATTGATCAACTCGAACCCCGCTACGATTATGACCGATCCCGAAATCGCCGACCGAACATATGTTGAGCCGCTGACGCCCGAAGCTGTACGCGCAGTTATTGCGCGAGAGCGTCCGGACGCTTTGCTTCCTACCGTGGGCGGCCAGACGGCTTTGAACATCGCTGTCGCTCTTGCTGAAGACGGCACCCTCGAACAGTTTGGCGTGGAACTGATCGGGGCAAAGCTGGAGGCAATCAAGATTGCCGAAGACCGCATGCTCTTCAAGCGAGCCATGGAGGAAATCGGAATCGATATGCCTCGCTCAGGGTTTGCAAAGAGCCTCGATGATGCCCGCGAGCTTATCCAGACTGTTGGTTATCCTGCAATCATCCGTCCCTCGTTCACGCTCGGAGGCACAGGCGGCGGAATAGCATACAACGCTGAGGAATACGACGAGATCATCGCCCGGGCGCTCGCAGCGTCGCCCATCCACGAAACAATGGTCGAGCAGTCGATCATCGGGTGGAAAGAGTATGAGCTCGAGGTGATGCGCGACCTTGCGGACAATGTGGTCATCATCTGTTCGATTGAAAACTTCGATGCGATGGGGATTCACACCGGCGACTCGATCACTGTAGCGCCCGCTCAGACATTGACTGATCGTGAATATCAAGTGATGCGCGATGCGTCGATAAGAGTAATCCGCAAAGTCGGCGTTGAGACCGGTGGATCAAACATCCAGTTTGCGCTCAATCCGCACGATGGACGTCTGATGATCATCGAGATGAATCCGCGTGTCTCTCGTTCATCAGCTCTCGCGTCGAAGGCGACGGGATTCCCGATCGCTAAGATCGCGGCAAAGCTTGCAGTCGGTTACACACTCGATGAAATTCCGAACGATATTACCCGAAAAACGCCGGCGAGCTTCGAACCAACAATTGACTATTGTGTGGTGAAGATCCCGAAGTGGGCTTTTGAGAAATTCCCTTCGAGTGATCCGACCCTGGGAACTCAAATGAAGTCGGTCGGCGAAGCAATGGCAATCGGCCGAACATTCAAGGAGGCCTTCCAAAAGGGCCTGCGCTCTCTCGAGGTTCGCAGCGCGTTCCGAGTTCCGTCAGATTTAGACGATGCCGAGTTACGACGGAGACTCCTGGTTCCCTCGGCGGAGCGCGTCTATTTTCTTATGCACGCGCTCACCGTCGGGCATCCACCTGAAGAGCTTCACGAATTGACCAAAATCGATCCCTGGTTTCTGGACAATCTTGCTCAGATAGTGGAACGCGAGCGTGAGCTTCGTCGATCGCGAATAGAGACAATCTCACCATCTGAACTGAGACAGGCGAAGCGGATGGGCTTCTCCGATCAACGGCTGGCGACAATTCTCGGAACGACAGAGGACGAAGTTCGCAACGCACGGATCGAATCGAATATCCGACCGGTTTTCAAGCGGGTCGACACCTGTGGCGCGGAGTTCGAGTCTTTCACGCCTTATCTTTACTCCACCTATGAAGACGACGACGAATCGGGCACAACCTCGCAAAAGAAGGTGATGATCCTGGGTTCCGGGCCAAACAGAATCGGTCAAGGCATTGAGTTTGACTATTGCTGCTGTCATGCGGCGTTTGCGCTGAAGGAAGAGGGTTACGAGTCAATAATGGTGAATTGTAATCCAGAGACTGTCTCGACCGACTACGACACCTCCGACCGACTCTACTTCGAACCGGTCACGTTTGAAGACGTTATGGAGATCGTCGACCGGGAACAGCCCACCGGAGTCATCGTGCAGTTCGGCGGACAAACTCCCCTGAACCTTGCGATGCGGCTCTTTCAGGCGGGCGTCCCGATTATCGGAACTTTCCCGGAATCGATCGATTTGGCCGAGGACCGAAAACGATTCGGAGCGCTGCTGGTGCAGCTCGGCATTCCGCAGCCTCCGAATGGGACCGCAACATCAAACGAAGAAGCGCGAGATGCTGCATCGGAAATCGGTTATCCCGTGTTGGTTCGCCCGAGTTATGTGCTTGGCGGAAGGGCGATGCAAATCGTTTACGATGAAGCCACTCTCGACAACTATATGACCTATGCGGTGGAGGCTTCTCCTGAGCATCCGGTGCTTATCGATTCATTCCTCGAAGATGCGGTTGAGATTGATGTTGATGCGCTTGCCGACGGCGAGCGAGTAGTAATCGCGGGCATTCAACAGCACATCGAAGAAGCCGGCATTCACTCCGGAGATTCATCTTGTGTGCTTCCGCCCTGGGGCATTAAACCGGAGCATCTCGATGCTATGCGCCGGTACACAAAGGAGCTTGCGCGGGCTCTGAATGTCATTGGACTGATGAACATCCAATTCGCTATCTGGCGAGATACGGTCTACGTGCTTGAGGTTAATCCTCGCGCCTCTCGAACAGTGCCCTTTGTTTCAAAGGCCACCGGCGTACCGCTGGCAAAGATCGCCGCGAGACTAATGATCGGCAGGAGGCTTTCAGAGTTCAATCTGCCTGATGAATTAAAAGTCGATCGATTCTATATCAAAACTCCAGTATTCCCGTTCATCAAATTTCCCGGAGTCGATCCGGTACTCGGTCCTGAGATGCGCTCAACCGGTGAGGTGATGGGGGTCGCGGAAGGGTTCGGCATTGCCTTTTTGAAGGCGCAGCAGGGCGCGGGAACAAAGCTGCCAAAAGAAGGAGCTGTATTCATCAGCGTTAACGATCAGGACAAGCGTGAAGTAGTGGAACTTGCACGAAACCTTTATGAGATGGGGTTTAAGATCGTTGCGACTCGTGGTACTCAGCGGAAACTCGAGGCGGCGGGACTTCCGTGCGGATTTGTCTACAAGGTAAACGAAGGCAGGCCCAATGTCGCAGATCTTGTAAAGAGCAATCAGATAAACCTGATCATTAACACGCCACTTGGAAGGACGTCGTTTTACGATGAGCGATCGATCCGACGTGCTGCGATTCAGTATTCAGTTCCTTGCGTCACAACGATGACCGGAGCCATTGCGACTGTTGCTGCGATTCGAGCTTTGAAAGAGGAAGAATTTCAGGTGAGGAGTCTTCAGGATTACCACGCGCAGGCAGCTGGTAGTCAGTAGTTCGTGGTCCGTAGTCCGTCGTCCGTCGTAAGCGTCTCCTGGTTGGATCATCGCAGATCAGTATTTCAGACCACTGTATCGTCATGGGGACCTATGAATACTGACTATTGAACACGGACTACTGACCACGGACCATTGAACACGGACCATTGAACATGGACGACTGACCGCGGACCCCCGACCACCGACTAATGATCTATCACCTGATATCGGCAGCCGGCTTTCTTACATTCATTGGTATCGCCTGGCTACTCTCAACGGATCGAAAAAAGATTGCCTGGAAAACCATAATCTGGGGCAGCGCACTGCAGGTCGTCATCGGCTTGCTTATCTTCCGGGTCCCCGTCTCACGAAGACCTTTTCTGTGGCTGAATGACGGCGTTCTTGCGCTTCTGAACGCGTCGAAGGCAGGAACTGTCTTCTTGTTCGGACCGCTCGCCGCCAGTCCCGGGGAAACGGGCTCAGTTGGCTTCATTCTGCTTTTTCAGGTCCTGCCAGTCGCGATCTTCTTCGCTGCGTTCACTGCACTGCTATATCACCTTCGCGTCCTACAATGGCTGGTGCGCATTTTTGCAAAAGTATTTCACCGCGCGATGGCAATCAGCGGAGCTGAGTCGCTCTGCGGCGCCGCCAATATTTTTGTTGGAGTCGAATCCGCCCTGGTCATTAGACCTTATCTGAATAATATGACGCGCTCAGAGTTGTTGACAGTCTTAACAACCGGAATGGCAACAGTGGCATCGAGCACGCTCGGAATCTACGTGGCATTCCTGACGGATGTTTTTCCACAGATCGCCGGCCACCTCTTGTCTGCATCGGTGCTTGCGATACCGGCGGCGATAGTCGCTTGTAAGCTTCTGGTTCCCGAAACCGGCATACCCGAAACAGCCAGCGGTGTACCTCAGGAAGACGAATCCGCTCGCGCTGGCAATTTCATGAGCGCCATCATTGAAGGCTCTATGGATGGCCTAAAACTGGCTGCGGGAATCTCGGCTCTCTTGATTGCGATACTGGGGCTGGTAGCTTTGGGGGACAAGATCCTGGGATCTGGCAGCTCGTGGCTTGGAATGGCAGAGCCGCTATCGCTGGTTAAGCTTTTGAGCTGGGGCTTCAGGCCGCTCGCGTACCTCCTCGGAGTTCAGGTCAACGATATTCCAACTGCGGCAAGATTGTTGGGAGAACGAGTAATCCTGACAGAGGTGGTCTCATACAATGATCTTGCCGGCTTGATCTCCAGCGGGCAGGTCACCGACGGGCGCACCGTCGTTATTCTGAGTTACGCGCTGTGTGGTTTCGCCCATGTTGCATCAGTAGCTATTTTTGTGGGCGGCACCGCGGCACTTGCGCCAGAACGACGGGACGATCTTGCGGCGCTCGGGTGGCGCGCGTTTGTAGCCGCGACCCTGGCGACTCTTATGACAGGATGCATTGCTGGAATATTCTCCAACGGCGAGGGTGTCTTGCTGCTAAGATGAGGGAGCCGTCAGATAAAACTGTCCGGATGGTTCAGTACCAATCCGTTCTACAGCAGTCATTCGTAATCAAAGCTTGAGGCGGCTGGGTGCATCGAACTCAAGCGAAGCTCTTAACACCCGTCCGTTTCAAACTGGATCGTTGAAAGGAGAACGAAAATGCCTATCTATGTGACTCTTCTCAAGAACACTGCTCAGGGGGCGAAGGAAATCAAGAATTTCGGTAAGGCAGTGGAAGAAGCCGAGGGCTGGATCAAACAAGACGGCGGTAAGGTTATTGGAGCATATGCTCTGGAAGGTCACTATGATTTCCTTTGGATAACGGAATACCCGGACCATTCAGGGATTGGAAAATCAGTTCTGTCTGCGGCGGCCCGAGGTCTGGTGGTGACTGAAACGCTTGAAGCGCTTCCGATCGATAAGTTTGTGGAGTTGTTAAATTCCAAAGAGATGACTAATCGATTCAAAAAGATTAAATCGTAAGAGGTAGCGTAGACTGTCCAGATGTAGCGTAGACTGTCCAGTCTGCGCATAACTTGCAACTCCTATCTAGGTGGAACATTGCGCAGACTGGACAGTCTACGCTACCTCATTTGCGCAGACTAGACAGTCGAAGCTACGTCATTTGTCCAGACTAGACAGTCTACGCTACGCGATGCAAGACTGGCCTCTATGCGTGCAGTCGTTCAACGAGTAACCGAAGCCTGCGTCGAAGTAGAAGGCCAAACCGTTGGTGATGTCAGCGCCGGGCTATTAGTCCTTCTCGGCGTATCACGCGACGATTCGCACAAAGATGCAGAGTACCTTGTCGAAAAAATCGCACACCTCCGAATTTTCACTGACGAGGAGGGAAAGATGAACCGTTCCGTGAGCGAAACGGGAGGTTCCGTGCTGGTGGTCTCGCAGTTTACACTGTATGGCGATGTGCGCCGCGGCAGACGCCCGTCATACAGTGATGCAGCGCCACCTGACCTAGCAAATAGTCTTTATGAGTACTTCGTAGAGCAACTCAGACTCTGTGGGCTCAAAGTTGAGACGGGCGTGTTTCAGGCGATGATGCAGGTTAAGCTCACCAACGACGGCCCCGTGACGATCCTCCTCGACAGCCGCCGACAATTCTGAAGAAGAAGATACCGTCCGGCTTCAGCCGATGGACCCAAGAAAGCAAAATCCCCAGCCGTCGGGCTGGGGATTTTGCGGAACGCCAATTTGTCTTTTGACTTCCTAGGCCTGGGCTCCACCGGGAACCGGGGGAATGATCGGGTTAAGCACCGACGGCTTTGGCTCGGCTTTCGGCTTATCCGTACGTGTCGGAGTCGGCTCGTCATCATCCAGAGGCAAGCCGGCAACCAATCGCCTGATCTGAATTGAATCCAGAGACTCGCGCTCGAGCAGCGCTTCTGCCAAACGCACCAACGCGTCCTTATTCTCGAGAATGATCTGTCTCGCCCGGTTGTACTGCTCGGTTATCACCCGGTTCACTTCCTGGTCAATCTTGATCGCAGTGTCCTCACTATAATCCTGGTGCTGTGCGATCTCCCGGCCGAGGAAAATCTGCTCCTCTTTCTTACCGAAAGTGATCGGTCCCAGGCTCGACATCCCAAACTCGCAAACCATCTTGCGCGCGAGCTCGGTCGCTTTTTCGATGTCGTTCGAGGCGCCCGTGGTCATGTGATTCAAAAAGATCTCTTCCGCAATTCGACCGCCCATCATTATCGCGATCTGTCCTTCAAGATAGTCGCGAGTGTGTGAATACCGGTCAGCCTCCGGAAGCTGCATCGTCACACCAAGCGCCATGCCCCTGGGGATGATTGAGACCTTATGAATAGGATCAGCATTTGGAACCTTGATTCCAACGAGCGTATGACCACTCTCGTGATATGCAGTGTTTCGCTTCTCCTCGTTGGACATCACGATCGAGCGACGCTCCGAGCCCATCAGAACCTTGTCTTTCGCCCATTCGAAGTCCTGCATCGAAACCGCTTTCTTGTTGAAGCGCGCGGCACTCAATGCGGCTTCGTTGACCAGGTTCGCAAGGTCGGCCCCGGTAAAGCCAGGGGTGCTTCGGGCAACTACGTTGATGTCGACATCGTCGCCCAGCGGAATCTTGCGGGTATGAACGGCGAGGATTCCTTCCCTTCCCTTGACGTCAGGCCTCTGTACGACCACCCGACGGTCAAATCGTCCGGGACGCAACAGCGCAGGATCGAGAACGTCAGGCCGGTTAGTCGACGCAATAAGAATCACTCCGTCGTTTGATTCAAAGCCGTCCATTTCCACGAGCAACTGATTGAGCGTTTGTTCACGCTCGTCGTGTCCGCCGCCGAGCCCGGCACCTCGATGCCTGCCGACAGCGTCTATCTCGTCGATGAAAATGATGCACGGAGCGTTTTTCTTGCCTTGCTCAAACAGGTCTCGGACGCGGCTGGCACCCACGCCCACAAACATCTCGACGAAATCAGAACCCGATATTGAGAAGAACGGTACGTTCGCTTCACCAGCGATCGCGCGTGCCAGCAGCGTCTTGCCTGTGCCCGGAGGGCCCATCATTAAGACGCCCTTTGGAATGCGACCGCCAAGCTTTTGAAACTTCTGCGGCTCCTTAAGAAATTCAATAATCTCCTGGAGTTCTTCTTTGGCTTCTTCAACTCCTGCCACATCTTTGAAGGTCACCCGTTTCTGCTGGTTGCTCAGTAGCTTTGCGCGGGACTTGCCAAAAGACAGCGCTTTGTTCCCACCCGACTGCATCTGCCTCATCATGAAGATCCATAGTCCGATGAATACAAGCAGCGGGGCATAGCTTATCAGTCCAAAGAGCCACTGGCTTGACGAAGTGCTCTTAAATGAAACCTCCTGAACCCCGCTTTCTCTCAGGGTTTTAGCGACATCCGCCTGGGCAAACTCGTTAGGCAGCTCCGTTTTGAACGATTCTCCGGAGGTCAGCTCTCCGGTTATTCCGTGCCCCTCCTCCAGGGTAGCCTTCTTCACTTCCGTAGGCTTCTTTTGGGCGCTTTCCAACAGTGCGGAGTAACTCAGTGTCCTTTCCTTTGGGTTGTTTCTACCCGAGAAAACCTGATACAGAAGGAATGCGCCACCGATAATTAGAACCCAAAACACTATCTGCCTGACCGTAGAATTCACTTGTGACCTCCAATCAATACAAGAGCCAAGACGGCTTATGTAATTCTATCTTACACAACTTTGATGCGCAACGATTGCCTCTGATTGCCGCTTCAAGTTGCCGTAATCCGTCTTCTAGCGTGCAGCTGTACCGCACAATCTCTGATTCTGAACGACAAAACCTAACGCCACTGGCGTCAGTTTCACTGAGCTTCAAATCCCTCCCAATCCTTCATCACTGCTAAATACGGCAACTGTCTGAATTGGTTCTGAATTCCCAGTCCGTAACCGCACACGAATTGCCCATCCATCTGAAATGCCGAAAAATTCGGCACAAGATTTACCCTTCGCTCGCTCGGCCTATCGATGAGTACGCAGGTACGCAAGGATTTTACGCCGCGGGTCGACAGCTGGTTACTTATGTAATCGAGCGTAATTCCGGTCGAAGCGACGGCCGAGACCAACAGGATGTCACGCCCCCTTGGGTCAAATTCGCTCGTGTACAAGATTTCGCTCTGGCCGCCATGTCGATGTTTCGTTACCTTCATAAAGCAGCAGTTTAGCTGGATGTCGAGGACGCGAATCAGATCTGCCAAAAAGACAAAAGCATCATCAAGTATGCCCACCACCGTCACCTCGCCCGATGGAGCGAATGCTCTAATTTCCTCGGCGAGCTCGCCGATGCGCGTCTGTATCTCTTCTTTCGATTTTACAACCCGTAGTTTGTCGTCCATTGTGCACCTCGAGTGCAGATTCCCGGGGGTGAATCAGATGGCTGAAGCGCGCAGTATGGCAAGCCCTTGGCTCTCGGCACGCGCAGCGAACTCTAACGATGGGGGCAGGCCAGGCGACCAGATATAGCTACCGTCAGGGGTCGTGACAATTGGCCAGGTGGCTCGACGGCTGGATGGAATTCTATGGTCAATCATTAGGTTTTTCAACTTTATTGTTCGGCGACAGCCAATTACACGGGTCCGCTCGCCTCGAAGACGAGTCCTTATTTTCAGTCTTTCCGGCAACCTTTGATCGTCTAGAGCTACACTCATCCAGTCCAGGCTGCCCCGATCTTTTTCCTGTCGGTTCGTCTCGATGATTGAATCCAGGGCAGTAACTGACAGACCCCTCTGAAGGTTGAGAGCGAAGCCGCCCGCTTCGGCCCGTGGGTGACCCACGCTCAGCTCAACCTCGTACGGCCGCTCCAGCTCGGGCGAGACGCGCCTAAGAACCAGGGTATTGTACTCCCTCCATACTTCGAGGGCACCGGGCAGAATCACGCGTTTGCCGCTAGTACCGGGGTTCAACAGGCTTTCGACCGCAGCGATGTGGGCAGCTGTAATCTCAGCATGCACGCCACTTACGTTAATCGCGTTAAGCCGTGCCAGAAGAATCGCTTCACTGATAATCCGGCGCTGCATCCCCGCAGGGTGTTCGAGTATCGCCGCAACAGAATATGACCCGAGTCCGGGCTCCCCAAGCGAGTTCGGCTCGGGCAGTCTGGCTCGCGCGAGGATCGACGCCGCCATACCGTTGAGCAGAGCCTCATCCCCGGCAATATTCTCGGTCGCTCGAAAGATCGATTCGACTATTTGTGGGTTGATCTCCGCAAGCGCTGGAAGAATCTGGTTACGTATCTGGGTTCTCGTATAGTCCGAACTTGAATTCGTAGCATCAGTTCGATACTCGAGGTCCCGCTGGCGACAGTATTCCAGAACCTCGTCGCGAGATATACACAACAAGGGTCGGATGAGCAGGGGGACAGAATTTTCGTGGGAGGCATTCATCGACGACAACTGTGGGTCCTGAGGAGGCACCTCGCCTTGGCTTTGTCTTCTTGTCGGCCTTTCGATGCCCGGAACCGGACTAACCGGCCGCATCGCGGAGAGCCCGCGGAGTCCCGTACCGCGGATAAGGCGCATCAGAAAGGTCTCAGCCTGGTCGTTCATGGTATGGCCGACAGCAATGCGATCACAGCCGGTTTCAAGGGCTGTCCTTAGGAGGAAGTCGTATCGAACCTCCCGCGCAGTTTCCTCAATTCCCTGCCCCTTACTTGACGCGATCTCCCGAACCTCAATCGAGGTGACAGTTGCGGCGAGGCCAAGCCCTTCGGCCAAGACCCTTACGAAAGTCGCATCCTGGGTCGATTCTTCACCGCGCAACATGTGGTCCAAATGGGCAATGTACAGAGGAGGACCTGCTATCGAGGGCTCTAGTCGGTTGAACGTTTCGTCCAGGGTGTTTGACGCTTCATTACGCTGGTCGGTCTCGCGAGTGCCAGCCGTCAAACGGAAGAGCATATCCAGCAATGCAACGGAATCGGGGCCTCCGGAGACGGCGACCAGGACTCCACGAGCGCCTTTGATCAGCCCGTGACGATCGATAAATGTGCTTACTCTATGAAAGGTGGTCTTCACGGACTGAAAGGTTGGCACGAGAGCGGGAAGGGATCAAGGTCTGGAAGGTAGTAGACTGTCTAGTCTGCGGCGATCCGGTTCGACCCAAACTCAAGCCGCCGCAGACTCGACAGTCTACGGTACAGCGGAGTCTTTACTGAGCAGTGCTGGTTCCCACGTATTCCCAATGCCACGGCTCATAAAAGTACGGCCGGAAACCGAACCGGGCAGCGTTCTTGACCAGCCATCTGTAAGCCGCAGTCTGTGTTTGAATCGCTCGGTTATCGTCCTTCGTGCTTACGGGCTCTCCCCCTACATATAAATCGAGGGCACGACCGGTAAAATGCGGGCTGTTCAGGGCTAGCCCAGCGCGGCCGCTGTTCGGCGACTGTTTCCTAAGCAACTCCTGATGCTCTCTTGAACGGAACGCAGAAACGACTTTCAAAAACTTCTCGTCAGGATCAAGCTGTCCGTCTGGTCCAACTCTTAATCCTACCGTCGAATCGGCTGCAGCGGCTCCGACCATTCGCTTATAGGCTGCAAAGGTCTGCCGTTCTGCACTGCGCAACGCTTCAGGACGGGTTGGGTCATAGCAATCTGTAACCGGAATCGTTACGAGATCATTTGGGGTGGGATATGTCCGGCCATTCATTCTACGCGATTGAAAGACTCCGATCATTTGGGACCAGGTATCGCGGTCGAGCACACCTGTCGGTTCGATACCAGTTTTTCTTTGCCAAAGTGAGAGCTGCGACGCAAATTCCTCGGGCGTGCCGCCCAGGTTTGCTCCAATCAGGTCTCCAATCAACAACGTGTACAGGTTCCACCCCCGCTGCAGCTTCCCTCCGAAATTCCACTCCAGACTATTGCGGAGTTGCGTATTACTGATGACCGCAGCGTCAAACACAGCGTTATCGGGACTTTTCAGGCCAGCTGAGGCGGTTGGTTTTGCCTCTGCGGAGAGTCTCACAACATTGCTTGTGTTTTCTGACTGGGCGCGATCCGAGGCAGGTGTACGTTCTTTCCTGGTCTGACTACGACTTCCGGCTCCGTTAGACTTCAATACAACAATTAAGAGGGCACAAACCAGAAAAAACAGGATGCGCAAGGGGATGGACTTCAACAACGACATCTCAACTCCAATGGTAAGGTGCTTAATAATACCTCAGGTTTCTATTCATCTCAATAAATTCACTCTTTTTTGGGCACCATTCGGTGGAAGGATTCTCAACTGAGAGACGCCAACACAACAAATTAAGAGAATCACCACTCACGAGACGGTGTCTCAGCCTCGAACAAAGCCTCGCGAACATATAGAACGGAGTAGGGGCTCCCCGACTCTTCTCGAGTTAACAATCCAAGTTGTTCGAGACTTGCTGCTTGAACGATTTGAGGGCGCGCCGGTACAGCGTCTAACCCTGGTTGTTGGACGCTTATTCGAAACATTCCGTTGCCGGTTCCCATGAAACCAATCAGCCTTTGTGTAAAAAAGTCAGAAGGCACCCTGTCTTCTGGTTTATTGTTTCCGGGCTGTTCCATCAGAGCGGCGGCGCGCAATCCGCCGGACCGCACCTCATAATTGAGCTCTCCTGAGTGCTCAGTAGACGTTGAAATATCGATATCATCGTATTGAATCGGCACGCTGAGAAAACTCGTCAGTGCGGTTACCATCCGAGAGTTCACTTTCATTTCGATAAAATAGACCGCCGGAACGCCGCCTGCCTTCACGTAAACTCGATAGTTCACCTGCTCAAAACTCAAACGCGGCACAGGGATCACCGACGACCGCACGTCGCTGACGTGAAAACAAACGGCAGAAACAAATGCCGCCTCCTTGCCTTCGTCGATGACTTTCGTATCGAGCTCCAGTCGCCCATCTACCAGCCTACGAGCGGTACCAGGTTCTATTGCCCAGGTGACGAATAACATGTCGCGCATGGTCATCTGCAGTTGTTTACTGGTTGTCATTGTTGTGAGTATGTACGAAAACCGCCGAAAGGAACAGATAGGTATACAGGTCCAATTGGTCTTATAGGCCCTCTTGTTGTACGCTGAATCAATGAAACTAATTCCGCGCCTTTTGCTCTTCGGTCTGGGCCTTACAGTTATTGCAAGCTGCACAGGTCCAACGCCGGGTTCCAACCGGGCGAGCAGTAATCGGAATACCAACACAGCAGCTTCGAACTCGTCGACTACAAATTCCAATCTTCAAGCGAACCAGAGCTCAAAAGGATCTATCGAAGTGAGCTCAGTACCTCCTGGCGCCAGGGTGCTGCTGATCTCGAATGACGAAAGCGGCGCGGGTGAGCCTCAGTCGAAGGGCCTGACGCCTACGACTATTACCGGGATAGAACCGGGAAAGTACACCGTCCACCTGGAAAGACCAGGCTATAAATTCTTCCAAAAGGAAATCACGGTCAAGGCAGGCTCAACCGTAAAGGTCAATGGGAACCTCAAAAAGCAATAGCCGCTGAATTTGACTTTCTCGTCACGACATTGATAGACTACCGAGCTCTCCAACCCCAAAACGAACCAATATTGATTTCGCTTAAAAAATTGGTTGCTCATCAAGAGAAGGAGGTTTGAATGAAGACAACTGCTTCTTTAAAGGGCTTTGCTGTCGCATTTGTTGCTGCGTCGGTGCTCATGATAGCGCCGTCGTTGTACGCTGACAGCGGAGCAAACCATCAGGGATCAAACAGTCACTTTGGCGTCTCTGGAGGAAATGTAAACGATATCACCGCGCGTTTTTGCTGCAGCGGGACGTTAGGCTCTCTCTTGCAAGGCGGAGGTAATCAATACATCCTCAGCAACAATCACATACTGGCGCGCAGCGATCAAGCTGCCGTCGGCGAAGACATATCCCAGCCCGGCCTCATCGATAACAACTGCCAACTACCGCCCATTGTCGCTGACTTCACCACTGCTTCACCGTTAGGCTCGAATGTCGATGCCGCGATTGCCCAATTGCGTGCGGGCGCGATGGATGCCACCGGCTTTATCGAGGATATCGGCACAATCAGCAGCACCGTCAAAACACCCAGCGTTGGTTTGTCTGTTGTGAAGAGCGGCCGAACCACCGGCCTCACCACAGGAACAATTTCATCGGTGAATACCAGCGTGAGTGTTCAATATCAAAAGAACTGCGGTAGCGGCAAGAAGTTTGTTGTCTCGTATAGCAATCAGGTAGTGGTTAGCGGAAGGACTTTCAGCGCCGGAGGCGATTCAGGCTCACTGATCATGTCGGACAACGCCTGTCATCAACCGGTCGCTCTACTGTTCGCCGGTAGCAGCACTACCACAATCGGCAACCCCATTGGAGAGGTCCTGGCGAAGCTTAGCGACAGGTTGGGAAGCAGCCTCAGCTTTGTAGGTGGCAGCTGCACCGCAGCTCCGGAAATAGCTTCTGTCAATCCCCAAACGCCGGAACCGTCGGAAGCATCTGTAGCGCGCGCGATCGAAGTGATGAGAGGTCGCGAAAAGGAGCTGATGTCGAGACCGGGAATCATTGGAGTCGGAGTAGGAGCTTCAGATAACGATCCGAATGAAGCATCGATCGTCGTCTACATTGATGCCAACGCGCAGATTTCGGCGAGCGTTCCGCGACGCATCAACGGCGTCCGGGTCAGGCGGGTTTTTACAGAGCCGTTCGTTGCCTACTAACCTTCAGAGTCTCGCTGGCCCGACTTTCAGAAAGCGGGCCAGCAATTCCTTAACCTCTCCCCAACTACCTCGGTTCATCGGGACTGGTCAGGCTGACTGCCCAAAGCTCTTTGCGAGTCTTTTGCTATGATTGCGACCTCGTTCATATCCCTTGCGGAATGACGGATCGGTGCAGATTTCGGGACAGCGAGAGCTTAAGAACTCACTCGCTTCGTCGTATTCCTTTCCACGAGTCAACGGGTGCTGAGCCATCTCAAATCCTCTTCGATAGTTCGCTTCGTCTTTCACGAAGTCCCGGCCTTCTTTTGAATAGTACAATTCCTCGTCGTCTCGCAGGCCCCCCCACCAACTCTCTCGAGCAGCATTAATGTCTTCTGCACCCGCTTGCTGCATGATCTTGCTAACGGCACCTGCCTGCCGCCCCTCAGAAGCAAACGCCACTACTACTGACCGCCCCATCCTGAGAGCATCTTCATAAACATACAGGTCGTCCTTTGGTAATCCTTCTATCATACCCTCATCCAGTGCATCGCCGATCGCGGCGCCTGCCGCTGCACCACCGACACCCAACAATGCGGCTCCCAGGATTCCCAAAGTTATGACGGGCCCTACGCCGGGAACAAAAAAGGTGGCAGCAGCTGCGCCTAAACTCATGCCGCCCGCGGCCCCTAATGCCCCGCCAACTACGCCCCCTAATGCGGTTCCGACACCCGGCGCCTCTGTTTCGGTCGTTGGAACTGACGTGAGATCCTTCTCGGAGGCTCCGGGAACGAGAACGATCAGATGATCATCCGGTATCCCATCTGACTTTAGATATGCTGCAGAGCGACATGCCTCATCGCTAGACTTGAAAATCCCAACCACGGGTTCCATGAGTTCTCCCTTTCCGCTTCGAGCTCCGGATCAAGCATACAGCATAGCTAAGATTGAGTTTTGAAAAAACAGCTTGATTTTTGGCTCAAATCGATGAGTTCGTTAGTTTCTGGCAAGCGTCCTGAGAGATTATACACCTACCACGCAGGGAGCTCCTATCGACACATACACCTCGTTAAGAAAGGTGGGTATGAAGTGATTGGCAGGCGCTACTCTGTTTGGTATGAACTATAACGAGATTACCGAAGAATCAATCCGCGGTTGCTTCGACCATTTCCTGAGCACCGACTGAAAAATACGTCGCGTCGGGATGATGAAACACAAGTGCAGAGACGCTGGCTTCGGGCTCCATCATGAAGCCTTCAGTTAACCCAACATCGATCTCCTCGGGTCGCAATAGTTTGAACAGGTCCGCTTGCGATTCGAGGTCGGGGCAGGCGGGATAACCAAACGAATATCGCTTGCCTCTGTAACGGGCTTGAAACAATGCTTGCCGCGTCAATTCGGGCGGGTCAGGGAAACCCCACGCTGCGCGCAGCCTCGAATGCAACCATTCGGCGGCGGCTTCAGCTGTTTCGAGCGCTAATGCCTGAAGCGCGTATGATCGCAAATACTCCCCCGCCTGCTTTGCTTGCTCCGCGAGCTCTCGAATACCGGCTCCGGCAGTAGTAACGAACAGCGCGATGTGATCACGGCCAGCCGGACCCGCCGGTAAAACGAAATCGCTTAGCGACAAGCCATCTTCTTTACGTTGGCGTGGAAAACGCAACGTTGTTTTCGAAGCCCCAGGCGCTGATGAGGAGCCCGGTCCACTAAACAGTTGAATACTGTTTCCGTCGGGTTCGGCCTCAAAGAACTGCCAAACCGCTCGCACTCGCATCGCGCCTGCCCGGCATTCCTCTTTGACTCGTTCTATCTTTTCCTCGAGCTCAACAGCACGACGATCTCCAGTTGCGAGCAGCTCGGTGAACTTGCCGCGGAACCCAAGATGCCGTCCATACAACATCTGCGGGTTAATGTAGCTCCATACCTCGTCCAGGTTTGCGCTCTCAATTACGTGCCGGTCCAGATCGGGCACTCCTGGAATTGGAACGTTAAGTGATACTTTGGTGCTGCGCACGTCGGACTCGCTGATCGCCGGCTCCGACACACGCGCAACCACGCCCAGGTCCTTGTCCAGAAGGTCCGCCTCGAGCTTCGCCCGTGAATCCGAATCCATTAAACGATTCAGCAAATCAAGCCCCCTCATCGCGTCGTTCGCGTATACAACCGTTCCGCCGTATGCAGGCGCAATCTTTCCACGTGTGAATCGATTCGACAGCGCTGCCCCGCCGACGAGCAAAGGCCGATCGATCCCCGCGTCCTTCAGATCTTCAGCAGTGAGGACCATCTGTTGTGCTGATTTGACCAACAAGCCCGACAGACCGATCGCATCCGGTTTATGTTCGCGAACGGCTTGAATCAAGACTTCAGGCGGGACTTTAATGCCGAGGTTCACAACTTTATAGCCATTATTAGACAAAATGATGTCTACCAGGTTCTTTCCGATATCGTGCACATCACCTTTAACAGTTGCCAAAATGATGCGACCTCGAGAGCTATCGGTACTCTTCTCCATGAACTGTTCCAGATAGGAGACCGCGGCCTTCATCGCTTCTGCGCTTTGCAGCACTTCGGCGACGATCAACTCATTGTTATTGAACAATCGGCCGACCTCGGACATTCCAGCCATCAACGGCCCGTTTATGATGTCCAGCGGCGCAGCTTCCTTGAGCTTCAACTCCAGATCTGGGATCAAGCCGTCCTTTGTGCCCTCGATAATGTAATTCGCCAGCCGATCATCAAGCGACAGATCGCTCGCGCTTTTCTTCTTGCGCGAGGTGGCGGTTCGAAAATGCGCCGCGAAGGCAGCAATCGGATCGTCGCCTCGATTCCACAAGAGATCTTCGGCGAGATGACGCTCCTGTTCAGGAATTGAGGCATACCTTTCGAGCTTCTCGGAGTTGACAATCGCAAGGTCGAGCCCGGCCTTCGTGCAGTGATAAAGGAAGACCGAGTTCAGAACTTCCCTTCCGGTATCTGGAAGTCCGAATGAAACGTTGCTGATTCCCAGAATCGTTTTGACGTATGGAATCTCCTGTTTGATCAATCGCACGCCTTCGATCGTCTCAACCGCACTACCGATATAGTTGGCATCGCCGGTGGCACACGGAAATACGAGCGGGTCGATGATGATGTCCTCAACACGAATGCCATAATTCTCAGTCAAGAGCTTCACCGAACGCCTGGCAATCTCCAGCTTGCGCTCGCGGGTAATGGCCTGTGCTTGTTGTTTGTCTTCGTCGATGCAACCGACGATCAATGCCGCTCCGTATTTCCTGGCTATCGGGGTCACCCGTTCGAACTTGTCGAGGCCATCCTCGAGATTGATCGAATTGATAATCGATTTACCCTGGCAGTAGGTAAGCGCGCGTTCGATTGCGAGGGCATCGGTGGTGTCGATCATAATTGGGGTTTTGACCACTCGGATCATTCTCTTGTAGAAGCGATCGACGTCATACAGTTCATCACGATCGGCGTTTTGGAGATTCACATCACAAATCTGTGCGCCGCCTTTTACCTGCTGTCGCGCGATTTCGGCGGCTTCTTCGTATTTTTCTTCGGTGATGAGCCGCTTGAACTTGCGCGAGCCAACTTCGTTTGTGCGCTCGCCGACGATCAAAGGACGCTGGTCGTCGCTGGCTTCTACAAAATCGATGCCGGAAAAAAGAGAACGATGGTGTTTCGCAGCAACCCTTGGCCTTTTACCTTGTACCATCTGAGCCAAGGCTCGAATATGCGACGGAGTGGTCCCGCAACAGCCACCGAGCAGGTTGATCCAGCCATGATCAACAAAACGTTCCAGAGTGCCGGCCATGCTCTCGGGGGTCTCCAGGTATACCCCTTCTTCATTTGGCAGGCCGGCGTTTGGTATGCAAGACACACGCGTTTCTGCCAATTCAGCGAGGCTACGAATGCGATCGGTCATGAACTCCGGACCAGTCGCGCAGTTCAAACCGATCGACAAAAGGTCGGCGTGCATTACTGAAGTCAAAAAAGCCTCGACCGTCTGGCCGGCAAGCATCGTCCCCATCGCTTCGATTGTCCCTGAAACCATGACCGGGACGGTGTATCCGATTTCATCGAACAGTTGCCGGATTCCAATCAACGCGGCCTTGACGTTGCGTGTGTCCTGTTGAGTCTCGACAAGGAGAAGATCAGCGCCTCCGGCTACCAAACCTGCCGCCTGGTCGTGAAAAGCGCTTATCAATTGATCGAAAGTCACACCGCCGGTAACCGAGATCGCCTTGGTCGTAGGACCTATGGACCCGGCGACAAACCGAGGTTTAGACGATGTTGACTGCTCGTCGACAGCTTGCCTGGCCAGCCGAGCCGCAGTCTCATTTAACTGACGGACCTGATTCTCAAGACCGTATTCGGCAAGGACGATTGGCGTTCCGCCGAATGTGTTTGTTTCGATTATGTCGGCGCCTACTTCGAGATAGCCGCGGTGGATATCGAGTATCACGTCGGGACGAGTCAGAACCAGGTTCTCGTTGCAACCCTCGAGCTGAACTCCACCAAAGTCCTCGGCGGTCAGATGGCGAGCCTGGATCGCCGTGCCCATGGCTCCATCGAGCACGAGAATTCGCTCCGCCAGCAGCTCTTCAAGCAGTTTTGTTCTTGTTTCTCGCTCCATCATAGACAATTAGATCATTCAGAGCATCAACTGTCTGGTCACCCCTGTACAGGTGGCCCTCCGTGGCCGCCCTTCCCTACGCAATCCTAATTTCATCAAAAGGGGGGCGGCACGGAGGGCCACCCGTACAGGGGTGACCAGCGAGCCCCGCCACGGCTTACTTCGCCGCAGGGGGCTTGTCAGCTGCCTTCTTTACGTCAGGCGACCTTTCGTCTTTGTCAACTACAGGCCCCAGCATTCTTCGTATCTCAGGCTTGCGCTCCCGTGCGACCGCCGCCATCGTAAAATACGCGTACTCGAATGCCGGTTGACTCATAGCCTGGGCGCTGCTCACGAGATACTTGTAGCCGATGTCATCATCGGAATCGACAAAAAAACTGCCGATGGTTATCGAGTCATTGGCCCCTAGCAAGTACTTGTAGACCTCGTCTTTATTTGCCGCTCCTTTAATGCTGCCGAAGTTGTAAATGTAGAATCCCAGAAGATTTCTTCTACGATCGTTCACCAGCACAATGGTTACTTTGCCGCCCTTGGCATCTGGATAGTTACTTACAACCATGTCGGGCGTACTCTTGCTCTCATCAATCGTTGACCCGGTGCGCTGCAAATAGGCTCTCATTCGGTCGCTGAATGTGAGCTTAGGAGGCGCCGGCTTTGCCGCTTTCGGAGGCCCGGTCTGGGCTGGATCGGTCTGTTGTGCGAATGCGAATCCTCCGATTAGCAATATGGCCATCGGTATACTTGCGATTAGCATTTTGCTCATATCCTTTCCCGCCTGTGAAAATCAGACACTGATTTCAACGTTGCTTATCGGGCACAACCTGAGGCTTTCGATCTTCCTTAATCATTTGCTCATCGAGAACCGGCGTGTACTCATCGGCGATCCGAAGGAGTTCTGTAGCAGCAACTCGAAACGACTCGTAAGTCAGGCCACCCTCAGTGGTGAAGGTAAATCGAGCGCCGATGTCTCCCTGACCATCAACAAAAAAGGTTGCAAACGAGCGATGATTCGCTTCGAGTAATCGCTGAAACATTTTCTCCCGATCGGTAGCTCTTGAAAGCGTGAAGTAACGACCCTTCAGCTTGGGATAAACTATCATCACCAGCGAGTGATCCTTTCGGACTTCAACATAGAGATCGAGCCTCTCTGCATATTTGTTGTCACTTCGTGGAACAACAAGAGCATCAGGGTTCTTCGGATGTGGGACATAGCGAAGATTCATTTTGTCGAGGAATCCTCGCAATGTCTCGGTGGTGACAGCCGGGGTGACAGGCTGTTGCTGGCTGCCGCTCGCGCCGAGGGCAAACGTAGTGGTTAATAAAACTGAGATGGCACTTAGTTTCTTCATTTAGCATCCTAACTCCCACTCAAGACCAGTAATTTGGGTGGAGCTGCCCAACTCTCAAGCTCTTCAACCTATCATCGGCGTCAAAGTGAATTCAAGCAATGTACCGTCGACTGTGCAGTCTGCGGGGCTGTTACAAATTCGCCGACATCCGCAGACTGGACAGTCTACGATACATCGCATCATCCGCACACCGGACGGGTCTACGGTTCATCACAGCACGCTGAACACATCCAACGCATACTGCACGCGGCCGAACGGCGCCGAGACTTGTACTCCCTGAACAACATCCCTCACCTCGAGCAAAGTCTCCCTCGCAATCGCCAATCCCTCTTCGCGTGCGGCGTCCTTATCCGTGATTCGCTCCATGCGCTTCAACACCGGCTTTGGCACGACCACGCCCGGGACTTCGTTCGCCAGGAACTCCGCGTTGCGATAAGACACAAGCGGCCAGATGCCGGCAATTACCGGAATGCGACAATGCTCAATCCGCTTTAAGAACGTATTGAGCTGCTCAACATCAAATGTCGGCTGGGTTATCGCGAACTCCGCGCCTGCCTCTACCTTCCACTCAAACCGGCGCAGCTCGTAGTCCATATCCACTGCACAAGGGTTCACTCCGACTCCAATGAAAAACGACGTCGGATCACCTATTGGATTGCCGCCGATATCAAGCCCGTGGTTCAGCTGGTTCACCATGTTAACAAGACCAATTGAATCGA
>DATFWY010000043.1:0-6140 GCA_035258805.1 Blastocatellia bacterium | reverse complement strand
CCCGCCGCTGTCCTTTTGGCCGATGCCGAATCGCTCCACCGCTTCCATTCCGTGGTGATGGTTAAACGCATTGACCGTGAAAACCCGAACCGAATTGACGACTCCCTTTTGATGAAAAGGCTTGATGATCAAATCTGCATCCACGCCCACGATCTTCGAATTATCAAACGTCCCGTCCGGGTGCGCGGTGATGCGCCCGAAGTTCACGCCTTTGGTATCGAGCTGTTTGCTCGCATCTCTGTTCGTCGTCTGCGCTTCGGCCTTGGCTGCGTCTCTAATTGCCAGAAGATCGGCGGTCATCTCGCGAGCGAGCATCTCGATCGCGCCCGAGCCGTTCATTCCCAGTGTGTTGCGCTCATCGGAGAATTCGGCTGAAACGGAGTCGGTGACCGGGTCAAGCACTTGAGCCAGCACGAATACGTTGGCGACGAATCCGCCCGCCCCGCCAACGGTCGGCTGGTTGTGGCAATCGGCGCAGGACGTCGCATCGGTTCCCGACGTGCGCAGGAAGCCGGGATTGTGCGACGGGTCCCGCTTTGTCGGCGCGCCGTTGCCGGTTGCGGCTGGGCGGCCTTGTCCGTCGAGCTTCGTCCAGCGGGCGGCGAAGATCGCCTCGCCGATCTCGAGCAGTCGAGAGAATTTGATCGCTCCGTTTTCGATATCGGCTTGATTGACGTGCTCTTCGAGCGCGGGCCGCTCGCCGATTTGGGTCGATGGGTTCTGCGCGTGAACGGCCCGACTTCTAAAGCCGAAGAAAAGCGTGGAAAGTATCAGAGCGATCAAGACTAACTTATAGAGCCGCATGGAATGCCTCCTCCCTTTTGATCGAACACGCTGTCCACGTCACTCGTTCTTGCGTGCTATTCTGTTTTAAAGCAGATCGGCCAACCTTCATGGTGAAAGTAAAGTTTCTAAAGCCGCCATCCTTGCACTCCTCGACATTCGTGAAGCAATAGCCATTTCTGGACGCCTCGCCTAGGTCAGAGGAGAGGCCCTTCTTTTGAGCTTGAGGGCCTCTCACGGTGTAACTCTCGTTAGAAGAAGATCCCGTTTTGCTCGTGGCCGATCAGCGCGAAATGATTCACGCTGGTAGAGGCGGGATCAGAAACAAATCGGAACCCGTGACCATTGGATAGAGCAGTCATCGCTGTCCGGGGAGTCGTCGCGGTTACTGCGATTCGGGCCGTGTTCTCCACGAAGGTCCCTCGCATTTGGTTGACGGGCTCGTTCGCGGCGGTTGGTGTGCCGCCCGTCCCGCTCCACTCAATCTCCAGCGAATTGATGATCCCCTGCACCTGGTTTACCGGCCGATTCACCCCCATGATGCTGTTGGCAACCGTGAACGCGTCCAAGACACATATGTTCTTGGCGTGCAGCGATGCGGATCCTGAATCCAGATCAACGTGAGCGCTTCCGTTCGGTATCTCTACAGCCCAGAAGACGGTCGTCGCCGACAATCCGCCATCCCAAGAATGCGGGCCCAACGAGCCCACTGTGCTGTCAAGTCAAACGAAGGCAAACGTCTTGTGCCGTTCGATTTGATCCGTACCCACGAACACACCGCTCATGAACCGCATGTCGGTGTGGAAGTGGTAAGGAGCGGTCACGCTGGTTTCGAGGTCGGTACCGGTACCGGTCAGGATGAAGTCTGCCTGTCCAACAAACCCTTTGAAGTTGAAGATCACCGACGGATCGCGACCTTCGGGATGGGCGCCACTCGGATCGGTGATTGGCGCTGCTGCCCCGCTGACAGGCCCGGGGAAATAAAAATGGCCCCCGCCCGGCGGCGGCACAGTGATGTGCGGAATCGGCACCGGGAGATCGCAAACTCCGGGCGGGCCTTCGTTGTCTTCCGCCAACAGCTTTGCGGGAGCACCTGATCCCAGAAGCACCGCGCCGCCAGCAAGCGCAGCACGGCCAAAGAAACCGCGCCGCGATACTGGCGCAAAGACGTTATTGTCTCGAGAGTTTTTTCTCATATTCTTGCCTCCTATGCTGTCTCTAATCCGAGGTAGAAATCAGTCCTTGGCTAGGACAAAGTTTGGGAAATCTATGGACACTCACTTGCTCTCTGTTTCCAGAGTTGATGTTCTGTCCACTCCTGGTCGCACTCTTTGGGGTTTGTGATTAGTGGGGAGAGCTCTCCACGCCATCTGGAAAGATGAGTTGCTTGTACGCCGCCGCAATTCAGTTGTCAAGCCAGGATCGTTAACTGACGAACGGTGATGGCCGCCAACGAGGGTTCCTTCTGTCAACCGTGAACTCGCTTGCATCTAAAAGATTTTTTCAATGTCGATTCGAGACGGGAAAGCAAGCGTCAACCCCCTTGTCGTCAGGTGAAGAAGTTTGAGGAGCATAACGAGCGCAATCGTTATCTGCTACCCGAAGAGGAGCAACGACTGCTCTCTGTGTTGTCGGGACCAAGGTCGCATCTTCGGCCGAATCGTTCAGGTAGCGATCAATACCGGCTTGCATCGGGGGATCCTGGCAATACGTTGGTTCCGAGTTGATTTCGCTTTGGGATGGATCCACATACCATGAGAGGTCTCCAAGACAAAACCTCGAAGTGAGGCAATTCTAAATTATTGATTATGAAGTGGCTGGGAGGCAGGGATTCGAACCCCGATAAGCAGAGTCAGAGTCTGATTCCACCACCCGATTCCGCCTTTTTCCACCAAAAGCCATTGTTACATCTCAATCGTTTAGACCCAAAGCGTCCCGTTCCAGCAAGCGTCGTATTGCATAAGCCAAAGCAGTTGTCACACAAGCAGTCACACAAAACTTGCTGCCTGAGGGATTACATACTCAACACCCTGGAGGCTGAGAACATGCTCATTGATGACAAATTGCGAAAAGTCCTGATGCGGAGCGCCGAAGAGTTTGGGATTAGTGACAGCATACTCCTCGACTGGTGCGCCCTAAACGAAGGAGACATATTTGCGAGCGTTGCTCTTAAGGCGCTTCGCGATGGAATTGTAGAAATAGCCGGGATCAGGAATCAGCAACCGGTCTTCAAGCTGACTGAGCAGGGAAAGAGGGTCGCGGATCTCCGTCTAAAAGAATCTGCAGCGAAGGAGTTCTCCTCGAAGCCGCTCGCTTCGAGACGGCGCGGACACTAAGCATGCCAGTGCGCCGCAAAACGAAGCCCTCGAAATCTTTGCGCGACCGCTATGGGCATACGCCGCTCTCGGCCCAAGAACGAATCCCATGGGGCGGCAACCGCTTGATCATTGGAACAGGCGTCTAAGGAAGCCTGCCCGTCACACCGGAGGTCAATGAGGAAGCGGAGCTGCGCCATATTGAACTCATCGTTTTGCCGACGAGAGAAGCCTGTCGCCTGTTGGATGATCTAAAAAGCAAAAACACGTATGCTGTTTTGCACTGCACCTGCTGAGCGAAGAGCCGCTGTGGGACCTAGCCGGGCAGGACCGAAATTACTTCGTCGTTTCCTCCTGTGCTAGCAAGTTGCTGGGCAGCATCTCTCAAAGTCCTCGGTACCCTCCGCTTGAGTCGCCCACCCTCCTCGGGTTCAACACCAAATTGCACCTCAACCCATCTCGCGAGCGCGTGCTGGCGAAACTCTTCCAAAGTGCCCGGAAGTACTGACGACAGTGCAGCTGTAAGCTCGACTCTCGATGGCACGGTTGCCTCGGTAAACGTTACCAGAGTTTCTTCGACTACCTGTTCGCCGGTCATTGGGTGACCAAATAGCCTTACTGCGAACTCGGCGACGGTGGCGCGACGCTCCGCCGGTGATGCATTGCGGTCCGCAACCATCGTTGCGCTCGTACCGACGTGCTACTAGTCCTGGCGCGGCGCACCGTTCCTTTAGGCGTCTAATCAGCATTGCCACATCAGCGCGCTGGCCTTCGCCCGCACTCGCGCTGACCCGTCCAGGATGCGTGTTGAATAGAATTCCGCGCTACCCGTCTGCAGCAGCGCGTAACTATCGATTTGAGTGTTACTCGCAGAGTAAACAAAGCGTGTGTAGGCCCCATTTGAGATATCTACGCGCTCAATTCGTCCCGCAGTATCGTAGGTCGTTGTTCGGCTGGCGCCTTTTGGATCGGTCGTTACCCTCGCGGCCCCTAAATCAAAGTCGAACTGAGTTGTCGAAGGGTTGCCATCCGCATAACGTCGAATCGGTGGGCGGCTACTCTTGCAATGAATCATTTTGGCGCGAGCTTCGAAGGTAATCTTTTGCGATCCCACGTTCTGCCGTGATCAACTGTGCGAAACAGGGAACCATCCTCTCCGACAAGCCAGGCTCGTCCATTGGAAAGGGCCTGTACATCCATGATTTTCTCTTCAATATTAATTGATTGCTTTTCCCATTGAAGCCCACCATCTATCGTGTGGAGTACGATCGCTTCTGTGCCTTCGTTATAACTCTTTTCACTATCAATTGAATACCTAGTTCCAATCACCCATCCTTCACTTTCGCTCGCGAACGACATAGCATGAAAAGTAGTGCCTCGGGAAAAACCGCTCGATTGGGCAAGCCATTCTCGCCCACCGTCACTTGTGCGCAGAATCGTACCATGTGTGCCAGCGATCCAGCCGATTCTTTTTGACCCAATGAAGTAAGAGGTGTGGAAGTCGTTCAGACGACCATCTTTTTGTCGCCCCGCACCGATGATTGCCTTGCTCCATGTCTTGCCTCCGTCATTTGTGTGAACAGCTAGGCAACCACTTCCTACTGCCCATATATCATTCTCCGCATTTGCGAAAACTCCGTACAGAGATTCGGGTACGCGAAATTCTTGATCCCAATTGAATCCGCCATCGGTGGTTCCATAAATCAACGATCCGGGAGAACCTGGTACTACTGCCCATCCTCGTCTACGATTCACAAACAGGACGGATCTTGCTCGTTCTAACTCAATTAACGGACTCGTATCCCAACTCTTAAGGTTCAGGTCACCGACAATAAGTCCCTTGTCCCCTCTAACAATGCAGTGGCTTTGATCGGACCAGATTAGCGCGCCGATATACTGAACGCTCAGGTCTCCTAAAGTCGAGCTCAGTTTTCCAACGGATACTGGTTCAGCACGCCATGTGACTCCTCCATCGTCGGTGTAATACACTCCGTTATAACCAGAGATCCAGCCGTGCGCGTCATCAACAAAATGTACAGAGCGCAATAGTGGTTTGTTGTATAAGTATCGAGAATCGGCAAAGATGGAATACCAGCAAATCAACCATATACCGAGTAACGAACAAATCAAACAAAGGTACTTCAAAAGCAATTCCTCCTTACGCGACTACTGTTTATGTTACTCACAACCCGACCGATATCTCCGGCATAACCATCAAAAACCATCTGCGAGCTCCCATCACCAAAAATATGCTGTACCGCATGCCCGAGCTCGTGAATGAGCACAAGCGCACGGGCCTCTGAATCGGTGATACCGAACCTACCATCAAAGCCATTCACAAATTCGCCTCCACTATTGATTGTAATATGCGCAACTCCGGTGCTTCGCAGAACGGTACGGCCGCTGACAGGAAGTCTCATTGAACTGCGCTCAGCGGTACTGGATCTCGTTTCTGCCGCAGCTGGAATCAGAGCCCTTGTAATGCCAAAAGTTAGATCACCCACTCCGGTCAGTCCGGTAGCTATCCCAAAGAGAAGTCCTTGAGGAGTTACGCCCTGCGGAAGATTGAAAAGACTTGCGCAATTGGGTTTACTCAACATAATCGACGCGTCTCCTACTGCAGGTAAAAGTATCTGCCTGTATTCTTCCGGTAGCGGCGGACGAGGGATCCTTGGGATTGGTGGAACGTAGATACCAAATGGTCCCCAAGGTACTTGCGGCGATACATTACTGCCGTTCACACTTAATCTCAACCATCTTCCATCGATATGGGTAGCGGTCATTGAGATACTGTCTGGGAGGTCTTGCACTCTATTGTCCAGTATGTCGTGACCGGGCTCCCAAACTAGGATGCTGCTATCACCACCAGCGGGATTAATCGTGGCTAATGCACTTCTGCCATTTTTCGTTACGACAAAAACGCTTTTCCAAGGGGCTACAACTGCTCCACCATTGTTTGCCATTCCACTTGCTAGGCTGCAATCGATCGGAACACCATCAAGGGTGCAACCAGAACCCGGACTAAATGGATCGGCGTCTGCA
>DATFWY010000042.1:0-37976 GCA_035258805.1 Blastocatellia bacterium | reverse complement strand
CGCTGCCTTAGACAGGTTGATCTCGCACAATCCCGGCGGATTCAACGGATCGAGGTTGCCTACCGAGAACCCGGTGATCACCGGCTGCCCCGCTGTTCCCAGCAGATCCATTCGGCAGAAGTCGAAGATGAAGATCCCGCTTCCTTCCGGTCGCGGCGAGCATCCCACCAACTGCTGCGTGTTCGGCTCTCTGGTGAACCTCAGATCAGTCGGTCCTTCCTGCTGATCGAACGTCGTCGAACCGTCGTTGATGTTGTTGCCGACTGTCGCGGTCGGACTCAGGACTTCTGAAGTGTTCTCATCCTGTCCCGTGCCGTCATCAAACAGCGTCACCGAGAACGTGTTCGATGCTCCACCAAAATTGTTTGGATCTCCAGTGCAGTTCTCGCTGCCGAACTGAGGAACATTGATCCAGCGGACCTTGAATGCGTTCACGTTTGCAAAGCCCAGTGCCTGCACCGGGAACGTGCATAGATTAACGTTTCGAGATGCCGAGTCGAGGTCAGTCCAAGCCGGAGCTATTCGCGGCGGGCCCGCTCTCAACTCGGGTACGGTCGGCGTGAAGTCGGTGTCTCCTATTCCAAACGTGATGTTTCCGTTCGAGTTCCAGAAGAACCCGTTCCACACGCAGTTGGTAGTTCCTACCGGTCCGCCAAACACGAATTCAAATCCGCCAAATCGGGCTGGCCCCAGACCTATTGCCGGGCTGCCAAGTCCATCCGAATCGTCTCCACGATTTGGGGTGTTGGAATCGTCTCCTCCGGCTACCTGATGACCAGGATCAAGGAACTCAAACACTACCGGACCTTCGGTCGTATCGTCATCTCCCAAAACAGGCAGAGTTGACCCAAGTGATACACCCGGACCAAGCGGTATTGCGGCTGCGTTAGTGCCTACGAGCCTATTGGTGTAACGCAGGAAGCCGTCCGCGAGGCCGGCGAGACCAGCAGGCGTAAGAGTTAACTGATCCAGCGGCGATTGATAGAAGATGTGATCAAATCGATCGCTGTCTCCGTCTCCTACGTTGCCTCCGCTCGCTGGCGGGTTCGGCAATGTGTCGCCCCTCAGATCGACAAAGTCTGCTCGTCGATCCGCCGGACACGAATCCTCGAAACACAATATCTCTCCAAGCATTGGGCTCGGGTTCTTGCCGATTCCTGCCGGTGTGCCTCCTGAGATCACAAATACTGTGTTCTGCTCGTTAACCGCGATGCCAGAATATGCCGTATAATCAATCTGCATATCCAACTTCAACAGCGTGGATGGCGTCCCGGGCACCACTCCCGTTCCTCCTGCCGGCGGCGCCAGGTTTGGCCCGTTCCCCTGCACGAAGATTCGGAAATTGTTCACCCCTGGAATTCGCGTCACTCCGTTTTGCGCTACATCCGCAAAACCGTCCGCGATAGGCAGGATCCCACCGACATTGGTTGATACCGAGCCACCTGCTTCTCCGGAGCAAACATCAAACAACCCAGAGCAATCAGCAAAGCTAATGACCATCGAAGGCGTACCCGCTGCTCCGAACTGGCTTGGCGCCGGGAACAACCCTTCAGTCAGCTGCTCAAAACTCACATCGCCCGCGACAAACGAGCGCGCAACGGCTGCATAAAGGACATTGCAGCCGCCATTGGTCATGCTCACGATATTTCCATACAAGGTCGAAGCGCCGCCGCCGTAATTGGTGTGGCGAGATCCTCCACTTATCACGACTCCGACTGGCGGTGCAGAGGTCGTATTAATCCAGCTGTTCAAAGTCGGCGGATCCGGGATGGAGGTGATCACTCTGTTAATTCGAGGATTCCCAAGTCCGACGCCGCCATTTCCTACCGGCTTGCTCGGAGTTGCCGGACGTTCAACGCTACCTTCGCAGGCCGGTACTGTGCGGCATACCTCTGTAGCTTTAAAGATCGCCCCGCCGGTAAACTGAATCAAATCGACCAGTTGATAGTAAAGGCTTCCGTCATCATCTACCGAGATGCCGGCGATGTTGGCGAATTTACTGCGAAGCACTTGCCGAGCATTAGTGAATTGGATGAACCCTCCACCAGCGTCAGATCCTTCGAATAACCCTACCTGGAGGATTCTGGTGCGAATTGGCTGGTTGGCTGAATTCCTGGCGCAGCCTTCCGTATCGAGCACCGAAAAGTAAATGACTTCGCCAACTACGCCGCAAAACCCGAAGTCTCCCAGATCCGCGACCGGGTTTACCGCTATTCCTGTCACCGTTACCTGGTCGTCCGCGCAGTCGCCCGGTGTGGGATTCAACAATTGAAGTCCGTTGCTGTTTCCAGTATTGATCAGAGTGGGGATGTTAGCGCTGAAAACTACGTCGACTTGCCCTGTGCCACTAATATCAACGCCGGCGTATATGTTGCCAACAGAATCGCCGTAATAATAGACATTAAAGAAGGGGTGGCCGTTTCCGCGTGTATGCTCGGAAATTGCCGCTCGAGTTAACGAGAAGTCTATATCTGGTTCGACGAATGAGAAATCGTCAACCTTAGTGCCGCGATCGACGACACAATCTTCGCGGCCGTCCCAATCGGCTATCAGAGCTACTTCTGAGAATTGATTATCGCGCCCACCAATAGTTGTGATCAGCGCTGCTGAAAGCGCATCGTTGACATTCAGAACGAGAGGTTGACCGACAAGCGGCGGTCCTGGGACGGAGGTTCCCGCGCCAGGCGGTGCATTTAATCGTCCGCCCGCTGGAAAAGGAGTGACGTGGGCTGACAGACTTGATGCGATTCGCTGGGCTCCTTTGTTCGGCACACCAGCAAGCTTGTCCTTGCTCACCCGTTGTATGCCTAAAGCTTTAAGCGTATCGGCTGATATTTTACCCTCAGCAGGCGCGGATTGGCTTTGCGGTTCCGCGACGATCTCCTGCTGCGCTGCCGCGCGTGACATTTCCGCGCTTCGATTAAGAGCGCTCAGATTTGACGTCGCGGCAGATGTGGATATCCTGGCGTCGCGCGCCGAGCTGCCCGCTTTAGCATTCAATCCCACTAAAGGCACTACAAGCGCGACTAGAGCAATCGCCAACACACAGACCATCACTGCTCGTTTCATGCTCATGCTTTCTCTCTCCAATGTTATTTTTAACAGCGTCAACGCTTTCGCGTCTGTATAGCGCAGCGCCAGGACCTGCTCGCTTAACGCCAGGGCTTCAGGAAGTTCATGACATCTGACCTACCTGGGGGAAGAAGCCACATATTATTTATTGTTTGTAATAATTTCAATACAAATTTGTCATTCTTGGGTATTTATTTTGATACCTTTGGCGGGGCATTGCGGCTAGTGGGGTCTATGCGAAATCCCGGAAAATCAGGAAGCTTAATAATAAAAAAGGAGGCGCATTTTGCGCCTCCTTCTTAGGAGATGCGGTTCGACCAAGCGTTAGACAATGAGTGCAGGCTGCCTGTAAGCGATCGCCCGTCGCTTCGGTGTAAGTGGTTCCGATTTCTCGAGCGTCACATTGATTGTTTGCTCTCCGCGATTACGAACAACCTTGATGGCAATAGTTCCCTCTTTTTTCTGAGAGAGGGCTTTGATTAATCCGCGCACATTTTCAACTCTCTCGCTATCGACCGCGATAATGACGTCGCCTGCTCTCAAGCCGGCTTTTGCTGCCGGACTATTCTCCTGCACGGAGGCGACCAAAGCTCCTTTGTTGTCCTTTACACCAAAGAACTCGGCCAGTTGATCGGTAAGAGACTCTGCACTGATACCCAATCGTGTCCCGCCAAAGAATGCATACTCTCCAGGATTAACAAATGTAAAATCGCCAAAGTCTCTTGGGAAGGCGTCTGTTTTTCCCTGATACTGCTTGAGCAAATCCTCCGAGCGTTTTAGTTCGTCCATCTGCTGCTCTCGCTGCTTAAAGAACGTGTCATCAGCTCCCTGGCCGAGAGTTCCACCGAAACCATGAAATGAACGCTTCGAAAGAGTCGCTGCGACCGTTTGCCGAGCGCCTCCACGAATGACTTCGATCTGAACGGAACGGTCTGCGGGCGTTTCATTCAGCAATCTTTGCAGCTCACGAACACTATCAACCCGACGGCCATTGAAGGACACTATTACATCGTTCTCCTTTAAGCCCGATTTTTCCGCTGGGCTGCCTGACACGACCTTCATCACCACCGCACCACGCTCCTCCGTTAAGCCCAACTCCTTGGTTCTTTCGGAAGTCACTTCCTCCAGATAAACCCCAAGATATCCGCCCTCACCAGAGTACAGCTCAACGGGAAACAATCCTTGAGAGGGTTCAGTCCAAACCTTTTCCTTCTCTTTTTGAGATTTGTCGGCTTGCTCCTTTGTCTTGGCTTTTTCTTTTTGGGCTTCCGCGGCTATCACAGCGCCTGCTCCAAGCGCGGCAATGATTAAGATAACCAACGAAATTCGTCTGAGCATTCTTATTACCTCCGAACCTTTTGGGTATGAGTGTGCTTTCAGCCTTTCAGCACGCCGGCGATAAGGAAAAGTTCCAAAACATGTCTGATTTCCATTGTAAATCATTCACTTGGCCCAGTTGACGGATGGCCACTCCGCGTGGCTCGAAGCATGACATTCGTCAGGCGTGGTGCTCGCTCCAATACGATCGCAAGTATCCTCGAAGTGGCTGGAGAGAATGCTGCGGCGCGAAGTAGCCCGGCTACCTTCATTCGTTGGTGGAATTCTCGCTCATACTGATCCCTATAACCAGCCTGGATTGACTCATACAGGGACATCCGGCGCTCGGACTGGTGATTGTAATGTTCTTCACGATATGGAAATGAGCCGGATCGCCCGAGTGCCTCTATCAATGCTCCAGCCGCCATTTCACCAGTCCTTACCGCGATTTGAAGACCGGTTCCGGTAAATGGATCGATCATGCCGGAAGCGTCTCCGATCGCGATCACGTTGTCGCGGCTAAGTCGCCTCCGGCCAAAGGTCAGCGGCCCGGTGCTGTACCATTTGCCCACAACGCTTGCCTGGCATAGACGCTCAGCCGCTAGTGGATTTTTCATAAGTGTATTTTTGACTACTTCGGATGCATTCCCTCCGGCTTGCTTCAGGGCACTCTCTCCGACAATAAAGCACAAGTTAACCAAGTTATCTTCCACCCGCGAGAAGCCTCCGTAACCCTCACGAAAGAAGTACAGCTCGACTTGATCCGTGATACCGTTGACTCGGGTGAAATGGGCCTTGAGCGCATACAATCTCGAGCCTCGATGACCTGCTAACCTCTCTTGTTTGCCAAGCATCCAACGTGAGTTTCGACCGGACGCGTCGATAATTATCGGCGCCTTGAAGGTGACTCGAGCGCCTTCCTTAAGAGAGAGGGCCTCGACCGTTCCGTAGTCATCATCGAACTTGCACCCGCTGGCTGCATAACCTTCGAGACATTCAGCGCCAGCTTCCCGCGCTCCTTCAAAAAGGATCTGATCGAAACGAGACCGGCTAAGGCTCATCGCCCATTGATTATCGGAATCGGACATCTGAGGAATGCAACTCTCAACCGATTTGCCACTTTCAGCAACCAAACTCACACGCGAGATCTTTTGAGCGCCGGCGGCAAGCATACGTTGCATGACTCCGAGTCGCTCTAGCGTAGGAAAACACTCCGGCGTAATAAACTCACCGCATAGCTTGCCGCGAGGCATCCGCTTTTCTTCCAGTACGAGAACTCGGGCGCCCCGCTGAGACATCGATATTGCTGCCGCCGATCCGGCCGGGCCTCCCCCGATTATGATTGCGTCGAAACCCATCTCCTAATCAATTCGAAACATCCGCCACAAGTGAGAGCCTGTATGGAAATACACGCTTCAGTTCACGCCGCTTGAGTCCGGCGCGTTCCGATAGCTCATTCATCTCAGAAACAGTAAAGCCGCGCAGAACTGAGACAGGTCCATCATTTCGAGTTAGAAAGCTCTTAGCAAGGAGAGGACCAGCGATTCGCGTAAAATAATAAGGCACGAGGTTTCTGATCAGGTCGTTTACGATTACCGCCTGTCTCGCGATCCGAGCAAAATCTTTAAGCAAGGTCACTACGTCGTCATCCTGAAAATGATGAAGAAACAAGGATGCGGTGACGATATCAAAACTGCGTGGTGCAAAAGGCAGATTCAGCGAATTCGCTCTGACCAGATGAATCTCCGGCCCGACGCCCAGCCTGGTGCGCGCGATTCTGAGGTTTCGCTCGCTGAGATCGACAGCCGCTACAAACGTCGCTATGCCGCGCGCTCGGCAGTTCTCCGACACTACAATTGGGAGGTCGGCCGAGCCTGTGCCAACATCGAGCAACGATATGCGCTCCGGACCCACTCGCTGAAGACAGGTCTCGATGGCGCGCATTATTACTTTACGTCCCCCAAGAAACCGATTAATGCGCCGCAAATCGATCAAGCTTCCGGCAACATCATCATCGGTGCCTTCGCCTGCATCAAGCAGTTCCTCCTCGTACAATCTTTCCGGTGTGAGCATGTTCATTAGATCGTCGCACTTTTTATCAGATGAGTCGACTGAAGGACAGCGATTATCCTCGATTGTTTTCTTAGTTAAGAGCAAAGTCAGAGGCTAAAGATAACCGATCCTTGACTTTGATAGTAGCTGACAATAGAATCGCTGGGACTTGAGGACATAGTTAGATTCACTTCAAACTTGTAACCCGCGGACAATATCACCAGCAGGATGTTAGTGGACTCCGGTCATCGTGCTATGGCAATTAGAGAGGCATCTGGCAGCCAACGGATCGACGAAGCGGTCACTGCTGGACAGACCGCCCTGGATCAGAGCCGATTTGAAGAGGCCGCGAATCATTTGAAGTCGGCCTTGCGCCTCGGTCCTCGATCAGTTGATGAAGAGGCGGAGATCCGATGCCTGCTGAGCCTGGCCCTCGAAAAGCGAGGTCTTAATTCAGAACAGCTCGAAGTAGTATCGAAGTACGAGCGCCAGACTGATTTCGGACGTCTTTCAGAAGCATCGCAGACCGCGGTCCTCATCAGGCTGGGTTGGGGCTATTGCTTCAACAACGACATTCCCAAGTCAATCGCTATCTTCAATCAAGCTCTTCAGCTTTCAAGGGCCGCCGACGACCACGTCCAAATCGGCGAGTGCTACTTCGGAATGGGACGAGCGTACAGCGTCTTCTCCGAGTTACGAATCGCACGCGACCACTACACATCGGCACTCGAGCACTATCGCCAGGTCGGCAACTGGAGCAAGCTCGCCGAATCATACATAAACATCGGCTACATCAATGCTCGCGAAGGTGATTTTCGCAACGCTCTTAATTCGGTGAAACAAGCGCTCACCATAATCGGGAACCGCGATGAGCCTGGTCTCGTCGGAAGAGCCCATTGGTACCTGGCTGTGGTGTATTCCAACCTCGGCGAGATAAACAAGGAGATCGCATGCTGGGAGAAATGCATTTCAGATTTTAAACGCGCGGATAATCCGAAGTTCGTAGCCATCAACCAGAACAATTTTGCGATGCAGCTCATCCGGTTCGGAGAGTGGTCACGCGCCGAACAGCTTGCCAAGCATGCCCTCGAGACCCTTGGGCGGGCAAACAGCGTCTCAGCACAGGGTGGCGCGTACGATACGCTTGCCCAGCTTTATCTATTGATGGGCAGGCTGGACGAATCGGACCGCTGTCTGGAGAAATCGCTCGAGATTCTTTCATCAATCAAG
This sequence comes from Blastocatellia bacterium, assembly GCA_035258805.1. Lineage (GTDB taxonomy): Bacteria > Acidobacteriota > Blastocatellia > UBA7656 > UBA7656 > Onstottus_A. Next base: position 30,305 of record DATFWY010000042.1, on the reverse strand, counting down.
AACGGTGAGTGGACACGCGCGGAGGAAGCCAGCACTCAGATGACCATCGGTCGCAGCTACCTGATGAAGGGGCAGATCGAGATGGCCATCGAGCCCCTCGAGCGCGCGGTGAACATTGCAAACCGCAGGGGCGAGCAGCACGACTTACCGGAGGCCAGACTCTGGCTGGCCGAAGCATTGCTTCAAAACGGTAGGCTGTCTGAAGCCAGAGAGCTTGTTGAGAACGTGAGGTCATTTCTTCGCGATGCACCGAATCTGCTGGTACTCGGGTTGATGATGCGAATGGTCGCAAGAATTGAAGCGGCCGATGGCTACGGGGCCGCCGCAATACAATCGTTAGCGCAAAGCACCTCAATATACACTCTCAGACGGAATCCATATCCCTGCGCCGTGAACCAGATATTGCTGGCTCAGCTACTCGAGCGGCAAGGAAACGTAGCGCAGGCGATCGTCGAAGTAGAATCCGCGCTTCTGGAATTCGAACGACTCGGTGCTGCGATTGACCAACGAAACGCCGAAGCATATCTGAAAACACTAAGAGCAAAACCGACTGATGCTGGAACTAAGGCTCAGTCTAACGTTGTTGAAGTTGGAGCTCTAGATAGCCGGCAGAGCGTCTCGGCGGGTCTGGCCTCAGCGGTCGACGGCTTTATCGCACAACGACTTGTACAGGCCTCGATATCCCGCGACCTATTGCTTCACGAGCTCGTTTCCATTGTCCGAGATCAGTCCGCAGCCCACGGCGCCCTGGTTGCCGAGATCTTGAATGATGATTCGTCTTCGCGCGATGCATCAAAGTTGAAAGTCGTGGCTTCAAATGGTCTCGATGAAACCGAGCAGGAGGCTGAGACAAAACTCCTGCAAACGCTGGCGCCGGATGACTATCGCAGTAATTTTGTTTACAAGCTAAGTGACAACCAGGACTGTGATTTTCTGCTTCGAGTAGTGGCTCCGACCGCCCCGCGCTTTATTGCCGGCACAGTCAACATGAAACCCCTGTTGTTTATCGTCGAACAGGGGCTCGAGACCCAGGTCCTGCGCAGCAAGAACCGCCGCACGCAGATTTTCAATCCGGCGCGGCTGCTTGCCCAGGTCGAACTCCCGGGCTTTATCTGCGCCAGCCGCGCAATGAGCCGAGTGCTCGAGCAGATTCACAAGATTCGTTCCTCTGACGTGACGGTTCTGATAACCGGGGAATCCGGCACGGGCAAGGAACTGATCGCCAGAGCGCTGCATGCCGGAAGCTCGCGGCGAATGAAACAATTTACACCGTTCAACTGTTCTGCTGCGCCGCACGATATGGTCGAAAGCCAACTCTTTGGATTCAAGAGGGGGGCTTTTACCGGAGCGGTTGCGAACAGTGAAGGAATCATCCGCGGAGCCGAGCACGGCACATTATTCCTGGACGAGATCGGCGATCTCCCGCTAACTCTTCAGCCAAAGTTGCTGCGATTTCTCCAGGAGGGCGAGATCCACCCTATTGGAGAGAGCCAGCCACAAAAAGTTGATGTGAGGGTAATCGCTGCGACCAATGCCGAGTTGGAGCGCGCGGTGGCCGAAGGACGATTCCGAGAAGATCTCTTTCATCGGATCAACGTGATAAGGATCCAGGTACCTCCGTTGCGGCAACGGCGTGAGGAGATTCCGGCGCTGATAAATCACTATATGGGTCAATATCAACAGGAAGCTGCCAAGAGCGACATACGCCTCTCCGAGGAGACCGTAGACCTGTTGGTGGTCTACGATTGGCCTGGAAACGTACGGCAGTTATGCAACGAGATCCGCCGGGTTGTGACCTATAGCGAATCTGGCACGATCGTCAATCCTGATGGGCTGTCGTCGGAAATTGTGAAAGCGAGCCGTGAGCTGGAGGCAAGCATCGAGTCTATTGCGATAACCACCAGGAAGCAGGCAGCGACGGTGGAGGTTAGCGAGGAAGGGACGACGCTCGGGAAGGCAGTGGAAGAGCTCGAGCGCCGGATGATACAAGACGCGCTGCGTCGGTCATCGGGGAACATCGCTCGAGCTGCAAAGGATTTGGGGCTATCACGAAAGGGGTTGTACTTAAAGATGGATCGTTTGAACTTCTGAATTTCCGTTGGAAATCCTTCTTTTGTAGTTCTCAATTAGTCCCTGCTGTAATCTCTAAAAGTTCATTCGCACTAACCGCAGACTTGTCTACGGTACCTCACCGGACAGGCACCGCGTGTACCGTAGACTGTCCAGTCTGCGGTTAATGAATTCCAGAAGTTCTATTCTTGTTTTAGTAATCCAGCAGCATGTCCCCGGGACTGCGCATAAGCCGCAGACTCGCCTACGTTACTCCAACAAACAGGCATTGCGTGTACCGCGCCGACTGCCCAATCTGCGGTTAATCAGTTCCGGAAGATTTATTCTTAGCCTTCGCGATCCAGTAGCATATGGGTCAGGTTATTCTTTTATTTGAAATAACCGCAGACTCCGTCTACGGTACCCCAACAGACAGGCACCGCGCGTACCGTAGACCGTCCAGTCTGCGGTTAATGAGTTGATACCCTCTCACCCCTGGCTCGAAATCTGTGTGGCTGTCTATCTCTAACCTCTGATGACATATTGTTCTTCGCCTAATCCCAACTACCGGCCGGCGGATGAAAATCGCCGAGGTAAATGAGTCGCTCGGAAGGGCCGATCGAGCATTCCAACGCGCAGGTTACGTCTATAGCAATGCAAAGCTGAAAAGTATTCGCGAGTACATCTGAAAGCGAGCTCAACAACACGGTTGGCCGTCAGGTGGGCGGAGTTTATTCCGTGCCGGCCCTGAGCGACCCCGGTGATGATCGCATTCATCAGCTGCTGATACTGAGCACTGGTGTCCTCATCGGCGATTTGTTTAATGAGGGCAATGTCGGAATTGCCGAGATTATCGATTCGCTCTTCAAAAGCGCCGCTCGTAAGATCGGCAACGATTTGGAGCCTTGCTGCGGCGGCGCCGATATCCATAATGCCCAGGCTCCCTACATAGCTCCGAAGTGCTGACTCGGAGATGACATATCGTTGAAGACTCCCGGATGACATCGCCTCCGTGTTCTCTTTCCGTTCCCTTCGTGACATGGTCATATCCCCCTCGCAAACGCTCTGGTATGTGCTTACCAAATCGTTGTCTTCAAGAATCCAATCGAGATGAATGAACATCTATCGACAACCTAAAATTCTGCAAGATTGAGTTTTCGATGCGGCTAGATTCCTACGTGACGGGTGAGATGGTACTCGAGGGGCACCGGTGAAGTCTTTAAGGAAAGATTAATTTGTTCTTGGCGAGTTCTTAATATATTGCATTCAAGTAAGGGTTTAACCGACATTGTGCCGGCTTGGTTCATCAACAATGGCGATTATTAACACTGGCGATTATTAATCACTTGCCTGACGAAGCAGTCGATACTAGAATGCCACGGGTAATCAGCGTCTCTTCTTTTTCGGACCGTTGTAAGTTCGTGCAGCGATCTCCTGGGACAGGCTTAGCCATTAACAATCTTGTTGTATCGACGTTGGATTCGCTCAGTGTTCTCCCCCTAAGATGAGCATACGTTTCTTTAGGTTCGGTCCTTTCCAAATCAACGTCCAGGAGCAGGTGCTTTTGCGTGAGGGCCGTCCTCTTCCACTCAAACCAAAACTGTTCGAGTTGTTATTGGTACTGGTCGCGAAGAGCGGCCACGTATTGAGCAAGGACCAGCTCATGAAGCAGGTTTGGGCGGATAGTTTTGTTGAGGAAGGCAATCTTGCGGTCAGCGTACATGAGATTCGAAAGACTTTGGGCGGAGACTCAAACGGCCAGCCCTACATAGAGACGATTCCCCGACGTGGTTACAGATTTGCGCCTTGCGTAACGGAAATCACTGAAGAGGACGAGGTTTCTGAGAGAGCTGCGGTCAAAGCGTCCTTGACCCCGGGTCCAGGAACTTCAATAGGCGACAGCAGAGGGACTATCGCGGTCCTTCCTTTTAAATCGATCGGAGCCTCCAGCAACGAATTTTTGGGTCTTGGCATGACTGATGCTCTGATAACGAGACTGAGCAATTTAAGACAGGTGATGGTTCGTCCCACGACTTCGGTACGCAAGTACAGCGGCTCGCACGATCCGGTAGTAGCAGGAAAGGAACTGAGCGTCGAGTGGGTCTTGGATGGTAGCATACAGAAGTCCGGAAAACGCATAAGACTGACAGTGCAACTGGTGCATGTTGGAGATGGCGTTCTGCGATGGGCAGAGAAGTTTGATGAGAAATTTACAAATATTTTTGCGGTTGAGGATTCAATTTCGGAACAGGTAATAAAAGAGCTTGAGCCTAGACTGACAGGCACAGAAAGGAGACTACTGACCAAAAGACATACTGAGAATCCAGTTGCGTACGAGTCATATCTTAAGGGGCGCTATTTCTGGGAGAAACGTACGATTAAAGGCTGCCAAAGAGGCATTGAATACTTTGAGAATGCAATCACAAATGATGCTCATTTCGCACTCGCATACGCAGGACTAGGGCACTGCTATCTTACCCTCGGTGGTTATAAAGTCTTATCAAGATTTGATTATTATGCGAAGGCTGAAGAAGCAATTCTACGGGCTCTCGAGATTGATGAAGAACTCGCAGAGGCACATTCCTCTTTAGGAAGCCTGAAGATCCGCCAATGGGATTGGTCGGGCGCTCAGAGAGAATTCGAGAGGTCAATTAGATTAAACCCCAATCACGTAATCGCGCATGTTGGATACGCCTCATACCTCAGTCTTATAGGCCGTACGGATGAGGCGTTGTTGGCAATTGACCGCGCACTAAGAATCGATCCCCTTTCTCTGCCAGCGCATTCCGCTAAAGGGTCCATTCTTTACGTTGCGCGGAAGTACGACGAAACAATAGATCAATTTAAGAAGACCTTGATTCTCGATGAAGAATTTGGAGTAGCCCACTTCTGTTTAGGAATAGTTTATGACACCTTAGGGAGATATGAAGAAGCTCGGACAATGTACCTTAGATCACGCCGTAGACTAGGAAACATTCCCGAGTTATGTGGTACTTTAGCGCGAATAGATGCGTTAACCGGAAAGACTGCGGAAAGCATCGCTGCTATAAACGATTTGAAAAGAATTTCTGGACAGAATTACATCCCCTTCTATTGCATCGCGTTAATATATTGCGCCCTTGGTGATGATGATGCCGCTTTTCAAGCCCTCGAATCCGGCTATTCTGAGCACGATGAGGATCTGTTTCTTATCAAAGTCGATCCACGATTGGACTGTCTAAGAGCAGACCCGCGATTTTTTGATTTATTGAAACGAGTGGGTTTTATAGATTAACCACCTGCGTCTTATCAGAGTGACTGGTTTCAGCCTCCTGGTTCGGTCAACCTGACTGTCAGATTCCGCACGAACAGAAGCCACGTACCGTTCTTAAGCCTTTTGTTGCTTTAGTTACAACCTGCGAGGCCGGACGGCACTACGTTTGATTAGAAAACCCCCGCCCGCCGCCCATTAAGGATCATCGCAGCACTATTTTTGAGCGCGGAAATTGTTTATGCAGTGGCTCAAGCACGATCTAAAGCGTTACACAACAAAAGGCCTAGTCTTGCTCGTGTGTATGACAGTTGTGGGTGGCGTCCTGATAGTGAGGTCCATCACAGAAGTCGCGACGAGCAATTCCGGAAGCCTCCTTATATGGCTCATTCTAACTGTTGTTGTCGCCAAGACATCGTCGCAACATGCCCTAAAGTTCTTTAAGAGCGGAAGCGCGGTTTCGTTCCCCGAGGCACTCATTTTCCTAGCAGCAGTACTACTAGGCCCCTATCACGGCGCCCTGCTAGGAGCAGTAGACATGTTCCTGTCGGTTCGTCGGCTGAAGTTAAAACCAACAAATTATCTAATTAATCTATCCAGTGTCTCCATCTCGGCCTATACCGCCGCCAAAATCTATTACTCGGTCGAATCGGAACTTCGGCCGTTGCAATTGGCGAAAACGGCAGCTCAAGGGGCCCTGATCGCCATGATACCGATAGTTGCGATGGCCATCGCATACTACATGGTCCAGTTTGCAATTTCTGCATTGGCTTCGTTGCTAACGCCTCTGATAAAAATTAAAGAGAGATTTCGAGACACCTTTCCTTGGGAACCCATGTCGCTCCTTGCGTGCGCATTAGTGGCGGGGCTAATCAACTATTCGTTTGTTCATTTTGGTAAGCTGGCGACCGTCTTGATAATCGTCGCATTGATGCCGATTCCGATTGTCGTCTACTACACATTTAAAACTTACCACGAAAAACTTCAGGAACAGGATAAACATTACGAAACGCTAACCGGGGTTTACGATTCGATCCTTGAGATGTTAGCGATGGCCATCGACGCAAAAGATGATGTCACCCATGATCATATTCAACGCGTAAAGTTATTTGCCCGAAGAATGGGTGAGGCTGTCGGTCTCTCCGAACTAGAGATCGAAGCGCTAAAGGCGGGCGCCCTGCTGCACGACATCGGCAAGATTGGCGTTCCCGCCTACATCCTCAACAAACCCGGGAAGTTAACCGAGCATGAATTCGAACAGATGAAAATGCACACAATCATCGGTGCGGACATGCTCTCGAACGTTGATTTTCGATATCCAGTCGTGCCAATCGTTCGACATCACCACGAACGTTGGGACGGTCGCGGATATCCAGATGGACTTAAAAGCGAGGCGATTCCCATCACCGCACGCATTCTCACTCTTGTGGACAACTACGACGCGTTGCGCTCCGATCGGCCCTATAAGACTGGCATGAAGCGCGAAGAGGCTCTTGAATACATAAGACAGAACGCAGGAACATTTTTCGACCCAAATTTGGTTGAAATATTTCTCTCGATGGCTGATCAGCTCGAAGTCGAAGCACTCAATGTGAAGGTCGTGCCAATAACAAAGCCAGATCGAGTTGAAAGTTCTGCCATGGCCAATGCACGACCCGCAGCTGGCTTTGACACGGCGCCCCTGGTGGACCGCGCAGCCGCAGCACTTAACTCAATAGCGGAAACTAACCAGCGAGTCACGGCGTTGTATGAAATGTCTCGCACTCTCTCAAGCATTCTCCCCCTGGAGGATACAGTTGCAATTCTGACCAATCGGCTCTCGAAGTTGATGCCCTTTACAACCTGCGCGATCGCGTTATTTGACGCATCGAGCTCCGAGTTCGAAGTCATACACGCCACTGGGTTGCATTCCGATAAATTCCTTAAGCGCCGAATGCCAGCTGAGGCTGGGATAATGGGGTGGGTGATTACTAACCAACGACCAATGTACAACACCAATCCGGTACTAGACCTTGGGTTTCTTGGTACAGAGACCGCGAGCAACTACAAAGGTGTCGTTGTCTTTCCATTGGTAAAGAATGGTGAGGCGCTTGGCGCGATTGCCCTGTATTCAACTGAGATCGCCGCATATGGTAGCGAACATGTTCAACTGATGGAATCAATCTCACAACCGGCATCTGACGCTCTGCACAATGCGCTCGCATTTGAACAGGCGCAGCGGGGCTCCTCTGCTTCTTCTTCGGTCCGACTCGCAAACGAGCGCGCTCTGGTCAGCCAATTTGAGAGAGAGCGGCTGTTAAGTCGTAAACTTGGTACACCCCTATCTCTCGTTGCAGTAACAATCAGTCAATACGGATTCGCGATGGACGACGGCGAGAGCCGAGAACCAGCTGTTGCGCAATTAAGCCGGCTCATCAGGAAACAGCTTCGTGAGACCGATCTGGTAGCACGGTACGATGATGACACACTAATCGCGCTGGTTCCGGACATAGGGCAAATCGAGGCCTCCGAAGTATGCAGTCGAATTGGTAGGGAGATTGTGATCTCGGGATTAGCTCACGAGTCTTCTGTAAGTGTTGGTGCCGCTACTTGCCCTGATGATGGCGACTCGTTCGATGAACTTCTTCTAATCGCGAGAAAGCAGAGTGTCGACTCAGTTGAGACGATCTCTGAGCTGGCATTCTTATCGGTCGCAAGTCAGGAGATAAAGCCGCCGAGCTAGCCTATCAGCTTTGACTTGACGTCCCACTTGCGACTCACAGAACCAGATCTGAAGTGTGTAGTCAGTACACGCGAGTATAGCACATACACAAGGCAGCTTAACCCTCCTCTTATCTGAATTTAATCGACTCACACGTTATCTGTGTAGTTGCTTCTCATCCTTACGATCCTCTTTTCGCCTCACGTTAAATTCCAGAACTACTCTATCCACGGGACTTCTTGTTCGGTTGTCGTTCCTTTGTCTTTCGGCACGTGCGTTGCCAAGTTCAGAGATGAAAGAAGAAGAGGGTTGCAAGGCCGCCTCTCAGGTCCTGTAACAGCCCATAAAAATAGGAATTCAAAGGAGACCATGATGCGAAACGAGATGAAGATAGTCGAAGACGGAGTGATCTTCGAACTGGAAATCGAAGAGGTGGAAGAAGTGGTTGCGCCGGGCATCATACTTGCCGGGTAGCCACAAACGGAACCCACGAAGGGCGCGGTGACACTGATCTAGAGCGTTATCCCTCATCTTCTCCTAGGATAAACCGCTAAAGTCGAGGCAATCGCGCCCTTCGTGCCTCAACCTTCACCTAAGCTTATGGACCCCCGACAGCAACAATTCGGAGCCTTCTGCCACTACCCGCCCCAGCTCGCACCCGAAGTCGATATCACAGCGCGGGTCGACGCAGACGCAATTCGCTACGTACTCCGTAACACAGTCACCTCGCGCTACTTCATCATAAAACAACCTGAGTTCAGCGTGCTCAAACAGTTCGACGGCACGCTCACCGTATCAGATATCGCGAATGGCGGGCCGCTCGGCAATGGCCCTCGAGTCGCAACTCCCATCTTGGTTCGATTCCTCGCCAAACTCGACTCCCTTGGACTCCTGGCTCGCGGCGCTTCTGACATCACCCCTGCTAGTCATCGATCAGCACGCGGTCTCTATATCAAATTCCGGCTGTTCAATCCTGACAGATTCCTTTCCGCACTCGATAAGCTTCTCGGCTGGGCGTTGACCAAAGGCTCAATCGTTACTTCATTCGCCCTCATGGCGGTGGTCGCTTTTTTGATGGCTACTCGCGCAGAAGAAGTTTCAGCATACACGTCTTACTTGTATCGAGAATACGGCATTTCGGTAATACTTCTGGTCACTCTCACGATAACCGCCCTTCACGAGTTCGCACACGGCCTCGCCTGCAAGCACTTCGGAGGCGACGTGCGAGAGATGGGCGTGTTGCTTATCTATTACGTTTTGCCGGGGTTCTATTGCAACGTAACCGACATCTATCGAATCGGCCGCAAGAGTCAAAGACTGTGGGTCATCTTCGCCGGGATATACTGGCAGTTGGTCGTAAGTGCTCTCGGCGGTCTGTGCTGGCTTATCTCAACCCCATACTCCCTATTCGCTGACCTGGCTCTTCTGGTATTCATCGGCGGCTCGTTTAACATCCTTATCAACTGCAACCCTCTCATAAAGCTTGATGGATACTACGCGCTTTCGCAGGCGCTTGGAGTTGTCAACCTGCAGCGCCGCTCCTCGGAATATGTCGGATCACTAATCGACCGCTCTGTTGGCGAACCGAATAAACGGCATATCGATCCACATCGGCCGCTGCTCTACGTGAGCTACTGGATTTGCTCAATCCTCTACTCAGTAATTCTTATCTGGCTGATTCTTGGTTGGATAAGTGGTGAGTTGATGGATGGACTCCGCTTCGTCGGAGTGCTGCTAACGATCCTCCTTGCGCTATTGCTGACCGAAAGATGGTGGAAGCCTATCCTGTTCAAACTATCCGGCTCTCTAATGACGGTTCTAAGAAACACTCCGTTGACGCAATCAGAGAGCACGACGGACGGAGTATCAACAATGCCCACACAACAAATTGAGAACCGAGTATCAGAGTCGAATACTGGCGGCACCGAGAGCCGAACCAAGTGGCTGCCCAAACGACGACAAGTCTTACAGATTGGTTTCGCCCTGGTCATACTGATAGTACTTATTGCCCCGTGGGAAGCGGCAACAGGAAGCGATTGCACTCTTCTCTTGCCCCCCGAGCGCGAGGGAGTGGTACGAGCGAATACCGACGCCGTCCTGGCCGAAGTCTACGTGCAACCCGGCGATGCAGTGGCCGACGGCGCGAAAGTCGCGCGCCTCTCCAATCCTGAAATCGAAGACCGGTTGACACAGCTTACTTCTGAGATCGAGCGGCTCAACACAAACAATTCGAGAATTGAGGAAGAACTGCGGGTGCGCAGCGAAAACGTCCTCTCCGCCAATTTCAAGGAGTCCGATCGAAAACGCATCGAGGCCGAGCTTAAAGACGAATCGGCGCAGATAGCCAACGCCGAGAGCGGAGCCGTGTCGAAGCAGTCGCAATCGCTTCTTCCACCTTCGCTCGCGATTCTTCAGTCGGAAATAGAGCTCAAACAAATCGAGCTCGAGCACAACCGCAAAGAGGTCGATCGTTATAAGAAGCTTCTCGATCAAGGTTTGGTAGGAGAGCAGATTTACGACCGCGCAGTCTCCGAGGCACGGTTGAGCGACGCCGGTCTGCGAACAGCGCGCGCCAGGTTGGATGCTGCTCTGGTGGATCATCGGAGACTCACAACTGGAGCGCAAACGAATTCCCTGGTAGCGGAGACCGAAGCGCGGGCTGCGCGCTCGACTTTCGAGGCGCTAATAGCCGAACTGCATTCGAACAGACAGCAACTCGAATCGCTGCGACAGAGACACGAGATACTAAAACGCGAGTCGGAAGGCATGGCAATAATGGCGCCTAAATCCGGCGTAGTGCTTGGCGATGATCTGCGCAAAATGGTTGGCCGGCGCTACAGCCGCGGAGAAGAGATTTGCCGCATCGGTGAGATAGGCAAATTTCTCCTTAAGATCGATGTGAGTGAGCGAGAGATCGGCAGTGTGAGACTCGACAGTCCGGTGAGGTTCAAGCTGAAAACCGTACCTGGGCGAGTATTCACCGGTCGAGTATCCAAAATAAATGCTGAGCCAATACCGAATCAGTATGCTCAGCGTTTCTATCCAGTAGAGGTTTTGATTGACAACGCGGATGGATTGTTGCGTCCCGGGATGACCGGGTTTGCCAGGATCAGTTTCGGACGACAATCGATCGGCCTGATCCTGGCAGACAAGGTCTGGCAGGCGTTGAGGCCGGAGTTGTGGCTTTTCTAGCCAGCACCGGCCCGTCCCACCCGCCCGCCAATTGAATCCCGACTTAATCGCCGCCAAAGGGCTATGATCCTTTGGCGGCTTTTTATTGTGAGTGCCAATTACTTCTATGTGGCTTAATCGCCGGCGGTTGGTAGCTTATGGTGACAGGTAACAGAGCGTGAAAATGCGAAGGACCCGTCTCTCATTAGAAATGAATTTCTCAGCTAGTGGACTCGACTCGTGCGTCGCTTAAGGTAGTCCATAAGGATGTACTGTCCCAATGTCATTGTCGTAGTGAAATAAGCTTTTCCTCTGCATATCTCGGTAACCTTTTTGACGAAGTCCACCAAATAATAATCATCGGCCAACATGAACGTGTTTATCATTATCCCGCTTCGCCGGCACGCCGCTACTTCCTTGAATGTTTCGCGCAGGATCAGTGGATCCAGTCCCATGGGATTCTTATAAATTCGGCCGCCCTCCATTGTCATCGCAGAAGGTTTCCCGTCAGTGATCATGATGATCTGGCGCATATCCTTTCGTTGCGACATCAAAATTCGCCGCGCGAGCTTTAGTCCTTCTCGCGTGTTGGTGTGATACGGACCTACCTTCGCGCGCGCAACCTCCGAGAGCGGAATCTCTTCGGCGGAATCGTGGAAGAGGACCACTCGCAGACTGTCCCCGGGATATTGAGTGCGTATTAAATGAGTGAGCGCCAGCGCAACTCGCTTCGCGGGCGTAAACCGATCCTCTCCGTACAGGATCATCGAATGCGAGCAGTCCAGCATCAAAACCGTTGCGCAGGAACTCTGATACTCTGTCTGATGAACCATCAGATCCGAGTATTCGAGGTTAATGGGCACACCCAGCCCCTCGCGCTGAATCGCTGAACGAAGAGTGGCGTTAACGTCCAGGTTGAGCGTGTCACCGAACTCGTAACGCTTTGCAGCTTCGCTCGCTTCGATTCCGGTCGAGAGCTGATTTGTATCGTGACGGCCGATCGATGACTTACCAAGCGATCCGATAAGATCCCTCAATGCCTTGAAGCCCAGAAAGTCGAGGCCTTTGTCAGTCATCTCAAACTTTATGCTGCGTTCTACCGGCTTACCTATGCGCCCTCCCTGTTTTGCAGATCCGTCATACTCAGGATATCGCGGCCCTTCGCTCAATGAGATATAGCCCTCCTCGATTAACCTCTCGATCAATCGATCAAGCAGACGAGATACCGCTTCTTCATCGAGCTCCCCGCGATCATCCGATAATGAGTCCAGCTCCTCATCGGATAGCAGCCCTTCCATCAAGGCTCGCATGATCGCATCTCGCAAGGCGTCCAGGGTGCGCTCCTGTTCCTCTCCCCAGTACCGGGAATACTGGGTCTCAAAGCCGCTTTGGAGAAGAAAGTCCGCAAGCCTATTCAACAGATCCTCGAGACTCAGAGACTCCCAATCTACGCCTTGCCACTTGGTGTACTTTGTCAGAGCCATACTGCGTTTATACTTAACAGAGATTCGCTTAGAGCATCACACCGAACGCGAATTACTTTTAATGTCTCTCCGCTTCCTCCTCAATATGTGTGATGTCTCCCTTTGTAAACAGATAAGTCCGCAGGTTTTCATCGAACTTAGCGTCGCGTCAACAAATCCACTCCAATAACATACACGCGTGTTCCTTTTCCTCGTCCCGGTTGTGGCTCGAGGATTTCTCGGAGGCCGTTATCATGTGTCACGTCCACCCGCTGTCCGTGCCAATCGATTGCTTCGAGTTCCTCCATAAGCGATTGGATAGCGCGGGCCATGTCTTGTGTTTCTTTTTTCAATTTGTCATACGGCCCGTGCCATGCGATCGGCATTGTTCGGCTTCTCCTTTTATGACGAAATCTTTAACTCTGGCAGGCTTAAAAAAATCAGTTAATCTTTCGGGAGCGGCTGAAGCTCTCAAATCCCTTTCCTCTAGGCTCTTGCTTAGCCGCGGTATACCCGCGCTCCTCGCTCCGTCCGATCTTCTTTTGTGCGTGAAGGCCTTCTAAAATTAGCTCACAGGTAGCCACCAGTTGATTGGGCTCAGACCTGCTCGAGAGACCCGATTGAACCGCAGCCTCGATCAATCCAGTTACGTGACGAAGGCTCGACAAACACAAATCTGCGCCATCGACGTCGCTCACTCGTATAGAACCACCATCGTTAAACCAGGCTATTATTTCGGAACAGTCAATGTGTTCGAAATAGGCTTCAAAGGTTTTCCCCACAGCGGTCCTGATCAGATCTCGCGCCACTGCATTAGCGCCGCGCTGCTCGCCTTCATACTCAAGCTCGAGCTTTCCGGTGATCGATGGAAGGGCGGCGTAGATATCGCTCACTCTCGGACCGATCTCTCGTTCACCGCTCGCAAGCTTGCGTCTCTCTGCATTTGAGATCACGTTTTCCATCACCGAAATCGGCAACCTCTGGCTAACGCCCGATCGTTTGTCAACGCGCTGATCAGCACGAGCTTCGAACGCTATTTGCTCGACTGCGCGCAGTATGAACTCGGGAACGTTTGCTTTATTGCCGTCGCGATAAATCCAGGCCTCCTGCGCGGTAATTTCCACACCTTCCTCAACTGTCAGGGGATAATGTGTGTTGATCTCCGATCCGATCCGATCCTTGAGCGGAGTTATTATCTTGCCGCGGGCAGTGTAGTCTTCAGGATTGGCTGAAAACACCAGCATAACGTCAAGCGCAAGCCGAATTGGATATCCTTTTATCTGGACGTCGCCCTCTTGCATGATATTGAACAATCCGACCTGTACCTTGCTGGCAAGATCGGGCAGTTCGTTGATCGCAAAAATGCCTCGATTGGCTCGTGGCAATAATCCGTAGTGAATAGTGAGCTCATCGGACAACAGGTGTCCGCCGCGCGCGGCCTTGATTGGATCGAGGTCGCCTATCAGATCAGCAATCGTAACGTCCGGAGTCGCGAGCTTTTCCACATATCGCCTATCGCGACTGACGAACGTCACCGGCGTTTGATCGCCAAGTTCTTCGATAAGCAACCGGCACGACTTACAGATCGGCGCATAAGGATTGTCATTGATTTCGCATCCCTGAACGACGGGAATCTCCTCGTCGAGCAGACCGGCCAGCTCTCGCAGAATCCTGCTCTTCGCCTGGCCCCGAAGCCCAAGAAGAATAAAATTGTGACGCGAAAGTAGCCCATTGACTAGCTGTGGGACGACCGAATCGTCATAACCCACAATACCCGGAAAAAGAGTTTCACTGCGCTGAAGTTTGCCAATAAGATTCTCTCGCAATTCGTCTTTGACCGAGCGGAACCGGACGCGCGATTCGCTGAAATTTGTTGATTTCAGCTCGCCAAGGGTGCTTGGAAGGTGCATGAATTCAGATCCTGATTCGAAGAAAGAATTGTCCGAACCAATCAGGCTCGTTATTGAACTTTAACGACCGCTCTCTTGTCTGTAAACCCAACCACCGCGTGCCGCAAAATTTGTTTGTTAATAGTGCAAACTTTCGGGCCGCTCTGCGCTCTCCAGAGCGTCACGCAACCCGCTTAGCGCGAATAGGTCTTTTTTTTCAAGAAACGAAGATGGTTTTGGAGAGGTCTATCCCAGGTCTTAGGCCGGCGGCGCCATCATTAATCTTTGCCGAAGATCTTCTTAAAAACTTTCAGAAACCCGCCCTTCTTCTTTTCCTCTTCTTTCTTCTTATCCTTCGAATCCTTGTCGTGATTAGAAGAGGCCGCTTGAGCTTTTGGGTCCTTTTTCGGGTCGGGCGAAGGCGTTGAGGGTTTGACCGTGGCGTCGAGCGGATGGGACTCGCCGGCACCCTTAATAGCCGGCTGCTCAGGTTTTTTGGGGGTTGTCGTGAGAGGTGTCGCCGGTTCTACACTTGCGGGCTTCTTATCGCCTTCTTCAGAAGCAATAGCCGCGGCTTTCGGGTTTGGCAGGGCGCCACTGGAATTGGAGTTTGAGTACGCCTTTTCCTTCCTTTTCAGCTCAGGCGCCAAGCTTTCAGTTGAGGGGGTTTCCGGCTCACCGCTAGGAGCTGGAGTAGCGGCGCTTGCTGTGCTTTCCGAGGCAACAACTGGCGGCTTGGGCGAAACAGGGGCCGGTGTAGGCTCTGAGGACACTATTGGGGCCGGAACGCGCGATCTGGGCAAAAAGAAGATCGACGCTGCTGAGATAACCAGGGCTCCGATCAGCAGCCCTGCCCCCACCAGCGACCACAATTTGTTTCGCTCTGGCCCGCTCCCGGACTGGGTCAGCCTGGTACCGTCAACGTCGCAGAAGTTTAGCTGATCTGCGAAGGTGTCGTTGCAGACTGGACAAATCTTCATATCCCTCTCCGCTTCAAGTTTGCCGGTTCAGATTAGAGCGTCCGATTGATACAGGTTATTTTAACATTGTCAGCGAACAGGGTTCAATTGTTGGCTTCAGCAATGTGGCAAACGAGCCCCGGAATGTGAATCACTCGAAATTGCACACCTCTGCATTACGGCACATGACAGTCTACGCGAACGACAATATATTCCAGTCCGCGTAGACTGCAGAGTGCGTCAAGAATCAACCGGCAACATCGATAGCTGTATTTGCTATGCGTCGTACATCGCAGCGATCAAACAGCCTCGCGCGGTGGCTGTGAGAGGATCCTCGGCCATCCTGATTTCCGAAATCTGCAGAGGGAAGCCGTCGCGTTCGATTGCCTGGCGGAATTTGTCAATGAAACCCGTCGGTCTCGCTGTTCCACCGCTCAACACAATCGGAATCGCGCTGTCGATCCTCGGGAGATTCTTTTGCTCGGCCAGGGAGCTGCGTAACGACTCGACCAACGAGAGGATCACGTCGTCGTAGTAGATGTGCAGCGCGCTTTCGTACTTATTCTGAGGCGGCCGTGACAGATCGAGAGTCTCTTCCTTTATCAGGCGAATGCGGGTCGGCAACTCGCCGGTAACGTTTGCAACGTTGCGATCGATGTAGTCACCGGCCTTGTTTATGCTGAAGGTCATTACCGGAAGCGACATGAACGCGAGGGCAACATTGCACATTCCGCCGCCGCAGCTGATCCCTATTCCGCTAAAGTTCTCCTTTTCCAACTCAGCAAAAACGACTGCCAGCCCCTCGTTGATACCCTTAGAGTTGTAGCCCATCGAGTTTAGCAGATCGCGGAGCATCGCTTCGTGGTACACGAGATTCGGCGACCCTTCGTTGCGAGGCGCACCCGGCACGCTGAATCGCATCGTTTCGTTGTTCTTGGTCTTGCGTACGAGCTGCTGAATGATCGCATGCATCACCGACATCGAGTACTCCTCCGTCGGGTTCAGCGTACCGCCGTTCATCGGTCTGCGCACTTCTGTGTTAAAGACATTGGCAAACCTGGCTGCTTCGTTGCCATAGACCTGCAGAGTTGTGCCGCCATTCAACTGATAGGTGACTTTGTTCTGCTTTAGAATACTCTCGGTGAACTTTGAGTAAGGAACAGCAATAAACGCGTTTAGCTCAGCTTTAGCCTTAACGCGATCGGCCGCACCGCTTGCCAGCACCAACCTGCTGGTTCCCACGTCCAGACCCAGCGCCGTACCCTCGGTCTGGGCAGATTCATTAGTTTCCTTTTCGTGCTTCTTATCCATGTTGCCTCCAAAGTTGTTCTTGTTGTTGAGCTTGAGGGGCTCAGCGTTAATACTTGCGACAGCACTGCGAGTTACTTTCAGTCTTACTGCCTTGCCCGACGGTATACGCTTCGCAGCATCTTCACTTCCCGCCGATGGCAGAAAACCGTGCCGTTTTGGCGATATCTGCAAACGTCCAAGGCCTCGGATATGAATGACATTTGAAGCAGCAAGTTCACGCTTGATCAGCTTGAGCGCGGACTCAACGCCGCGAGCCGCTTCACGACGCGTCAATCCGCTTCTCTTCACCGCTTCATTTATCAGGTCGTACTTGTTCATTATGTTGATACGTGTCCGTGAAGCCTACCTTGATCTAATCAGATCACGTATCGCATAGCCCTTACCTTTCCAACGAACGCTGCATTGAATAAATCCTTCCAAACACTCGCGACAACAACTGCTTCTCTTTCTCCAGACTAAATCCATTCTTTTCGGCCGTTTGTTGCAACGTCGCGTTGGCCCTTTCCAGCCCCGGCCACTTCCCTCCTGCAGCGTTTACATACGCCTGATCGTATCCAAAGCCCAGGCGAGAGATCGCAACTAGCTCGGCGTCATACTTATTGCTCAGCCCGAGGGCTTCGAACGGGAATTCCGAGACCCAGTCCGTATGATAGCCCATCAATCTATTTGCCGGATTGACGCTCACCAAACCGTGAGTCACGCAATTCGAATCATCGATGCCGTATTTGGAACGAAGAACAGCCGTCAGTACTCGTGCCGCGTATATTTGGGCTTCGTTGATCCCTTCGGCGCCCATCGCTGCTCCGCGGCCTTCAAAACAAACTCCAACAAAGCTCGCGCTCAAATTTACAAAGACACTATGACCGTCGCTCCAAATAGAATTGCCCGCATGGTTTGCAGCAGATTCGTCTCGCACAACCCTATACGTTCTCCCGAACCTGTCGATGATGTAGTTGTACAGCCGGTGTTGTTGGGCATATTCAAGCAGCTCACGAGATAAATGATTGAGAGATGAGTTATTTCGATTAGCAAACGGTATCAAATCGCTTTCAGACAGGTGATACACAATTCCCACCGGACGTGAAAGGATTTCCTCCTTGCCGGGATTCTCCGTCAGTCCTTCCAGATCGAATTTGTAAAAGCTGCGAGGCGAACCTTCGGTCTCGAACTCAGTAAGCACTCGAGCGCCGTTGCTGTAGAACTCATATCCCTCGCCTTTCTCTGCAAGCCAGATCTTGTCTAACGATAAACCGGCTCCTGAGCCGATAGCGGCTACAGCTTCACCTTCTTTTGAGCTGGGCGCGGTTTGGATGCTGTTCACAATATCCTTAGCCTCTGTCGAGACCGAGACGCTACTAACAATCCTCGACACCCCATAGACCAGGCCGGCACAAGCAAGAACAACGGTCATCAAAGACAACCCGTAAAGCGCGTACCTGATTCGATACAGCAGAGATGCCACCTTTATTCCTAAGGGCACCTGTTGATCGAGCGGTAGAACCTTCGACAGCTCGAGGATAATGAATGCGCGGTCCGGCAGGGAACCTACGAGGGGCAGTTTCTTCCATCGATCATGGGGCGGCGTTACGCTGAGCGCACTGTTCAAGAATTTCAGGCGCAGCACCGGTGAGTCAATGTATCTTGAATACCGGTCCACAAGTTTTGCGTATCTGAGATTCTGCGGAAGAAATTCCTGCATCGCGAGAAGAATCCCCAGACTCTTACTTCAGGGCTGTTCGTACTGACACACAATCAACTGCAACGCGAGTCCGGTTGTCCTGGCTCGGTGCTGCGCTTCTCCAGCAAACCGTTGAGCTTCATCGGCTGAGTTGAATCGGCCAACGCGCACGCGGAACCAACGTCCTTTCCGCGCAACGTCGGCGGACACTACATATGAAGGCACGCCGGCGGTTTTTAGTTTTTCGGCAAATTCATTGGCATCGGCTTCAGTCAGAAATGCGGCCGCTTGCAGCGAAAACTTTCCTTGATCATTTTTGTTCTCGTAGTCCGATTGAGACGATTTTGTTTCACGCGCTTCCGTGTTGGAGAGCGAATTGTTATCTGACGAAACTTGAGTTACCTCTTTTTGTTCCTCTGCCGCCGCGGACGAAGCTGAATGCTCTGCCGCTCCGGCCTGACTGACGTTGTCGGTCGCCCGCCGTTCCGCATTGGCTTGGCGGTACACCATGAGGTAAAAAAGCGCCAAGACGAGCAAGATTACCGATGCCGCCGCGATCGCTGCTTGCGGTCTTCGAATTGTCCGCGTATGTGGCCCAACCAGCACAGGCCATTCGTTTTGAGAATAATCCCAAGCGGGAAGGGGTTCTTCCCACGGATCTGCCGTTACGGCTCTTGTGACCAGCTCCTGGTCAAGTTCTTGATCCCGCTGATTATCCCGCTTCGGAACGGTGACTCTGGTGACCAGCTCCTGGTCAAGTTCTTGATCCCTCTGATTATCCAACCTCTTATCCAACCTTGAAACGGTCGAATAGGTTGCAGATTCGAGAATGCCGTCAGGTTCTACGGTTGTGGTGACTTCCGCAGCTTTAGAGATTTCGTGCAATGATTCTGCTTCCGGACGTGAATCCGCTTCATAAAACTGAGGTAACGATTCCGCTGAATAGAGTGGTGCTTCGTACTGATCGTCTGTCGAGTCGGTTTCCTCTCTGTGCTCTCGGTACTGCGGCTCTTGCTCTTCAAAAAATCGGAAACTTGAGTCCTCAGCCGTCTCGAATGTGCTGAATTGCGGCACGGTCTCATTGACAACAGACAGGGATAAATCCGGCGAGACATCGTCGACGAATTCGCCCTCGCCCATCACCGGGTAGTCTTCGAGGACAGGTTCGCTAGGCGCCGGAGCGGTGGCTTGACTATTGGCTACAACCAAGCGTGTATCCAGGGTTCGAATCGAGCCGCGAAAAGCCGTTAGAACCATGGACTGGCATTGCTCACAAAGCCGTGTGCCGGGTGCTTGTCCAACCGACTCAGGCAAGCGGCGCTTGCACAGCGGACAAGAAAGAGGTGCCGGTTCGAAACCCATTTACAGACCTCGCTTATCGAGTCACAGACGCCAACCCAGGCGACGCCTTCGACCTTTGGGGGCGAGCCAAGAAAGTATTCAAGCTGTTACGAATTCGGGGCAATCTTGTGCGGCAGACGCTTTGAGCGAGCCGATTATTGCACAGGGTCCATGCCTTTACAAGAGTTTATTTTTTCGACCAAGTGATGCCCTGATCAGGGCAAAAACAGACACCAGTTTCCGATTCATGAAACTCGAGACATCGACTTCAAGGTGGCGATATAGGCCTCTATTTCCTCGCGATCCTCATCGTCAAGGCTGAGGAACTCAACACCCAAACCCACCCCTTTCCTGGCGTATGCAACCCGTGAGACCGCTATAACTCTGTGTCTGTTGTGAGGCAATTCGAACCGAACAACCATTCGGGTTCCAGCACGTATCGGCTCCTCGGTGTTTATAAAAAGCCCGCCGGTACTGATGTTAGCCATATGCTTGCGGACTCGAGATGGACCGCTGCTGCTGTTCGTAAGCTCGAATTCAACCTGGGCGCTGATAGGGGCACGCTCGAAACGTCTTCGTTCAAGTTGAGCGGAACTTCTCATTCGACTCCTTTTGCGCCTCGTGTTTCGCGTGGGTAAATACACTGCGCCTGCTTTTAGATTTTAACGGCCCGTGGGGCTCGTTGTCGGTACCGCTTGCGCGATTCAACGATCGGGCTTTGGTTCCCCTAACCTTTACACAGATTGCCCATAATTGACAAGGCCAGTTGTGCCCCGAAAGCTTCTTTTGGAAAGATTTTTTAGCCTCTTAGAGCTCCTTCACAGTCTAAGATAGGTTGGAGGTCGTTACGTTGACGGAGGTATGGCCTTGTGTGAGAATACGGCTGCCAGCGAAGGAGCGTACCCTCAAGCCATTTGTGTTCAACACCGCCCTACTCGCAGAGCTATCATGAACAGCAGACGCATTGGGAATTATCAGATTAGAGATTATGTCGGCAGCGGTGGATTCGGCTCAGTTTATAAAGCCGAAGACATTAATACCCCAGGGCGTATTGTCGCGATTAAAGAGCTTCACAAGAAACACACTCGTAATCAGGTCATCAAACAGCGCTTCTTTCAAGAGGCCGTAGCGATGGCCAGACTCGATCATCCAAACCTTCCTCGCCTTTTTACCTTCGGCGAAGACAACGGCTCCTACTTCCTGGTGATGGAATTCATTTCAGGCAAGCTGCTTAGTGAACAGTTGCATGACGCCGGAGCACTGGGCCCCGAGCGCTCGGTTCTCGTTCTGGACCAGGTGCTCGACGCTGTCAGCTATGCACATCGTAACGGGATCATTCATCGGGATCTAAAACCCGACAACATAATTCTGGTCGGAGACTCCAATTCTGGAAGAATAAAGGTTCTGGACTTTGGAATCGCACGGATGATTGGCGGCGAAAACCTCACGTTAGCGGGAGAAGGATTCGGGACTCCTACTTATATGGCACCGGAGCGAATGAACGGCGCGGCCGACGACGATCCGAGAATGGATCTGTATGCAGCGGGCATAATCCTGTTCGAGATGCTGGCGGGTAAAGCTCCCTTCGAATCCAAGGCGACCGATCCCGCCCTGTACTGGGTCGAAATGCGGGACATGCACGAACGCCTTCCGCTGCCTTCTTTGACATCATATGGAGTACCTTCGGAAATACAACGGATCGCAATACGCGCAACTGCTAAGCGTTTGGAGGACCGCTACCAGACAGCCGAACAGATGCTCGAGGATCTAAAGGGGGTTAAAAAAACCAATTCCGATGCGCCTCCGTTGTGCTGACTAATTCGCGGCTGTTTTTGACAACGACGCCAGGTGGCGCCGAAATATACGTCGACGACGCCTTGTGCGGAACCTCGGACGCGAGCAGGGGACGGCTTCTTGTTGAACGACTAACGCCAGGGCTTCACAGTGTTAGGGTTTTGAAGGAAGGCTTTAACGAATACAAGATTAATGTCGCTCTGGAAGACGGAAAGCAAACAGATCTCCAGGCAGCTTTGGCGGCACGTCCGACCGTTGCAATGCCGCCGGCCGAAGACACCGCTGCCGGTGGGCTTGAGACTGTAAAACTACAAGCCGCCGATGAGACCAAGACCGCAATTCTGGTTGTTGAAAGCTTACCCGTTGGGACCACGCTGTTCATGGGCTCTGAACCAGTCGGGCGCGCCGACTCGGATGGACGCGCAACCCTCAAGCTTCCTCCTGGATCACATGAGATCCGAGTCACAGCGCCAACCGGTGCCAGCTCTACTCGATTAGTGTCGGTCACGCCTCAAGAAGCGGGCTCGCGAAAGACCATCAGTTTTCCATTAGGGCAAACTGGAGTCGTCGAAGCAACAACCTCGGTAAGCCAGCCAGAGCAACCGCGTCGTGGTAAACAGACTGCCGCAGCAACCGCGGTAGTTCTCCTATTGGTTCTGGCGGCCGCGGCCTACTTCGTCTTGCGAGGCCCGGACAGAACGCGAGCGCAGAACACTTCTGTTTCAGCAGGCCTGGCTACCGCGACTTCACCGTCAGCAGAACCCGCGACCAGGCTCGCGGACACCGCTGATAACCAACAGGTAAGCGAAGATAAGAAGAAGGCAGCTGAAGCGAAACGTCAACAGACCAGGAAGCGTCGGCAGCAGAGGCTCAGAAGAAAGCAACAGAGGCAAAGGAGAAAGCCGAAAAGAAAGAAAGTTCACAGCCGTCCTCTACCGCATCGAATCCGAAAGCCGCGGTTTCTACTCCGGCTACTTCCGAATCGTCTCCAGAAAGACCGAATGCGCCGGGCCGCGATGGATGCATTCTGTTACAGTGCTGGACGTAAATGACAATGCCGTACAGGGTGCGAGAGTTAACATTGAAGGTACTATGCTCCGCGGGCGGACGGGACCATAGGGTCGTTGGCAGGATTGCGGTCTGCAGGTAGGTCAATCTATACGAGTTCTTGCGATGGGACCGATGGGGGCGAGAGTAGGTTCTCAAACTGCGGTCGTGGCGCCTCGAACTCAGGTCACGATTCGACTCGACAGAGCTGCCAACAAAGCTCCTAACGAAATGCAGCCACTGAACCCCGGCAGAAAGCGTCCGTTTCCAGGCAAACCCTAATCATCTTCATCCCACCTGAATGAGCCTGAGAACTATCACAAAGATTTGACGCTTGATCTTGCGCTTGTTACTTTCGACGACGAAATTGAGTCGTAAATTTGACGATCAATGCCAGAACCTTCGGAGCGCAACGGTGGGAATTCATATGGATCGAACGAGCATCAATCAGCCTTCGGCTCGACGGATCTACTCCTGCTGTTGATGACCCTGATATGGGGCTCCAACTTCACGGTAATAAAATACTCTCTCGAAGACCTCCTGCCCCTCAGCTTTAATGCGCTTCGGTTCACTCTTGCCTCGGCCGTAATGTTAATTTTGGCGCTGGCATTGCCCAATCGTGTTGAGCTTGCTGCTGGTGATGGCCGCAAATTGTTTCTGTTGGGTCTTCTTGGAAATACCTGCTATCAGTCCATGTTCATTATTGGAATGGCGCACACTCGCGCAGGCAACGCAGCATTGATTTTGGCAACTACTCCTCTGTTTACCGCCATTCTTGGTCGCATTCGTAAGCACGAATACTTTGCTGTGCGAGGCGTAGTGGGTCTGCTTCTCGCGTTCGCCGGTATTGTAATGATAGTCATCAGCGGACGAGGGGAATTGTCGATGGGAGAAACATTGGCGGGCGATTCCCTGCTTCTGGGCTCGACGTTATGTTGGTCTCTTTACACTGTCGGATCAAAACAACTAGTTCACAAGTACGGCTCGATGAAAGCTACAACGATCATGATGACCAGTGGGACGCCGTTCTTGCTCGCAGTCTGCGCCCCGTCTTTGATCAGACAAGACTGGTCTCGCGTGCGTCCGCTTGCATGGGCGGGTCTTGCGTTCAGCGGGTTGTTTGCAATCGCATTAGCTTACTTGATTTGGAGCTACGGTGTTCGCACGATCGGCTCGACACGTACAGCAATTTACTCAAACGTCACACCCATCGTAGCGATGCTTGTAGCCTGGCCGGCTCTGGGAGAATCTCCGGGCATCGGGCAAATCCTGGGCGCAGTTGTGATCTTTGCGGGCATTTATCTTGTACAGCACGGGATGATCGCCATCGCACCTACAGAGGAACTGGAACAGGAGTTGGGGGAAGCGGCGCTTGGCCCCGGAAAGAATTAGTGTCTCCTTTGCGAGCTTTGCTGTTTGCGAGCTTTGTCCTGCTTGGCGTCTTTTGCGCGAGCCCAAAATTGGCAAGCGATGACATCAGGTTCTCGCAAAAGGGACAGGCCGCAAAGGTCGCAAGGGATCGGTTTTCATCATCTGAACGAAAGACCGACACGAAATTGAAAGAGATGTGGACTATCGCTGGAGAAAATATGATCCCGCACTTCAAATCGTAGTCCCAGATGTTCGTTCATCCAGTAATGAACGCCGCCGCCGAAATTGCCTCCGTGAACAGCCCCACTCCGGAAGCCCGCGGAATAGCCCCCAGTGACAAACGGTACCAACTTTGAGCTCCTCGAAAAATGATAGGAAGTATTGCCAGAAAAGAGTCCAATTCCGTTGCCTCCGGATCCGAACGGCGCTACATAGCTGATCTCGGCTCCAACGCCCATTCCTTTGTTAACCAGAGCTTCACCTCCGGCACCGAACTGAAAGTAGGTTCTTGAAAAATCACCGGCACTGGCGCCAGCACCGCCAAATGCATATCCCCAACCTCTCCGATCAGTAGACGATTGCGCAAATCCTGTTGCCTGAATCAGCATCAGAAACATTGCGACAGTCATGAACCTTCGCATAAAACTCTCCTGTTCTTGTTTGTTAGAATCCAGCGGACTCGTTGTGCTTGGGGCAACAAACGTTCCACTCAAATCTTCTTTAATCGCTGTTAGTTTTAAAGGACTTATTCGCATGTTCCACCCAAGAAGCCGCAGTCACGATGAGCAGGTGAAATAAAATTGCGGCAGGTCAAAGGGTCGATTGCGGGTGTAGTTCTCGCTGGAAATACAAACTCGTGTGTACGGATTAATTTGGCTAACTGATCGCGGTATTTCCGTTTTACATGTGAGGTTCGCTTCATTACAATGAGCGCGCTTTTCATCGATTCAAATCTCAAGAAGCAAGCTAATACGATGGAAAATCACAAGCCACAGACGCTTGTTGAACTGCTGAAGCATTCAGTAGAGGCAGGACCCGACAAAGAGGTCTTACGATTCAAACAGGATAAAGTCTGGACTGGAATGACCGGTCGCAGATTGCTTGAACGCGTCCGCAATGTTGCGCTCGGTCTTTATCGACTCGGGATCCGCAGGGGCGATCGGATCGCGGTTCTTGCTGAGAGTGGGCCTCTTTGGTCAATCACCGATTATGCGATTCTATCGAACGGCGCTGTCAGCGTTCCTATCTATCCAACACAACCGCCACATCAAGTCGAATACATACTCCGAGACGCTGAGCCAAAGCTATTATTTGTCTCTACAGCACGCCAGATGAAGCGTGTGGAGGCCGTACTGAAAAAATTTCCGGATCTTCGAATAATTCCGTTTCAACCTATAGCCGATGGCGAAACCCTCATTCCCTTCAATTCGATCGAAGAAGACGGCGCAGGGCTTGCAGCCGAACAGCCAGATTTGTACGAAGTGATTTCGTCGGATGTTTTACCGTCGGACCTCGCTTCGATCATTTACACTTCAGGAACTACCGGTGAACCAAAGGGTGCGATGCTCACCCATTCGAATATCGTTTTTAACGCACTATCGGCTGGGTGTTTTCTCGATATCGAGTCTGGCGGCGTAATGCTCTCGTTTTTGCCGCTGTCTCATATCTTCGAACGAATGGTTTTGTATTTGTGTCTGAATCGTGGTGTACAGATTAACTATGCTACCGGGATTGAGACGGTCGCCTCCGACATTCAGGATGTACACCCGACGCTTATGTCAACGGTTCCGAGGTTGCTTGAAAAAATCTACGGCCGAATGCAGAAGAACGCCGCCGACGGTGGCGAACTAAAAAGAAAACTTTTCAACTGGTCGATGGGTGTTGCCCGACGGTCTGCGCAGCTGTCAACGATGGGAGAAGGAACGCCCCCACTGCTCCAACTCCAATGCGAGATCGCAGACCAGCTTGTGTTCGAAAAACTGCGGCATGCAGTCGGTGGCAACATACGACGCATCGTTTCGGGGGGTGCGGCTCTACCGTCGGAACTGGCGCTGGTGTTTACCGGCGCTGGAATTCCGGTGCTTCAAGGATACGGTTTGACAGAGACATCTCCCGTAATCGCGGTGAATACCCTTGCACACAACCGTATCGGATCTGTAGGTCGTCTGTTGCCCGGACTCGAGGCCAAGATCGCCGACGACGGAGAGATCCTTACGCGCGGCCCTCACGTTTTCCAGGGCTACTTCAACAAACCCGAGGAAACCGTCGCGGCATTCACCAATGGCCCCGCAAGCGAGCGTTGGTTCAAGACCGGTGATATTGGTCTGTTTGATCCGGAGGGTTTTCTCTTCATCACCGATCGCAAGAAAGATTTGATCAAGACCTCAGGTGGCAAGTACGTGGCTCCTCAAATGATCGAAGGAATGATCGATCAAAGCGAGTTTGTTGAACAATCGGTAATTGTCGGAGACAAGCGCAAGTACGTTTCGGCATTGATTGTGCCGGATTTTGAAAGGGTTCGGGCCTGGGCAAAGTCTCAGGGAATTTCCAGTTCGAAAAAGCAGGACCTCATCGCCGATCGCAAAGTAGTGGATATGATCAAGGCTGACGTCAATAGGCTGACAAAAGAACTCGCCGACTATGAGAAAGTGAAACGGATTGGGCTCCTAGCGCAAGAGTTCACTATAGACGGAGGAGAGTTGACGCCAACGCTGAAAATAAAGAGGCGAGTCGTCGAGGAAAAGTACAAGGAGCTAATCGAATCTCTCTATTCAGGCGCGGATTGAAACGGAAACCTAATTCTTGCTTCAGACAGTCCTACCAAAGGAAAGCCGCGGTCTGACAAGTAAGAAATACCACCCACGTTCCGTGGGTGGTATTTTTTATGGCTAACTTACAAACTTATAACCAAACCCGTGGATCGTAACGATCGACTTCGGATGACGCGGGTCCTCCTCTATCTTCTGTCTCAACGATGATATGTGCACATCCACCGTCCTTGTCGTTGTCAGAGTGTTATATCCCCACACCTCGTTCAACAGTTCGTCACGTGATACAGTGGCACCCGAATGCTCGATAAGATATTGAAGAAGCTTGAACTCCCGAGCAGAAACATTAACAGCTTTGTCGTCGCGAGTGACTAAAGTCTGCCTGAAGTCCACTCGCACTGTCCCGAACTGGAATACTCCGGGTGATCGCCGTTTCGATGATGCTCCTATTTCAACGAACGCACGCGAAGAATCCGATCGCCTGAGGAGTGCTTCGACTCGTGCCAATAACTCCATCATCGCAAACGGTTTCGTCAGATAATCATCCGCGCCGAGCTTGAGCCCTACAACTCGGTCGACTACCTGGCCCCTGGCCGTCAGCATGATAATAGGCGTGTTAATTCCCTGCTGGCGAAGGTCGCGACACACATCAAAGCCGTTCCGGCGCGGAAGCATCAGATCAAGCACAATGATGTCAAACACCTCGCTTAATCCCAGAGCGAGTCCCTGCTCGCCGTCGGCTGCAGTTTCGACCTCGTAGCCTTCGCTACCAAATCGCTGTGTGAGCGCCATCACCAGGCCGGGCTCATCTTCTATGATCAACACGCGCCGCATACGTCAATCAGCTTTTGCCGCTGCTCCATTCGCTGCCGGTAAACTCAAAGTAAAAACACTGCCCTTGCCCGGTGAGCTTGAAACCTTGATGGTACCGCCGTGTGCATCGATGATATTTTTTACCAGGCTCAATCCCAAACCATTACCGTGTACCTGCGCCGCAATGACTTCACGACCCCGGTAAAATGGTTCGAAAATGTGCGGCAAGTCCGATTCGGGAATCCCGACGCCTCTGTCTGCAATCGCAAACTCAACGTGCGGAGTTGCATTGTTAGCGCTGACTCTCGCCTTTACTCCGATCCACCGGGAATCTCCGCCGTACTTAACTGCATTATCGATAATGTTCCTCACTGCGCTGGTAAGCGCTGCGGGGTCCGCCATCACCGGCGGGAGATGCGGTTCGATTTCTTTTTCAATGCGCCAATTGAGGTCGGGTTCCAGCGATGGATTCTCAGCAAGCGCCTGATCGATCACTTCCTCCAGATTCACAGAATGTGGTTGATAGAGGTTCTTTCCCCGTGATGCTCCTGCGAACTCGAGCACCTGTTCGACCATTCCCGACAGGCGTCGAACATCATTCCGAATCACCACTCCACATTGTTCAATCTGCTGCTGATCTTTGATCAATCCATCGGCAAGGTTCTCACTCACTGCATGGATCACGGCAAGCGGCGTGCGAAATTCGTGCGAGACTCCTGCGACAAAGTCCATTTGCTTCCGCGCGAGCCTTTGGGCACGTCTGGAAATCACGATGATTATTATCGTGCTGATCGCCAATAGCGAAAGAATTCCAAAGCTTATGATGAGATTTCGATTGCGAGCTCTCGCTACCGCAGCATCGAGCGATCCAGCCCGATGATTAACCACAATTTGCCAACGCGATCCGCGGTTGAGCTCGGCAGAACTGGGTCCAACGAAAAGATTCAGCGCAAGGTCACCGGATCCGGATTGCGTTTCTTCCAACACGCCGCTGAAGCGCTCGTGCTTAACTTCTATACCTTTTCGAAAGACAACGTTCATCTCATAGTCGAGGGCGCCATCGGCAGTGAAGCGTTGCTTGAACAGGGTTGGAAGAAAAGTCTGCCGGATATAGTCCATATCCAGAGCTATGATTGCGAGAGGAGACTCCTGCAGCATTGCGATCATATCCATCCTGATGCGCTCACGTTCCGCGTTGTCCTTTGGCTCTTCCATTTTTTGGAACTCGACCAGGAATCGAACCAGCGCAGGGACTTCCTCGGATACATACCCATGCTCGATCAAGGAGCCGATGCTTCGCTCCTCTTGCTTGTGTTCCATTTCTCGCCGTTCGTTCGTATTTGCGTAAGCTCGCTGCGCCGGTGTGAATCGCTTGCGAATGTCGGCAAAGCTCGCGGGCCAATCGGCCGGTTCAAACCTTTTGCCAGAATCATCAATGCGCATAAGTTCAAATTGTCCCTCATGAAGTTGAGCGACAAAGACGGTCTTGATCAATCCAGGGTAAGTAGCGGTTTCCTTCCATCGTGAATAGCGTTCGCTGAGCTCATCCCATTTCTTCTTGTGATATTCATCAAGGCTCATTCTGATTCGCGACGCTGCGTTGATGATTTCTTTGTTAATTTCTTCCTGAAGTACCCTTCCCTGAGTACGCAGGTTAGTCTGCATGGTCTGTCGTTCGGCGACGCTTATCTGCCCTAACCATCGATATTGAAGAAACGCAAGCACCGACAGCAGAGCTACCAATGTCACGATCAGAAGCAATGTGGAAAGAGTTCTGTGGTATTTGATTCGCATTGTGGTCGTTCTAATCTACCACAATTGAATCTCATGGAAGCGTGAGGCAATCAGAATTTACAAACTTTACAAACACACGATTCAAAGAACCTTTTTGATGCTAACTTTTAGTTCACGAGATCGCTCTTGTGGGTAACAACTGGGTCACAATTTCCGAGAATTTCTCGCGTCAAAAGCTCCGACGCCTCGGTCACGACGCGATCACCAGGATGGACGTATACCGCCGACGTTATCGAAATGTCGGAATGTCCGAGCAGCTCCTGGACCATCCTCATATCGCGCGAAATCAGCTAAAGCAGAGTTCCTGCGCTACGCCTTAGACAATGGAATCCAGATTGCCGGGGCAGTCGTATTATCCCGGCTCGATCCATCGACTTATACAGATGGATACGCAAAGCCGATGAGTTTTCAGGACGCCCGTCCCTCTGACAGAAATAAAGTCGTCCGGAGCCGTGAACACAGAAGTCGGTAAGATGCGAATCGATCAACGTACCTCTTGATTAGGCCACATCTGGAACTGGCGGATGTCTTCAAGGCTGTCGACTTAGATACTCAGTCACTTTCTTGCCACCAGCGTCGTGTGATTCGAGACATCATCCAGTGTCGTACTGCCGCACTCGGTGGGCACGTGGAGCAGTGCACCAGGTGCGGCCATCAGCAGATGGCTTACAACTCTTGCCGGAATAGGCACCGCCCTAAATGCCGAGCCGCAGCCAGAAAGGAGTGGATGCAGCAGAGGGCAGCCGAGTTATTGCCGGTCCAATACTTTCATGTGGTTTTCACGCTGCCTGAGCAGCTCTCCGCTTTAGCTCTTCAAAACAAGAGAGTGGTTTACGCCCTGCTGTTTAGGGCCGCCTCCCAGACCTTGTTGGAGATTGCCGCCGATCCAAGGCACCTGGGTGCGGC
>DATFWY010000041.1:0-11721 GCA_035258805.1 Blastocatellia bacterium | reverse complement strand
TGCAGTACCGGTATTCGAGAGGTTTCGCGGGTCGAATCGAGATCGGCCACAGCCACGAGCGGAACCTTATCTATTTCTCTATCACGCGTGGGTTCTGAAGAGATGAATTGAAATGAAACGGTGTCCAAAGTGCAACATTGTCGCGACAGATGACACACACGCTTTTTGTCGCGCCGATGGCGTTCTGCTTGTGGACAGCGATTCATTCGGCGAGAGCGAAACGATCGACCTTCAGCTCGTTGCGCCTGCCGCATCGACCTCAGAAGAGGACGAATCCTTAAATGGGCCGGTTGGCTCGACGGGCCTGATGAATTCTTTGATAGGAAAGAGCTCGTTGGGCAATCTGATCGAAAAGTATAAGCGGCCGACCGTTGTGTGGGTGACCGCTTCGGTCATCGCTTTGACGCTGGCGGTTTCGACTTACTTCTTCGTATCGCGCAAGGGCAATGCGACCATTAACTCGGTGGCTGTTTTGCCATTCTTAAATGTCAACGCCGACCAGCAGCTTGACTACCTTTCTGACGGAATGACCGAAACGCTGATATACAACTTATCACGGCTCCCGAAATTGAATGTAAAGGCCCTATCATCAGTGTCGCGTTACAAGGGTAAAGATGTTACGCCGCGTACGGTCGGCGAGGACTTGAATGTTCAGGCGATCCTAAACGGGCGCATTGTTCAGCGCGGCGACGTGTTGACGCTCAGTTTGGAGCTGGCTGATGCGCGAACAGAGAACGTCATCTGGAACGAGCAATATAGCCGCAACCACACTGAACTCGTTTCCTTGCAGAGCGAGATTGCTCGCGACGTCGCCGGTAAATTACGCGTGAAGTTGGCGGGTGCGGACGAGCAGATTCTGTCGAAGAAATATACGACAGATTCGGAGGCCTACCAACTATATTTGAAAGGGCGCTTTTGTTGGAACAAGCGCACTGCGATAGATTTAGAGAGAGCCATTGATCGTTTTGATCAGGCAATCTTGCTCGACCCGAACTATGCGCTGGCTTACGCCGGTCTCGCCGATTCTTATGTGTTGCTCCCATTCTATCGCGACGCACCGGTGCGCGAGGGGATGCGGCAGGCGCGAGAAGCAGCGACGAAAGCCTTGTCCCTGGACGGTAATTTAGATGAGGCGCACGCCGCGCTCGGACTGGCCAATACTTGTGAATCTAGTTTCATCGCAGCCGAACGTGAATTCAAAATCGCCATTGAATTGAATCCAGACTACGCCACGGCACATACATGGTACGGCGTGATGCTCTTCTATCTTGGCAGACACGGAGAGGCATCTATTGAATTGCAGAGAGCGATAGAGATTGATCCTCTCTCCCTCATCGCCAACGTGACATATGGCGAGGGCCTGTTCTACGCACGCCGGTATGACGAAGCAATCGCGCAACTGAAGAAGACGATCGAATTGGATGACAAATTTGAGAGGGCCCATTCCATCCTTTCCAACGTCTACCAAGCAACAGGAAGCTACAACAAAGCCGTTGAGGAATATGCCCGGTACCAGGATCTAATGGGAGAACGACAAACCGCGACGCTCGTCAGGGATAGTTTTGCCAAAGGTGGATGGCACGGCTTCTTGCGAGCGATGACCGGAGGGCAAAGGCCAGCCGGCCTGTCTCGACACAATCTGGTGATATTCCTCGCCGCCCTTGGCGAGAAGGATAAAGCATTTTCCGAACTGAGTAAGTCGTACGAAGTCTTTGGGCGGTTGAAGATTGACCCGCTTCTCGACCCATTGCGTGATGACCCACGCTTCGAGGAAATTCTACGGCGCGCCGAGTTCCTCTGGTCTGGGCGAGTATGAGCGGTGGCATCGCGTATTCTTCCTCTTTCACGAAGTGCGCATGAAGAAGCCGCGCTACTTCTTTAGCGGCCTCTCCAACGCGCCCGCCCGGTAGGCGACTTTGTTTACGAAGGAGGCAACGCAATGACCAATGCTCAACAGAAAGGCTCCCAAGAGAAAGAAGGCCACACGGGTCACGAGTCGCTTGCAGGACATTTGGCTGCGCCGCTGATGGCCTTCAGCCTATCAAAAGAGGTCGCGCAACTCCATCACGAAGAGGCCTGGGTACGAACAGGCCACAACTCGAAGACTCTAGTGAAGCAGCCTGACCTAAGGATCGTGCTGATTGCCTTGAAAAAGGGCGTGCGTCTAGAGAAGCACAAGGCTGACGCTCGCATCTCGATCCACATGCTGAGCGGACGCGCGAAGCTCCAATTGCCCGAAGAGATCGTCGACCTGGACGCAGGCCACTTACTCGTGCTTGATCGCGCGCTTGAGCACGATCTCGAAGCCATTGAACAGAGCGCAATACTGCTGACGATTTCCTGGCCTAACGGCGCAGTGTAAAGCTCGGGCGGTTGGAGAACATAGGGATGGCGGCATGCGATCCTTACGGCAGTAGTCAAGCGATGTTTCTGAGCCCCAGAGGAGCCGCGACCGGCTGGGCAGAATCTATGAAACGCGATCAGAAAGGATAGCGGCAGCAGTCGCGCCGGAAGAGCTCGTCTGCCTATGAGCAGGACAGGTGTAGCCTTCCTGTTGACGGCGTTCGCGAGGTGAGCATGATCAATTTGAAACGGGCTTACGAGAAACCTTCTAAGGATGATGGCGAGCGCATATTGGTTGAACGCCTCTGGCCGCGCGGTTTGACCAAGCTACAAGCCAAAATAGATTTGTGGCTGAAGGATGTCGCGCCGAGCACGGAACTTAGACGCTGGTTTGGGCATGATCCGAAGAAGTGGGATGAGTTTCGCAGGCGTTACCAAAAGGAACTCAAGAACAAAGACGAGCTGATCAAGCTGCTCAAGCGCAAAGCTAAAAACGGTACGATCACCCTGATTTACGCGGCGCGAGATGAGGAGCACAACGGCGCTCTGGTTTTGAAGCGATTCCTTAAACAAGGTTAGCGGGGTAAGGGACAGCAGTCGTTGAGCCATTTCATTTTTTCACTCGAACCAGCACCGCCCTTCCGGCTTGACCTGACGGTATGGGCGTTGCGCCGCCGACAGGACAATGAGGTAGATCGTTGGGATGGCGAGACCTACCGGCGTGTGCTGCCGCTGAACGGCAAGCCCGTGGAAGTTGCGGTAACACAAAAGGGGCCGCCGGATGCGCCACGGCTTGAAGTCACAGTCACTGGGGCGCGGCCACAACGCGCCACCCAGTCGTCCGTGA
Source organism: Blastocatellia bacterium (assembly GCA_035258805.1). Classification (GTDB taxonomy): domain Bacteria; phylum Acidobacteriota; class Blastocatellia; order UBA7656; family UBA7656; genus Onstottus_A. The sequence goes on along the minus strand of DATFWY010000041.1, from coordinate 8,531 downwards.
CAGTGGCTCTGAATCGGATGTTGGGTCTACAAGCGAGCCTGTCAGGGTTTTATCGTCTTGCCGAAACTGATCGTCGGCTTCGGATGTTGGCTCAACGGTTTTCCGGGCTAAAACCACCACGCTTCCCCACTCTGTTTGAAGCCCTGGCGAACGGCATTGCATGCCAGCAGATCACGCTCACGCTGGGCATCCGCATTCTGAACAACCTTGCTCAAACCTACGGGGCTTCCATCAACGGCGGTGGTATGCACGCTTTTCCGCAACCGACCGTCCTGGTCAAGCTGGAAACGGAAGAACTGAGACGGTTGAAGCTTAGTCGCCAGAAAGCGTTCGCTCTAACAGAATTGTCTGGTGCGATCGTTGACCGGCGCGTTGAGTTGGAGTATCTGGCGGCCTTCGATGATGAAGCTGCCCTCGCCAGACTGCTTCAGTTCAGGGGCGTGGGCCGCTGGACGGCGGAGTACGCGCTTCTGCGCGGGTTGGGACGGCTACACGTTTTCCCGGGTGATGATGTTGGTGCGCGAAACAACATGAAACGGTGGTTGGGTCTGAACAAACCGCTGGATTATGAGGGAACGCGACGATTACTTGCAAAATGGAAACCGTATGCGGGATTCATCTACTTTCACCTGTTGCTAGACAGCCTCGCTGAGGCAGGTGTCTTTAACACCGCATAACTAATTAAATCCACATATGTGTTATCCACTTGAGACGTGACGTAAATGATTGCGAAAACTTTTCTAGTATTGTGGCTAGAAACTCCTTCCGTCCTTTGTTCGGTGTAGCTTCGACAAGTCGTTCGTACTCTTTTGTGTGATGATCGGCGTGCGGTTGTTGGTGCGTTGAAATCGAGAGCTCGCAGTAATCAATGCCCTCAAGCATATCCCCAATGACGCGGCCTCGTTGAACCATGATTCTCTTTTCATTTAGGCTAGTGGATGCAAGTCCGACTCTCCTACACTTTGGACACAGTTCTGTAAACGTGGTTGTCTGGCCCGTCCACATTTGCCCTCTTATGCATAAACCAACAGGCGCTGTCGTGTAATCTATGGTGCTCTGCATGCCACTCAGGCTTGGCTTAGGAGATGTGTTAAGGTCTTCTTTCATCATAACTCGCTCCAATATCAAGCGGCCAAAGGCGGCGTGGCGGGTTCTCGGTTCGAGCCTCGAGACTGTTCGTCGTCGAGCTTTGAGATCTTCGAATACCTTACACCAAGCGCATCTAATTAGCGATCGAACTCGCTACTCAATCGGGCGAGCGCCAGCGCGCCGAGCAACAATCCGAAGTCGCGCATTGCAACATCGAAATAACCTGGAATCATCAGCAGGTTGACTATAATCAGGAGCAGCCAAGCGGCTACTACATAAGCGAAAACCTTCGGCTTGAAGGCGACGCCTATCCCCGCCACAACCTCGATGACTCCAACGCCCAGCATTAATTCATGCCCGTGACCGCCCACGAAGTTATTGACTATAGGCGGCAGATACTGGTCCCAATTCACCAGCAAGTGAAAAAACTTATCGAGCCCGGCTACAATGGGAGCGACGATGAATGCCAGGTGAAGGATTCGATATGCCTGATAGCTGGGGCTTGAAGCGCCAGCTCTTGCATCATTGATCGTTCGTGCGATTGTCGCGTTTTGATTAGTTACCATATTACCCTCTCAAAATTCGATTTCGGTTCTTAGCAGTTGGCGCGTCGCGCTACCACTACACTTGAACAAGGGCAAGAAGCGTGCCCGGAAGGCCATTCGGATTCCTTCGCTTTCTAGGCGCCCGTTCAGGTATAGATGAAAAAACTTTGACACGAACTGGCTGGTTTTACGCAGTGATAGGCTAAGTTATGCGCGTCAGGTCTGGAGAGGATTCGTTAACTTCTTGATCGAGAGCGTGAAGGCCCACTTAGCTTGACGCGCGCTGATCGGCACAACGGTTGCCGCATTAGTTGATCTGGTTTATCGACTGCGACCCTGCCTGAGTCCCGAGGCGGGCCGTTAAAGTTGCTTCGGCGTTCTGACGTTGAATTAAGATCGTAAGACTACCAGAGTGGCTATCTGTACCAATGCCGCGACGTTGCGGGTCAGATAGTGTTGATAATTTGCCAATCGGTGAGCGAAAAGTTGCACTTATGGCTCCGCAACGCAGCTCCTCATATAACTGCGTGCCAATCGTCCACAATGGCGTCGTTTATGACCGGCATACAGTTTGCACCTTCACCTCTAATAACGATTCGCAAGTAAGTGGGTGAGCAGAGTCATAATGATAGAGCAGATGGGCGAAGCACACTATGCGCAAGAATGAGCGAATATTTCTTGAACGGATCCTCTTCCCGACGGACTTGTCCTCGGAGACGACTGAGGGGCTCGAGTATGCAGTGGCTCTAGCGCGGTCCTATGGTGCGAAGCTTTTTCTGTGTCATTGTCTGAGCCCTCGCGCCGCAGAAGATCGTGATCTGTTTACGATAGGGCGATTGCAACCAGGCACATGGCTGAAGCCCTCGTTCTTCGGCCTTTTTATGTCCATCACTTCTTTGGTCGCGAATTCGGGAAGTCTGCGCGAAGGCAGGAGTAAGTTCAGAACTAGGGCAAAAGACTGATCCTTATGTGTGATCAAAATCAAGTTATACAAGTTCATCGAAAGCAGCACCCCAATCTCGAAACCTGGGTCACAAATTGGGTCACAAAACCGTGTTAAATTATCAAAAGTCGGGGTAATTGAGGTGAGCTAAAGCAAAGAAAACAGGACACGGGATAAATTTCCTTCGTTCTCATAACCCAAAGGTCGCGGGTTCAAATCCCGCCCCCGCAACCAGTTAAGAAAAATCGGGGCAGAAAAGGGGCATAAAATGCCTTCTGATCTGTCCCTTTTTCCTTGGATCAACTCACTAGCCAGCAACTCCGTAGTAGCTCCAGCCTTCGCGTCATCTAGCAGATGAGTGTAGATGTCGGCTGTCGTGGCGATGGTCGCATGCCCGAGAAGCTCCTGGGCAAGTTTCAGGTCGCTCGTAAGCGCGTGAACAATACTCGCCGCCGAGTGCCTGAACAAATGAAATCCGTGAGAGCGTGGACTTCGTTCGATGCCCGCTCGCTCCATAGCGGGATAAAGGACAACGCGTCGCAAGTGATCTGCGTCGTACGGCAGCGCGTCGGACCGAGCGAAAATGAAATCGCTCGGTTCTTTGAACTGAGCTGCTGACCGATGCTGCGTCAGAAGTTGGACCAGAGCGCTAGGAATACGCAGCGTTCTGATGCGTGCCTCCGTCTTGGGTTCCTCAATCGCCCCTCTGGTGTACGTTCGCACGATCGCGAGGCTCTGCTTCTCCTCGTCGCAGTCGCGCCACTGCAAGCCGATCAACTCACCTCTGCGTAGACCCGTAATCGCGGCTGTCATGAAGATAAGCCGATACTCGCTTAGCAGCCGCGCGGTACTTGAGCGACTTGAATCAAATGTTCGGCGGTAGGATCGATCTTGTTCTAGCTGGTTACAATGGTGGGGAGAATGCGGTAATCAGGTCAGGTTACAAGGTGCCACGCTGCGAAGAGACCCGAAAATATGTCGCGCGTGGAATATCAGTCCTAAGAGGTATCACGAATTTAGAGATATTCTTTTCCAAGATCATGGAATCCAATCACCAAGTTAACCTAGCGACAGTTAGCCTCACTAACCGACAAGTCAGCCGGGCGGGATCTCGACCCAGTCGCTCTATCTATTTCCGCCTCCCATAATCCAAGCTACCGCGTCACCTGAATTAGAGTTGTAGTAACTGCGCTTGGGCTCTTAGAACTCAAGCTCGATTGCGCTGTTCGTGTCGCCCGGCATTCTCGTGCCGTCGGGCGGCATTTTCTTGCCGACCTGGCACTTCTTTGCCTGCATCAATTTATCACTTGATCCGATTCACTATTTATACTACAATGCAGTTCTTATGAAAAACCTTCGTCTTTTGGGCAGTTTTGAATCATTGCTGCTGCTCGCCGTGCTCCGTCGCAGCGACGATGCCTACGGAGTCACAATTCGACGTGAACTAATCGACAACGCTGAAAGAGATGTCTCCATCGGCGCCATTTACACCGGCCTCGGCAGGCTCGAGCAGAAAGGCTTTGTTACTTCATCTCTCGGCGAACCAACGCCAGAACGCGGCGGACGCGCCAAGCGTTACTACCGTATTACTCCTGCTGGTCTGGATGCCCTCAACCACATCCATCGCTCGTTCGGCGGGTTAGTGGATGGGATGAACCTAGCTCTGGAGAACGACAGTGCCTAACACTCGCATGCCCCCAAAGTGGGCTTCACTCTTGCTGCACGCTTTCGAGGACGATCCTGATTTCCAGCAGATCGAAGGTGACTTGCTCGAGGAGTTCAATCACAGATTGAGGACGTCCGGGGCTCGCGCGGCCAGTCGGTGGTATCAGCGCGAAGCGCTACGCAATCTATGGGTCCTGTTGATGAACCGGCCCGGGCGTGGGCGCGTGCTCCTCCTCTCGGCATTTTCCGCAGCCGTTCTACTGTACGCCTATCTGCCCTGGATTTACTGGCTCCGCGGTGCTTCGAGGATGCCGGGCCTCGCGTTGGCGTTGATTGCGCTAACGAGGACATTGACCGGCCTGGCGCTCGGCCTCTTCGTGAGCCGAGTCGCAAGATATCGCGAGTTCTGGGCGAGACTAGTGATCACCTCAGTGTACGCCTTGGTCTGGGCGAGCTCTGTGATTCGTCTGCTGCCTTTGCATTACTCGCTGACGATGTTCGCGTTGGGCGTGGCCGGTTGTCATCTCACCGCTCTCGCCGGTTTTTGGATCGGCAGCAAATGGATGAGTCGAAGGCTTCATCTCGCAACTCGCTCCTAAGATCGCAACCTCCTCTCTGCTTTTTCCGACTTACCTCTCCGAACGAAACCAAGGTATAAGATTGTGCAGACTTTGATTGTGCAGACCACGAGTGTGACCTGTGTGCAGCCTCCGCTACAGCTATCGCAACAAATCCGCATCAGTAAACCAGTAGCAATCCTTGCTGACGCCAAGGACAAGCCTCGCCAATTCTAACGCCAGTTACACACATCACCACAAAGAACAATCGGTATGACGGCTCAATGTGCTGTAATACTTCTGTTATCTGCTCAAGCGGAGTCGGCTCAAATTGCCAGGGGTTTTCATATAGCCTGCGTGCTTGTATGGCATCGCCGCCTGTCAGGTTTTTCACCTGCGCCTCTGCCAGCCGCACACGTCGACTCGTCTCACTCGCAAAAGCTAAACGTCGCCTGAACAGCACGGAGGTAGATGCGTCGTGTGCACCGTGGCGCGTTTCAGTCAGCAGCGCCAAATCAACGGTCGTCGCGTAGTCTCCCAAAACACATGCGAGTGCCCTAGTGAATGTTCCTTTGCCGTTAAGACCACCGCCGGAATGGATGACAAAAATATGATCGCGCACAATGCCGAGCGCCGCTTGCCCTACGAGCCTTTGCACACATTTGGCAGTGTCTTCATTTGGGAACCATTCGGAGATAGCTTTGTCCCATCGAGGGCAGGTCGCCCGTTCTTCAAAAGTCACAGGTGATTGCAGGGTCAGTTTTTCTGGGTCTGCCAGATGAAATTCGACCCAATTGATAGTGTCGGTCAGTATTATTTCAATGGAAGGTGGAGCCGATCATTTAGTCGTTACGAGGCGCGCCCGGACTGTATATCTGCGGCGCGGCTGCCCATCAACGCGCAGGCTTTCAGGATTGACTCTTATTAGACAAAACAACCGATTTGTCCAATTAGGGCTAACGAGAGGGAGCGTGCGATGAACCCATACAAGGGCTATCTTCGTTTTATTCCCCAACAGTACCTGTCTTAACTTCTCCATCTCGCTTGTAGTTCACAATAATGATGCCCAGGTATCTATTGCTTTTGGGGCTTCGCATCGAGAAAGTCGTTCACTATCGGGACGATAATGGACATGCTGTTGCGGTTCATCAGCGTAACGTGTGTTGTGTCGGGCAAAATTGCCAATCTCGACGCCGAGCGCGGCTGCATGTCGCCATGGATCTCGCCGCCGCCCTTCATCCGGTACATTTCCGCGATGTGATCGAGCCGCACGCCGTCGGCGTCGCCGAAGATAAAAAACATCGGCGCTTTGGTGGCTTTGAGTTTGTCGGCACCGAAGTCGTATGGTCTCAAAACCTGCGCTTTGATGTGATTGACAAAATCCGGGAATTTTTCAGGCGTCGGGCTTAGCCTCTTATATTCGGCTTCTATGGGAGTGCCTTTGAACACTTCCCACGTGAAGGTTGGCCAAAAGTCGTTCCCTTCCTTGACCCAGCCGTCGCGGCGGATCGGGGCTGAAATACTGACAACCTTACGCACTTTTTCCGGATGGCGGATCGCACATTGGATAGCGACGCCGCCCCCAAGGCTGTAACCGATGATGTCCGCGCTTGGGATCTTGAGGTAATCGAGCAGCCCCCCCACATCGTCGGCGAGGTTTTCATAAGTAAGTTCGCGGTTGATGTCGGCGGTACGCCCGTGACCCTGCATTTCGATGGCAATCACTTTCCGCGTTTTGGAAAGTTCGCCGATCCAAACATTCCAGTCGCCTGAAATCGCCATAAACGCGCCGTGGAGCAATACCACTGGCTCACCACTCCCGTGGATCTCGTAATACATTTTGAGACCGCCCACCGGCGCATAGCCCGTAGTTGGTTTTTGCTGCCCCAACACGCCCCTCGACAGAAACACCGCCAGCAGCATCCCCAGAAAAAAAGCTGTCGTCTTCATATTTGGATTCATATTAATGACCTTTCTCACGTGGCGAATACGTCTCTAATGAAAGCCACGATCGCCGCCGAAAAAACCAATGGTCGGTCGGAAGGAAGACCGATTACACGAAAAACTTATTTCATCGAGGCGCCTTTTTCATTCGGAGCCTCAAATCCATATCGGATTGCCGCTTCAAGTATTTCAATGTTTATCTCTTTTAGAGTTTTGAACCTAATGCAATACCCGGTCACGCTCGCCTTGCCGAGTTCTTTTCCATATGTCCGGGCTAAGTATTTCTTATCTTCGATACCAAGGATATAGACAGAGATTCCGGTTTGATTTGCGCTCAAACCAATTTGATAAAACTCTCTGGTTGTTCCATCAGCATATTTTATGGTGTGAAGTCCGTATCCTATATTAGGATTAGAAACAGTTTTATTTTCACCGTTTTTACCATCTAAGAACCATAATTTACATGCTGGCATTACTTCCAGAATGATGCGGTGTAACGCTTGCATATCGCTGCGCTTTGGTTCAGGTTGGCTGGTGATATACTTTTGGATCTGTTCTTGTACGTTCATAGTAAATATAAGATTACGGGTTGCTTACTTTGCCTTTTCAAATCTCGCCCGCTTCAATTTTACTGCATCAGTTGGTTCGGTTTAGCGTTTCGTGTCGACGATTCTCAATCATTCTCTTCGATCTGAGACACGCCGGTTTTGACCTCGCCATCACGCTCGTAGTTCACAATAATGATGCCGTTTGGAGAGACTTGGCTCTCGGTCACCTTGAAGGCTGCCGGGATAGTGCCGTCGGTAAACAGACGTTTTCCGGTGCCAAGCGTGATCGGAAATATCATGAGCTGCAACTCATCAACAAGATCATTTTTAAAGAGCGTCTGCAGCAGATTTGCGCTTCCGAATACGTGCAAATCCGGTCCGTCCTGGTGCTTTAGCTCCCTTACTTTTTCCGCGACATCGCCGTTTAAGAATACGGTAGACTGCCATTCGCTTGAATCACGTGTATTCGAGGCGACGTACTTTGTTGCGGTCATGACGTTCGGCCAGAAGTCCGAATGCGTCGGCCAGTATGGTTCCCAAATCTGAAAGGTCTTGCGTCCTAACAGCAGATCTACCGGCTTTTTCAGCCGCTCTTGTATCACGGCCCCCGCCACCTCGTCCGCATAGCCGAAAAACCACCCGCCATACTTGAAGTCGCCGCTGTCATCTTCCTCCGGCCCGCCGCCGGACTGTATGACACCATCAAGTGTCATAAATTCACATGCAATTATTCTTCTCATTATTTTATCTCCTTCGGTCGCGATAATTGTGTCAACAGATCTTCCAGGCTGTTCAATGTCATTTTGAATCCTTCGCTGAAGCCCATTTCAATCATCTTCTCCATACGGGCAAGGGATTCGTTGTAAATAGAAACACGCACGGTTGTAGTTCCGTTTTGCTCGCTGAAATTCAGATCCCAATCAGAACCGGGTAATTCAGGGTTTTCATCTTTGTCAGCAAAAGCGTTGAAGAACTTGAAATTGGTTTTTGGACTAATGGAAGTATATTTCTGAATTGACCATCGTTCTTCTCCTTCCGGGCTCACCATTGCATAAAATCTTCGTCCGCCAACTTTGAAATCCATATGTTTTGTTTTTGATACCCAGGGTCGCGGAGCCCACCATTGGTCAAGAATTTCTGGTTTGGTAAAAGCATCCCATACCAGCGAAAGTTCGGCTGCAAATTCTCTGATTACCGATACCGTTTTTGTTGCTTTGTTTACGGTAAATTCAAATGGTAA